>NZ_JBWKEY010000015.1:118001-267704 GCF_056435225.1 Streptomyces sp. NPDC043996 | reverse complement strand
AGACGGCCCACCAGCTCTTCGAGGCTGTGGACATCCGCGAGGTCCGGGTTGCGGTCGTATCCGATGACGGTGTGGCCTGCGCGGCGAATGCGCTCCCGCATATTGCCGCCCATCTTGCCGAGACCGATCAGTCCGAGCTGCATGTCAGTTCACACGCCTTCCGTCATACGGCCGCGCAGGGCGCGGTATTTGGCGACCAGGGCCGTGGTCGACGCGTCCAGACCCGGCACGTCCGCGCCTTCGGTGAGGGCGGGTTCGACGCGCTTGGCGAGGACCTTGCCCAGCTCGACACCCCACTGGTCGAAGGAGTCGATGTTCCAGATCGCGCCCTGCACGAACACCTTGTGCTCATACAGCGCGATCAGCTGGCCCAGAACCGACGGGGACAGCTCACGCGCGAGGATCGTCGTCGTCGGATGGTCACCCCGGAACGTCTTGTGCGCCACCAGCTCCTCCGGCACACCCTCAGCCCGCACCTCCTCCGGCGTCTTGCCGAACGCCAGCGCCTGCGTCTGCGCGAAGAAGTTCGCCATCAGCAGATCATGCTGGGCCACCAGACCCGGCCGCAGATCGGCCACCGGCTTCACGAAGCCGATGAAGTCCGCCGGAATCACCTTCGTGCCCTGATGGATCAACTGGTAGTACGCATGCTGCCCGTTCGTCCCCGGCGTCCCCCACACCACCGGACCGGTCTGCCACGCCACCGGCTCGCCGTCCCGGTCCACGGACTTGCCGTTGGACTCCATGTCCAGCTGCTGCAAGTACGCCGTGAACTTCGACAAGTAGTGCGAATACGGAAGCACCGCATGCGACTGCGCATCATGGAAATTGCCGTACCACACCCCCAACAACCCCAACAGCAACGGCGCATTCGCCTCAGCCGGAGCCGTCCGGAAGTGCTCGTCAACCAGACGGAAGCCCTCCAGCATCTCCCGGAACCGGTCCGCACCGATCGCGATCATCAACGACAGACCGATCGCGGAGTCAAACGAATACCGGCCCCCCACCCAGTCCCAGAACTCGAACATGTTCGCCGTGTCGATCCCGAAGTCCGCGACCTTCCCGGCATTCGTCGACAACGCCACGAAGTGCCTGGCCACCGCACTCTGATCAGCCCGCAACTCCGTCAGCAGCCACTCCCGCGCAGACGTGGCATTCGTGATCGTCTCAATCGTCGTGAACGTCTTCGACGCGATCACGAACAGCGTCTCCGCCGCATCCAGATCCCGCACCGCCTCATGCAGATCAGCACCATCCACATTCGACACGAAACGCACCGTCAGATCACGATCGGTAAACGCCCGCAACGCCTCATACGCCATCGCCGGACCGAGATCCGAACCACCGATACCGACATTCACGACGTTCCTGATCCGCTTACCCGTGTGACCCGTCCACGCCCCAGAGCGGACCTGCTCCGCGAACACAGCCATCCTGTCGAGCACCGCGTGCACACCCGGCACCACGTCCTCGCCATCCACCTCGACCACCGCACCAGCGGGCGCCCGCAACGCCGTGTGCAGCACGGCCCGGTCCTCCGTGCTGTTGATCCGCTCACCACGGAACATCGCATCCCGCAACCCGAACACATCAGTCGCCACAGCGAGATCACGCAGCAACGTGAGCGTCTCATCCGTCACCAGATGCTTGGAATAGTCGAGGTACAGATCACCCACCTGGAGGGTGTAACGCTCCGCGCGGCCCGGGTCGGTCGCGAACAGGTCGCGCAGGTGGATGCCTTCGGTCTTGGCGCGGTGGTCCGCCAGGGCGGTCCACTCCGGGCGCCGGGTCAGGGAGGGGGTGTGGTCAGGCATGGTGAACGGACTCCTTGGAACCGGAGGCGTCGCCGTGCAGGGCGACGGCGTACATCTCGTCGGCGTCGAGGCGGCGGAGCTCCTCGGCGATGAGCTCGGCGGTCGAGCGGACCTTCAGGGCGAGGGTGCGCTCAGGCTGGCCGGGCAGGGACAGGGTGGCCAGGGGGCCCTCGGGGCGGTCGATGCGGATCTCCCCGTTCGCCGTGCCGAGGCGCACCGCGGTGACCACGGGCCCGGCGGTGGTGACGCGCTCGACGGGCACGCCGAGGCGGGTGCCGAGCCAGCGGGCAAGGAGTTCGGCGCTCGGGTTCTCCGCCTCGGACTCGACGGCCGCGGAGACGACGTCGACGCGGGCCTGATCGAGGGCAGCGGCCAGCATGGAGCGCCACGGCGTGAGCCGGGTCCAGGCCAGGTCGGTGTCGCCGGGGGCGTAGGACGCGGCGCGGGCGGTGAGCGCCGTGAGCGGCTCCTCGACGGCGTACGCGTCCGTGATGCGGCGGGCGGCGAGCGCGCCGAGCGGGTCCTTGGCGGGCACGTCCGGGGCGTCCACGGGCCACCACACGACGACCGGCGCGTCGGGCAGGAGCAGCGGCAGGACGACGGAGTCGGCGTGCCTGCTCACCTCCCCGTACAGGCGCAGGACCACGGTCTCGCCGGTGCCCGCGTCCGCACCGACCCGCACCTCCGCGTCGAGGCGGGTGCCCTGTCGGTCGCGCGGGGAGCGGGCGGTGCGCTTGATGACGACCAGCGTGCGCGAGGGGTGCTCGCGGGACGCGTCCTGGGCGGCCCTGGTGGCGTCGTAGGCGTTCTCCTCGTCGGTGACGACGACCATCGTGAGGACCATGCCCACGGCGGGGGTCCCGATGGCGCGGCGCCCTTCGACGAGCGCTTTGTTGATCTTGCTTGCCGTGGTGTCGGTGAGGTCGATCTTCATGGCCTGCGCCAGCTCCGTCCGTCTTGTGCGAGCATGTCGTCCGCTTCCCTGGGGCCCCAGCTGCCCGAGGCGTACCGGGCTGGCCCGCCGTGGGTGTCCCAGTGCTCCTCGATCGGGTCGAGGATGCGCCAGGACTCCTCCACCTCCTCCGTGCGCGGGAAGAGGTTGGCGTCGCCGAGGAGTACGTCAAGGATCAGCCGCTCGTACGCCTCCGGGCTGGACTCCGTGAACGACTCGCCGTACGCGAAGTCCATCGACACGTCGCGGATCTCCATGGACGTACCCGGGACCTTCGATCCGAAGCGCACGGTCATGCCCTCATCGGGCTGGACGCGGATCACGATCGCGTTCTGGCCGAGTTCCTCGGTCGCCGTGTGGTCAAACGGGGAGTGCGGGGCGCGCTGGAAGACGACGGCGATCTCGGTGACGCGGCGGCCAAGGCGCTTGCCGGTGCGCAGGTAGAAGGGGACGCCCGCCCAGCGGCGGTTGTCGACCTCCAGTTTGATCGCGGCGTAGGTGTCGGTCTTCGACTCGGGGTCGATGCCGTCTTCCTGGAGGTAGCCGCTGACCTGCTCGCCGCCCTGCCAGCCCGCGGCGTACTGGGCGCGCACGGTGTGCCGGTCCAGGTCGTCCGGGATCCGCACGGACTTGAGGACCTTGAGCTTCTCGGTCACGAGCGACGCGGCGTCGAAGGAGGCGGGCTCCTCCATGGCGGTGAGGGCCATCAGCTGGAGCAGGTGGTTCTGGATGACGTCACGGGCGGCGCCGATGCCATCGTAGTAGCCCGCGCGGCCGCCGATGCCGATGTCCTCGGCCATGGTGATCTGCACGTGGTCGACGTAACTCCGGTTCCAGATCGGTTCGTACATCTGGTTGGCGAAGCGCAGCGCGAGGATGTTCTGGACGGTCTCCTTGCCGAGGTAGTGGTCGATGCGGAAGACCTGGTCGGGTGAGAAGACGTCGTGGACGATCGCGTTCAGCTCGCGGGCCGAGGCGATGTCGTGGCCGAAGGGCTTCTCGATGACGGCGCGGCGCCAGGAGCCCTCGGGGGCGTCGGCGAGGCCGTGCCGCTTGAGCTGCTGGACGACCTTCGGGAAGAACTTCGGCGGTACGGAGAGGTAGAAGGCGTAGTTGCCGCTGGTGCCGCGCTTGGCGTCCAGGTCCTCGACGGCGTCGCGCAGCTGCTGGAACGCGGCGTCGTCGTCGAAGTCGCCCGGGATGAAGCGCATGCCCTCGGCGAGCTGCTGCCAGACCTCCTCGCGGAAGGGCGTGCGGGCGTGCCGACGCACCGAGTCGTGGACGACCTGGGCGAAGTCCTGGTCCTCCCACTCGCGCCGGGCGAACCCGAGGAGCGAGAAGCCCGGCGGGAGCAGGCCCCGGTTGGCGAGGTCGTAGACGGCGGGCATCAGCTTCTTGCGGGACAGGTCACCGGTGACGCCGAAGATGACCAGGCCCGAGGGGCCCGCGACGCGCGGCAGTCGGCGGTCGCGGGCGTCCCGCAGCGGATTCCGCCAGGGCGTGCTGTTCACTTGGTGTCCCCTCCCTTGCCGTCCAGGCGGGTCGCGACGGCGGCGAGCAGATCGTTCCACGCCACCTCGAACTTGGCGACGCCCTCGTCCTCGAGCTGCCGCACGACCTCGTCGTAGGAGATGCCGAGCGCGTCCACGGCCTTCAGATCGGCCCGGGCGCGCTCATAGCCGCCGGTCACCGTGTCGCCGGTGATCTCTCCGTGGTCGGCGGCGGCCGTCAGCGTCGCCTCCGGCATGGTGTTGACCGTGCCCGGGGCGACCAGCTCGTCGACGTACAGCGTGTCCTTGTACGCCGGGTCCTTCACGCCGGTGGACGCCCACAGGGGGCGCTGCTTGGTGGCGTGCGCCTCGGCGAGGGCGGCCCAGCGGCCCGAGGGCTGGGTCGACTTGTCGGCGGACCCGAACACCTCCTCGTACGCCTCGTAGGCGAGCCGGGCGTTGGCGAGCGCCGCCCTGCCCTTCAGCGCCTTCGCCTCGTCCGTGCCGACGCGGTCGAGGCGCTTGTCGATCTCGGAGTCCACGCGCGAGACGAAGAAGGAGGCCACCGAGTGGATGGCGGAGAGGTCGAGACCGCGCTCGCGGGCGAGTTCGAGCCCCAAGAGGTAGGCGTCCATGACGGCGCGGTAGCGCTCAAGGGAGAAGATCAGCGTGACGTTGACGCTGATGCCGAGGCCGGTGACCTCGGTGATCGCCGGGAGGCCCGCCTCGGTCGCCGGAATCTTGATCATGACGTTCGGGCGGTCGACGAGCCAGTGCAACTGCTTGGCCTCGGCGACGGTCGCGGCCGTGTGGTGCGCGAGGCGCGGGTCGACCTCGATGGACACCCGGCCGTCCTGGCCCTCGGTGGCGTCGAAGACCGGGCGCAGGACGTCGGCGGCGGCGCGGACGTCGGTGGTGGTCATCATGCGGACGGCCTCGTCGACGGTGACCCCGCGGACGGCCAGGTCGGCGAGCTGGTCCTCATAGCCCTCGCCGGAGCCGATGGCGGCCTGGAAGATCGAGGGGTTCGTGGTGACGCCCACGACGTGGCGGTCGCGGACGAGCCCGGCGAGGTCGCCGGACTCCACGCGCCTGCGGGACAGATCGTCCAGCCAGAGGGAAACGCCCTCGTCGGAAAGGGCCTTCAGGGGTGCGACGGCGTCGCTCATGTGCGTCATCTTCTTTCGGTACTGACTGGCTACGTTAAGGATCAAGCGCGGGCGGCGGCCAGGGATTCCCTGGCCTTGGCCGCGACGTTCTCGGCGGTGAAGCCGTACGCGGCGAAGAGCGTGGCGGCGTCGGCGGAGGCCCCGAAGTGCTCCAGGGAGACGACGCGTCCGGCGTCACCGACATAGCGGTACCAGGTCAGGGCGATGCCCGCCTCCACGGCGACGCGCGCCTTGACGGACGGCGGCAGGACGCTGTCGCGGTACTCCTTCGGCTGCTCCTCGAACCACTCGACCGACGGCATCGACACGACGCGGGTCGCGACGCCCTCGGCCTCCAGGCGCTCCCGGGCCTCGACGGCGAGCCGCACCTCGGAGCCGGTGGCGATCAGGAGGACGTCGGGGGTCTCCTTGGAGGCCTCGGCGAGGACGTAACCGCCCTTCGCCGCCAGCTCGTTGGCCGCGTACGTGGGCACGCCCTGGCGGGTGAGGGCCAGGCCGTGCGGGGCGGGCCGGTCCGTGCCCCGGCGCAGGATCTCGCGCCAGGCGACCGCGGTCTCGTTGGCGTCGGCCGGGCGGACCACGTTCAGGCCCGGGATGGCGCGCAGCGAGGCCAGGTGCTCCACCGGCTGGTGGGTGGGGCCGTCCTCACCCAGGCCGATCGAGTCGTGCGTCCACACGTACGTCACCGGGAGCTGCATCAGGGCCGACATGCGGACCGCGTTGCGCATGTAGTCGGAGAACACCAGGAACGTGCCGCCGTAGACACGGGTGTTGCCGTGCAGCGCGATGCCGTTCATCTCCGCGGCCATCGAGAACTCGCGGATGCCGAAGTGGACGGTGCGGCCGTAGGGGTCCGCCTCCGGCAAGGGGTTGCCCTCCGGCAGGAAGGAGCTCGCCTTGTCGATGGTGGTGTTGTTGGAGCCCGCCAGGTCGGCGGAGCCGCCCCAGAGTTCGGGGAGGACCGGGCCCAGCGCCTGGAGCACCTTGCCGGAGGCGGCGCGGGTGGCGACCGGGGTGCCGGGCTCGAAGACGGGCAGCGCCCGCTCCCAGCCCTCGGGCAGGCGGCCCGCGACGACGCGGTCGAGCAGTGCGGCGCGCTCGGGGTGGTCGGCTCGCCACGCGGCGACCCGCTTGTCCCAGGCCGCGTGCGCCTCCGCGCCCCGGTCCAGGGCCCCGCGGGTGTGGGCGATGACGTCGTCCGCCACGGCGAAGGAGCGCTCGGGGTCGAAGCCGAGGACGCGCTTGGTGGCGGCGATCTCCTCGGCGCCGAGCGCGGAGCCATGGGAGGCCTCGGTGTTCCGCGCGTTCGGCGCGGGCCAGGCGATGACCGTGCGCATCGCGATGATCGAGGGCCGCCCGGTCTCGGCCTTGGCGGCGGCGAGCGCCTCGTACAGGGCGTGGACGTCGATGTCGCCGTCGGCGCGCGGCGCGATCCGCAGCACGTGCCAGCCGTACGCCTCGTAGCGCTTCAGGACGTCCTCGGAGAACGCGGTCTGCGTGTCGCCCTCGATGGAGATGTGGTTGTCGTCGTAGAGGAAGACGAGGTTGCCGAGCTTCTGGTGTCCGGCGAGGGAGGACGCCTCGGCGGAGACGCCCTCCTGGAGGTCGCCGTCGGAGACGATCGCCCAGATGGTGTGGTCGAAGGGGCTCGTGCCCCGGGGCGCGTCGGGGTCGAAGAGGCCGCGCTCGTAGCGGGCGGCCATGGCCATGCCGACGGCGTTGGCGGCGCCCTGGCCGAGCGGCCCGGTCGTCGTCTCGACGCCCGCGGTGTGCCCGTACTCGGGGTGGCCCGGCGTCTTGGAGCCCTGGGTGCGGAACGCCTTCAGGTCGTCGAGGCCCAGCTCGTAGCCGGAGAGGAAGAGCTGGGTGTAGAGGGTGAGGCTGGTGTGGCCGGGCGAGAGGACGAAGCGGTCGCGGCCGGTCCACTCCGGGTCGGCCGGGTCGTGCCGCATGACCTTCTGGAAGAGGGTGTAGGCGGCGGGGGCGAGGCTCATGGCCGTCCCGGGGTGCCCGTTGCCGACCTTCTGTACGGCGTCGGCCGCCAGCAGGCGCGCGGTGTCGACGGCACGCTGGTCGGTTTCGGTCCACTCGAAGGGGCCGAGGGCGTCTGGTGTGCGCGTGCTCATCTGAAGGGCTTCCTTCGCATCCGTAGCTGCTCCGATGTGCCCGAAGGCACCGTCCGTCCGGGATGAAAATCCCTGGTCGAACTAGTCACGAACTTAAAGGTCATACTTTTGGTGAGGTAGGTGCGGCCGTGCCAGCGTTCGGTGAAAATGGGACACGTGCGGCGGGTGGTGCCCGGTGGGGGTCCCATCGGCCGAGAGGGCCGGAGAAGCCGAGGAGCGGGGATGTACGGATGACAGAGCGGGGCGGCGCGCGCCTGGCGGCCGCGGAACACATCCCCAGCCGGACGGCCGTGGAACACATCCGCACCTACCCCTTCGACCCGAGCGCGAGTGTCTCCGGTGTGGGGATGCAGGTCGGCCCGATGGGCACGGGCGGCCCCTGGGCGGGCGGCGCGGGCGTCTCGCGGCGCGTGCACCGCATCGACTTCCACGTCCTGCTCTTCTTCCGCGGCGGCCCGGTCCGCCACATGGTCGACTTCACGGAGTACGAGGCCGGGCCCGGCGACATCCTGTGGATCCGGCCCGGCCAGGTGCACGGCTTCTCGCCGACCGACACCTACACCGGCACGGCGCTCACCATGCAGCCCGGCTTCCTGCCGCGCGCGACCGTGGAGGCGACGGGCCTGTACCGCTACGACCGCCCGCCGCTGCTCCACCCGGACGAGGCGCAGCTCGCCGCCGTCGACGCCTCGCTGGCGCAGCTCCAGCGCGAGTACCTGGACACGTCGACGCTGCCGCTGAGCCTGCACACGTCGGTCCTGCGGCACGCGCTGACGGCCTTCATGCTGCGGGTGGCGCACGTCTCGGCGCGGGCGGCGGAGGACGAGTGCCGACCGCAGCCGGACACGACGTTCACGCGGTTCCGCACGGCGGTCGAGCGGGGCTTCACCGGCAACCACAGCGTCAGCGCGTACGCGGACGAGCTGGGTTACTCGCGCCGCACGCTCGTCCGCGCGGTGCGCGCCGCCACCGGGCAGACGCCGAAGGGCTTCATCGACCGGCGCGTGGTCCTGGAGGCGAAGCGGCTCCTCGCGCACACGGACCTGCCGGTGGGGCGCATCGGCGCGGCCGTCGGCTTCGGCGACGCGGCGAACTTCTCGAAGTTCTTCCAGCTGCACACCGGGGCGACACCGGCCGCGTTCCGGGCCGAGCAGGCCTGAGCGCTACTCCGCGGCCGCCGGGCGCAGCACCCGGCGCACGGCGCCGCGCAGCCAGCGGTGGCCCCCGTCGGCGGTGTGGCGCGGGTGCCAGGCCATGCCGATCGTCACCGGCGGCAGCGGCACCGGGATGTCAAGCAGGCAGAGCCCCAGCGTGTGCGCCGCGTCGGTGAGCGGCGAAGGGGGCTCGCCCGGCAGCGCGGTCGGCACCAGGCAGACCACGTCGCCGACCGCGGCCAGCGCCATCGCCGCCAGATGCGCGGGCAGCACGACGCTGACCTGTCGGCTCAGCCCCCGCTCGGCCAGGGCCGCGTCGAGCGGGCCGCTGAAGCGCCCCCGGCGGCTGACCACCACGTGCTCGGCCGCGGCGAGCCTCGCCGCTGTCAGGGTGCCCTCGGTGAGCGGGTGCCCGGCCCTGACACCGGCCGCCATCCGCAGCGTGACCAGCTCCTCGACCCGGGTCTCCGGGTCGACGTGGTCGACGGCCCCGATCTCCAGGTCGACCCGGCCCTCGCGCAGCGCGGAGCTCGCCTCCCACTCCTCGGCGAGGACCCGCAGCGAGACGCCCGGCGCCTGACTCCGGGCCAGCTCGAGCAGGCCCGGCACCAGGGCCGTGCCGACCAGGTCCGCGGCCTGGACGGTGAAGGTGCGCCGCAGCGCGGCGGGGTCGATCCCGCCGCTCGGGGTGAGCAGGGCGTCGAGGCGGCGCACCACGGCGGCGGCCTCGTCCCGCAGCGCCTCGGCGCGGGGCGTGGGCACCATCGCCTGTCCCGCCCGCACCAGGAGCGGATCCTGGAGCACCCGGCGCAGCCGGGCCAGGGTGCGGCTCATCGCCGCGGGCGAGGTGTGCAGCCGCGCGGCGGCACGGGTGACGCTCCGCTCGGCCAGCAGGGCGTCGAGGGCGACGGCGAGGTTGGCGTCGAGGTGTGAAGTGCGGCTGCTCACCGGGGTTATTCCGTTCCAGGCAATGAGGGGTTGCTGAAGTTCCCATTGTGGCAACGCGGTTCGGGTTCGCACGATGAAGGGGCGTACTGATCCCCCACCGACCTGATCCCACACCGACCTGATCCCACACCGACCGCGAGGTTTTCATGATCGTCATTACCGGGCCGACCGGGAACATCGGCCGCCGACTGCTTTCGCTCCTTGTCGAGGCCGCGCCCGCGCGCGGCGAAGAGCTGCGCGTCGTGGCCCGCGACCCCGCCCGGCTGCCCGAGGCCGTGCGCGAGCGGGTCGAGGTGGTCACCGGCTCGCACGGTGACGCCGCGACCGTCGAGCGCGCCTTCGCCGGGGCCGACGCCGTGTTCTGGCTGGTGCCGCCGGACGGCTCGGCCACGCCCGAGGAGGCGTTCAGCGGCTTCACCCGCCCGGCGGCGCGGGCGTTCGCCGCCCATGGCGTCGGCCATGTCGTCGGCGTCTCGGCGCTCGGCCGCGGCGCCCCGCAGGCCGCCTGGGCCGGGCTCGTCACCGCGTCCCTGGCCATGGACGACCTGATCGCCGGGTCCGGCGTCGCCTTCCGCGCCCTGGCCTGCCCGTCCTTCTACGAGAACCTGCTTGAGGAGGCCGAGTCGATCCGCGAGGACGGCGTCTTCACCGACACCGTCGCCGCCGACCGTCCGGCCCCGCTGGTGGCCGTCGCCGACATCGCCGCGGCGGCGGCCGGGCTGCTCATCGACCGCTCCTGGACCGGCGTCGGCAGCGTTCCCGTACTCGGCCCGCAGGACCTGTCGCCCCACGACCTGGCCCGCGTCATGACCGCGGAGCTGGGCCGTCCGGTCCGCTACCGGCGCCAGCCGCTGGACGAGTTGCGGTCCGCCCTGCTCGGCCACGGCCTCGACGAGGCGTTCGTCGAGGGCGTCGTCGCCATGAAGCGCGCCAAGGACGAGGGCCTGGACGCGGGCGTCGACCGCTCGCCGCTGACGGGCCCGGCCACCGGATTCGCCCAGTGGTGCGCGCACACCCTCAAGCCCGCCGTCCTCGCCGCGCCGGAGGCCGTCGATGCCAACTGACCGAACCGAACCGCCGGTCACCGCTTTCATGCTGGTCAAGACCACGCCCGAGTGGCTCGCGCTGACCGTGGCCGAACGCGTAGAGGCCTTCACCACCCACGTCGTCCCGGTGATCGAGGCCCGCACCCGCGGCGTCCGCTCCCGCTTCTACGACACGGAGTTCTACTCGGCCCGCGTCACCGACATCTGGGTCTGGGAGGCCGACGACCACGACGCCTACCGGCTGCTGATCGACGCCCTGCGCGAAACCCCCTTCTGGGACCGCTACTTCGAGGTCGTCGACCTGCTCGTGGGCACCGAGAACGGCTACGCCCGCACCTACGGCCTGGAACCGGTGGCCACCTTGGCCACCTGACGCTCCCCGACCGGCGGGGCCGCCGCGGCGGGCGGTCAGCGGCGGGCGGTCAGCGGCGCACCCTCGGCATCCCAAGGCCGATCCACGAGATGATCTCGCGCTGGATCTCGTTGTTGCCGCCGCCGAAGGTGAAGATGACCGCCGAGCGGTAGCCCCGCTCCAGTTCCCCGTGGAGCACCGCGCCCGCCGAGCCCTCCTTGAGCGCGCCCGCGGCGCCGACGACCTCCATCAGCCAGGCGTAGGCGTCGCGGCGCGCCTCCGAGCCGTAGACCTTGACCGCGGAGGCGTCCTGCGGGGTGAGCGTGCCGTCCTGGACGGCGTGCACCATCTGCCAGTTGAGGAGCTTCATCGCGTCCAGCTTGATGTGGGTCTGGGCGAGGCGGCGGCGCACCCAGGGCAGGTCGATGACGCGGCGGCCGTCGGCGAGCTTGGTCCCGGCGGCCCAGTGGCGCACGTCGCGCAGGGCGCGGATGGCCATGGTGCCGTGCGCGGCGAGCGTCACGCGTTCGTGGTTGAGCTGGTTGGTGATGAGCCGCCAGCCGTTGTTCTCCGCGCCGACGCGGCGGCTCGCGGGCACGCGGACGTCCTCGTAGTAGCTGGCCGTGGTGTCGTGTCCGGCGAGGGTGGTGATGAGGGTGCAGGAGTAGCCCGGGTCGGACGTCGGCACCAGCAGCATGGAGATGCCCTGGTGCGGCGGGGCGTCGGGGTCGGTGCGCACGGCGAGCCACACCCAGTCGGCGGTGTCGCCGTTGGTCGTCCAGATCTTCTGCCCGTTGACGGTGTAGTGCCCGTCTCGCTCGTCGCCCTCGCGCACGGCCCGCGTCTTCAGTGCCGCGAGGTCGGTGCCCGCGTCGGGCTCGCTGTAGCCGATCGCGAAGTCGATCTCGCCGGAGAGGACGCGCGGCAGGAAGTACGCCTTCTGCTCGTCGGTGCCGTACCGCATGAGCGTGGGGCCGACGGTGTTGAGGGCCATCAGCGGCAGCGGGACACCCGCCTGGGCGGCCTCGTCGAAGAAGATGAACTGCTCCATGGGCGTGAGCCCGCGCCCCCCGTACTCCTTGGGCCAGCCCACGCCGAGCCAGCCGTCGGCGCCCAGGCGGCGGATCGTCTCGCGGTAGAAGCGCTTCTGCGCGGCGCGCTCGCGGGAGCGGTGGTGGTCGGTCGCGTCGTCGGGCACGAGTTCGGCGAAGTACGCGCGCAGTTCGGCGCGCAGCCGCTCCTGCTCGGGCGTGTATGCGAGGTGCACGGCCCCTCCTGGCGGTCCCTGTGCCGCTCCCCGTGCCCGCACGGCGGCACGGCTTGACGGCGCACAGAGTAGAACGTGTTCCAGTAAGGGGGAAGACGGACGGCACGGGCGCTGGCCGTTCCCTCTGCCGCCGCTGTCGCGGACGGGGCCGCCCCAGGCCCTTCACGAGAAGCCTCCCGCGCAAGGCCCACTTTCGGACAAGAGTCAGACAGGGCCCTGATTTAGACATTGTCTCGGTTTGGTCACGGTCCGCTGAGTGCTGAACGGCGCCGCTCACGACGTCCGTACTCACGCTGCGAAAGCACTCCACGACCCAGCGCCCATCCGGCCGCACCCCCAAGGGACCGGCCGACCAAGCCTCAAGGAGAGCACCATGCTCAGCAGGAACAGCAAGCCCGCCATCCTCCTCACCTCGTTCGCCGCCGCCGGAGTCCTCGTCCTGACCGCCTGCGGAGGCGGCGGCAGCGACGACGGCGCGGGCAAGGGCGCGGGCAACGCCCCGGCCGTCAACGGCGACCGTGCCGAGGGCCAGGCGGGCGGCGGGTCGGGCTCGATGGACCTGTCCCTGCGGTCGGGCACGGCCCGCCAGAACAACGCGCCGAAGCAGACCGGTGACTGGGCGAACCCGCCCGGCGAGCCGGCCGCCAAGCCCGTGCAACGCACGTGGACGCAGCTGTCGGCGAGCCGCGCGGGCGCCCTTGACCCGGTGGTCGTGAACGGCTCCGGGTTCACCCTCTACCGCTTCGACAAGGACACCGCCCGGCCCTCCAGGTCGAACTGCGCCGGTGCCTGCGCCACGACCTGGCCCCCGGTCCTCGTCGACCCGGGCGGCAAGATCTTCGTGGACGGCGTGCGGACCTCCGACGTCGGCGTCATCCGGCGCGCGGACGGCACCCGCCAGGTGACCATCGGCGGCTGGCCGGTCTACCGCTTCAGCAAGGACCTCAAGCCCGGCGACACCAACGGCCAGGGCGTGGGCGGCACCTGGTTCGGCGTGACGCCGAACGGCCAGAAGGCGGGGCGGCCCGGCGGCGGCGACGCGGGCCAGGGCGGCGGCCAGGGCGCTCCGGGCGACCCGGCCACCAGCGCCATCCTGTTCGACAACGCCAACTTCCAGGACCCGGCGCAGGGCGTCGCGGGCCCCGGCTGCCAGAACGTGGCCCGCCCCAAGGTCGCCTCGTCGGTCTCCGCGAGCGGTTCCCTGAAGCTCTGGTCGCGCCCCGGCTGCAAGGGCGAGTCCAAGGTGATCAACGGCGACGTCGCGAACCTGGCGGCCATCGGCTTCGACAACAAGGTCAGCTCGATCGCGTTCGGCTGAGGACGGCCCCGGACGGCGGCCGGACGGCGTCACGCGCCCAGGCCACGTGCCCGTCGGGACGGATCAGCGCGGCACCCACGCCCGCCCACGCGGAGTGGGTGCCGACCGGCGGCCCCTGGTGGACGACCACGTCCACCGAGGGGCCGTCGCCATTCCCGTCGCCACGCCCGTCGAAGTCCAGGAGCACCGGGCGCCCGGGGCGCAGCAGGCCGAACAGGCCGGCCCCGTCGGCGAGTCGCAGGTCCGGCGCCCGCCCTCCGGTCAGCGGGTGGCGGCGGGCGGCGCCGGGGCCCGGGAGCGCGGTCTCGTAGGGGCCCGTGAAGGTGGTCTCGTACGCGATGTCGAGGGCCGCGAGCCGTTCGGCGAGCCGCCGGGAGAGCGCGGGGACGGTCGCGACGGCGTCGCTGAGCAGCGCGCGCAGCGCCTGCCCGTCGCTGGAGTAGGCGGTCATCAGCGCGGTCTGGGCGCGGGTGGCCTCAAGGAGCGCCGCGCCGACCGGGTGCCGTTCGTGGTGGTAGGTGTCGAGCAGGCGCTCGGGGGCGTCGCCGCGCACGACGGCGGCCAGCTTCCAGCCGAGGTTGGCGGCGTCCTGCACACCGGCGTTGAGGCCCACGCCCCCGGCGGGGAAGTGCATGTGCGCGGCGTCGCCCGCGAGCAGGACCCGGCCCTTGCGGTACGTCTCCGCCTGCCGGGCCGCGTTGCCGAACCGGGAGAGCCAGCGCGGCTCGCGCATGCCGAAGTCATGGCCGGTGATCGCGACGACGTGGGCGCGCAGCTCCTCGAAGGTGAACCGGCCCGGCGGAGTGGCGCGCAGGCCGTCGGGGGTGTGCCCGACGAGTCGGTGCAGGCCGCCGGGCAGCGCGACGCACATCAGGCCTCCCTTCGGCGTGGACACGCTCATGCCGGGCCCGGCGGGAGGCGCGTCCAGGACGACGTCGCCCAGCCAGCCCCACACGGTGGCGTCGGTTCCGGGGAAGCCGATGCCGGTGGCGGCGCGGACGGTGCTGCGGGTGCCGTCGCAGCCCACGACGTACGCGGCCGTAAGACCGTACCCGCCCTGAGGGCCCGTCACCTCGACGCGGACGCCCGAGGCGTGCTCGGCCAGGCCCGTCAGGCGGTGGCCGCGCCGGAGGTCGGCGCCCGCCGCACGCGCGCGCTCCTCAAGGAGGGCCTCGGTGCGGACCTGCGGGATCGCGAGCGTGAACGGGTAGGGCGTGTCGAGGACTTGGAAGTCGAGCCGGTGCTCAAGGGCCCCGAAGTGCCCGCTGGGGATGCGAAGGCCCTCGGCGAGGAACGGCGCGACAGCGCCGCGCGAGGCGAGGACCTCCAGGGTGCGCGGGTGCACGGTGAGGGCCTTGGAGTGCGGCGACGGCGCGGCGCGCGCTTCCAGGACGGTCACCGGCACGCCGCCCAGGCGCAGTTCGGCGGCGAGCCAGAGGCCGACAGGACCGGCCCCCGCGATGACGACGTGGCGATCGGCGTGGTGGTCGCCGCATTGGTCGTGGTGGCGATCGGCATGGTGGTCGGCGTGGTGGTCGTGGTCCGTGTGCACGGGTGCTCCCCTCCGGCGTACGGCCCGTCGGCTCGACGGCTCGACGGCTCGACGGCCGTACGCGCATGACGCTTCACGCATGACTTGGTCAGTGACCAAGTCATGCGTCGTCAGTAGACTAGGTCAGTGACCAAAAGGCAAGCGCCGTCCTCGCGGGCGGACACCGGACACCGCGCCGGACTCACCCCCCACGCCGTCGCCCGGGCGGCGCTCGACGTGCTCGCCGACAAGGGCGCCGACGGGGTCTCCGTGCGCGGCACCGCGGAGCGGCTCGGCGTGCGGATGAACACCGTGCTGTGGCACGCCAAGACCAAGACCCGGCTCCTGGAGCTGATGGCCGACGCGATCGTCGCCGAGGTGGCGCTCGACGGCCTGCCCGCCGCGTGGCACGAGCGCGTGCGCACCCTCATGCGCCGCTACCGCCTCGCCCTGCTCGCCCACCGGGACGGCGCCCGCATCGTGGCGGGCACCTACGCGGCCGAGACGGCCACGCTGCGGTTCGGCGAGACCCTCACCGCGGCCCTGCTCGACGGCGGGATGCCCGAGCGCGAGGCGGCGTGGACGGCGTGGGACCTGCTGTACTTCGTCCTGGGGCTCACGCAGGAGGAGCAGTCGCTGCCGGGCGACGGCGCCCGCCGGTTCACCGAGGCCCTCCAGGGGGGCGACTTCCCGGCGCTCACCCGGCTCGCGCCGCACTTCGGTGACGCGTCGTTCGACGACCGGTTCGCGCACGGCATCGACCGGCTACTGGGGCCCGGGCGCGCGTGAGGGGACCGGGCTCGGGCGTGCGAGGGGGCCTCAGGCCTGGTCCGCGGCCGCCCGCAGCGCCGCCAGGTCGATCTTCTGCATCGTCAGCATCGCCGCCATCGCCCGCTGGGCGCGGCCCTCGTCCGGGTCGGTGATCAGCTCGCCGAGTTCGTCGGGGACGACCTGCCAGGACAGTCCGTACTTGTCCTTGAGCCAGCCGCACTGGCTCTCTGCGCCGCCGTCCGCGGTGAGCCGCGACCAGTAGTGGTCGACCTCGGCCTGGTCCGCACAGCCGATCTGGAACGAGACGGCCTCGTCGAAGGTGAACTCGGGACCGCCGTTGATCGCGGTGAAGGGCTGGCCGTCCAGCTCGAAGTCGACGGTCAGCACGGTGCCCGCCGGGCGCGGCCCGGCGTCGCCGTAGTACGACACCTTGGTGACCTTCGAGTCCGGGAACACCGAGACGTAGAACTCGGCGGCCTCCAGGGCCTGGGTGTCGAACCAGAGGCTGGGCGTGATCCTGGGCATGGCGCACTCCTGTCGTCGGTGCCGGCGGCGCGCGGGGCGCCGCTCCTCACCTGTACGACCCTCGCGCGGCCCGGAACTCATCGCCACCGGGCGGCCTCCCCTCAGGGGTGGGGCACCACCGCGATCGGGCAGGCCACGTGGTGGACCGCCGAGTGCGCGGTGCGCCCCAGGCGCGGGCCCCCCGCCAGGCGGCGGCCGATGACCAACAGCGAGGCACCGGTGGCGGCCTTCAGCAGCTGGTGGCCCGGCCTGCCGAACACGGCCCGCTCGACGATCTCGACGTCCGGGCACGCCCGCCGCCAGGGCTCGACGGCAGCGGCGAGCCGGTGCCGCGCCCGCTTCTCCAGGCCGAGCACATCGGTCAGGTCCGTGACCGTGAGGTCGGTCAGGCCGGACCGCGCCGCGGGGCTCGGCGCCTTCCGGGGCGGCGGCACCGCCCAGGCGTGCACCACATGCAGGGGCGCGCCCCGGGCGGCGGCCGCGGCGACGGCGTAGGCGAGCAGCGCGTCCCCGGCCCGCGCGGCGTCCCCGGCCCGCGCCGCGTTCCCGGTGTCTCCGCCACCCACCGCGCCCTCACCGTCTCCGGCGTCTCCGGCGTCCCCGGCGTCCTCCAAGTCGAGCCCCAGCACGACCGGGCGGTACGGCGTGGCGCGCGACGCCGCCCCGTCGGCGTCGGGGACGTGGGCGTCCTCGGGGCGCTCCCCCGCGCGTACGAGCACCACAGGACGCTCGGCGCGGGTGGCGACGGCAGCGGCGACCGAGCCGACCAGGAACCCGGCGAAGCCGGAGAGCCCCCGGGAGCCGAGGACCAGCGACTCGGCCCGCTCGGACGCGCCGAGCAGCGCGGGGACCACGGGTCCGCAGGGCCGCTGGGCGTGGATCTCCAGGGCCGGGTGGCCGTACGCCAGGGTGATCGCGGCCCGGTCGAGGACGCCGCGGGCACGGTCGGCCGGGCGGGCGGCGCGGCGGGCGCGGACGGGGTGCGCGGCCGGGGCCCCGGCGTGCACCAGGCGCAGCGGCACCCCGTGGCGCAGCGCCTCGCGGGCCGCCCAGTCCGCGGCGTCCATGCTGGCGTAGGAGCCGTCGATGCCCGCGGTGACCATCCGGGGAACCGGATGGTCACCGGAGCGGACGCGGCTCTCGGAGGAGGAGCGGGTGCGGTGGTGTTTCATGGCGTGCCCCAGCGGTGGGTGGTCGGTCGGGTGCGGGTCGGCACGAGGGGTCAGGATCAGTAGGGCCACGACCAGTCCGCGACCTCCGGCAGGTCCGTGCCGTGCGCGCGGATCCAGGCGTGGTGGCGGGTGCGCGTGTCGGCCATCAGCTGCCGCAGACCGGTGGCGCGCACGGACAGGTCGGCGACGCGGTCCACGACGTCCATGACGAGGCGGTACCGGTCCAGGTCGTTGCGGACGACCATGTCGAACGGGGTGGTGGTCGTGCCCGCCTCCTTGTAGCCGCGCACATGCAGCTGCGCGTGGCCCGCGCGGCGGTAGGCCAGGCGGTGGATCAGCCACGGGTAGCCGTGGTACGCGAAGATCACCGGCTTGTCGCGGGTGAACAGGGCGTCGTACTCGAAGTCGGCCATGCCGTGCGGGTGTTCCTCGCGCGGCAGCAGCCGGGCGATGTCCACGACGTTCACCACGCGCACGGCGAGCTCCGGCAGGTGCTCGCGCAGCAGGGCCGCGGCGGCGAGCACCTCCAGGGTGGGCACGTCGCCCGCGCAGGCGAGCACCACGTCCGGGTCGCGCAGGCCGTCGTCGGTGCCCGCCCACTCCCACACGCCCGCGCCGCGCGCGCAGTGGGCGCGGGCCGCGTCCAGGGGCAGCCAGTCGAAGCAGGGCTGCTTGCCCGCGACGATGACGTTGACGTAGTCGCGGCTGAGCAGGGCGTGTTCGGCGACGGACAGGAGCGTGTTGGCGTCCGGCGGCAGATAGACGCGCACGACCTCGGGGCTCTTGTTGAGGACGTGGTCGACGAAGCCGGGATCCTGGTGCGAGAAGCCGTTGTGGTCCTGGCGCCACACGTGGGAGGTCAGCAGGTAGTTGAGGGCGGGGATGGGGGCGCGCCAGGGCAGCTCCCGGGCGGTCTTCAGCCATTTGATGTGCTGGTTGACCATCGAGTCCACGATGTGCACGAACGCCTCGTACGAGGAGAACAGGCCGTGGCGGCCGGTGAGCAGATAGCCCTCCAGCCAGCCCTGGCAGAGGTGTTCGGAGAGGACCTCCATGACCCGGCCGTCGGGGGCGAGGTGCTCGTCGGTGGGCAGCGTCGGCGCCTGCCAGGCCTTGCCGGTGACGGTGAACAGCGCGCCGAGGCGGTTGGACTCGGTCTCGTCGGGGCCGACGACGCGGAAGTCACGGCGTTCGGCGGTGTCGGCGATGACCTTGGCGAGCAGCCCGCCGAGCACCCGGGTCGGCTCGTGCAGCGCGGTGCCCGGCTTGTCGACGGCGACGGCGAACTCCTCCAGGGGCCGCAGCGGCAGCCGCCGGGTGAGGCGGCCGCCGTTGGCGTGCGGGGACGCGCCGAGGCGCCGGTCGCCCTCGGGGACGCAGTCGAGGACCTGCGCGGCGGGGCGGCCTTCGGCGTCGAAGAGCTCGTCGGGACGGTACGAGCGCAGCCACTCCTCCAGCTGCCGCAGGTGCTCGGGGTTGTCGCGCACGCCCGCGAGCGGCACCTGGTGGGACCGCCAGGTGCCCTCGACCTGGCGGCCGTCCACCCGTGCGGGCCCGGTCCAGCCCTTGGGCGTGCGCAGCACGATCACGGGCCACAGGGGGCGCTGGCCGCGCGCGCCGGAAGCGCGCGCCTCGTGCTGCGCGCGGGCGATGCGCTCGACGGCCCGGTCGAGGGCCTTGGCCAGGTCGCGGTGGACGGCGCGCGGGTCGTCGCCGGTGACGTGGAGCGGCTCGTGGCCGTATCCGCGCAGCAGGGAGTCGAGTTCGGCCTCGGGCAGGCGCGCGAGGACGGCCGGGTTGGCGATCTTGTAGCCGTTGAGGTGGAGGACGGGCAGGACGGCGCCGTCGTGCACCGGGTCGAGGAACTTGTTGGAGTGCCAGGACGCGGCAAGCGGTCCGGTCTCCGCCTCGCCGTCGCCGATGACGCAGGCGACCAGCAGGTCCGGGTTGTCGAACGCGGCGCCGTAGGCGTGCGCGAGCGCGTAGCCGAGCTCACCGCCCTCGTGGATCGAGCCGGGCGTCTCGGGCGCCACGTGGCTCGGTACGCCGCCGGGGAACGAGAACTGCCGGAAGAGGCGCTCCATGCCGCGCGCGTCCCGGGTGACGTCGGGGTAGGTCTGGGTGTAGGTGCCCTCCAGCCAGGAGTTGGCGAGCACGGCGGGCCCGCCGTGCCCTGGTCCCCATACGCACAGGACGTCCCGGTCGTGCTCCTTCACGACGCGGTTGAGGTGCGTGTGCACGAGGTTCAGGCCGGGGGACGTGCCCCAGTGGCCGAGCGGCCTCGGCTTGATGTGCTCGGGCTTGAGCGGCTCGGTGAGCAGAGGGTTGGCGAGGAGGTAGAGCTGGCCCGCGGCGAGGTAGTTGGCGGCGCGCCAGTGGGCGTCCAGGGCGGCGAGCTTGTCCTTGGCCATGGGAGCCTCGATTCGGTCGTGGGGCCTGGGTCCGGGGCGTCGGGTGCCGGGTTCCACGGGACGGGCGGTTCAGGCCGGTGGAATCGTGACCGGGCCGCGGGTGACACGGCCCGTGGGCGGCGCCCCCACGGCGGGGCGCCGCCCGGCGGCGGGTGCCCGGTGGGCCACGGGACCCACCCGGCACCCGCCCCGCGCACGCCCGGTGGTCAGGCGTGCGGCACCACGGCGACCGGGCACGCCGCGTGGTGCAGGACCGCGTGGTTCACCGAGCCCAGCTGCATCCCCACGTGCCCCTCGCGGCGGCGGGCGCCGACGACGAGCAGGTCAGCGGTGGCGGCGGCGCCGAGCAGGGCGGTGCGGGCGCTGCCCTCGACGACCCTGCGGTGCACCGGGACGGCGCCGAGGGCGCCGTTCAGACCGCCGAGGGCCTCGTCCACCGCGTCCTCCGCGTGCCGCTGGTGGGCGTCCGTGGCTCCGGCGGGGCGCGGCGGCTCCGGCGCCTCGTGGGCGGGGCAGCGCCAGGCGCGCACGACCTCGACGTCCGCGCCGCGCCGCCGCGCGCACCGCAGGGCGAAGTCGAGGGCGTGCGGCGCGTCGGCGGCCTCGTCGACGCCGACGACCACGCGCCGGAAGCCGCCGCCGACGTTCTTCTCCTCGCCGCGCACGACCAGGACCGGGCTCTCGGCGTGGGCGGCGACGGACAGGCTGACCGAGCCGAGGAGCAGCCCCGCGAGCTGGCCCCGGCCCCGGCTGCCGACGACCACGGCGTGGGCCTCGCGGCTCTGGCCGATGAGGGCGGCCGCCGGGTCCTCGTCGAGCAGCTGCCGCGTGACCTTGACCGAGGAACTGCGGCAGTGGGCGCGCTCGGCGGCGTCCGCGACGACGCGGTCCGCCCGCGCGCGCACCAGGGCCCGGTTGATGCCGAAGGACGGCTCCCGCCCCTCGTACCACTCCCAGCTCGACGCGTGCACGATCCGCAGCGGCACCGCCTGGCGCACGGCCTCGTCGACCGCCCAGTCCAGTGCCCGCAGGCTCGGCTCGGAGCCGTCGACGCCCACGATCAACGGATGCTCCACGGGCCATCGCCCCTCTCGTCTCGTCGTGAAGTCCTCAGCCCGGCCCGAGGGCTCCGGTCGCCGCACGGTCCTCAGGGCCTTCCCGCACGACGCTCGCACTCCGGCGCCGCGCGCGCGAGTGGCGAACAGGCCTGTACACAAAGGCCGATCGGCCTGTTGCCCCCGTCGCCCGCGTCCCCTCTTGGCCTCTCTCGGCCTCTCTTGGCGCTCCCCCGTCCTGACGCCCCGGCCCGCGGCGGGAAGGACGGCGCCGTCAGACGTCTCCGCTCACCGTCACCGTCACGCGCACCCGCGCCACCTCCGGCAGCGCGGCACGCACGGCCCGCGTCACCGAGGCGCGGACGGCGCGCGTGACATCGACGGCCCGGTGGCCCCGGTGCACGACCACGAACACCTCCACGCTCAGGCCGTCCCCGGCTCCCCGCTGGCCCGCGCCCCGGACGCGGATGGCGGAAGCCGCCCCACAAGCCGCGTCGGGCGCCGGCCGAGAGGCCGTGGCCACGGCACGCAGGCGCCCGGCCAGGCCGGGGCGGAGGAAGGCGACGCCGGGGGTGGCGCGGACCGCGTCCGCGAGGGCGCCGATGAGCCGGTGGCTGTCCTGCGCCGCCCCGCCTGCCGCTCCTTCTGTCAGCACCGTCGTTCTCCGTTCCTGTGCGCGTCGTCGTCCGTCACGTCGTCGGTCACGTCGTCGGTCACGTCGGCGATCAGGTCGGTGATCACCACGTCGACCGCTCCCAGCCGCAGGCCCAGGGCGTCGTCCGCCGCCCGCGCGATCCGCTGCCGTACGCGGTCCGCCACCTTCGGAAGCTCCCAGAAGCCGGCCACCGCCACCTCGATCCGGACCGTGACCGGCGTGCGCGGCGGCCCGTGCCGGGCATCCGCCGCCCTGGCCGTGGCCGCGTCCGTGGCCGTATCCGCGTCCGGTTCGCCGGGCGCCACCCGGCAGCTGCCCGCCCGCACCCCCGGCAGCGACTCGGCGGCCTCCCGGAACCTGCGGGCGGCGGCGGCCTCCACGATCCACGCGTCCTCGTCGGCCTCGCCCAGGGGCAGGGTGCGGCCGGGCCGCAGTTCGAGCCGCACCACGTCCATGATCCGGGCGCTGAGCGCGACGGTGTCCCCCGGCCGTGCGGACCACTGCGCGTCACGGGCGTGCGCCACGACGCCCTGAAGTTCGCGGAAGCCGTCGAGCGCCGACGCGCAGTAAGCGCAGGCCCGGGCGTGCGCGTCCGGCGCTCCTGACTCCGCTCCCGCAGCTCCCTCCTCCGTTCCCTCCTCCGCGGCCTCCCCCGCTCCCTCCTCCGCGGCCTCCCAGACCTCGGCCAGGGACCGTCCGCAGGGCAGCAGTTCGTCGTCGGGGCCGCTGCCGTCGTACGGCGTCCGCGTCCCCTCGCCCGTGCCGGGCGCGCCGTTCTCGTTCACCGCCATGCCGCCATCGTCTCCATCAGGTGACGCCGCGCCCGGAACACCCGGCCGCGTGCCGCTCCGGGGCTGATGCCGACGGCCTCCGCCACCGCCTCGTACTCCATCCCGTCCAGTTCCCGGAGCACCCAGCACACCCGCTGCTCGGCCGAGAGCCCTTCCATCGCCTTCGTCAGATCGGCGACCGCGGCGTGTCCCTCGACGACACGCGCGGGCGAGACCTGGTGCTCGGGCGCGGCGAGCTCGGGCGCCGCGTCCAGGGCGGTGACGGGCCGTCTGGCCCGCAGGACGTTGAGGCACCGGTTGGTGACGATGCGGTGCGTCCAGGTGCTGAAGCGGGCGTCGCGGCGGAACTCCGGCAGTCTGCGCCAGGCACTCACGAACGATTCCTGCACCGCGTCCTCCGCTTCGGTCGGGCTGCCGAGCAACCGAGTGGCAAGCCGCAGCAGCCGGGGGCCGTGGCGCAGCACCAGTGTCTCGAACGCGTCCTCGTCGCCCTCCGCGGCTCGCACCGCGAGCAACGCGTCGTCGTGGCCCGCGGAAGCGTCGGCTTCCCTCGGCGTCCCGCCCTCGTCCCCGGGCACACAGGGCTCCTTTCCGCTGTTCCTGCTCATACGACCCGTGTCGGCCCCTCCGCGTTACGCGGCGGAGGTGACGGATACCCATTCCGCCGGAGAAGTCCTTCCGGATGCGTAACACCGGGTCTCGTTCCCGTGTCGAACCGGAAGAGCACCCCGAACATCCCGACGGGCGTCCCGAACGGACGCACTGTGAGACGAGGAGATGTCCATGGCAATCCAGGAACCGGCCACGCAGGCGAAGGCGCCCGTGAGCACGGAGAAGGCCACGGGCGACAGGGCTCGCAACGCCCCCGGCGCCACCACGCTCAGCGGCCGGACCGGCGCCGACGAGCCCGCGGCGACGCGCGGCAAGACGTCCATCGCCGATGTCGTCGTGGTCAAGATCGCGGGCATGGCCGCACGCGAGATCCCGGGCGTGTACGACATGGGCGGCGGCCTCTCCCGCGCCATCGGCGCCGTCCGCGACCGCGTCCCCGGCGGCCGCTCCAACGTCGGCCGCGGCGTCAAGGTCGAGGTCGGCGAACGCCAGACCGCCATCGACCTCGACATCGTCGTCGACTACGGCGTACCGATCACCGACGTCGCCCACGACGTGCGCGAGAACGTCATCGCCGCCGTGGAGCGCATCACCGGCCTGGAGGTCGTCGAGGTCAACGTCGCCGTCAACGACGTGCACCTGCCCGACGACGACACGGGGGACGGCGAGTCGACCCGCGTCGAGTGACCCCACGCGCGGCGCGGACCCGCCTCCGCGCCGCGCCCCACCGCGCCCGTCCCCTCTTTCTTCTCTTTCTTCTCTTTCTTCTTCATCTTTTTTCTTCTGCTGCTTTCCCCTGTGGCTTCCCCTGACGTGAGGTGAGTGGTGAGTACAGCTCTGACCGGCCTGTTCGTAGGCATGGCCCTGGGATTCGCCGGCTGGTTCGGCGGCTTCGGCGCCTTCCTGCTCGTCGCCGCCCTTGGCGCGGTCGGCTTCGTGGCCGGGCGCCTTGTGGACGACGGCGTCGGCCTGGCCGAGTTCCTCGGTGGCCGCCACCGGGAGCGCCGATGAGCGCGCCTGTGGCGCCGGTGCCCGACGGGACGCGGCCGCGTACGCCCGCCGCGCGGCGCGGCACCACCACGGTCGCCGACCGGGCCGTGCGCCGCGTCGCGGAGCGCGCCGCGACGGAGGCTCCGGTGCCGGGGGCAGTGCGGGTCAGCGGGGGCGCGGCGGCGGTGCGGGGGCGCTCCGCCCGCGTGGGCGTCACCGTCGCCCTGCCGTACCCGGTCGTACTGGACGACACCGCCCGCGCGGTGCAGCGGCACGTGACCGCGCGGACCGCCGAACTGACCGGCCTGGACGTGCCGTTGGCCGAGGTGCGGGTGCGCGGACTGACCCGGCGGCCGCCCGGAAGCGACACCGCGCCCCACCCGCCCGGCACGTGGGAGTCCACCCCCACCGCCGCGCGCCGCGCCGGACGGCCGTGGTCCCAGCGCCGTCTCCCGGTCGCGCTCCTCGCGCTGGCCGCGGCCGCCGGGTGCGCGGTGGCGCTGTACGACGTGGTGGCCGTGCGCGCGGCCGGGCAGCCCCCGGCGGCCTGGCGGGTGCGTCTCGTCGACTGGCTGGCGGCGCACGGCCCGGACGGCGGTACCGCGACCGCGCTCGCCGCCTGCGCGGTGTCCGCGCTCGGGGTGTGGCTGATCGTCCTCGCGGTCACCCCCGGCCGCCGGGGGTGGCTGCCGATGGCTTCCCCCGACAGCGGCACGCGGGCCGCCGTCGAACGCCGCGCGGTCGCGGCCCTGGTGCGGGACGCGGTCACCGAGGTGCCGACGGTCCGCCGGGCCGCCGTGCGCGTCGGCCGCCGCAGCGCCCGGGTGCGCGCCGAGCACGACTTCGGCGACCGGCACGACACGCGGGAGGCGGTGCGGCAGGCGGCGACGGAGGCGCTGGACGCGTGCGGCCTCGCGGGCCGCCTCCGGCCGCGGGTACGCCTGCGGTCGGGTCCGGAGGTCTGGGAAGCCGAGGCGGCCGGGGCGGGCGCACCGGAGTCCCCTGCCCTGGACACAGGTGCCGTCCCGGAGGCCGACGCGACCGCCGAGGTGCCGCGATGAGCCGGGTGCGCGGGGGGACGAACCGGGCGGCGCTCCTCGCCCTCGGCGTCCTGGCCGTGGGCGGGGGCGCGGTCCTCGCGACCACGACCGGGCCGGTGCGCCGTCGGCTCCCGGACGCCTGGCCGCGCCTCGCCACCGACCGGGTCTGGCTGGACGTGTCGGACCTCGACCGGTGGCGGGACCAGGCCTGGTGGCCCGCCGCCGTGATCGCCGCCCTCTGCCTGGGGACCCTGCTCCTGCTGGCCTGGGCGGCCTACGAGATCCGGTCGGGCAGGCTGCGGCGGCTCCCCCTGGGGCACGCCGCCGTCACCCTCTCCGGTTCGGCCCTGGCGGCGGCCATGGCCGAGCGGGCCCGGTCCGTCCCCGGGGTGGAGCGCGCCCAGGTCCGCCTCCTGGGCCGTCCGCGACGCCTGCGGGTCCTCCTCACGGTGGCTCTGGCGCCCGGCGCGGCACCGGCGGCCACCCTCACGCGGCTCACCCACGCCGCCGTCGACGAGGCCCGTGCGGCTGTGGCGCCGCGCACCCTGGACGCGGAGGTCCGGCTGACGACCCGCTCCCGGCCACCCCGCCGCCCGAGATCCGTACCACTGAGGCGGCGCGTGGCACCGTCCGAGCAGCCGCCGCGGACGTTGCGATGAGCGATTTTCGGCCTCTCGCGCGCAAGGGGGTCCCGTCGCCGCGATGAGGGACGACCATGGGCTCCTCATCGCGGCGGATCGCTGTCGATCGCTGTTGTTCGCTGGGATTGCTGGGATTGCTGTGTCCAACGGGGGTGTGATGCAGACCGATGACCTTGCCACGGTGGCCGTCGGAGTGCTCGCGGCGGTCGTGACGGGAACGGCGACCGGCGTCGGCGAACAGGCGGGCGCCGCGGTCGTCCAGGTCGTACGGGAACGGCTGGGGACATCGCAGCGCGGTCGGCTCGCGCTGGCCGGGCTCGACGCCGACGGCACCGATCCGGCGGCGCGCCGCGAGGCCGAGGAGGTGCTCCGGGAGGAGGTCGCGGCCGACCCCCGACTGGGCCACACCCTCACGTACCACCTGAACGCGCCCACGACGCAGGCCACCGGCAGCGTCCTGATCACGGGAAGTCAGGTCTCCCGGGCCCAGATCTCCGTGGGGCCCATGACCGTCAACAAGCCGTCCACGCCCGGCGGAATCATGGCCTGGGCGGTGACGGGCCTCGCCCTGGCCGCCCTCCTCTCCTACGGCGGGGTGCGGGTCTTCACCACGGACGACTCCCCCGGCGGTGGCGGCGGGAGCGGCCCGGTGGCGCGGGCGCTGAGCGTGGCCGAGACCAAGGAGGTCGTACCGGCGGCGGGGGACCTGCCCACGGGCTGGGCGCCGGAGGGTGAGCGCGGCGCGGGCACCGGGGACCTGGGCAAGTGTCACCAAGGGGGCGGCTCCTACGACTCCATGGAGGTCAGAGGCCTTGACGCCGAGTTCCGCGTGCGCGCCTGCCCGAACGCGCGCGTCGCGGCGCAGGTGTACGAGACAGCGCTCGACTGGGGCCCGAACGGCAGGCCCACCACGATCTCGATGCCGAGGTTCGGCGAAGAGAGCCGTGCCGTGATCTACACGGATCCGGATATGGACGAGGACAACGTGATCGTGAAGGCACGGGTGGGGACGGTCCTCATCGATCTGCGGTACGGGCCGGTGGACGACCAGCCGGACTACGCGACGAAGGCCGCCGAACTGATGCGCAGCGCCAGCGACCTGGCACGTCGGGTCCAAGCGCGGGGCTGAGCGCGAGGCTAGTGCGGGGCTGAGCCGCGCCGCTCGATCACACCGCCCAGTCACGGCACCCGATCACACCGCCCAGTCACGGCACCCGATCACACCGCCCGGTCACGGCACCCGGCGCAGTGCCTCACGCTGTGCCGTGGTGAGCCGCTCGGCCCGTGCCACGACGGTGTGCCTCCCGTCGTCGCCGCTGCGCAGTGCGAGCGGGTCGGCGATGTCCGGGTGGAGCGCGGCGTCGCGCAGGGCCGCCGCCACCCGGTCCGGTGACCAGCCGAGCGCGGCCGCCAACTGCCCGGCGCTCAGGGGCGTTCCGGCGTGGACGAGCGCGGCGAGCAGCGTCAGGGCGTCGGCGAAGGCGTCCGCCGTGGAGCCGCCCGCCATGTCGTCGCTGAGGCTCGTGAAGAACCGCCCCATGGCGGCGAGGCGGGCGCCCGCGGCCGTGTCAGGGCCGAGGACCTCGACTCCCGCCTGGACGGTGTCGGCCACCATCGCGTGCGTACGGGCACTGGTCAGCCAGGTGCGCAGCCAGACGTCGTCGTCGATGACGTAGCGCTCGCGCCGCCCGGCGGGCACGCGCTCGCGCCGCACCACATCCAGCCGCTCCAAGTACTGCACGGCCTTGGAGACCGACGCGGGACTCACCCGCAGCCGGGCGACCAGTTCGGCGGCCGTCAGCGCGCCGGAGTCGGTCGTGACGATGCCCGCGAGGACACGGGCCGCCATTCTCGGCACACCGGTGTGCGCCATCAGTTCGGCGAACCGCGCGAGGAACGAGTGCACCGCCTCGGCGTCACGCCCCGGCCCGGCGTCGGGCGCCGCCCCGCGCGCGGCGGCCGTGGCCGTCCTGCGGGCGCGGCGGGCGGTGGCGTGCTGGGCGTGGTCCGCGCGATAGCCGCACGGTCCGCCGTTGCGGGCCACTTCCCTGCTGATGGTCGACGTCGGCCGGGCGAGCCGCCGGGCGATCTCCGCGTACCCGAGCCCGTCGGCGAGCCCGGCCGCGACCCGCCGCCGGTCCTCATGGCTCAGCCTGCCTCCGGGCATCGCCCCCGCCTTCCGCTCACCTGTCCTCACCGCTGGCGCGGCCAGTATGCGTTGACGGTCATCTCATTGCAACGACAGAGAGGGAGGTATTGCGTTTACGGACAACTCCATTGCACCGAAAGGCAATAACTCCCTAGAAATCCGGCCGCACAATGAACGCTCCTCATTGACCACCCCATAAACGCAACGTAGCTTTCGCGGCGCATGAACAGCCTGAACCTCCTGAACGCCTGAACCCCCTAACTCTCGAACTCCCATTCCCGAACTCCACGGTGGACCCATGACGACCATCAGCGCGGCCGACGTCGTCCTCGACGTCGACGGGCTCCGCATGCGCTACGGCACGACCGACGTACTGCACGACGTGTCCTTCCGCGCCCGGCACGGCGAAGTCCTCGCCCTGCTCGGGCCGAACGGCGCGGGCAAGACGACCACGATCGAGATCCTGGAGGGCTTCCGGACGCGCTCGGCGGGCCGGGTCCGGGTGCTCGGCGCCGACCCGGCGCACGGCGACGAGCGCTGGCGCGCCCGCCTCGGCGTCGTCCTGCAGTCGTGGCGCGACCACGGCAAGTGGCGCGTGCGCGAACTGCTCGAACACCTCGGCGCGCACTACGCCCCGTACGCCACCGACGCCGTCCCCCGGCCCTGGGACACCGTCGGCCTCCTCGACGCCGTCGGCCTCACCGCGCGGGCCGACCTCAAGATCAAGGCGCTGTCCGGCGGCCAGCGGCGCCGCCTCGACGTGGCCATCGGTCTCGTCGGCCGCCCCGAGCTGCTCTTCCTCGACGAGCCGACCGCAGGGCTCGACCCCAAGGCCCGCTACGAGTTCCACGACCTGGTCCAGCGCCTCGCCGCCGACCACCGCACCACCATCCTGCTCACCACGCACGACCTCGCCGAGGCCGACAAGCTCGCCGACCGCATCCTGATCCTGTCCGGCGGCCGCATCGTCGCGGACGGCACCGCGGACGAGCTCGCGCGCCGCATCGTGGGCGCGGACGAGGTGCGCTGGACGCGCGGCGGACGGCGGTACACGCACTCGACCACCGCCTCCACGGCGTTCGTACGGGAGTTGCTCGACGAGCACGGCGAGGCGATCGACGAACTGGAGGTGCGCCGGGCCTCCCTGGAGGACACGTACCTGGAGCTGGTGCGACAGCGGGAGGCGGCGGCCCGGTGAACTCCCCCTACCCGCCCTGCCTTTCAGGCCGCACGCGGCCGGCCGTCACGGCGCTGCGCGCCGGGGCGAGCCGCGGTGCGATCGAGCTGCGCCAGTCGTTCACCAACGGCCCTGACCTCGTGTCCCACCTGCTGTGGCCGTCCCTCATGGTGATCGCCCTGTTCTTCCTGCGGGACAGGGAGTTCGGGGCCACCGGACTCGCGCTCGGCACGCTGGCGCTGCCCAGCATGCTCGGCATGAACGCCGCCATGGGCATGGTCACCATGAGCCAGCTGCTCACCGCCGAGCGCGAGGACGGCACGCTGCTGCGCGCCAAGGCGACGCCCCACGGCATGCGCAGCTATCTGACCGGCAAGGTCGTCTCCGTGGCCGGTGGTCTGCTCGCCGACCTCACGATCCTGCTGGTGCCCGGCCTGTTCCTCATCGAAGGGCTTGTGGCCGATCGCGCGGGATCGTGGCTGACGCTGGCCTGGGTCCTCGTCCTCGGCATGGCGGCGACCCTGCCGCTGGGCGCGGTCCTGGGCTCGCTCTTCCCGAGCGCCCGCGCCCAGGGCCTCGTCCAGCTGCCGGTCATGGGCCTGATCGCCGTCTCGGGCATCTTCTACCCGCTGGCGTCGCTGCCCGGCTGGCTCCAGGCCGTCGCCCAGTGCTCCCCGATCTACTGGCTCGGCCTCGGCATGCGCTCGGCGCTGCTGCCCGACGCGGCGGCCGAGGTGGAGCTCGGCGACTCCTGGCGGCAGTGGGAGACCGCCGGTGTCCTCGGCGCGTGGGCGCTGCTCGGGCTGCTCGTGGCCCCGGTCGTGCTGCGCCGCATGGCGCGCCGCGAGTCGGGGTCGAGCGTGGCGGAGCGCCGCGAGAGGGCACTGCGGCGCATCGGCTGACCGCCGCCGCCCGGGGCGGGTGCCGCCCGCCCCTCGTACGAGGGACTTCACGCATCCACCCGCCCCGGCCTGGGCAGCCATGACGCGCTTCGGCCCCTCACCAGAAAGGCACTCCATGCACCGACGCCTGACCGCGGTCCTGCTCGGCTCGCTCGCCCTCACCGGGGCGCTCGCCGCCCCGGCCGCCGCCGCCCCCGCCGCCCCCGCGCCGCGCATCGCCCCGGCGAACCCCGTACCGCTCCTGCCCGCGCCCGAGTCGCTGATCACCGAAGGCATCTCCATCGAAGGCCCCTTGATCAACAACCTCGGGCTGCCGAAGCTCCTCTGACACCCCCCGCCACGGGCCGGTACGAAGATCCCGAACGCGGAGCGACAGGCGCACCTCGGCCGTCGCTCCGCGTTCTTTTACGTGGGTCGCGGGCCCACCACCCGCCTCAGATGCCCGGTGCCGGGCTTCCCGCTGCCATGTGACCCACCCGGAGTAAAGAAGGCGCGCCGTGTAGTCCTATATTCATACAAAGCATCCGTGCGCGGCCCCGCTGCGATGAACACCGGGGAGGACCGCAGTGGTTGAGACCGAGCGCACCACCTACGCGCGGACGGAGTCCCGCGCCGCCCGCAAGGCCCGCGAGAGGGCGCGGCAGCGCAGGCGCCTGGGCATCGGTGCGGCCGTGCTGGCCCTGGGCGGGGCGGCCGCCGCGTACGTCCTCACCCTCGGCGACGACGACCCCGGACGGCGCGGCGAGGCCCGGCACGCGGCACCCGCGCACGATGCCGCCGAGGGGGGCGCCGCGAAGCGCGCCAAGGACGACGAGGAGAAGTGGGACGGCAAGGTCCGGGTCCTCGGCGACGGCTCCACCTCCTACACCGGACCGCAGCCCGGGCAGTCCAAGCCCAAGAAGCTCAAACCCGGCGAGAAGCCACCGCAGTTCGTGGTCTTCTCCTGGGACGGCGCGCTGGAGGGCGACGACCACCGCTTCTCCCACTTCCGCCGGGTGGCCAAGGAGAGCAAGGCCCATATGACCTTCTTCCTCACCGGCATCTACCTGCTGCCGGAGAGCAAGAAGTCCCTCTACCGCCCGCCGCAGCACGGCCCGGGGGCGGCCGCCATCTCGTACCCGACCGTCCCCCACATCCAGACCACGCTCGGGCAGCTGCGCGGCGCCTGGAAGGACGGCCACGAGATCGGTTCGCACTTCAACGGACACTTCTGCGGCCCCAAGGGCGGCGGGGACTGGAGCCCCAAGGAGTGGCGGAGCGAGATCGACCAGACGTATGGGTTCATCAAGAAGTGGAAGACCAACACCGGCTTCGCCCAGGAGGCGCCGCTGCCGTTCGACCCGGACCGGGAAGTGGTCGGTGGGCGCGCGCCCTGCCTGGAGGGACAGAAGAACCTCCTGACCGCGATCAAGCCGCTCGGCTGGCGCTATGACGCGAGCTCCTCGGGAGACTTCCAGATATGGCCGTCCAAGAAGGACGGAATATGGAACTTCCCCCTGCAACTCCTCCCCTTGCAGGGCAAAGAGGTGCAAGTCCTCTCCATGGACTTCAACTTCCTCTACCACCAGTCCGGTGACAAGACTCAGGGCGACCCGGAGAAGTTCGCGGCCTGGGAGGAACAGGTCCGCACCTCGTACCTGAACGGCTTCAACCGGGTCTACAACGGCAGCCGGGCGCCGATGTTCATCGGCAACCACTTCGAGGACTGGAACGGGGGCATCTACATGGACGCCGTCGAGGACGTGATGCGGGACGTGTGCCCGCGCCGGGGCGTGCGGTGCGTGTCGTTCCGGGAGCTCGCGGACTGGCTCGACGTCCAGGACCCGAAGGTCCTGGCCCGGCTGCGCATGCTCGACCCCGCGCAGGCACCGACCTGGAAGTCCCTCGTCCGCTGACCGGGGCCGGGCCGCCGTCCGCCGCCTCGCGGCGGGCGGCCCCGCCTACCGCAGCGCCTTGACGTAGTCGGCCCACAAGTCGGCCGCCCGCGCGCTGCCGGGGGTGCGGCGGGCGTCGCCGCCGAGCCCGGTCAGCGACAGCGGCACCAGATCGGTCAGCGACATGCGGTAGACGACCACGGCGGTGGTCTCCGCCTCGGTTCCCCCCACGAACCAGCCCGCCTTGTTCCCTGCGGTCGTCCCGGTCTTGCCCACGGCGCCCGGGTGCGCCGCGCCGACCGCCGCGCCCGACCCCCCGGTCATGGTGGCCCGCAGGGCGTCCATGACCGCTCCAGCGGCCCGCCGCGACATCGCCCGGACGGGCTTCGGCCGCGTGAGCGGCACCTCCGCGCCGGCGCGGGTGACCGAGGTCACCGAGTACGGGTCGGTGTGCGTGCCTTGGGCGGCGAAGGTCTGATACGCCCCGGCCATCCGGATGGCGCTGGGCGTCGAGTTCTCCCCGAGCGCGAAGGTGGGGATCCGCTCCCCGAGGCTGGCTTCGAGCAGCCCCGCGCGCAGGGCGTACGACTCCACCCGGTCGAGCCCGACGTCGAGGCCGAGCTGCAGCATGGGGGTGTTGACGGAGTCCGCGACGGCCCGCCGCAGGCTCACCCGGCCCCAGTCGCGGCCCCCGTCGTTGCGGCCCTTGACCACTTTGCCGCTGCGGTCCCAGTACGGCCCCTCCGGCGTCCGCACGGCGATCCGGTCGTCGCCGTCGTAGACGCTGCCGGGCGAGACGGGGACGCGGGCCGCGCCACGGGTGCGCTGCACGCCTTCGTCGAGCGCGGCGGCGTAGACGAACGGGGTGAACGCCGAACCGACGGGGATGGTCGTCGCGTTCGCCTGGTTGAACCCCTGCTTCAGATAGTCGGCGCCGCCGTACATGGCGAGCAGGCGTCCGTCCGGGGCGACGGACGCGGCGCCGATCCTGGCGTGCTTGTCGGTGCGGGGCCGCCGCTCGGCGTCGAAGTCCTTCTCGGCCTTGTGGACGGCGGCGGTGAGGGCCTTGGTGCGGGCCCGGTCGAAGGTCGTGTGGATCTGGTAGCCGCCGAGGTCGTAGTCGGCTTCCTTGATGTGCCCGGCCTTGAGCGCGTGCCGCTTCGCCAGCTCCACCAGGTAGCCGGTCTGCGCGCCCGGAATGCCACCGGTGCCGGGCCCCGTGGGCTCGGGGAACTTCGTGTACGTGGCGCGCTCCGCGCGCGTCAGGTGGCCGGTCTCGACCATGCGGTCCAGGATCCACCGCCAGCGTTCGACGGCCCGCTGGTGGTTCGCCTCGCTGACGGCGGGGTCATAGAGCCCGGCCCCCTTGAGGAGCGCCGCCAGGAAGGCGCCTTCGCTGGCGTTGAGCTGGGAGACGTCCTTGCGGTAGTACGCGTGCGAGGCGCGCTGGATGCCGTAGGTGCCGCGCCCGAACCAGCTGGTGTTGAGGTAGTCCCGCAGGATCTCCTTCTTGCTCGTCCGGTTGTCCAGTTTCACGGCGAGCAGGAGCTCGGTGAACTTCCGGGAGAGGGTGCGGTCCTGGCTGAGATAGACGTTCTTCACGTACTGCTGCGTGATGGTGGACCCGCCCTGGGTCTCCCCGCCGGTCACCGCGGCGCGCACGGCCCGCAGGACGCCGGACGGCGAGACCCCGGCGTCCGAGTAGAAGCTGGCGTTCTCGGCCGCGAGGACGGCTCCCTGGACCTTCCGCGGCACCTTGTCCAGCGGGATCTCCTGCCGGATGACCCAGCCGGTCCTGGCCATGACGGTGCCGTCGGACCAGTAGTACACGTTGTCCTGTTGTGTGGCGAACGAGTTGAGGTCATCCGGTATGTCCGTGGTGGCGTAGGCGATCGCGACGAAGCCGGCCAGGCCGAAGACCACGTACAGACCGGCGCACAGCCACTGGCGCCACGAGGGCACCCACCGCCGCCAACCGCTGCGGCCAGGACGGGGGTACGCGGGACGCAGCCACCGCAGTCGCCGCAGCCGCCCACGGGCCGCGCCCGCGCCGGATATGCCACCGCCGGACCGTGCCCGGCGCCGCCCCCCGGGCTTCCTGCGCCGCCCCGTCGGTCCACTCCGGCCACGGCCCCCCAACGCCGCCCGTCGGCCCCCCGGTCTGTCTGCCGCGGCCGCACTGCGCCCACCCACCCCGCATGCCTCCTCTGCCACCTTTTGCGCACACCCTAAAGGCACGGGAAGCGGGACAGGCCGGGAGGTGGGGCCGGTGCCCGGCGGCCCGCGGAGCCCCCGCGGAACTTTCGCGGAACGAACAGCTCAACAAGGGCGCGGAGTTGTGCGACTATTCCGTCCCCCGGCCATGATCGGCCGGGCGACAAAAGAGGAAACCGAGTGATATCCAAGAGATACAGACCCGCGGTCATCGCCGGTCTGACCACGGCCGTGCTGTCCGGCTCCACGCTCGCGTACTCCGCGCACGCGGGTACCCCCCACGGCAAGCCCCGCGAGGCCGACCGCGCGACGGTCGCCGCCTTCGCCCGCATCGCCGAGGACGTCCTTTCCCGGCGCGCCCAGACCCTGGTCGAGGGGCACGCCGCCCCGCGCGACGGCGCTTCCACGCCGCGCATGTCCGACCGGCTCAAAAAGGACGAGGACACCGCCCTCCGGACCCTGAGGTCACGCAAGTCCAGGCTGCTGGCGCTCGGCGAGGCCTACACGGACGCGGCCACCCGCGTCGTCGTGGACCGCGCCACGATCTCCAAGGGGACGGCGACCGTCCAGGTCACCGCGGAGTCGACGCTCACGTACAAGAAGCTCCGCGGCGACGAACCCAAGTCCACCGCCTTCTCGACGCGCCAGGAGCTCAAGCTCACGAACGGGAAGGGCGGCGCCTGGGAGCTCACCTCGATCACCTCGCGGGACAGCGGCCCCGTCGCGGTGGGCGAACCGGCCGCGGCCCGGACGGCGACCGTCAAGGACGACGGCAAGCAGTACCCGGACGGCACGCCCGCCTCGACGAAGTACCCCACCAGGCCGACGCCGAGGAAGTCCGGCGGCGCCTACGACTACTCCGCCATGGCGCGGTACGCGGAGAAGTACTGGCGCAATTACAACCCGGCGTACGGGCGTTTCAACGGGGCGGGCGGCGACTGCACCAACTTCCTCAGCCAGGCCCTCAGGGCGGGCGGCTGGAAGAACGTTCCCGGCTCCGCCTCCGACTACCGGAACTGGTGGCACGACGGCACACGCCAGAGCGCCTCCTGGATCGGCACCAACGAATGGTCCTGGTTCACGCTGTCCAACCGGCGGGCCCCGAACCTGGCGAACGTCTACCAACTGGACGTCGGCGACGTCCTCCAGGCGGACTTCGACAAGAACGGCTCCAAGGACCACTCCATGCTGGTGACCTACCGCGACAGCCGGGGCATGCCGTACCTCACGTACCACTCCAACGACACCTACCGAAGGTCGCTCGCGAGCGTCATCGCGTCGCACCCCACGGCGCGTTACTTCGCCTACCGCACCTGACGGCGCCGCGGGCCCTCTCCCTCCGGCGGACCACCGGCCGGAGGGAGAGGGCCTCCGGCACCGCCCGCGACACGGCCATGAGCAGGCATCCGCACGCGTGACCCGCGCTGCCACAAGGTCGATACTGGCGTCGACAGCGGTCCCAGCCGTCTCGCCATCGGTGACCCGGAGAACCTGACGAGCCGTCACCGAAGCTTTCAGGGGCGGACCTGCCCATCTCTCCAGGAGGCACCCGTGAAGATGCTCATCAACGTGGCGGAGACCGTGGTCGCGGACGCGCTCCGGGGGATGGCCACCGCCCACCCGGAGCTGACCGTGGACGTCGACAACCGGGTGATCGTCCGCGCGGACGCGCCGGTGGCGGGCAAGGTCGCCCTGGTCTCCGGTGGCGGTTCGGGGCACGAGCCGCTGCACGGCGGGTTCGTGGGGCCGGGGATGCTGTCGGCCGCGTGTCCTGGTGAGGTGTTCACCTCGCCCGTGCCGGACCAGATCGTGCGGGCGGCGGCCGCGGTGGACAGCGGCGCGGGCGTGCTGTTCGTCGTGAAGAACTACACCGGTGACGTCCTCAACTTCGACATGGCCGCCGAACTCGCCGAGGACGAGGGCATCCAGGTCGCCAAGGTGCTCGTCAACGACGACGTGGCGGTCACCGACAGCCTCTACACCGCGGGCCGCCGCGGCACCGGGGCGACGCTCTTCGTGGAGAAACTCGCGGGCGCGGCCGCCGAGGCGGGCCTGCCGCTGGAGCGCGTCGAGGCGATCGCCCGGCGCGTCAACGACAACTCCCGCAGCTTCGGCGTCGCCCTGAGCGCCTGCTCCACGCCCGCGAAGGGCTCCCCCACGTTCGACCTGCCCGCCGGTGAGCTGGAGTTGGGCGTCGGCATCCACGGCGAGCCGGGGCGTGAGCGGCGCGCGATGATGACCTCCCGCGAGATCGCCGACTTCGCCGTGGACGCGATCCTCACGGACCTCGATCCGCGCGACCCGGTCCTCGTCCTCGTCAACGGCATGGGCGCGACGCCGCTCCTGGAGCTGTACGGATTCAACGCGGAGGTGCAGCGCGTCCTCGGCGAACGCGGCGTGCCCGTGGCCCGCACCCTCGTCGGCGACTACGTGACCTCCCTGGACATGGCGGGCGCCTCGGTGACGCTGTGTCAGATCGACGAGGAGCTGCTGCGCCTGTGGGACGCCCCGGTCCGCACGCCCGCCCTGCGCTGGGGCATGTGACCCGGCCGTTCCGCCCCCGCGGGTCACGCTCAGGCACAGAACCACCCCGACGCAAGGAGATCCCGTGCTCAACGCCGAATTCTTCCGCCGCTGGCTGACGGCCGCCGCCGCGGCCGTGGACCGCGAGGCGGACCGGCTCACCGAGTTGGACTCGCCCATCGGCGACGCCGACCACGGCAGCAACCTCCAGCGCGGCTTCACCGCCGTGGCCGCCACGCTGGAGGAGGAGGCCCCGGACACCCCGGGCGCGGTCCTCACGCTCGCGGGACGGCGGTTGATCTCCACCGTCGGCGGCGCGTCCGGACCGCTGTACGGCACGCTGCTGCGCCGCACGGGCAAGGCGCTCGGCGACGCGCCCGAGGTCAGCGAGGCCGAGTTCGCCGAGGCGCTGCGGGCCGGGGTCGCGGCGGTCGCCACGCTCGGCGGGTCCGCGCCCGGCGACAAGACCATGCTCGACGCGCTCGTGCCCGCGGTCGACGCGCTGTCCACGTCGTTCGCGGCGGCCCGTGAAGCGGCCCTCCAAGGCGCCCTCGCGACGACCCCGTTGCGGGCCCGCAAGGGCAGGGCGAGCTATCTGGGCGAGCGCAGCGTCGGCCACCAGGACCCCGGGGCGGCGTCATCGGCCCTGCTGTTCGAGGCGCTGGCCGACACGGCCGAGGAGTCCGCGTGAGTGGCGCCGCCCCGCGCGTGGGCATCGTGCTGGTCTCGCACAGCGGCCCGGTCGCGGAGTCAGTGGCGGTCCTCGCCCAGGGCCTCGCGGGCGGCGGCTCGGCCCCCGTGGCGGCGGCGGGCGGCACCGAGGACGGCGGCCTCGGCACCAGCTCCGGCCTCATCGCGGCCGCCGCCCACCGCGTCGACCAGGGGGCGGGCGTCGCCGTCCTCGCGGACCTGGGCAGCGCCGTCCTCACCGTCAAGGCGCTCATCGCCGAGGGCGACGAACTCCCCGAAGGCGCCCGCCTGGTGGACGCCCCGTTCGTGGAGGGCGCCGTCGCCGCGGTCGTGACGGCGTCGGCGGGCGCCGACCTCACCGCCGTGGCCGCGGCGGCGCGGGAGGCGTACGACTACCGGAAGGTGTGAGCCCGTGCGCGTCGCCGCCACGCGGCGCGGGCCCGGCACCCGGGGAACGTCGCGGACGCGTCACGGGTCCGCGGCCGCAGCGGCCCGCGCCTTCCGCGTGCCCCTCGCGGTCACTACCGTGCCGAGCGACGAGTTCCGGGGCCACCGGGTCCCGGCGGCACCAGAAGGCGGGACATCATGTCCGTGACCGATGAGTACCTGGCCAACAACCACCTCTACACCGAGTCGTTCACCGGCCCTCTCCCCCTGCCGCCGTCCCGGCACCTGGCCGTCGTGGCGTGCATGGACGCGCGGTTGAACGTGTACGCGATCCTGGGGCTCAAGGAGGGCGAGGCCCATGTCATCCGCAACGGGGGCGGAGCCGTCACCGACGACGCGATCAGGTCCCTCGCCATCAGCCAACGCCTGCTGGGCACGCGGGAGATCATCCTGATCCACCACACCGACTGCGGCATGCTCACCTTCACCGACGACGGCTTCAAGCGGCAGATCGAGCGGGAGACCGGCATCCGCCCGCCGTGGGCCGCGGAGGCCTTCGAGGACCTGGAGGACGACGTGCGCCAGTCCGTGCGGCGGATCACCGCCAACCCGTTCGTGCCGCACACCGACCGCGTCCGCGGCTTCGTCTTCGACGTCGCGACGGGCCGTCTCCACGAGGTGAAGTAGGCGGCGGGACACCCGGCGGCCGGGCGCGGCCGCCGGGTGTCCGCGCCGCCGGGAGTGCCATCGGCGGCGTGTCGTGCGTGCGCGTGTCTTGATGTGACCCCGCCACCACTGCCACATTGGTCCGGACCAATTTCCGTTCAGTGGAAGGCACAGCCGTGCGACGGACCCCCCACACGCGCCCGCTCCCCACGCGCCCGATGGCCGCCTCTCTCACCGTCACCGCCGCCTGCCTCCTGAGCTCCTGCGCCTGGGGCGGCGGGGAGAGCGCGGGCTCGCAGCCGCCGCAGCCGCCGCGCGGGGTCACCGCGCAGGCGGGCAGCGCCACGTCCGTGCACGTCATGTGGAACAGGGCGGCGGGCGGCCCCGAGCTCAGCGGGTACGACGTCTACCGGGACGCCACCCGCGTCAAGCGCGTCCCCGCCGACCAGCACATGGTCGACGTCACCGGCCTCAAGCCGTCCGTCACGTACACCTTCACCGTCCGCGCCCGCGACGACGACGGGAACGTCAGCCCGGACAGCAAGCGCCTGACGGTCACCACGCCCGCCGCGGTCACCGCCGACGGCAAGGCGCCCTCGCGCCCGCGCACGCTGCGCGCCAAGGCCGAGGGCGGGCACGCGGCGACGCTGTCCTGGGGCACGGCCAAGGACAACCGCGGCGTGGCCTCGTACGAGATCTACCAAGGCGGCTCGAAGATCCACAGTGTGGGCGGCGGCGTCACCGGCACGCTGATCTCGGGGCTGCGGCCGGGCACCACGTACACCTTCACGGTCAAGGCGCGCGACGCCGCCGACAACTTCTCCGCCGCGAGCCCCGCCGCGCGCGTCACCACCGCCGCCGGGAACGACAGCGGCCGCGGCACCGCCCCCGCGGACTTCCGCGCGAGCACGCACCGCAAGGACGGGGCCCACTACGTCGACCTGTCCTGGCAGCCGCCGGGCACCGGCGGCGCGGTGACGGAGTATCAGATCCGGCTCGACGGCCGCAGCACCACCTCGCTGGTCTTCGGCGGCACGGTCCCCAAGGGCCGCTCCAAGCACAGCTTCTACGTGGGCCGGGAGTCCGGCGTCACGCACCGCGTGAAGCTGCGCGCGAAGCTGCCCGACGGCACGTGGGGCGGCTACTCGGCGGAGCGCGCGGTCACCACGCGCTGAGCGCGCCCGGTGACCGCGCCCCCTCTCAGCGGGCGCCCGGCCCGGTGGTCGGCAGGTAGCGCGGGGCGCGCCAGGCGGCGAGGCGCTGCTCCACCGCCGCGCCGAGCGACAGGAGAGCCGTGTCCTGGTGGTCTCCGGCCATCAGGAGCACGCCGACGGGCAGTTCGCCCACGGAACCGGCGGGCACCGAAAGGGACGGGTATCCGGAGACGGCGGCGGGCGTGGAGGACGGGATGATGTCGTTGTCGCCGCGCACGCAGTCGGTCGTCCAGGCGGGCGGGTTCGTCGGCGAGGCGATGGCGTCCAGGCGGTGGGCGGCCATGGTCTCGTCGATGGAGCGCCGGGAGAGGTCCTTCAGCTCGGCGCGCATGGCCCGGTAGGCGGGGTCGGTGGTGGGCGGCGCCGCGAGCGCCTGCTCGAACAGCTCCTGGCCCTCGAAGCAGGTCCGCTCCTCGGGGTGGGAGCGGTTGAACTCGATGAGCCCGGCGAGGTCGCGCGGGCCCTCGCGGGTGGCGAGGTAGGCGTCGATGTCGCGGTGGAACTCGCTGAGCAGCGCCGGGAACTCGAGTTCGGCGATGCGCGCCTGGTACGGGGGCGTCACCTCGATGACGACGGCGCCCGCGGCCCGCAGCCTCTTCGCGGTGCGCGTCATCACGGCGTCCACGTCGGGCCCGAGCGAGGGCAGCCGCCACAGGCCGATCCGCTTGCCGCGCAGGCTCCCCGGGCGGATCACCGTGCCGGACGGCCGCGCGTCCGCGCGGCCCGGCTTACCGCCGCTCAGGACCGCGAGGGTGAGCGCGGTGTCGACGACGTTGCGCGCCATCGGGCCCGCGGTGTCCTGCTCGGCGGAGATCGGCACCACTCCGGCCTGGCTGACCAGGCCGAGGCTGGGCTTGAGGCCCACCACGCCGTTCATCCCGGCCGGGCACACGATGGAGCCGTCCGTCTCGGTGCCGATCGCGACCTGCGCCAGGGACGCGGCGAGGGCGGCGCCCGAACCGGCGGAGGAGCCGCAGGGGTTGCGGTCGAGGACGTACGGGTTATGGGTCTGCCCGCCCACCGCCGACCAGCCCGACGTCGGCTTCGCGGCGCGGAAGTTCGCCCACTCGGAGAGGTTGGTCTTGCCGAGGATCACCGCTCCGGCCTTCCGCAGCCGCTTGACGAGCGGGGCGTCCGCGTCCGGCGCCCGCCCGGCGAGGGCCAGCGAACCGGCCGTCGTGGGCAGGCCGCGGGTGTCCACGTTGTCCTTGATGAGGACGGGGATGCCGTCGAGGGGGCCGCGGGCGCGCCCCTCGCGGTGCCGGGCGTCGCTGGCGGCGGCCTGGCGCCGGGCCGTCGGGTCGGTGCGCAGGACCGCGTTGATCTTCGGGTCGATCCGGTCGATCCGGCGCAGATAGGCGGCCGTCAGACGCGTCGGGGTCAGGGAGCCGTCCGCCATGCGGGCCTGCAGCTCCGGGATGGTCACCGTGTCCAGGTCGAGCCCGAGTCCGGTGGCCGCGGCCCGGCCTCCGTTCTCGGCGGCCTGTGCGCGGGGGCTCGGCGCCCCCGCGCAGAGCGTGCCCGCGACCAGGGCCGCGGTCACGGTCGCGACGCCCGCCCGCCGTGCGCCCCTCAAGTCGGCCCGGGCGGCCGTCCGCGAACTCCCGGGCGTCACCGGGGCCTTCGTGTCTCTCGCGCTCCTCATGGTCCACATGGGGCCTAGCGCACTACACGCGCGCGTCCCACGCAAGGGCGGTTCAGGCACGCCCCCGGGCAGCCGCCGCGCGCCGGTCGAGCAGATCCGCCGCGCGCAGGCACCACTCCCGCGTCTCCCGCTCGAAGGCGAGCCCGCGCAGACAGGTCAGATACGGGCCGATCCGCCGCCCGGTGCGCAGGAACGCGTCCTCGTCGCTTTCGCCCCGCAGCCGCTTCAGGAGCGCGCCCAGGACCTCGGTCTTGGCCTCGGCGACGGCCGCGCGCTCGCGCAGCTGCGCGATCACGGGCGCCGCGTCGACGCCGTCCACGGCCTGCACCTTGACCAGCAGGTCGTCGCGGATGAAGGACGGCTTCGCGGTGTCCGCCGCGAACCGCTCCAGTTCCGCGAGGCCCGCGTCCGTCACCGTGAACAGCCGTTTGTTCGGGCGCCCGTCCTGCACCACCTCGCGCCCGGTGACCAGGCCGTCCCCTTCGAGCCGGGACAGCTCGGCGTACAGCTGCTGCGGAAGCGCGTGCCAGAAGTTGGCGACGCCGATGTCGAAGCCCTTCGCCAGCTGGTAGCCGCTGAACTCGCCGTCGAGCAGCGCCGCGAGCACCGCGTGCCGCAAGGCCATGGCCGCGCCCTTCCTCTCGCCCGTCCCCGGGGGCCTTCCGTTCCGCGCCCCGCTCCGCCATCATAGTCAAGAATCTGAGTAGTCATATTCTTGACTATGTACGGATGAGCACGAGACACCGGCGCAGTCGCCACCCGCCCAGGAGGACCACCATGGCTCAAACCCCCCTCGCCCCGGCCGCCGACCGCTTCCGCGAGGCCGTCGAGAAGCGCGACCTCGCCGCGCTCGAAGAGCTGTTCACCGCCGACGTCCGCCTCTACAGCCCGGTGAAGTTCCGGCCCTTCGAGGGCCGCGAGATGGTGCTCGGCCTGTTCGGCGTGCTGCTGCGCACCTTCGAGGACTTCCGGTACGTCGGGTCCTTCGAGGGCACGTCGCAGACGAGCGCCGACGGCGGCGAGGCCCCCTCGGTCGTGCTTCTGTTCCGGGCGACCGTCGACGGCCATGAGATCCACGGCATCGACCTGCTCCATCTGCACGAGGACGGCCGGATCAAGGAGTTCACGGTGATGGTGCGGCCGCAGTCCGCGGTGCAGTCCCTCGGGCGCGCGGTGTACGCGGGGCTCGTCGCCGACGGCCTGGTGCCGCCGCTGCCCGAGGGGTCCTGACGCCTCACCAGACGCCTCAGGAGCCGTCTTAGGAGCCGTCTTAGGGGCCGTCTTAGGAGCCGAGCGGCACGTCCAGGCGGGCCTTGCGGTGGCTGAAGACCGCGATCGAGTGCGGGCCGTGGTAGGCGCCCATGCCGCTCTCGCCGACGCCGCCGAACGGCAGCTCGGGGACGGCGAGGTGCGCCATCGGGAGGCCGAAGCCGAGGCCGCCCGACGAGGTCTCCGCGGCGATCCGCTCACGGTGCGCCGCCGATTCGGTGAAGGCGTACAGGGCGAGCGGCTTGTCCCGGTCGTTGATGAACGCGATCGCCTCGTCGAGCCCTTCGACCTCGACGATCGGCAGCACCGGGCCGAAGATCTCCTCGCGCATGACCGGCTCGTCGGGCCGCACGCCCGCGAGGACGGTCGGCGCGATGTACTTCGCGGCCCGGTCCGTGTGCCCGCCGGTCACCACGCGGCCAGAGCCGAGCAGCGCGGACACCCGGTCGAAGTGCCGTTCGTTGACGATGCGGCCGTAGACGTCCGACGCCGCCGGGTCCGCGCCGTACAGCTCGTGGACGGCATCGGCGAGCGCGGCTTCCAGGGCCCGCGCGGTGACCGGGTCGGTGAGGACGTAGTCGGGCGCCACGCAGGTCTGGCCCGCGTTGGCGAACTTGGCGCGCGCCAGGCGCCGGGCGACCTCCCCTACGTCCACGCCCGCGTCGACGAACACCGGTGACTTGCCGCCGAGTTCGAGCGTGACGGGCGTGAGATGCTCGGCGGCGGCGCGCATCACGACGCGGCCGACGGCGCCGTTGCCGGTGTAGAAGATGTGGTCGAAGCGCTCGGCGAGCAGCGCCGTGGTCTCCGGTACCGCGCCCTCGACGACCGCCACGGCGTCGGCGTCCAGATAGCGCGGCAGCAGCCGGGCGACCAGCGCGGACGTGGCCGGGGCCAGCTCGCTGGGCTTGGCGACGACGGCGTTGCCCGCGGCGATGGCCCCGGCGACGGGGACGAGGAGCAGCTGGGCCGGGTAGTTCCAGGGCGCGATGACCAGTACGACGCCGAGCGGGTCGTAGCGCGTCCCGGCGCTCGCGGCCGCGCCGAAGACGCCGCTCACGTCGACGTGTTGCGGGCGCAGCCACTCGTCGAGGTGCTCCAGCGTGTGGTCGATCTCGCGTACGGCGAAGTCCACTTCGGAGCGGTAGGCCTCCGCGCGGGGCTTGCCGAGATCGGCGTGGAGGGCGTCGGCGAAGTCCTCGCGGTGCTCGGTGAGCAGCGCCCGCAGCCGGGTGAGCTGCCGCTCGCGCCAGTCGAGGGGGCGGGTGCGGCCGGAGCGGAAGGTCGCGCGGAGGCGGGCGACGACGGCGGCCGCCATCTCGGCGGGCGCGTCAGCGGGGGTGTCGGTGGAGCTCATGCGGTCCTCGGTCTTCAGCGGTGGTGGGGCAGGGGGGCGGGGGCGGGCAGGAGCCCCGCGAGCAGGGCGTCCGTCGCGGGGCGGAGCAGGCGGGCCGCGTCGGGCGCGGCCTGCAGGCCGACGACGAGCGCGAGGCAGATGTCGGCGGCCTGCCCGGGGGTGGCAGCGGCGGCCGGGGCGCCCGCGTCCTCGGCCCCCTGGCACCGCCCGGCCGCCCCGGCCCGCTGGAACTGTTCGGTCAGGAGCGTCCGCAGCCGGGCCGTGAACGCGTCGCAGATGTCGCCGGACAGGCGCGCGCCCGGGTCGAGGAGTTCCACGGCGTGCGGCGAGCGGCCCGCGAGGTCGAGGACCAGGTCCAGCTTCGCGGCCAGGATGCCGTGGACGCGCTCGGCGGGCGGCGCGTCGGACGCGGCGGCCGCCTCGGCCCGCTCGGCGGCCCGGTCGTGGAGCCGCCGGGCGAGCCTGCGGACCGCGTCGTCCTTGCCGCGCACGTACCGGTAGACCGCCGACCGGCTCGCCCCCATCTCGCGCGCGATGTCGTCCACCGTGGTGCGCCGCACGCCGTACCTGTTCAGGCAGGTGTACGTCGCGTCGAGCACCTCGGCGGTGCGGTCGGCGGCCACGGTCAGCCCAGGGCCTTGACGATCTCGGCGGCCAGCGGCGCGGCCGACGCCGGGTTCTGACCGGTGTACAGGTTGCGGTCGACGACCACGTGCGGCGCCCAGGGGGCGCCTTCCTGGAAGTCGACGCCGAGCGCGACGAGCCGGTCCTGGAGCAGCCACGGCGCCCGCTCCGCGAAGCCCGACTGGGTCTCCTCGGCGTTGGTGAAGGCGGTCACGCGGTAGCCAGCGAACGGCGACGCGCTGTCGTAGAGCGCGGTGGCGAGCAGCGCGGCGGGGCCGTGGCAGACGATGCCGAGCGGCCTGCCGGACGCGAGCGCTCCGGCCAGCAGGGCGCCGGACGCGGCGTTGACCGCGAGGTCCTCCATCGGGCCGTGGCCGCCGGGGTAGAAGACGGCGGCGTACTCGTCGAGCCGTACGTCCTCCAGGGCGAGCGGGGCGTCGAGGCCGGGGACGCGCGCCAGCGAGGCGGCGATCGCGTCGGCGTTCTCCTGGCCGCCGTTCGGCTCGGGGGCGAGGCTCGCGGGGTCCATGGGCGCCGGGACGCCGCCGGGGGTCGCCACCACCACCTCGTGGCCCGCGCCGGTGAAGGCCTCGAAGGGGGCGCTGACCTCCTCGGCCCAGTATCCGCTCGGGTGCGCGGTGCCGTCCGCCAGCGTCCATACGGCGGAGCCGGTCACGACCAGCAGGATCTTCGCCATGGGTGTCCCTCTTTCCTCACGCTCTGGGAGCGCGCGCGTGCAGTCGCGCGCCTGTGGGGTGTCGCGTATGCGTGGTGTCGCCTACGCGTGGTGCCGCGTGTCCGTGGTGCCGCCTATGCGCGGTGCCACGTGTCCGTGGTGTCGCGCGGTGGACGCGCTGACGTTTCGTACGCGAAGTGTCAGCCCGTTCCGCTGTCGACCGTAGGCCCCTCCCCCATAGAGATCCAATAGACTCCTCGACATGCCCCATAGGGATTCCAATGGCTCGGGTGCCCGGCGCGCCCCGCTCGACCTGTCGCTGCTGCGCACGTTCCTCGCGGTGCACCGCTCCGGCTCCTTCACGGCGGCCGCACGGCTGCTCGGCCTGTCCCAGCCGACGGTGACGACGCAGGTCCGCTCCCTGGAGCAGCAGCTGGGCCGGGAGCTGTTCGAGCGGCGGCCGCGCGGCGCGGTGCCGACGTCCGTCGCCGACGAACTCGCCGCGCAGGTCGCGGGCCCCCTCGACGCCCTCGCCGCGGTGGCCGACCGCGGCCCCCTCGCCCCCGAGAAGGCCCCGGACCCCGTCCATCTGGCCGGGCCCGCCGAGCTCCTGTGCGCCCGGGTGCTTCCCGCCCTCGCGCCCCTCGCCGACCAGGGCGTACGGCTGCGGGTCACCCTGGGGCTCACCGACGAGCTCCTCGACGGGCTCCGCGGCGGCCGCTTCGACCTGGTGATCTCCACGATGCGGCTGCGCGGGCGCACGCTGAGCGCGGTGCCGCTCGCCGACGAGGAGTTCGTCCTGGTCGCCGCCCCGTCGTGGGCGCGGCGGATCGGCCAGGAGCGGGTCGCCGCCGAAGGACCCGCCGCCCTGCGCGGGGTGCCGCTCATCGCGTACGCCGACGACCTGCCGATCGCCCGCCGCTACTGGTGGCACGTGTTCGGCGAGCGGCTCACCGCGCGCCCCGCGATGACCGTGCCGGACCTGCGCGGGGTGCGCTCGGCGGTCGTGGCGGGGGCGGGCGTGGCGGTGCTTCCGCGCTATCTGTGCCAGGACGAGCTCGCGTCCGGCGCGCTTGTGCCGCTGCTGCTGCCCGAGGACCCGCCGATCAACACCGGGTATCTCGCGCAGCGCCCGGGCAGGCCGGAGAACCCGCACGTCCTCGTCGTCCGCGACCGACTGCTCCAGACGGCCCCCTCGTGGTGACGCCGGTCCAGGCCGAGCGGGCCCCGGGTGCCGCTGACGGCCCCTCAGCACTCGGCCGGGCGAAGCGCCGGGCGCAGCACCGGACGCAGCACTCGGCCGGACGAAGGACTCCGTCACCTGCCCGGCGTCCCTCCGCATGCGGCACCGCCTGACGGCACGTTGGCTCGTCGTCAGGTAGCACGGGCGATTCCCCATACCGGCGGCGCACGGGACGTACCGCCTCCCGTGCCACCGGAGGGCAGATTCATGCGTACGAACCCGATATCCCTTCGCTCCGGACTGACCGTCGCCGCCATCGCACTCCCCCTGGCCCTTGCCGCCCCCGCGGCGCTCGCGGCACCGGGGATCAGCGTGACCGTCAACGGCAACGTCGTGCAGGTCACCACCTCCGCCTGCCCCAACGGCGGCAAGGCGGCGCTGCTGAGCAACGGCGCGGCCAACTTCGCCCAGGGCCGGCAGGTGACCCTGGCGGGCGGCAGCGCCTCCTGGCAGAACGTCACTTCCGGGAGCCATACGGTCGTGGTGATCTGTCAGGACGGTTCCTCGGCGGGCTCGCAGAGCGTCACCGTCGCCGGTGCGCCCACGACGTCGTCGACGACGGCTCCCGCGCGCGGTGTGCGCGGCGGCATCGGCGGCGCGGTCGAGGACTACGGCACGCTCACGCTCGCGGCGGGCGGCGCCCTGGTGGCCACGGCCACGGTCGGTGGCGCGTGGTACCTGCGCCGCCGTGCCGTCCGCGGCCGTCTCTACTGACACCTGCCCCCTCCGCTCCGGACAGCCGGTCCGGCGCACCCGAACCGCCGGGCCCGACGGCCCGGCCCGACCGCCCTACCGGACCGGGGCCCGCGCCCCGGTCCCGCCCCCGCCGTCGCCCCGCAGCCCGCGGGGCGACGGCGGCGGTGCGCGAGCGACACCGTGCCCCCTCCGTCAGGGCCCGCGTGCCCTTGTCCCTGCCGCCCCCGCGCCTTACGGTCCTCCCAGCCGACTGGGAGGGGCCCTTCCGTGTCACGACCGCTCAGCGTCCAGCTCTACTCCGTCCGCGCCCAGCTCGCCGCCGACCGCCCCGCGACCCTGGAACGCCTCGCGGCCATGGGATACGGCGCGGTGGAGGCCTTCGACGTCACCGATGACGCACCGGGGCTCAGACGCCTCGCCGACGGCCTCGGGCTCACCGTCTCCGGCGCCCACGTCGGGCACGCGCTCGCCGGGGAGCCGGGACCCGTCTTCGACGCGGTCGCCGCCCTCGGCACCCCGCTCGCGGTCGTCCCCGCCGGATTCCCGCACGAGGACTTCACGACGCGCGACGGCCTCGCCCGCGTCGCCGAGCGCCTCAACGCCCTGGCCCGGCAGGCGGCCCGGCACGGACTGCGGCTCGGCTACCACAACCACTGGTGGGAGGTGGAGCCACGCGTCGAGGACCGCCACGCCCTGGACGTCCTCGCCGAGCTGCTCGACCCGGAGGTGTTCCTGGAGGTCGACACCTACTGGGCGGCGGTCGGCGGCGCGGACGTGCCCGCCCTGCTCCGCCGCCTCGGCGGCCGCGTGGAGGCCCTGCACCTCAAGGACGGCCCCGGCACCAAGGACGACCCGAACGTCGCGGTCGGCGGCGGCACGATGCCGGTGCCCGAGGTCCTCGCCGCCGCGCCCGCGGCCTGGCGGATCGTCGAGTTCGACGACTGCGCGGGCGACCTGCTCGGCGAGCTCGCCGCGAGCCGCGCCTACGTCAGCGCGCTGGAGACGGCGTGAGCACGGGCCCGGTCGGCGTCGCCGTGGTCGGCGCGGGCGTCATCAGCGCCGAGTACCTGCGCACGCTCGGCCGCTGCCCCGACGTCCGCCTGGTGGCGGTCGCCGACCTCGACCTGGAGCGCGCGGCCGCCGCGGCCGGTGCCCACGGCATACCGCTCAGCGGCGACGTGCCCACCGTCCTGGCCGAGCCGGACGTCGAACTCGTCGTCAACCTCACCGTGCCCGCCGCCCACGCGCGGGTCGCGGAGGCGGCACTGCGCGCGGGCAAGCACGTGTACGGCGAGAAGCCCCTGACGCCCTCACCCGCCGAGGCCGAGAAGCTCCTCGCCACCGCTTCCGAACGCGGACTCCTCGTGGGCGGCGCGCCCGACACGTTCCTCGGCGCGGGCCTCCAGTCGGCGCTGCGGGTCATCCGCGCGGGGCACATCGGCGAGCCGGTCGCGGCGACCACCGCGGTGCAGAGCCTCGGCCCCGAGTCCTGGCATCCGGACCCGGCGTTCTTCTACCAGCCGGGCGCGGGGCCGCTGTTCGACCTCGGCCCGTACTACCTGACCTCCCTGGTGGCCCTGTTCGGCGGCGTGGCGCGGGTGGCGGCGACGGCGGCCCGCGCCCGCGCGCGGCGCACCGTCGGCTCCGGCGCCAAGGCCGGTCAGTCCTTCCCGGTGGACGTGCCGACCCATGTGAGCGCGCTCCTGTCCTTCGCGTCCGGCGCCAGCGCCAACGCGACGTTCAGCTTCGACAGTTCCCTGCCGCGCGTCCGCTTCGAGGTCACCGGCACCGAGGGCACCCTCGCCGTGCCGGACCCCAACACCTTCGGCGGCCCGCTGCGCCTGCGGCCCAACGGCTGCGACGCCTGGCGCGAACTGCCCGTCCACGGACGCACGGACGGCCGCGGCCTGGGCGTCGTGGACATGGCCCGCGCGATCCGCGCGGGCACGCGCGTCGGCGGCGGGGCCCGGGAGCTGCCCGGCACGCAGCAGGAGCCGTCCGGCACCCATCGGGAGCTGTCCAGCACGCACCGGGCGTCGGGCGCGCTCGCCCTGCACGTGCTCCACGCCATGACCGCGATCGCCGAGTCCGCCCACCGGTCCGCGTTCACGCCGCTGCCGACCCAGGTCGTGCCCCCGGCCCCGCTGCCCGAGGACTGGGACCCGACAGCGGTGACGCTCGATCCCCTGGAGGCCTAGCCACCGGCGCCACGAGCCCCCGGACGCGGCCGCCCTCACCGCGCCTTCACGCCCCCTGCGTCATGCTGGCCTCCACGGCGACCAGCGGCACATGGGGGGGGCGGCCGATGGCACGGCCAGACGCGTCAACGGCCAAGGCGTTCGGGCGAGTTGCGGTGGAGCGGCGCGCGCTGGTGCGGGGAGCGGCGCTCCTGGTGCCCGCGCTTGCGGGAGGCGCGGCCTGCGGCTCCTCGCGGGCGGACACGGCGCGCCGCCGCTCCGGTGACGTGCTCCGCCGCCGCGTTCACGCGCTGGTCTCCGCGGCGCTGCCCAAGGGCGCGAGCGCCACCGTCCTCGCGGCCCGCGGCTCCGATCCCGTGTACGCCGAGGGCTTCGGGCTCGCGGACCGGGCCCGCCGCATCCGCTGCGGGCGCGGCACGGTGTACGACATCGCCTCCAACACCAAGCAGTTCACCGCGGCCGCCGTGCTGAGCCTCGAGTCCGAGGGACGGCTGCACGTGCGCGACCGCCTCGGCGACCTGCTGCCGGGGCTGCCCGCGGACAAACGGCCCCTCACCGTGCACCAGCTGCTCACCCACACCTCGGGACTCCCGGAATTCCTGCCCGAGCGGTACGGAGACGACTTCGCCCCGCTCTCCCGCGCCCGCATGCTGCGGGCCCTTGCCGACACCTCCTTGCGCTCCCGGCCCGGCCGGGAGTTCCACTACTCCAACCTGGGGTACAGCCTGCTGGCCGCGGTGATCGAGGAGCGGTCGGGACTGCCGTACGAGGAGTGTCTCGCCGACCGCCTGTTCCGCCCGGCGGGGATGAGCCAGACCGGCTGCGTCCGGCCACGGTGGCGCGAGACGGACGTCGCCGTCGAGTACGACGACGAGGGCGCGCCCGCGGGCCGCCCCCACCGGCGGCCGTGGGCACCCGACGGCCCGTACTGGAACCTGCGCGGCAACGGCGGCATCCTCTCCACGGCGACGGACCTGTTCCGCTGGCACGTGGCCCTCGCGGGGGACGAGGTCCTCACCGCCGACGCCCGCCGCAAGCTGTTCACGCCCCACGTGTCCGAAGACGGCGAAGGCGGCGGCGACGACGGGATCGCGTACGGATACGGCTGGGCGCTCGAGCCCGGCGCGGGCGGGCACGGCGTCGCCTGGCACACCGGGCAGAGCCAGGTCGGCGGCTCCTACTCGGAGATCGCCCGGACGCCGGACGGCCGGGCCCTCGCCGTCGTGAACACCAACTTCAGCACCAGGAAGGGGGCCTGGACGATCGCCGACCTCGGCCTGGCGCGCCACGTCGTCGCCCTCCTCCTGAAGACCTGACCGACGGAGCGCCGCCGCGGAGGCCCAGCAGAAGGACCCTAGGACCTCTCAGGACCCTCCGATTCCCCCAACTGCCCCAACTCCCCCAACGTCCGCTCAAGCCACCGCGTCCAGAACGTCTCCAGGTCGATCCCGGCCCGCAGCACCGCGTGCCGCAGCCGGTCCTCGACGGCGTCGCGGCCGGGCGGGAAGTCGCGGCGCTCGATCGCCTCGTACTCCTCCAGCTGGCCCTGGTGCAGGGCGAGATGGCGGCGCAGCTCCGCCTCGATGCCGTCGGTGCCGACGACGGCCGCCGCGCGCAGGCGCAGCAGCAGCACGTCACGCAGCGGCTTGGGGTCCTGGCTCGCGGCGGTCCACCGGGACAGCTCGGCGCGGCCCGCGGGCAGCACCTCGTACTCCTTCTTCTGGCCGCGGCTCGCCTGCGCGGCGGGCAGGGCGCGGATCAGTCCCTCGCCCTCCAGCTTGCCGAGCTCCCGGTAGATCTGCTGGTGCGTGGCCGACCAGAAGTAGCCGATCGACTTGTCGAAGCGGCGGGTCAGCTCCAGGCCCGAGGACGGCTTCTCGAGCAGGGCGGTGAGGATCGCGTGCGGGAGTGACATGCGGGCATCCTAAGGATGCCGGGCGGGCCGGGAGGGTCCGGCCGCGCCCCCGCCCCGGCGCCTCACAGCGCGGCGGCCAGCTCCGTGCCCTGCTTGATGGCGCGTTTGGCGTCCAGCTCGGCCGCGACGTCGGCGCCGCCGATGAGGTGGGCGCGCACACCCCCCGCGAGCAGCGCGTCGTACAGGTCGCGCCGGGGCTCCTGGCCCGCGCACAGCACCACCGTGTCCACGGGGATGGTGCGCGCGGTGTCGTCGACGGTGATGTGCAGGCCCTCGTCGTCGATGCGGTCGTAGGACACGCCCGCCACCATGGCGACGCCGCGGTGGCGCAGCTCCGTGCGGTGGATCCAGCCGGTCGTCTTGCCGAGGCCCTGGCCGACCTTGGAGCTCTTGCGCTGCAGCAGGTGGACGGTGCGCGGCGGCACCGGCCGCTCGGGCTCGGTGAGCCCGCCGCGGTCGCGGTAGTCCATGTCGACGCCCCAGTGCCTGAAGTACGTCGCCGGGTCGAGGCTGGCCTTGTCGCCGCTGTCGGTGAGGTACTCCGCGACGTCGAAGCCGATGCCGCCCGCGCCGACGATCGCGACCCGCTCGCCGACGGGCGCGCCGTCGCGCAGCACGTCCAGGTAGCCGACGACGCTGCGGTGGTCGATGCCGGGGATGTCGGGGGTGCGGGGGGTGACGCCGGTGGCGACGACCACGTCGTCGTAGCCCGCGCCGGCGAGCCCCTCCGCCGTCACGTAGGTGTTCAGGCGCACGTCCACGCCGCGCAGTTCGAGCTGGGTGCGGTAGTAGCGCAGGGTCTCGTCGAACTCCTCCTTGCCGGGGACCCTGCGGGCGACGTTCAGCTGGCCGCCGATCTCGGCGGCGGCGTCGTACAGCGTCACGTCGTGGCCGCGCTCGGCCGCCGAGACGGCGCAGGCGAGTCCGGCGGGGCCCGCGCCGACCACGGCGACGCGCTTCGCGCGGCGGGTCGGCGCGAGGACGAGCTCGGTCTCGTGGCAGGCGCGCGGATTCACCAGGCAGGAGGTGATCTGGAGGTTGAAGGTGTGGTCGAGGCAGGCCTGGTTGCAGCCGATGCAGGTGTTGATGGCGTCCGGCTGCTCGGCGCGCGCCTTGGCGACGAAGTCGGGGTCGGCGAGCAGCGGGCGCGCCAGGGACACCATGTCGGCGGCGCCGTCGGCGAGCAGCCGCTCGGCGAGTTCGGGGGTGTTGATGCGGTTGGTCGTCACCAGCGGCACGGACACCTCGCCCATGACCTTCTTGGTGACGAAGGTGTACGCGCCGCGCGGCACGGACGTCGCGATGGTGGGGATGCGGGCCTCGTGCCAGCCGATGCCGGTGTTGATGAGGGTGGCGCCCGCGGCCTCGATCGCCTTCGCGAGCCGCACGACCTCGTCGAGGGTGGAGCCGCCGGGCACCAGGTCCAGCATGGAGAGCCGGTAGACGATGATGAAGTCCGGGCCGAGGCGCTCGCGCGTGCGGCGGACGATCTCGACGGGGAAGCGCATGCGGTTCTCGTAGGCGCCGCCCCACCGGTCGGTGCGCCGGTTGGTCGGGGCCGCGATGAACTCGTTGATCAGATAGCCCTCGGAGCCCATGATCTCGACGCCGTCGTAGCCCGCGAGCCGCGCGAGTTCGGCGGCGCGCACGAAGTCCTCGATGGTCCGCTCGACCTCGTCGTCCTCCAGGGCGCGCGGCGCGAAGGGGCTGATCGGCGCCTGGAGCGCGCTCGGCGCGACCAGGTCGGCGTGGTAGGCGTACCGCCCGAAGTGCAGGATCTGCATCGCGATCCTGCCGCCCTCGCGGTGCACGGCCTCGGTGACCGGGGCGTGCCGCTCGGCCTCCGCCTCGGTGGTGAGCTTGGCGCCGCCCTCCCAGGGGCGCCCCGCCTCGTTCGGCGCGATGCCGCCGGTGACGATGAGGCCGACGCCGCCGCGCGCGCGGGCGGCGTAGAACGCGGCCATGCGCGCGAACCCGCCCGGCGCCTCTTCCAGGCCCACGTGCATGGAGCCCATCAGGACCCGGTTCGGCAGCGTGGTGAAGCCGAGATCGAGCGGGCTGAGCAGGTGCGGGTAGCGGCTCGGGGCGTCCATGCGGCCTCTTTTCCTGCGCGGATGCGCGTGTCCCCGCGCGGATGCGCGGTCTTTCCCGCGCGGATACGCGGCGGCGCGGTTCGTCAGGACAGTTGTAGGCCAGCCCCACCCTTTATGCAACTAGTTGCACAAGGGCGGGACGCACCTCACACCGGCACGCACCTCACACCGGCCACCGCGGCGGACCCGCTCACTCCCCCGGCGCGTTGTCCTGCAGGAACCGCTCCACCTCGCTCGCGACGCCCGTCTTGGCCGTGGACGCCCGGGCCCCCACCCGGGTCGACCCCTCGTGCACCCCCAGGCCGCCGACCCACACGTAGCCGAACGCGGGCTCCCCGTCGAGCCGGGGGCTGATCTGCACGTCGAGCTGCCGGAGCTTCGCGATCGGCGCGGCGGCGTACAGCGTCGCCGTCACCCGCCGCTGCGGATAGAGGTTGAAGTCCCTGATGACGACCGAGCCGTACTCGTCGACGAAGGCGCCGTGGCCGTCCCTGCCCACCCGCACGTCGAAATGCCACGGATGGTCGTGCAGGTCGATGGTGACGAACTCGGAGCCACGGTTCTCGAAGGTGACGTCGAAGGCGACGTACGTCAGCCCCTTGGCGTCATCGTCCCGGCCACGCTTGGGAGTGGCCCGCTTGAGGCCGTGCACCCGCACGCGCAGCCCGGCCAGTTCCTCGGACTGGTACTCCTGCCAGTCCCCCACGACATTCGGTACGTCCATCTTCCCCACCCTTCGGTCGGCACAAGGCTAGAACGCCCCTCTGACCTTCCCCACGTGATCATTACCGGTCTGGACGGCTGGTTATCCCCGGGCGCACGCGTGACCGATGAGTTCACGCCGCCGCCCCCGCCCGGCACCGCGTGCCGCCCGCCACCGCCCCACGCTTCCCACGGGCCGACGCCGTCCACGCCCGCCCCGGTACGCTCACCGCGCCGACCGACCGCGCCGCGCCCCGCCGAGAGCTCACCGGCACCGCGCCGCACCGCCCGGCGAAGTGCCCCTGACCTCCCTCATCGCCCTGTCCGAAAACCGCCAGCCGCGCACTCGCGCGCGACGCAGACTGATCAGGAGGGCGGATCACCCCCAGCCGATCCGCCGACTCCAGGAACCGGATCCAGGAACCGGATCCAAGAACCGAATCCAAGAACCGAATCTGAGAGAGGACCGGCGCGATGACCGTCTACACGACCTTCGACAGCCCCCTCGGCGAGCTGCTGCTCGTCGGCGAGACGTCGGCCACCGCCCCCGGCGGCACGGCCCTCGCGTCGCTGTCGATGCCGGAGCAGAAGGGCGCCGTGGCCGTCCAGGACGGGTGGGCGCGCGACGACGCGGCGTTCGCGGCGATCACCGAGCAGCTGCGCGGCTACTTCGCGGGCACGCTGACCCGGTTCGACATCGAGTACGCCCCGGGCGCGGGCACGGACTTCCAGCGCAAGGTGTGGGACGCCCTGGAATCCGTGCCGTACGGCACCACGACGACGTACGGAGCGCTCGCCGCGCACCTCGGGCTCTCCCGCGCCGCCGTGCGGGCCCTCGGCACCGCCATCGGCCGCAACCCCCTGCTCGTCGTGCGCCCCTGCCACCGCGTGATCGGCGCGGACGGCTCCCTCACCGGCTACGCGGCAGGCCTGGAGCGCAAGCGGCGCCTGCTCGATCTGGAGGCGGCGTGAACACCGCCGTGCCCGACGCCGCCACCAGGGTCGGCGCCGCCGACTGGCCCGGCATCGCCGCCGAGCTCGACCTCCACGGCTGCGCCCTGACGCCCCCGCTCCTCGACCCCGCCGCGTGCCGGGCGGTCGCCGGTCTTTACGACGACATCGGCCTGTTCCGGTCGACGGTCGACATGGCCAGGCACCGCTTCGGCTCCGGCCAGTACCGCTACTTCGGCCACGACCTGCCGGGCCCGGTCGCCGCGCTGCGCGCCGCCCTCTACCCGAAGCTGCTCCCCGTCGCCCGGGACTGGGCCGCGCGCCTCGGCCGCCCCGCCCCGTGGCCCGACGAGCTCGACGAGTGGCTCGCCCTGTGCCACGAGGCGGGCCAGTCCAAGTCCTCTCAGATCCTGCTGCGGTACGAGAGCGGCGACTGGAACGCGCTGCACCGCGACCTCTTCGGCGACCTTGTCTTCCCGCTCCAGGTCGTCATCGGCCTCGACGTCCACGGCGAGGACTACACGGGCGGAGAGTTCCTGCTCGTCGAGCAGCGCCCGCGGGCCCAGTCCCGCGGCACCGTCACCGCGCTGCCTCAAGGCCGCGGCCTGGTGTTCACCACCCGCGACCGGCCGGTGCGCTCCGCCCGTGGCTGGTCGGCGGCGCCGGTGCGGCACGGCGTGAGCACGGTCCGCTCGGGCCTGCGGCGCACGCTGGGCCTGGTGTTCCACGACGCCTGAGGGCACGGGGTTCAGCGCAGACCGCTCACCCGCAGCGTGAGGTTCAGCCGTCCCGCCAGGCCGAGTTCCGGCGGCGCGGTGCCCGCAAGGACGCGCGGCACGCCGTGATACGCGAGCCGCGAGGGGCCACCGAACACCACCAGGTCACCGCTGCGCAGCTCGATGTCGGTGTACGGGCGCGAGCGCGACTGAGGGGTGCCGAACCGGAACACGCAGGTATCCCCGAGACTCAGCGAGACGACCGGCGCGAGGGACGTCTCGTCGCTGTCGCGGTGCATGCCCATCCGGGCGTCGGCGCCATAGTGGTTGATCAGCGCGATGTCGTACGCGTCAGCGTCCGTGCCCCCGCCCGGCTCCCCGTCCCCCGGCCCCGTGCCGTCCCCGTACGCGTCGTGCACGGCCGCGCGCCCGAGCTCCGCGAGCCAGCCGGGCATCGGCTTCACCGGCGCGCCGTCGCCGTCGACGACGGTGCGCGCGTAGCCGTACGGGTACCAGTGCCAGCCCAGGCACACCTGGCGCGCGGTCATGGTGCCGCCGCCCGGCAGCTGGACGGTGCGCAGTCCCGCGGGCGGGCGGGCCCACGCGCGGCAGGCGGCGACGAGCTCCCGCTGGCGGTCGGCGGCGAGCCAGTCGGGGACGTGCACCGCGCCCGGGGCCAGCTCGCGCCGCTCGCGCGGGAAGAGCTCGCCGCTCATCGGCCCCTGACCGCCCGCAGGATCACGAACTTGCGGTTGCTCGCGGCGACGTCGACGTCGTCGAAGAGCCGCTTGAGGCGCACGTGGTAGCCGAGGTGGCGGTTGGCGACGACCCACAGCTCGCCGCCGGGGCGCAGCGCGGCGCGCGCCCCGCGGAACATGCGCAGGGCCGTCGCGTCGGTCGTCGCCTGGTGGCTGTGGAAGGGCGGGTTGTTCAGGACCAGGTCCACGGACCGCTCGGGCACCGCCGACAGCGCGTCCCCAGCCAGGAACTCCGCCTTGGCGGCCCCGGCACCGGCCTTGGCGTTGGCCAGGTACGTGGCCTCCGCCGAGGCGAGGGCCTGGTACGACTCGTCGACGAAGGTGACGCGGGCCTCGGGGTTGGCGACCGCCGCGGCCGTGCCGAGCACGCCGTTGCCGCAGCCCAGGTCCACGACGTGCGCGTCGCCGCGGCTCGCGGGCAGGTGCTGGAGGAAGAAGCGCGTGCCGATGTCGAGGCGCTCGGCGCAGAAGATGCCCGCGTGGTTGACGGCGGTCAGGCCCGCGCCCGCGCCGGAGTCGGCCGCGAGGACGTACGCGCGCGGCCAGGGGCTCGGCGTGCGGGCGCGGTCCGGGTCCGGCGTGGTGAAGATCAGGCGTGCCTTCTGCCGGGCCAGCGAGGTGCGGGTCGGGCCGATGATCCGCTCGAAGAGCTCAAGGGTCGAGGTGTGGATCTCGGTGACCATGCCGGCGCCGACGACGACGGTGCCCGCGTGCACGGCGGGCGCGATCCGGTGCAGCTGGTCCTCCAGGAGCGCGAGGCTCTTGGGCACCCGCACCAGGAGCACGTCCACGCGCTCCGGCGGAGTGTCCCTGGTCGTCAGCAGGCGTGCCGCGTCCGGTGTGTGCCCGGCCCGCTCCAGATTGGCGCGGGTCGCCTGCCGGGCCAGGAACGAGTCGGTGATCTGCACCGGCCGGTGCGCGGCGAGGGCGGTGGTCAGCGCGCCCCACCGGTCGCCGATCACGACCACGGTGCCGTCCAGCGCGACCGGCTCGCCCGCCGCGCCCTCCGCGCCTTCCTCGTCTCCGGCCAGGTGCCGCAGCAGATAGGCGTCGGCGGCGGACCAGGCCCGCAGCTGGTCGCGCGGGTCCTCGGGGAAGCGGGTGAGGTCGTACGCACCCCATGACGTGCTCAAACGGTTCATCGTGCCCTCAGGCTACTGGTAGCGCCCGCCGCCCGGTGGGCCGGTGCGGGTCAGGAGGGCCCCGGCCTCACGAGGGGCGCGGCAGCCGCCGCCGCGGAATGGCGACCCGGGTGCTTCCCGAGTCGGCGGGGCGCTCGGGGTCGTACACCGCGAGGACCGGCCGGTCGAGCGCCCCGCGGTCCACGACGAGCCGGACGCTGTGGCGCGCGCCCCGGCGGTCGTAGAAGACGACGGTCACCTCGCCGCGCCTGCCGCGCACCGGCCGCCAGCCCACCAGGTGGGCCTCGGCCGTGGCGAAGCCGCCGCGCAGGCGGCGCAGCGCGGCGGTGCGGCGCAGGCTGACGACGGCGCCCCACAGCGCCACGCAGGCGCCCGCGGCGGCCACCGCCCACAGGAACGTCAGCCAGGCCGTGACCGTGTGGCGGCCGACGGGCGCGACGAGCATGAAGTCCGTGACCGTGCCGGAGGACACGCGGCCGTCGGCCATCGCGTCGTGCCAGCCCGCGATGGCGGCGAGCGCGCTCAGGGCGATGACCGCGCCCACCGTCGCGCGGTGCAGGAACCTTACGGCGGCGAAGCCGAGGAGGACGGCGACGCCGATGCCTATCTCGGGTGCCACGGCCGCGAGCTGGTCGCTGCCGCCGCAGTCCGCGTCGTCGTAGCAGGACCACTGGACGTTCGAGGCGTCGTACGTGCTCAGGTGCCACACGAGCCAGACCAGCCAGGCCAGCAGCGCGCAGGCGAGCCCCCGCAGCGTGACACCGAAGGTCTTCCGGCTCAACTCCCGTCCCTGCCTCGTGGTTCGGCGGCGCCTCGCGGGCGGCCACCCGGATCATCCCGTCAACATCCGTGCAGGCTACATGCTGTCGCGGCGGGCCACCATGGGGCGCCGCACACGGGTGCGCGTCAGTCGCGGGCGAACCAGGTGGGCCCGTCCGCCATCGCCTGCTTGATGCGGAACAGGCCGCTCTCGTGCACGTCCGGCAGCGCGTCGAGCGCGAACCAGCCGACGTCGAGCGACTCGTCGTCGTTGACCCGCGGTTCGCCGCCGACCGCGCGGCAGCGGACGGTGATGTCCATGAACTGGCACTCGTCGCGGTTCGGATACGTGACGCGCGGAAGCGCCTCGACCAGCACCACGCGCTCGGCCACGCAGCGCACGGCGGTCTCCTCGTAGACCTCCCGCACGGCGCACGCGGCGGGCTGCTCCCCCGGCTCGGGAATGCCGCCGATCACCGACCACTTGCCGTTGTCGACGCGCTTGCCGAGCAGCACGCGGCCCTCGTCGTCGAAGACGATCGCGGTCACGCCGGGCAGCCACAGCAGCTGGTGGCCCGCGTCGACGCGCAGGGTCTTGATGAAATCCGGTGTCGCCATGATCCGCACCCTAACCGTCGGCCCTGAGCCGCTTGCGCGCGATCACCAGGCCGATTCCGGCCACGCCGAGCCCGGCGAGCAGCACTTCGGGCCAGCCGCCGAGCCGGGTCGCGAGCGTCAGCGAGCTGCGCTTGGGCACCTCCGCGACCAGGGACTCGGCCGTGAACATCCCGGTGCGCTGGGCGACCGTGCCGTCCGGGCGGATCACGGCGCTCACCCCGCTGGTCACCGGCACCATGACGGCCCTGCCGTGCTCGACGGCCCGCACCCGGTCTATGGCCAGCTGCTGGTACGTCATCTGGCTGCGCTCGAAGGTGGCGTTGTTGCTGGGCACGGAGAGGATCTGCGCGCCCTCCTTCACCTGGTCCCGCACCACGGAGTCGAACGCGGCCTCGTAGCAGGTGACCGGCCCCACCTCGGTGCCCGCCATGTCGAAGACGACGGGCTTGTCCCCGGGCTGGAAGACGCCGGCGCGGTCGACGTCGGAGCTGAACACGCGGAAGAAGTCGCGGTAGGGCATGTACTCGCCGAACGGCTGGAGGTGCCGCTTGTCGTAGTGGGCGCCGGGGCCGGTCTTGGGGTCCCAGAGGATCTGCCGGTTGCGGGGGCTGTCGTCGCCCCTGACGACGGCGCCCACGGAGACGGGGGCCTTGATGGCCTTCACCGCCTTGTCGATCTCCGCGTAGGCGTCGGCGTTGGCGTACGGGTCGATGTCGGAGGAGTTCTCCGGCCACAGCACGAGGTCGGGCTGGGCCGCCTTGCCCCGCTTGACCCGCTCGGCCAGGCGCAGCGTCTCGCGGACGTGGTGGTCGAGGACGGCCCGGCGCTGGGCGTTGAAGTCCAGGCCCATGCGCGGCACGTTGCCCTGGATGACGGCGACGGTGGCGGTGCCGTGCTCCGCCTCCGTGGACACCAGCGGCAGCGCGGCCGCCCCCGCGGCGACGGGCAGCGCGGTGAGCGCGGCGGCGGCCAGCACACCGCGGTCGCGGGCCCGGGGCGCGGCCCTCAAGCGGCGGACGAGGTCGCCGAGGCCGAAGCCGCACAGCACGACGGCGAAGCCGAGCAGCGAGGTGCCGCCGAGCGAGGCAAGCGGCAGGAACAGGCCGGTGGGCTGGCCGAAGGCGACCTTGCCCCACGGGAAGCCCTCGAACGGGAACCGCGCCCGCGCCGCCTCCAGGAGGATCCACACCCCGGCGGCCCACACGGGCCACACCGGGAGCCGCGACACCCAGGCGATGCCCAGGCCCGCGAGCCCGAGGAACAGCGCCTCGGCCACGGCGAGCGCGACCCACGGCAGCGGCCCCACGTCCACGCCGGTCCACGACAGGAGCGGCAGGAAGTAGCCGAGCCCCATCAGCAGGCCGAGGCCGAAGCCGGAGCGGGGCGCGCGGCCGTGCAGGACGAACCCGAGGAGGGCGAAGGAGAAGGGCGCGAGCCACCACAGCTCGCGCGGCGCGAAGCTCAGGTACAGCAGGACGCCCGAGAGCACCGCGGCGGCGGCCGGAACCAGCCGTCTCCGGGCCCGCTCCGCACGGGATCGTGGTGCGGGCTGCGGTGCGGGCTGCTCCGATGTCTCACTGGGAGCGGTGGTGGCGGTCACTCGGGGAGTGTACGGCGCGCCATCTGGACGCCGACAGCGCGGTCCGCCCGGCGCGGACGGCCGCCCCGCGTGTCCGTCGCACACATCTGCTAGATCGTTTCTGCGCGAGACATCCACAACTGGTGTCATCAGCCGCTACGGTGTGCCGCAGTCCCTGACGTGCGACGGGATGGAGCCACACGGGCGGGGCCCGCAGACATCCGGGGGGCGGATTGGGGTCGACGGGGGCGGTTGCGACGGCCGGGTGGACCGGGCAGCGGCGCGGGGTCGCGGACGCGAGCGGTCTCGCGGTCCTCGCGGCGTGCGCGGCGTGGGCGCTGGTCACCGCGGGGCTGCGGGGCGGGCGCCCGGACGGCGTGCTCCTCGCGGTGCTCGCGGTCGCCGCCGGTTACGCGGGCGGGCGCATCGCCGGGGCCCTGCTGCCGGTGGCGGCGCCCTGCGTGGGCGCGCTCGCCGGTGTGGCCCTGGCCGCGGCGGCACCGCATGTGACGCCGGGTCCCACCAGCGTGTCTCCGCTCGGGCCCATCGGGGCCACGGCGGCGCTCCTTGGCCTGTCGGCGGGCGCGGCGTGCTGCGCGGCGTGGGCGGCGCGCGGGCCGGGGCTCCGGCTGTGCCTGCGCCTGCTCGCCGTCGGTGTCATGGGGGCCGCGGCGGCGCTCGGCTCGACGGCGGGGTTCCTCGCGTGCGCCGGGATCGTGCTGTGCTCCCACGCGGCGGCCCTCGCGCCCCGCCGCTCGGTCGGTCTCGCCGGGTTCGCGCTCGCGGCGACGGTGGTCGCGGGGGCGGCCTGGGCCGTCGCCGACGACGTCCTGCCCGAGGGCCTCACGGTGTCCCTGGAGGGCCAGCTCGGTGGCCACCGGGTGCAGATGTGGCGGGACGCGGAGGGCCTGGCGGCCGGGCATCCGGCGCTCGGCGTGGGCCCGGGCCGCTTCGGCGACGCGTCACCCACGGTCACCGCGGGCCTGGCCACGGACACCAAGCCCCACTCGGCCCTGCTCCAGCAGGCGGCGGAGCAGGGCTTCGTCGGCATGACCCTGCTGGCGGCGGCCTTCGTCTGGCTCCTGTTCGCCCTGTACCGCTCCCCGCGCTCCACCCCGGTCACCCTGACGGCGGCCGCGTCCCTGACGGCCCTCGCCGCGATCGCCACCCTCGGCAACGCGCTGAGCGTGACGTCGGTGACGGTGGGCGCGGGCCTCCTAGCGGGCATCGCGACGGCCCGCCCACTGGAGGAGAGCGGGTGAGGGCAGCGCCCCGAAGGGGCGCGGGGAACTGCGCGCCCAGCCACGACGCACCCGCACATACCCTCCCAGAGCCGAGCCAGGGAAAAAGGCAGGGGAAGCGGGGCACCCCCGCAAGCCAAGCCCGGTCAGGCCGCGGTCGTACCCGCGCCCCGCAGCCGGTCACGAATGACACGCACCGCACTCTCCGCGTTATCCACGGTCACCGTGAACTTGTGGCCGTCGCCCAGTTGCAGGACGACGCCCTCGCCGCGGCGGACGATGACGGCGGTGCCCTGGTCGGGCCGCCAGCGGTAGCCCCAGCCGCCCCATTGGCGGGGGGTGACGGCCGGTGCGAAGTCGGCGTCGACCACGTGCGAGAGGAGGATGCGGCGGCGCGGCACCCCGATGTGGCCGCAGCGCACCTCCAGCGAGTCCGCGTCCACCTTCACGGCGACGTGGACGAAGGCCAGCGTGCCGAACAGGACCAGCAGGCCGACGGCGATGCACCCGACGACCGACATGACCAGCGCCAGGACGCCCGAGGACCACAGGGACTCGACAGCCAGGTCGATGCCGAGGGCCAGGCAGGCCGCACCGGCGCAGGCAAGCAACCACTGGACGCGGTTCGACGCGCGCCCGGTCCAGATCTCGGTCTTGTCCTCGGCGGCAGCCCGCTCGCCGTGGGCGTGGTCCGTCATGACAACGAGACTACTCACGATCCGCGGCGAAGGCACCGCGTCGCGGAGAGTCACCCCCGCGGAGGACCGGTCCGGTCGCGCCGGGTCAGGGCCGCAGCGCCGGGGTGGCCTGCGCCAGGAGGCGTCCTTCCGCGTACGCCAGGGCGGCGGGCGGCAGCGCCGACTCGCGCCCGCTGAGGATCACGGTGAGGCCGCCGTGGCCGTCCCGCGCGCGGGCCGCCTCACCGGCCCGGCGCAGCGCCTGCGCGGCGACCGCTCCGGCCGAGCCGTGCAGGACCAGCGGCGGCAGCTCCGGCCGCTGCACGGCGGCGCGGATGCGCTCCGCGACCAGCTCGTAATGGGTGCAGCCCAGGACGACGACCCTTACATCGGGCGGGGTGAGGGCGGCGGCCGCGGCGATGGCGCGCGCGATGGCGTCCTCGTCGGCGTTCTGGACCGCGTCGGCCAGGCCCGGGCAGGGCACCTCGGTGACGGGGACGCCGTCGGCGAAGTCCTTGATGAGGCCGCGCTGGTAGGGGCTGCCGGTGGTGGCGGGCGTGGCCCAGATGGCGACGGGTCCGCCGCCCGCGGCGGCGGGCTTGATCGCGGGGACGGTGCCGATGACCGGCAGGTCCGGCTCGAAGCGGTCGCGCAGCGCGGGCAGCGCGTTCACCGTCGAGGTGTTGCAGGCGACGATCATCGCGTCCGGCCGGTGCGCGGCGGCGGCCTCGGCGACGGCGAGGGAGCGGCGGACGATGTCTTCTGGAGTGCGCGGTCCCCAGGGCAGTCCGTCCGGGTCCGAGGAGAGCACGAGGTCGGCTCCAGGGGCCAGGCGTCGTACCGCGGTGGCCGCGGCGAGCAGTCCGATTCCGGAGTCCATCAGCGCGATCTTCACCCGGTCACCTTAGTCGATCGAACACACGAACCGGGCACGGTGGGGCAGACTGCGGCGGATGAGTGCCGTTGCGTGGACCGCCGCCGCCTCGCTGGGCGCCTGGCTGTGGCTGCTGCTTGGACAGGGTTTCTGCTGGCGTACGGACCTGCGCCTTCCGCCGCGCCGCGAGCCGGACGCATGGCCGTCGGTGGGCGTCGTCGTCCCCGCGCGGGACGAGGCCGCGGTGCTGCCCGACAGCCTGCCGTCGCTGCTCGCGCAGGACTATCCGGGGCGCGCCGAGGTGTTCCTCGTCGACGACGGCAGCACCGACGGGACGGGCGCGCTCGCGCGGGAGTTGGCCGCGCGCCACGGCGGGCTCCCGCTGACCGTCACCGCGCCGGGCGAGCCGCCCGCCGGGTGGACGGGCAAGCTGTGGGCGGTGCGGCACGGCGTCGGCCTGGCCCGCGCGCGGGACCCGGAGTACCTGCTCCTGACCGACGCGGACATCGCCCACGAGCGCGACAGCCTGCGCGCGTTGGTGGCGGCCGCCGAGACCGGCGGCTATGACCTCGTCTCGCAGATGGCGCGGCTGCGGGTGGCCAGCGTCTGGGAGCGCCTGGTCGTCCCGGCGTTCGTCTACTTCTTCGGACAGCTGTACCCGTTCCGCTGGATCGCGCGGAAGGGCGGGCGGACCGCCGCCGCGGCCGGCGGCTGCGTCCTGCTGCGTACGGACGCCGCCGAGCGGGCCCGGGTGCCGGACGCGATCCGGCACGCGGTCATCGACGACGTGGCCCTTGCGCGTGCCGTCAAGGGCGGCGGCGGCCACATCTGGCTGGGGCTCGCCGACCGCGTCGACAGCGTGCGCCCCTATCCGCGCCTGGCGGACCTGTGGGGGATGGTGGCGCGCAGCGCGTACGCCCAGCTGCGGCACAACCCGGCGGTGCTCGCCGGGACGGTGGCCGGGCTCGCGCTGGTCTATCTGGTGCCGCCGCTGGCCCTGGTCGCGGGCCTCGCGGCGGGCGACGCCCCGGCCGCGCTCCTCGGCGGCCTGGCGTGGCTGGTGATGACGGCGACGTACCTGCCGATGCTGCGCTACTACCGCCAGCCGCCGTGGCTCGCGCTCACGCTCCCCGCGACCGCGTTCCTGTACCTGCTGATGACGGTGGACTCCGCGGTGCGGCACTACCAGGGGCGGGGCGCGGCGTGGAAGGGCCGTACGTACGCGCGTCCGGACGCCGCCGAGGCGGCGCCCGAGTCGCGGACGTGAGCGGTCACTTCCTGCCGGGCGTCCAGTTCATGCCCCAGCCGTACGCGTAGTCGATGGTGCGCTGCGGGCTGACGCCGCGCTCGGGCACCAGGTAGCGGGCCTCGCGCTGGACGACGAGTTCGCCGTTGGTGTTCGTGATGAGCGCGAGGGCGCACACCGTCGACGGCACGGTGCACTCGTCAAGCGAGAAGTCGATGGGCGCGCCGTGCTGCGGCGTGAGCGTGACCGTCGCGTGCAGGTCGGCGAAGCTGCGGGCGCCTTCGTAGATGGTCACGAAGATGACCATGCGCCGCAGTTCCTGGGCGTGGTCGAGGTTGACGGTGAGGTTCTCGCCCGTCGACACCGCTCCGGTGCGGTCGTCGCCGTCGAGGAGGATGTACGGGGGCTGGTTCAGGGCGCCGAAGGCGTTGCCGAGGGCCTGGACGACTCCCTTGCGGCCGTCGGTGAGTTCGTACAGGGCGCACAGGTCGAGGTCGAGGTCGGCGTGCATGGCCACGGCGCGTCCGAGCTTGCTGGCCCAGCCCTTGAACTGCTTGCGCACCTCCCAGTTGAGGTTCACGCGCAGCGCGCCCGAGGTGCCGCCCTGCTTGGTCAGGGAGACGGTCGGCGCCTCCTTGGTGAGCGTGACCTTCGTCAGGCGCACCGGCTGGGCGGGGGCGGCGGGCGGGGGCGGCGGCGCGACCGGGGCGGGGGCGGTCACCGCGGGAGCGGGAGCGGGCGCGGCCACGGGCGGTGCGGGTGCGGGCGGCGGCGTGGGCGCCGCCTGCTGCGGCTCGTCCACGGTGATGCCGTAGTCCGTGGCGAGGCCCTCCAGGCCGCTGCCGTACCCCTGGCCGACGGCACGGAACTTCCAGGCTCCCTGGCGGCGGTAGAGCTCGCCGAGGACGAACGCCGTCTCCACGCTCGCGTCCGCGCTGTCGTAGCGCGCGATCTCCGCGCCGCTGGCGGCGTCGACGACCCGGATGTGCAGGCCCGGCACCTTCCCGAACGAGCCGCCGTCCGAGGAGGCGGCGAGCACCACCGTCTCGACGGCGGGCTCCACGCGCGCGAGGTCGACGACGAGGGTGTCGGTCACGCCGTCGCCCGCAGCCTTCTTGCCCTCGTGGCGCACCGCGCCGGAGGCGTGCGTCGCCTGGTTGTAGAACACGAAGTCGGCGTCGGAGCGCACCTTGCCGGACGCGCCGAGCAGCAGCGCCGAGGCGTCGGCGTCCGGAACACCGGGGCCCGAACCCCAGCCCAATTCGACCCGTACGGCAGACGCCCCCACGGGAACATTCGAACCTTTGGCCATAGACATGTCTGCCCCCATCACCAGAGCCGGGTCCGGCAGGACCGCCGTTCCGTTCCCGCCCAACCTATTACCTGGCATTCGCGGACGCGCACGCGCCGTCCCCGAAACGGCCGACGTCAACCGCCGGTCGACCGCCGGTAACCCTTCGGGACCGCTGCCTTTACAGGATCCCTACGGCGTTGCGCGACCGATTTTCCCAGGTTCGCTCGCATTGAGGATCTGACGTCACTGCCAACACGTCAAACAACCCTCTTATCGGTCTCCCCAACCAGCACATCAAGGGCTTAACTTATGGAGCATGACCTCCCCCCGCTCCACTTATGGCGGCGGTTACTACTCCGCGCCGTCCTTCCCGGACACCCCCATCTACGACTCGCTGGTCGCCGAGCGGGGCACCCCGCAGATCGCTCCGATCCGCGTTCCGTCCGCCTATGACACGGGCAGCCACCTCCCCGCCCTCCCGGCCGCGCTGCCCGCCCTCCCCTCCGGCCCGTCGATGGGCCACTCCCCGATGGCGGCGGCGCCCATGGCCCCCGCCCACCCGAACCCCGCCTACGGCTACGCGCCCGCCCCGCAGCCCGCACCGCTGCAGCAGGCCCCCGCGCCGTACATCCCGCAGCAGGCCGGAGCCCCCCGCGGCTATCCCGGCCCGCAGCCGCAGCGCCCCATGGGGACGAACACCGGGTACGAGGCGATGCGCCCCGCCGCGCCGCGCCCGGCCCCCGCGCCCCACGAGGATCCGTACAACCGGCAGTACCGCGGCTACTGACCGCGTACGGCCGCTCCTGCCCCCGCCCACCGGCGGGAGCCGGTCGAGACGCGACGACCGCGTCCCTGTTCGGCGTTGACCGCCGTCGAGTCTCGTACCGACGGCGGCGTACGCATGCCCGCGCCCGGTCGGCGGCCCGCGCTTGCCCATGAACCGTTTCCGGCCGAATGTCGTCGCGCCCCGGCATCCTGCCCCGAGCGGCGGACGACCGATGGCGCACCGCCCTGGCCCCCTCACCGGTGCGCAGGTCAGCGGCACCACCTCTCGGCTCCGCTTCGGCCCGCCCCGCCGCTCCGAGCGCACCGGCGCCATCCGTATCGGTGACCCGCCCCCGATCCTCGAATGAATCGCGCGACAGCGGGGAACTCGACTGCGGGGCAAGGTCGTTGACGCTCGTGGGACGGTCCTGGCGGGGCCGTGGCGGGCATGTGGCGGGACGAGTCCGGAAAGCGACGAGAAGGAGGGTGATGTCACTCTCTCTTCTCGTGACCCACGCGTGAACCGTGCCGTTCCCGGTCAGGACCGTGGTGACAGACGCGGAAGGGGGTGCAAGGCCGTGCGAGCGATCGCCGGACTCTGGCGCTGGCGCCGCAACCCGCTGCGCCGCGGGACGGACCTCACCGAGGCCTGGGTGGCCCTCGTGGCCCTCCTGCTGATCGCCGTGGCGGCCCCGGTGGTCGGGGCGGTCACGGCCAGCCTCACCCATGACGCGCTGCTGCGCTCGGTGGAGGCGCAGCGCGCGGCCCGCCACGCCGTGACGGCCACCGTCCTGCAGGAGACCGACCAACCGCCCCTGGACCCCGACCCGGAGACGTCCACCGCGCGCGACGCGCACCGCCGCGTGCTCGCCCGCTGGACCGGTCCTGACGGCTCGGGGCACGCGGGCACGGTCGTGTCCGACCTCAAGTCGCCCCGCCCAGGCGACCGGTTCACCGTCTGGACCGACAAGGCAGGCCAGGTCGTCGGCCGCCCGCTCGACCCCGTCACCGCGACCACGCACGCCGCCCTCGCCGGCTTCGGCGCCGCCCTCGCGAGCGCCGGACTGGTGGAAGGCGCCCGGCGGCTGCTCCTGTGGCGCGTCGTCCAACGGCGCTACGCCCGCTGGGACCAGGCCTGGGAGCGAGCGGGCCCGGACTGGGGCAAGGCCGGTACGGGCGCCTGAGCCCGCCGCACCGGCACATGGGCAGGTGAGAGCCTGGCCATCGGGTCAACTCCCCCGCTCCGCGCGCGCTACGGTGGAGCGGGCGAACTCTTCGGCCCCCTTGCGCGCGGGCGTGAGGTCCCGCGTACGTCGAGGTGGGGGCAGAGCAACTCCATGGCACAGGGCACGGTCCAGGTGACGCACACCGGTACGTCGCGATGGCGGCGCCGCACGGGCGAGTACGCATCGCTGGCCGCCGCCCTGGAGGCCGCGGGTGACGGGGACGTCCTGACGGTCGCCCCGGGGACGTACCGCGAGAACCTCGTCGTCCAGCGCGCGGTGACGCTGCGCGGCCCCGAGGGCTCCCCCGGCTCCGTGCGCATCGCGCCCGCCGACGGCGTGCCGCTGACGGTGCGCGCCTCCGCGGTGGTGCAGGACCTGCACATCGAGGGCCAAGACTCGGCCGCGCCCGCGCTGCTCGTCGAGGACGGGGCGCCGGAGCTCACCGACATCCGCGTCCTGACGCGCTCGGCGGCCGGGATCGAGGTACGCGGCGGCGCCCGCCCGACGCTGCGCCGCTGCACCGTCGACAACCCGGGCGGCATCGGCATCGCCGTGCTCGACGGCGGGGGCGGCGTGTTCGAGGAGTGCGAGGTCGTGGCCGCGGGCCAGTCCGGCGTCGCGGTGCGCGGCGGCGGGCATCCGCGCCTGGAGCGCTGCCGGGTGCACCACGCGTCGGGCGCTGGCCTTTCGGTGACCGGCGAGGCCAGCGGCCTGGAGGCCGTCGGCTGCGAGGTGTACGAGGTCAAGGGCGCGGGCGTGCAGATCACCGCGCGGGCCACCGCGCACCTCACGGACTGCGCCGTGCACCGCACCACGTCCGACGGCGTCACGCTGGACACGGACGCGGTCCTCACGCTCGCCGACTGCCGCATCCACGACATCCCCGAGAACGCCGTCGACCTGCGCTCGCGCTCGGTCCTGACGCTGACGCGCAGTACAGTGCGCGAGTTCGGCCGCAACGGCCTGTCCGTGTGGGACCCGGGCACGCGCGTCGACGCCAACCAGTGCGAGATCCACGACAGTACGGGCGACTATCCGGCGGTGTGGGTCAGCGACGGCGCGACGGCCGTCCTGGAGTCGTGCCGGGTGCACGACGTGCCGGACGCGCTGTTCGTCCTCGACCGCGGCTCGCGCGTCGACGTCATAGACAGCGATCTGACGCAGGTCCGCAACACCGCCGTGTCGGTGAGCGACGGCGCGACGGCGCAGCTCGACGACGTGCGCATCCGGGAGGCCGCCACCGGCGCCTGGTTCCGCGACCACGGCAGCGGCGGCGTCCTCGCGGACTGCGCGATCGACGGCACCCAGACCGGGGTGATCGTCACCAAGGGCGCCGATCCGGTCCTGGAGCGCTGCACGGTCACCTCGCCCGCCGAGGCCGGTTTCTACGTCTCCGCGGGCGGCCGGGGCAGCTTCCAGCGCTGCAAGGTCACCGGCAGCGGCGGCTACGGCTTCCACGTCATCGACGGCTGCCGCACCTCCCTGAAGCGGTGCCGCACCGAGCGGTGCGCGCGCGGGGGCTATGAGTTCTCCGAGGACGGGCCGACGGCCGAGGACTGCACCAGCGACGAGAGCGCCAGCGCCAGGACCGCGCCGCCGCAGGCGGCTCCGCTGACGGCCACGCAGTCCACGGGCCTGCTCGGCGCGGTGCCCGAGCCGCGCGTCACCGAGCGGCCCGCCGCACCGCCCGCCGCGCCGCCCGCCGCGCCGCCCGCGCGCACCTCGAAGGACGTGCTCGGGGAGCTGGACGCGCTGGTGGGCCTGGAGAGCGTCAAGCGCGAGGTGCGGGCGCTCACCGACATGATCGAGGTGGGGCGGCGGCGTCAGGAGGCGGGCCTCAAGGCCGCGTCGGTCCGCCGCCACCTGGTGTTCACCGGCTCCCCCGGCACGGGCAAGACGACCGTGGCCCGGCTCTACGGCGAGATCCTCGCCTCGCTCGGCGTCCTGGAGCGCGGCCACCTCGTCGAGGTGTCGCGCGTGGACCTGGTGGGCGAGCACATCGGCTCGACGGCGATCCGTACGCAGGAGGCCTTCGAGAAGGCGCGCGGCGGCGTGCTGTTCATCGACGAGGCGTACGCGCTGTCGCCGGAGGACTCCGGCCGTGACTTCGGCCGGGAGGCGATCGACACGCTGGTGAAGCTGATGGAGGACCACCGCGAGGCCGTCGTGGTGATCGTCGCGGGCTACACGGAGGAGATGAACCGCTTCCTGTCGGTCAACCCCGGTGTGGCGTCCCGCTTCTCCCGCACCATCACGTTCGGCGACTACGCCGCCGAGGAGCTCCTGCGCATCGTCGAGCAGCAGACGGACGAGCACGAGTACACGCTCGGCGCGGGCACGGGCGAGGCGCTCCTGAAGTACTTCGCGCTGCTCCCCAAGGGGCCCACGTTCGGCAACGGCCGCACCGCGCGGCAGACGTTCGAGGCCATGGTCGAGCGGCACGCGGGCCGTGTCGCCCAGCTTCAGACGCCCAGCACGGACGACCTCACCCTGCTGTACCCGGAGGACCTGCCGGACCTTCCCGGCCTGCCGTAGGCCTCCGCCCGGGCCCTTCCATCGCCCCGTTCGGCGCGGCGTCCGGCGCCGTGGCCCGTGTCTGCGGGCGCGGCACGGGGGGCCTGAGCCGGGCGAGCAGCCGCGCGCGCTCCTCGGCGAACGCCGGATCGGCCTGGTAGTCGCCGTGCCCGAGGATGGGCGCGGGCAGCGGGTGCGCCGCGGTGCGGCCGTACGCCAGGGGGTCCTTGAGCACGGCGCGGTCGACCTGGGGGCCGCAGTCGCCGTGCAGCCGGACGGGGCCGCCGATCGGGTCGGTGTCGCGGTGGAGGTTGCGCCAGCAGTCGACCTCGCGGTGCAGGGTGCTCAGCGCGGCGGGCCCGAAGTGCGCGGGGAACCAGCGCCCGTACAGCCGCTCCAGCGGGGAGCCGTAGGTGAGCAGGGCGACGCGCTTGCGTACGGAGGGCAGCAGCTGCCAGGCCGCAGCGGCGGCGAGGACGCTGCCCTGGGAGTGCCCGGAGAGGACGAGGCGGCCGCCGGTGGCACGGGTCCAGGTGTGCATGCGCCAGGTCAGGTCCGGCACGGCGCGCTCGGCGTAGCAGGGCGGCGCGAACGGATGGGCGGCGCGCGGCCAGAACGTGCCGACGTCCCAGAGGATGCCGATGGTGCGGCGGGCGGAGGCGTCGCGGTAGGCGCGGCGGCCCCAGGTGACGAACAGTATGAAGCCGAGGCCGATCAGCCAGGAGCCGAGGGCCTGCGCGGTCTCGGCGGTGCCCGCGACGAAGGCGGGCGCGTCCTTCGCCGCCTCGGCCGGGGTCCGCCCGCTCACCCAGGCTCCGGCGAGCGCCCCAGCGCCGAGCAGCAGGGTGGTGGCGGAGGTGACGCAGACGAGCACCGGCACCCGGTCGGTGAGGGTGGCGCTGGCGCGCCTGCGCGCGATGCGGCGCGTGCGGGCGGTGTCGGGGCGCTCGCCGGGGTAGTCGCGGGGCACCTGGAGGCGTTCGCGCCGCAGTCGGCCCGCGACGCGCACGCCGAGCACGCCGCACAGGACCGCGATGACCACGAGCAGCGGCGGGATCACGGAGGCCTGCCAGGTGAGCAGGGCGGGCGGGCCCTCGATGGTGCCGCCGGTGCCGTCCAGCCAGTCGGCGACGCGCTGGGAGCCGCCGCCGGACATCACGCCGCCGAGCGCGCAGGCGAGCATCGCCACGGCGGGGCCGCCGAGGCCGCGCATCGCGGTGCGGGCGTCGGGCGCCGCGCGGTACAGGGAGGTGGCGGTCGCGGCGAGGGCCAGGACCAGGGCGCCCTGGACGAGGGCGATGCCGCCGAAGGTGGCGTTGCCCGGAAGCCCGCCCGTGGAGGTCCACTCGGGGCGCGACCAGCCGGCGTACAGGACCGCGAGGACGAGCAGGACGAGGCTGGCGAGCGGCAGGCCGCGCACGAGCGTGCGGTCGAGCCGCTGGTCGAGGCGGCGTTCGCTGCGGCCCCTGCGGCACACCACCCACACCACGAAGACCGCCGATGCCGTGAGGGCCGCTAGGAGGGTCCAGCCGAGGGCGTTCAGGAGCGCGGGGCCGCCCGGGCGCCGGTCGTAGCGGGCCGCGGCCGCGCCGACGGCGGCGGCGACCGTGAGCAGGCCGGCGGCGGTGTGGGCGCCGCGAAGGCGGGCGACGAGCCTGCGCCCGTACCAGAACCCGGGGCGGCCGAGGGCGGTGCGGCTGGTCTCCTCGGGATCCGGCTGGTGCGGCAGCGGCTGCTGGGACTCGTAGGCGCTCCAGGTGCGGTGGGACAGGTACCAGAGCAGGCCGGTGAGCGCGGCGGGCAGGAGGGCGGCGAGGGCGAGGCGGCGTCCGGGCTGGGACCACCAGCCGCCGCCCCCGGCCGCGTCCGGGGCGAGGAAGCCGAGCCAGGAGTGGTCGCTCACGCACGCGCGCGTGCCCGCGCACTGCCAGGCCGCCAGGTCGATCGCGATCTCGCAGGCCGCGGCGGTCAGGAGCACCGTGAGCGTCAGGGCCACCAGGCGCACCAGGAGGCCGTAGGCGCGGACCGTGCGCCGCATGCGGCGGGCGGTGGGGCGCATCCAGTGCGCGAGGTTGACCACCATGAAGGGCAGCAGCAGGAGCCACAGCGCCCGGGAGCCGTTGCCGGAGGTCAGGTTGGACCAGACGTAGGCCTCGGGGACCGGGCGGTCGCGGTAGTCCTCCGGGTGGGCCTCGGCGTCGACGTCGTCGGCGCGGCGGTGGACGGCCGCGGTCTCGTCGCCCAGGACGCGGACGGTCCGGGGATCGTCCAGCATCTCCTGCGGTGTGGTGCCCCCCACTCCGTGGACGAGGAGCTCCAGGGCGGTGCGTTCCACCGGACCGGCATGGCGGTCCTGAGCCGTGACGGGTGGTTCCTCGATACGGGCGGTCTGGTCCGCCGTGGCGCGCTCCACTGTTCCGCTTCCCCCGTTGTGTCGCTGTGCCGTGCAGGGGACCAAGGATCCAGGCTCAGGGCGGCGCGCGCACGGCTCTCACGTAATCTCCCCCTTCGTTATCCGCCGGTGGCGCGTGCGAGGATGAGGCGACCCGGTGCGGGGCTTGTACGAGGTGAAGGGGCTGGGCCTGACGTGAGTGAGAATCAGAACCTCCTCGCGGAGCAGCGCCGCGCCCTGATCCTGGACGAGGTCCGCCGCCGCGGCGGCGTCCGGGTGAACGAACTGACGAGGAAGCTCGGCGTGTCGGACATGACGGTCCGCCGCGACCTGGACGCGCTTGCGCGTCAGGGCGTCCTGGAGAAGGTCCACGGCGGCGCCGTCCCGGTGCCGGAGGCGAGCACGCACGAGCCGGGCTTCGAGGCCAAGTCGGGCCTCGAGCTCAGCGCCAAGGAGGACATCGCGCGCGCGGCGGCGGCGCTGGTGGTGCCGGGCACGGCGATCGCGCTGTCCGGCGGCACGACGACGTACGCGCTCGCCCACCACCTCCTCGACGTGCCGGATCTGACGGTGGTGACGAACTCGGTGCGGGTCGCGGACGTGTTCCACTCCGCGCAGCCGCTCTCGGGCCAGCGGCAGGGGGCGGCCACGGTGGTCCTCACCGGCGGCGTGCGCACGCCCTCGGACTCGCTGGTCGGCCCCGTCGCCGACCAGGCGATCGCGGCCCTGCACTTCGACGTGCTGTTCCTCGGGGTGCACGGCATAGCGGCCGACGCGGGCCTGTCGACGCCCAACCTCGCGGAGGCGGAGACCAACCGGCGCCTGGTGCGGTCCGCCCGCCGTGTCGTCGTGGTCGCCGACCACACCAAGTGGGGCACGGTGGGTCTGAGTTCCTTCGCCACGCTGAACCAGGTGGACACGCTGGTGACGGACGCGGGCCTGCCGGGCGAGGCGCGCGCGGAGATCTCCGAGCGGCTGCGCCGCCTGATCGTGGCGGGCGAGCCGGACACCTCCGAGGGCGCCGCGGGCTCGGAAGGCCCGGCGGGCCCCGTGGAGTCCGCGGGCCCCGTGGAGTCCGCGACCAGCTGACGGCGTCCGGCGGCGACTGAGGGCCCCTCAGGGCATCCACGGGCGTCAGCCGGTTCCCCTGGGCGCGGTGCGCGTGCTGCACTGGGGGGAACCTTGCTCGCTCCCTACGTCCGTTGGGGGTCCGCGTACGATGCGACGCCAGCTGAGGCCCGTCGGGCTCGAGTTCCTCGTGGAGGCGCCCGTGCGGCACGTCTTCGCGCGTGACGTCGCCGCGCCGCCGGAGAAGGTGTTCGAGGCCCTCGCCGTGGACGTGGAGCAGTGGCCCGCGTGGTTCACGGCGGTCACCCGGGCGCAGCTCACGCCGGACGGCGCGGGGCGCGCGGTCCGCCTGCGGGCCGGGGTCCGCCTGCTGGAGACGATCCTCGCCTCGGACGCGCCGGAGCGGTACGCCTACCGCGTCGACCGCACCAACGCGCCCGGGGTGCGCGCGCTGGCCGAGGAGTGGCTCCTTGAGCCCTCGGGTGCGGGAACGCGCGTCCAGTGGACCTTCGCCGTCGAGCCCAAGGGCCTGATGCGCCTCTTCTACCGCTACGGCGGCAGGGGCCTCGGCAAGAACTTCCAGGACGCCGTCCGGAACCTGGACCGGCGGCTTTCGGGCACGAAGGCCTAGGGCCTGGGGCCCTAGCGGCCCCGGCCCGCCGTCGCGACCGGGCGGCGCAGGTCGGACAGTCTGTCGAGCAGCTGGTCACGAACCTCGACGAGGTCGTTGATGCGCCCCTCGAGCAGGGCGAGCCGTTGTTCGAAGACCTCGATCTTCGGGCCGGGGTCCGCGCAGGCGTGGGCGCCGGTCAGTTCGTCCCGCAGGCATCCGTCGATCAGCTGGAGGTCCTCGGTGGTGAGTCCGGCGGCCAGGAGCAGCCGGATGTTCGCCACGACGCGCACGGCCCCTTCGCCGTAGCTGCGGTAGCCGTTGGCGGACCGGTCGGGGCGCAGCAGGCCCTGCTCCTCGTAGTACCGCAGGGCGCGCGTCGTGGTGCCGGTGGCGCGGGCGAGCTCCCCGATGCGCATCGCGCTCCCTTCTGATCACGTCGTCCTGGATCACGTCGTCCTGCGATCACGTCGTCGACGGGAGCGTAGACCGTGGCGTGGGCGTGGCGGTCAGGCGGGGTCGTGCCACGGGGTCAGGACGACCGCGGGGATGCGTCGCGTCGTACGCGCCTGGAAGTCCGCGAACTCCGGCCGGTCCGCGACCTGCCGGGCCCACAGGCGGTCCCGGTCCTCGCCGGTGGCCTCGGTGGCGCGGGCTTCGTAGGCGCGCTCGCCGACCTCCACGGTCACCCGGGGGCGCGCGGTCAGGTTGTGGTACCAGGCGGGGGCGGCCGGGGCGCCGCCGTTCGAGGCGAACACGGCCAGCCGGTCCGGGCCGTCGGGCAGATAGACCACGGGGGTGGTGCGGGGCAGGCCCGACCGGGCGCCCACGGTCGTCAGGAGGAGCAGCGACTGCCCGGTGAAGGGGCCGCCCACCTGGCCGCCTCGCGCGCGGAACTCCTCGATGACGCGCTGGTTGAACTCGTTCGGGTGTGGTGTGTCCATGGCTCAAGACTTGACCTTCACGTCGGCGTGAAGGTCAAGTCCGGCGCCCTGCGGGGTCCCCGACGGGCTACGCCCCCGCCCACTTCCCGGTGGCGAGCAGTGTCTCTATGGCCGCCGCGTACGGCGCGATGTCCAGGCCCTGCTCGGCGAGCCACGCGTCCGAGTAGTACTTGTCCAGGTAGCGGTCGCCGGGGTCGCACAGGAGGGTGACGACGCTGCCGGTGCGGCCCTCGGCCACCATCTCAGCGACGATCTTCAGGGCGCTCCACAGGCCCGTGCCCGTCGAGCCGCCCGCCTTGCGGCCGATGACCTGCTCCAGGGCGCGGACCGCGGCGATGCTGGCCGCGTCCGGGACCTTCATCATGCGGTCGATGGCGCCGGGCACGAAGCTCGGCTCCATGCGGGGGCGGCCGATGCCCTCGATGCGGGAGCCGCAGTCGCTGGTGGCGTCCGGGTCGTGGTGCGTCCAGCCGTCGAAGAAGCAGGAGTTGTCGGGGTCGGCGACGCAGATGCGGGTGTCGTGCTGCATGTAGTGCACGTAGCGGGCGATGGTCGCGGAGGTGCCGCCGGTCCCGGCGGTGGCCACGATCCAGGCGGGCTCCGGATAGCGCTCCAGGCGCAGCTGCTGGTACATCGACTCGGCGATGTTGTTGTTGCCGCGCCAGTCCGTGGCCCGCTCCGCGTAGGTGAACTGGTCCATGTAGTGGCCGCCGGTCTCGACGGCGAGGGCGGCGGACTCGGCGTACATCGTGCGCGAGTCGTCCACGAAGTGGCACTGGCCGCCGTGGAACTCGATGAGGCGGCACTTCTCGGCGCTGGTCGTGCGCGGCATCACCGCGATGAAGGGCACGCCGATCAGCTTCGCGAAGTAGGCCTCGGACACGGCCGTGGAGCCGCTGGACGCCTCGATCACGGGGCGCCCGGGCCTGATCCAGCCATTGCACAGGCCGTACAGGAACAGCGAGCGGGCGAGGCGGTGCTTGAGGCTGCCGGTGGGGTGCGTGGACTCGTCCTTGAGGTACAGGTCGATGCCCCAGTGCTCGGGCAGCGGGAAGCGCAGCAGATGCGTGTCGGCCGAACGATTGGCGTCGGCCTGGACCTTGCGCACGGCTTCTTTCAGCCAGGACCGGTAGTCCGCGTCGCTGCGGTCGACATCGAGGGTGACGGCCGGATCGCCGGTCGGGTCGTACTGGGTGGTGCTCACCGCGTGACTCCTCGCGCTCATGCCGGACGCGGTTCGATCCGGCCGGACACCTCGATGATAAACACCCACAACACCACCCTCACCTGCATAAACACTCCTTTTGGTACCTCAAAGGCGCGGCTGCCGCCGCCATCCGGACGCGCCGTCGGCCCCTCGTGGTGACGCGCGGAAGTGGCATGTGCGACGTGGCCATGCGCCCTAGTGCTCGGCGCCGGGCGCGTGCACACTGCACCGCACGGGGCCGGGGTAGGGTCCCGGGCAGGGCGCCGGACGGCGCCGCACGGACAGCGGCAGACCAAGCCCCGCGGCGCACCGCACGCCGCGGCAGACCACGAGCGGCACACCACCGCGCGCGAGGGGGCGGAGCCTCATGGCAGAGCCGGAGTTCACGGCCACGGGCGTAGGGATCGGGAAGCGGCTGCGGTCGCTGACCCGCGCGGGGCAGGTCCGGATCAACGACGGCAGGCTGGAGCTGCTCACCAGCTACGGCACGGAGATCGACAGCGCGCCGGTGCGCGCGGTGCGGGCGGCGAAGCCGTGGTTCGCCCCGCACGACCGGGCCCTGGCGGAGGTCAACGGCACCCGCTACCGCCTCACGCTCGGCGACCACGATCCGGTGCCGGGGGAGACCGGGCCGCCCACCGTCCACGCGTTCCTCGCGGCGCTCCGCGCCGCCGCCGGCGGGCAGCGGGTCTGACGCCGCCGCGCGGGGCGCGAGTTGCGTGCCCGCACCCCCTGCGTCACTCTGGTCTCACATCACTACTCTGGGTTTACCGGCGATGACGCTGCGAACCAGCCCGCCGGCCCACAGCAGGCGGCGAAGAGCGCGCGGCCCCTGCTGGATCGGAACGACGAATTCTTCCGGACCTCACTTCGGGGAGTCGCACCGTGATCAGCCAGCCAAGCAGGCAGTGCACGGTAGAGCTCCAAGTTCTGCCGTCGCGGATCGGCCAAGTCCGCAGAATCGTATCGGCGCAGTTGCGCTACTGGCATCTCGATCCGCTGATAGACCGGGCCGCGCTCGGCGTGACCGAGCTGCTCACCAACGTCCACCGGCACGCGGAGCCGGACAAGGTGTGCACCGTCGACATCGAGCTCATGCTCGGCCGGCTCCTCGTCTCCGTCCACGACCACGATCCGCGGCTGCCCCAGGTGCGCGACGCGGAGCCGTTCGAGACCTGCGGCCGGGGCCTGGCGATGGTCGCCGCGGTCAGCGAGAGCTGGGGGGTGCGGCCGGAGGGCGACACGGGCAAGGTCGTCTGGTTCGCGCTCTCGGCGCCCGCTCCCGCCGTGGACCTGACGTCGTGTCCCCCGTACCCCGGCTACCACGCCACGGGCGCGGGCGCCTTCGCCGCGCCCCCCGTCGGCGCGCACGCTCCCGCCCGGTCGGCCGTTCCTGGCTGACCGGGCGGTGACTTCAGCGGTGACTTCCCGGGGGCGCTCGCTCACTCCGCCGCGATCGCGCGCAGCACGTCGAGGCGTGCCGCGCGCCGCGCCGGACGCAGGCCCGCGAGGGCGCCCGCGATCAGGCCCACCAGCACCACCACGGTGAGCTGGAGCGGCGGCAGGGCGAACGCGAAGTCGCTGTCGGACGCCCCGTCGGACGCCTTGACCAGGACCCAGCCGAGGAAGCCGCCGAGCGCGAGCCCGCCCGCCGTGCCGAACGCGGCCACCAGGACGGACTCCCAGCGGACCATGGCGCGCAGCTGCGCGCGGGTCTGTCCGACGGCCCGCAACAGGCCGAGCTCCCGGGTGCGTTCGTGCAGGGCGAGGGTCAGGGTGTTGGCGATGCCGAGCAGGGCGATGACGACGGCGAGGGCGAGCAGCGCGTACACGAGGGTCAGCATCATGTCGATGCCTCCGGCCGACGACCGCGCGTACTCGTCGCGGGTCTGCACTTCTGGATTGCCGTACGCCTTCGCGACGTCGGAGACGGCGGCCTTGCCGTCGGCGGTGCTCACGCCGTCCTTGAAGGTGACGGAGACCAACGTGTCGGAGTCCTGGACGCGGTGCGGGGCCCAGGCCTGCCGGGTGATGACGTAGTCGCCCACGAGTTCCGAGCGTCCGTAGACGGCGCGGACGGTGAAGGTGTCCTTCTTGCCGTCGGTGAAGGCCAGCACGGTGCGGTCGCCGACCTTCAGGTGCCGTTCGTCCGCCTCCGCGCGGGTCACGGCGATGCCGTCGTCGCCGAGCCGGTCCAGGGAGCCCTGGACCGTGCCGAGGTCGAAGGACCTGGCGAGGGCGACCGGGTCGGTGACGGTCAACGCCCGGCCCTGGCCGTCCACTTCGGCCACTCCCCTGCCGAGGCCGACGGCGGTCGCCACCTGGGGGCGCTCGGCGATCGCGGGGGCGAGGCGGGGGCTGAGCCCGCTGCCCCCGGCGCCGAACGAGGGCGTGCTGACCGCGATGTCCCCGGCGAAGGACCGGGACACCGTCTGGTCCATGGTCGCCTTCAAGGACGCGCCGAAGACCGTGAACAGCGAGACCACGGCGACGCCGATCATCAGGGCGCTGGCGGTGGCGGCGGTGCGCTTGGGGCCGCGCAGCGCGTTGCGGCGGGCGAGGGCTCCGGTGACCCCGCGCAGCCGGTCCAGCGGGGCGCCGAGGAACCGGATCGCGCGCGTGGCCGCGACGGGGCCGAGGACCACGAAGGCGGCGAGCGCGAGGACGGCACCGGTCCCCGCGAGCCAGATCGACGGCTCGGCGAGGACGCCCACCAGGGCGAGCGCGACGGCGACGAGGGCGAGGGCGCCGCCCGCCACGGCCCGGGTGCGCGAGGCGCCCGCGTGGTCGACGGCGGTCTCGCGCAGCGCGGCGAGCGGCGCGGTGCGTCCGGCGCGGGCGGCGGGCAGCAGCGCGGAGGCCAGGCAGACGACGACGCCGACCGCGAGGGGCAGCAGGAGCGAGGTGCCGCTGATCACCAAGTCGCCTTCGGGGAAGGGGAATCCGATGGCGGGGAACAGCGCCTGGAGCCCGGCCGCGATGCCGATCCCGCCCGCGAGTCCCGCCGCGGAGGCGACGACCGCGACGGCGCCCGCTTCGATCAGCGTCGCCCCCGTGACCTGGCGGCGGGACGCGCCGAGCGCGCGCAGCAGGGCGTTCTCGCGGGTGCGCTGGGCGACGACGATCGCGAACGTGTTGTGGATGGAGAACGTCGCCACGAGCAGCGCGACGCCGGAGAAGACGAGCAGGAACGTCGTGAACAGCGTCAGGAACTGACCCGAGATCATCTCGGAGTTCTCGTCCGCCGCCTCCTGGCCGGTGATCGCCTCCACGCCGCGGGGCAGGACGGCGGCGAGCGCGTCGACGAGGGCGCCCTGGCTGGTTCCGGGTGCGGCCCGCACCTGGAGGGAGGAGGCCTCGCCGGGCTTGGGCATGAGGTACTTCTCCGCGTCGGCGCGGGTCATGCCGGTGAACGTCGTCTGCGCCATGCCGTCCTCGCCGGCGAACGTGGCGAGGCCCACGACGGTCACCCGTACGGGGTCGGGGGTGCGCAGCGTCGTCGTGTCGCCGATCCTCAGGTCGCCGCTCTCGGCGGCGCCGCGGTTGACGACGACCTCGCCGGACGTCGCCGGGGCCCGCCCCTCGGCGAGCCGGTAGGGGTTCAGTTCGGCGTCGGTGATCCAGTTGCCCGCGAGGGTGGGCGGGCCCTGGCCGCCGACGGGGTCGCCGTCCTTGCCGACGAGTTGCCCGGCGCCCTGGATGCTGGCCGCGACGGCCGCGACGCCCGTCACCCGCTCGAGCCGCTCGATGAGACCGGTGTCGACGGGGCGGCGGACGCCTTGGCTCTCGCCGGGCGTGGTGATCGTGTTCTCGCCGCGTACGACCGCGTCGGTGCCGCGGCTGGCGTCGCCGAACATCGTGTCGAAGCTGGCGCGCAGGGTGTCGCCCATGACGAGGGTGCCCGCCAGGAAGGCGACGCCGAGCAGCACCGCGAGGAACGTGCCCGCGAAGCGGCGCTTGTGGCCGCGCAGCGAGGTGAGGCTCAGGCGCACGGGCGCCGGCAGAGCGGGCCGGGCGGTCATGACGGTGCTCCTTCCTCGTCGTCGTCGGCGCCGGGCACGCCGTACGCCGCGGAGCCGTAGGCGTCGTAGGAGGCCACGCCGGAGCGGACCGCGCCCGTCGCCTCGAAGGCCTTCAGGCGGTCCAGGACCTTGTCGGCCGTGGGGGACGCGAGGCGGTCCACGAGACGGCCGTCGGCGAGGAAGATCACCTCGTCGGCGTGCGCGGCGGCGACCGGGTCGTGGGTGACCATGACGACGGTGCGGCCCGTCTGGCGCACCGCGCGGCCGAGCAGCCCGAGGACCTCATCGCCGGAGCGCGAGTCCAGGTTGCCGGTGGGCTCGTCGGCGAAGACGACCTCGGGCCGCCCCGCGAACGCCCGTGCCACGGCGACGCGCTGCTGCTGGCCGCCGGAGAGTTCGGCGGGCCGGTGGCGCAGCCGGTCGCCCAGGCCGACGACGTCGATGAGGGTGTCCAGCCAGGCGGGGTCGGCGGCGCGCCCCGCGAGGTCCATCGGGAGCGTGATGTTCTCGGCGACGGTCAGGGTCGGCACCAGGTTGAAGGCCTGGAAGACGAAGCCGACGCGGTCGCGGCGCAGCAGCGTCAGGCGCCGGTCGTCCAGGGAGCCGAGGTCGGTGTCGCCGATGTAGGCGGTCCCGGAGGTGAGCGTGTCCAAGCCCGCTGCGCAGTGCATCAGGGTGGACTTGCCGGAGCCGGAGGGGCCCATGATCGCGGTGAAACGCCCGGCGGGGAAGCCGACGCTCACCCCGTCGAGGGCGGTCACGGTGGTCACGTCGGTCACCGCCGCCCGTCCGCTCGGGGCGCCGGGCGAGCCGTAGACCTTCACGGCCCGCTCGACCCGCGCGGCGTAGCGGACGGCGGTGGAGGGCGCGGGGGTGGCCGTGCTCATGACCGGCCTCCCTTGGCGGCGCGGCCGAACTCCTCGTTCAGGACGCTCAGGCGCCGCCAGTACTCGTCCTCGTCGATCTCTCCGGCGGCGAAGCGGTGGCCGAGCACGGCGATCGGGGACTTCGGGTCGACGCCCGGGCCGGGCCGCCGCCAGGGCCCGCCCCGGCCGCGCCACACGGTGCGGCGCAGGACCGTGACGACGCCGACCACGACGGCCGCCCAGACCAGCGGGAAGAACAGGATCCACGGGCCGGGCCCGCCGTCGAATGCCAGGGTGTGCATGGTGTCCCTCTCCTTGGCAGCGGAAGTGGTGGAAACGGAGTGGTGCATCGGGATGGCGAGCAGTGCTGTCCGCCGCCTTCGAGCCTGGTCCTGCGCCGTCGCGAAGTCGTCGTACGGCCAGCGGCCGTACGCGTACCTCCCCGGGAGTACGCAGCGGCGACGCGCCTGCTCCCCACCCGGCCGCAGGGGGTCGCGTACCCTCTCACCTCGCACTCTGTACCTATTAGTATGTACAGTGTCGGCATGACCACTCCGGAACGTCTGATCGAGTCCACCCGCGAGCTGCTGTGGGAGCGGGGCTATGTGGGCACGAGCCCCAAGGCGATCCAGCAGCACGCGGGCGCCGGACAGGGCAGCATGTACCACCACTTCTCGGGCAAGCCCGATCTCGCGCTCGCCGCGATCCGGCGCACGGCACAGGAGATGCGCGCCACCGCCGACGCGGTCCTCGCGGGCGACGGTTCGGCGTACGAGCGCGTCGCCGCGTATCTGCTGCGCGAGCGCGACGTCCTGCGCGGCTGCCCCGTCGGGCGGCTGACGATGGACCCGGACGTCATCGCGAGCGAGGAGCTGCGCGCGCCGGTCACCGAGACCCTGAGCTGGCTGCGCGAGCGGCTCGCCGGGATCGTCCAGGAGGGCGTGGACCAGGGCGAGTTCAGCCCGTCACTCGACGCCGCCGAGACGGCGTCGACGATCGTCGCCACCGTGCAGGGCGGCTATGTCCTCGCGCGCGCCACCGGCTCCCCCGAGGCGTTCGAGGCGGGCGTGCGCGGCCTGCTCGCACTGCTCGCGCCCCGTACGACGCACTGATCACCCCGTCGCCTCCACCTCCCGAGGAACCCACGATGCACGTCACCCGCACCCGCGCCGAAAGCGTTCAGGGCCCCGCCGAGCACTTCACCGGAACCGTCTGGCTCGATGAGATCGCGAGCCCCGAACCTCCCTCCCGGCTACGGATGTTCAGCGTCCACTTCGCTCCGGGCGCCCGCACCGCCTGGCACCGCCACCCGCACGGCCAGGTCCTGCACGTGACCGAGGGCGAGGGCCTGGTGCAGCGCGAAGGCGGGCCCGTCGAGCGGATCCGGGCGGGCGACACCGTGTGGATCGAGCCGGGCGAGCGGCACTGGCACGGCGCCGCGCCGCGCACGTTCATGACGCACCTCGCCGTGGTCGAGGCGGGCGCGGACGGCACAGCGGCCACCTGGGAAGAGCTCGTCGCCGACGCGGCGTACCCGACCGCCTGAGACCCCACCGATACCCCGCCGAGACAGGAACAGCATGCACGCCAAGCAGTACGAGATCACCCTGCCCGCCGACTACGACATGGATGTCATCCGTGAGCGGGTGGCGACGAAGGGGCATCTCCTGGACTCCTTCCCCGGGTTGGGCTTCAAGGCCTATCTGATGCGCGAGCGCGGCGTCGACGGCTCGCCCGTGAACCAGTACGCGCCGTTCTACCTGTGGCACACGGCCGAAGGCCTGAACACGTTCCTGTGGGGACCCGGCTTCCAGGGCCTGTGCGACGACTTCGGGCGGCCGGAGGTGCGGCACTGGATGACGCTCGGGTACGAGGCCGGAGGCGCCGAAGGGGCCGCGCCGAGGATCGCCGTGCGCCACCGCAGGCCCGTCCCGCACGACACCGGCAGCGCGCGGCTCGCGGAGGAACTCCTGGCCGAGGCGCGGGCGTTGGCGGCCAGGGACGGGAACGTCGCCGCCGTGGTGGCCGTGGATCCGCGGCACTGGGAGGCGGTGACCTTCTCGCTCTGGGAGCAGGAGGCCCCGCAGGCGGCCGGTGAGGTGTTCCAGGTCCTGCACTGCTCCCGGCCCGAGCTCGACCGGCTGCCGCGGGGGCGGTCGTGGTGAGCGCGGCGGCGGTGCGGACGGTCACGGGCGACGTCGCGCCGGACGAGCTCGGCGTCTGTGACGCGCACGACCACCTGTTCCTGCGCAGCCCGCTCCTGCCGGGCCAGGAGCTGGACTCGGTGGAGTCCGCCGCCGCCGAACTGGCGGCCTTCCGGGCCGCGGGCGGCGGCTGCGTGGCGCAGTGGACCCCGCACGGCATGGGCCGCCGCGCGGAGGCGCTGCCCGCCCTGGCCCGGGCGGCGGGGGTGCGGATCGTGGCGGCCACGGGCCTGCACCAGGCCGCGCACTACGCGCCGGAGACGCTCGCGGCCTTGCGCGAGGGTGACTTGGCCGCGCTCTTCGTACGGGAGCTCACCCGAGGGATCGGCGACAGCGGGGTGCGCGCCGGGCTCATCAAGGTCGCGGGCGGCTTCCACGGCCTGGACGCGCACGCCCGGTGGACCATGGCCGCGGCGGCCGAGGCGCACCATGCGACGGGCGCGCCCATCGCGGTCCACCTGGAGCTGGGCACCGGCGCGCTCGACGTGCTCGACCTGCTCTGCGGGGCGCTCGACGTGCCGCCCGCCAAGGTGATCCTCGGCCACCTCAACCGCTCCCCCGACCTGGAGGTCCACGTGCAGGCCGCGGCGGCGGGCGCCTATCTCGCCTACGACGGCCCCTCCCGCGCCCACCACGCCACGGACTGGCGCATGCCGGACGCGGTCCGCGCGGTCGCCGCAGCGGGCCACGGCGCGGCGCTGCTCCTGGGCGGCGACACGACGACGGCGGCCGCGCGGTCCACGGCCGAGGGCCCCGGCATACCGCATCTGCTGCGCCGGGTGCGGCCGCGCCTTGCCGCCGCTATCGGCGAGGAGCTCACGGACCGCGTCCTGACGGCGAACCCAGGCCGGGCCTTCGCGGTGGCGTGGGCGACCTGACCGCGCGCCCGCCGGGGCGGCACAACGCCCTGCTCACCACCGCTCCGGCGGCCCCGGACACCCGTATTGCATCGCACGTTCCAAAACAGGTACGGTGGCCGCATGGCCCGACCGAGGACGTTCGACGAGGAGCGGGCCCTGGACGCGGCGATGCGCGCCTTCTGGGCGAATGGCTATGAGGCCACTTCGACCCAGGACCTGTGCGACGCCACCGGACTGGGCCGCAGCAGCATCTACAACACCTTCACCAGCAAGCACGCCCTGTTCCAACGGGCCCTGTCCCGCTACATCGACCTGATGAGCGTCCCGCAGGCGGAGATCCTGGAGGACAGCGAGCGCTCAGGCATGGACCGGATCCGCGCGCTGTTCACCCGGATCGTCGACAGCGAGTACGACTACCGCGGGGACGAGGAGCGCAGCATCGGCTGCCTCACCGTGAACACGGTCGTCGAGCTCGCCCGGCGCGACGCCGACGCGCTCGCCCTGGTCGAGCGCGATCTCGGCCTGCGGCTCGGGCTGCTGCGCGTCGCGATCGAGGCGGGGCAGCGCGACGGCACCCTCACGAACGGCCGGGACGCCGACGCCCTCGCGCGGTTCGTCAACGCGACCATCGGCGGCATGCGCGTCTCGGCCCAGGCGGGCGCGGGCCGCGAGGTCCTCGAATCCATCGCCGACACCGCCCTGGACGCGCTCCGGCCCTGAACCGCCCACCCCCGCCCGCACACCCCCCCCCACCCACACACCCGCCGCACGGCACCTTCCGGGCCCACCCCTGCCCGCATTTTGTACTGACCTATCCAATACTGGATCCGCTCATCCTAAGGAGCACCATGCCCCGCGCCGTATACGTCCTGGCCCTAGGCATCTTCGCCATGGTGACCAGCGAGTTCGTCGTCGCCGGACTGATGCCGCAGATGGCCGACGGGCTCGGCGCCACCATCCCCGAGATCGGCTATCTGATCACGGCGTTCGCCATGGCCATGGCGTTCGGCGGCCCGTTCCTGACGGCCGCCCTGCTGCGCCTGCCGCGCAAGCGGGCGCTGATGGTGATCTTCGCCATCTTCCTGGCCGGCAATGTGCTCGCCGCCCTCGCGCCCGACTACTGGACGATGCTCGGGGCGCGCGTCGTCACCGGCGTCGCCTCCCAGGCCTTCTTCGGCGTCGCCATCTCGATGGCCACCGAGCTCACCCGGCCCGAGATCCGCGGCCGGGCCGTCGCGGTGGCGCTCAACGGGCTGATGCTGGGCACGCTCCTCGGTCTTCCGCTGGCCACCGTCGTCGGCGAACACCTCGGCTGGCGCGCCGCGTTCTGGGCCATCACCGCGCTCACCGCCCTCGCCGCGGTCGCGACCATGGCTGGGGTGCCGTCCCTGGCGGGCGACCACGGCAGCGGCCAACTGCGCGAGGAGCTCGGCGCGTTCAGGAACCCGAGGCTCTGGCTGACCCTCACCACCAGCACCTTCGTGATCGGCGCGACGTTCGCCGCCTTCAGCTACCTCAACCCGATCCTGACCGAGATCACCGGCTTCGCCACCGGCACCGTGCCGCTGCTGCTCATCGCGTACGGCGCCGCCACCCTCATCGGCAACACGATCGTCGGCCGCCTCGCCGACCGGTACACCCTGCCGGTCCTGGTGACCGGGCTGCTGCTGAACCTCGGCTTCCTCATCGGCTTCGCGCTCCTCGCCGACCTGCCGGTCGCCGCCGTGGCGATGATGCTGGGCATCGGCCTGGTCGGCGTCACCATGAACCCGGCGATGGTGACCCGCGTCCAGCGCGTGGGGACCACGGGCCCGCTGGTCAACAGCGTCCACTCGTCGTTCATCACCGGCGGCATCATCATCGCGACGTCCCTCGGCGGCCCCGCGATCGACGCCTACGGCCTGCGGGCCCCGCTGTGGATCGGCGCCGGGCTCGCGGTGCTCGGACTGCTGTCCCTCCTACCGGACCTGCGGCGGCGCGCCACCGCCGCGAAGACCCCCGAGGCCGCCGCGCCCGCCCTGCGCGAGCCCGCCCGGGTCGGCTAGACCAGCGCCCCCAGGGGGTCGTCGAGCACCGGCTGCCAGGCCAGCTCGGCGGCCCCCACCAGGCTGTTGTGGTCCAGGGTGCAGGCAAGGATCGGCACCCCGCCGCTGCGGCCCCACAGGCTCCGGTCGGCGACGACGGCGCGCAGCCGCTCCGGGTCGGCCTCAAGGAGGGCGCGGTGCAGCCCGCCGAGGATGATGCGATCGGGGTTGAGGATGTTCACGAGCCCCGCGAGGCCCAGGCCCAGACGGTCGATCAGGGCCTCGGCCGCCGTGCGCACCGCCGGGTCGTCCATGCGCTCGGCAAGGAGCGTGCGGGCCTGGTTCAGCAGCCCCTCGGGGCCGGGCGCGACGCCCACCTCCCGCAGGAAGGCCAGCGGGTCGGTCTCCACGTCCAGGCAGCCGCGGCTGCCGCAGTGACAGGGGCGGCCCTCCGAGTGCACCGTCAGATGCCCGACTTCCAGGGCGAGGCCCGAACTGCCCGTGTGCAGCCGCCCGTCCAGGACCAGGGCGCCGCCCACGCCGCGGTGCCCGGTCGCCACGCACAGCAGGTCGCGCGCGCCGCGCCCGGCGCCGTGCCGGTGCTCGGCGAGCGCCGCGAGGTTCACGTCGTTGCCGGTGAACGCGGGGCCGGCGATGCCCGCCCGGCGGACGCGGTCCGCGAAGATCTCCCGCACCCGCGCCCCCGCGGGCCAGGCCAGGTGCAGCGGGTTGAGGGCGGTGCCCTCCGGCTCGGCGACCGCCGACGGCACCGCGAGCCCCGCGCCGACGCACCGCCTGCCCGTCTCGCGCAGCAGCCGCGCGCCCTCCTCGATGACCGTGCCGAGCACCTGGGCCGGGTCGGCGTCGATCGTCTCGCAGCCCGGCGCGGTGGCCACGATCCGCCCGCCGAGCCCGACGAGCGCCGCGCGGAAGCCGTCGGCGTGCACCTGTGCGGCAAGGGCGACGGGGCCGGTCTCGGCGACGGAGAGCCGGTGCGAAGGGCGGCCCTGGGAACCCGCGGCCGCGCTCGGCCTGGCGTCGACGCTGATCAGACCGAGCGCCTCGAGCTCCGCCGCCACGGCCCCTGCCGTGGCCCGGGTGACGCCCAGTTCGGCGGTGAGGACGGCTCGGGTGGGGGCGCGCCCGGTGTGGACGAGTTCGAGGGCGGGGCCGAGCGCGGTACGCCCTCGTTCCAAGCGCGTGCGCGCCTCACCCCGGGTGGCAGCCTTCCCGTTCATGAGGGCGAGTCTCCCATGATCCGTTACGCCGCCCCGCCGTTCCTTCGCCATCCGGCCTTTCCCCTCTCTTCGCCCGCCCGTGATCCATGGTTTCGTCCGCCTTCGTGCCACGGCGGCGGTGCCCGCGCCGCACCGCGGGGCGGGCCCGGCCCGCACACCTTGTCCGATACCGGGGTACGCCTCTACGCTGACTTTGTGCCGCTACTAAACAAAACCACGTCAGAGGCTTCCGAGGCCAGTTCCCGCGACCTCTCCCGGCTGCGCGCCGCGCTCACCGTCTTCTTCGCGCTCGACGGCTTCCTGTTCGCGGGCTGGGTCGTGCGCATCCCGGCCGTCAAGGAGCAGACCGGGGCGTCCGCGAGCACCCTCGGTCTCGCGCTGCTCGGGGTCTCGGCGGGGGCCGTGGTGACGATGACGCTGACGGGACGGCTGTGCGGCCGCTTCGGCAGCCATGCCGTGACCGTGGCGTGCGGCGTCCTGATGCCGCTGAGCGTCGCCCTGCCCGCGCTGACGCACTCGGCGCTCGCGCTCGGCCTCGTCCTGCTGGTCTTCGGCGCCGCGTACGGCGGCATCAACGTGGCGATGAACAGCGCGGCCGTCGACGTCGTACGGGCGCTGCGCCGCCCTGTGATGCCGAGCTTCCATGCCGCGTTCAGCCTCGGCGGCATGATCGGCGCGGGCCTCGGCGGCCTGGTCGCCGCGCATCTCTCCCCCGCCCGGCACCTGTTCGGGCTCGCGGTAATCGGCCTGCTCGTCACCGCCGTCACGGCGCCGACGCTGCTGCGGCACGAGGCACCGGCGCCACCGGCTCCGGCCGCCGGGCGTGCCGCGGCCGAGCGCGGCCCCGGCCGCGGCACCCGCGGGCTCGTCCTGCTCTTCGGGCTCGTCGCCGTGTGCACGGCGTACGGCGAGGGGGCGCTCGCCGACTGGGGCGCGCTGCACCTGGAGCAGGACCTGGACGCGCACCCGGGCGTCGCGGCCGCGGGCTACTCCTGCTTCGCGCTCGCGATGACGATCGGGCGCCTGTCCGGCACGGCGCTCCTGGAACGCCTCGGCGGCACCCGCACCGTCGTCGGCGGCGGCCTCCTCGCGGCGGCGGGGATGCTCCTCGGCTCGCTCGCGCCCTCCACGGGCGCGGCGCTCGCCGGGTTCGCGATCACGGGGCTCGGCCTCGCGAACATCTTCCCGGTGGCGATCGAGCGCGCCGGGTCCCTCGCCGGGCCGAGCGGGGTGGCCACCGCCTCCACGCTCGGGTACGGGGGCATGCTGCTCGGACCGCCCGCGATCGGGTTCATGGCGGACTGGTTCTCGCTGCCGGTGGCGCTGACGAGCGTGGCCGTGCTCGCCGCGCTCGCCGCGTGCGTCGCCGGGGTGACGAGCCGTACGCCCGCGTCGACGAGCACCGGCTGACGCCGCGCCCGCGCGCGGCCGACCGCCCCCGCGGCCACCCGCCCGCCGTCGGCCCGCGCGCACGCCGGTGCACCCCGGCGGCGCACGGGCGCGGCCCCGTCCTGCACAATCCCCGCATGGAGACTGCCGAGCACATCGAAGTCCTGGACCAGGAGGGCCGGTTGCTCGCCCTCGCCGCCGAGGAGGCGGGCACCGGCGCCGCCGTGCCCACGTGCCCCGGCTGGCGGGTGCGTGACCTGCTGCGGCACACGGGCGAGGTGCACCGCTGGGCCGCCGGGTTCGTCGCCGACGCGCACCCCTCGTACCGCGCCTTCGCCGCGGCGCCCGACCTGGACGGCGCTGAGCTGCTCGCGTGGTTCCGCGCGGGCCACGCCGACCTCGTCGCCACCCTCGCGGCGGCGCCGCCCGACCTGAGCTGCTGGACGTTCCTGCCCGCCCCGTCGGCGCGCGCGTTCTGGGCGCGGCGGCAGGCCAACGAGACGGCCATCCACCGGGTGGACGCCGAGTCCGCCCGCGGCGGGACGCCGACCGCCGTCGGCACGGAGTTCGCCGTGGACGGCATCGACGAGCTGCTGCTCGGCTTCCACGCGCGGGAGCGGAGCCAGGTGCGCTCCCCGGAGCCGCGCGTGCTGCGGGTGCGCGCCACGGACGCGGACGCGGCCTGGACGGTGCACCTGTCCACCGGGACCCCGGTCATCGAGCGCGGCGACACCGTGCCCGCCGACTGCGAGGTCGCGGGCCAGGCGGCGTATCTGTATCCGGCCCTGTGGAACCGCCTGCCGTTCCCCCAGATCACGGGCGACGCCGCCCTCGCCACGCTGTGGCGGGAGACGTCGGCGGTCGGCTGAGCGCGAGCGGCCCGGCGCCGGGGGCGGCCCTCAGGCCTCCGGCGCCGCCAGCATGCGCGCGAGCACCGCGCGCTGCACCGGCCGCACCTCGGCGTGCAGCGCCCGGCCCTTGTCGGTCACGCAGACGCGGACGCCGCGGCGGTCCGTGGCGCACATGCCGCGCTCGACGAGGCCGTCCTTCTCCAGGCGGCCGATGAGGCGCGACAGGGCGCTCTGGCTCAAGTGGACCTGGCAGGCGATGTCCTGGACCCGGAAGCCGTCGCCCCCGCCCGGTGCCTCGCTCGTCGCGAGGACGTCGAGGACCTCGAAGTCACTGGCGCCCAGGCCGTGCGCGTGCAGCTCGCGGTCCAGCTCGCAATGGGTGCGCGCGTGCACCGCGAGGATGTCCCGCCACCGCTTCACGAGCCCTTCCTCGGCCTGCGCCGCGGGCTCGGCCTTCGTCGCCGCCATGCGCGCACGGTAGCAGAGGAGAGTACTTTATTGCACAAGAATTAAATGCACTTGCATTCAATGCATGTGCATGTAGTGTCCTCCGCATGACTTCGCCCCTCCCTGCCTCCTCCGCCGCGCCGGACGCCGCGAAGGCGCCCGCGTCCGCGGAGCGCTGGACCCCGCGTCTGTGGGGCACGCTGCTCGTGCTCTGCGCGGCGATGTTCCTCGACGCGCTCGACGTGTCGATGGTCGGCGTGGCCCTGCCGTCCATCGGCTCCGAGCTCGATCTGTCCACCTCGTCCCTGCAGTGGGTCGTCAGCGGCTACATCCTCGGCTACGGCGGTCTGCTGCTGCTCGGCGGCCGCGCCGCCGACCTGCTCGGCCGCCGCGAGGTCTTCCTCGTCGCCCTGGCCGTCTTCGCCCTCACCTCGCTGCTCGGCGGGATCGTCGACTCCGGCCCGCTGCTCATCGCCAGCCGCTTCGTGAAGGGCCTGAGCGCCGCGTTCACCGCGCCCGCGGGCCTGTCGATCATCACCACGACGTTCGCCGAGGGCCCGGTCCGCAACCGCGCCCTGTCCATCTACACCACCTGCGCCGCCACCGGCTTCTCCCTCGGCCTCGTCCTGTCCGGGGTGCTCACCGAGGTCAGCTGGCGCCTGACCATGCTGCTGCCCGCGCCGATCGCGGTGCTCGCGCTCGTCGCCGGGCTCAAGCTCATCCCGCGCTCCCCGCGCGAGGCCAAGCGCGGCGGCTACGACGTGCCGGGCGCCGTCACCGGCACGGCGTCGATGCTGCTGCTCGTCTTCACCGTCGTCCAGGCCCCCGAGGCCGGCTGGGGCTCGGCCCGCACGCTCCTGTCGTTCCTGGCCGTGGCGGTGCTGCTCGCCGCGTTCGTCACCATCGAACTGCGCACCGACAACCCCCTCATCCGCCTCGGCGTGCTGCGCTCGGGCGCCCAGATCCGGGCCCAGCTCGGCGCGGTGACCTTCTTCGGCGGCTATGTGTCCTTCCAGTTCATCGCCACGCAGTACCTCCAGACGCTGCTCGGCTGGTCGGCCCTTGAGACGGCGCTCGCCTTCCTGCCCGCGGGCGTCATCGTGGCCCTGTCCGCCACGAAGATCGCCGGTGTCATCGACCGGTTCGGCACCACCCTGGTCATCGTCACCGGCTTCACGCTGCTCGCGGTGGCGTACGCGCTGTTCCTGCGCATCGACCTGACGCCCACGTACGCGGCGGTCATCCTGCCCTCGATGGTGCTGCTCGGCATCGCCTGCGCGCTGGTCTTCCCCTCGCTCAACATCCAGGCCACCAACGGCGTGCCCGACCACGAGCAGGGCATGGTCTCGGGCCTGCTCAACACCTCGATCCAGGTCGGCGGCGCGGTCATCCTCGCGATCACCACCGCGGTCATCACGGCGTCCGGCGAAGGATCGGCGGAGAGCGGCGCCTCCCCGGCGGAGGTCCTGGACAGCTACCGCCCCGGCCTGGTCCTGGTGCTGCTGTTCGCGGTGGCCGGGCTGCTCATCAACGTCACCGGCCTTCGCGCGCGGCGCCGGGGCCGGTCCCTGACGGTCGCCGCCTCGCAGCCGCGGGCCGAGGCCGCTCGCGAGCGGGTGTCGGTCGGCGACTGACGCCCGGTCATGACGCGCGGGGCCCGGCGGAACGTTTCTTGCCGCCGGGCCCTCGCCCTGTGAGACTCGCCGTATGGATGACATGGGGGCCACGGTCGGCCAGGGCCGGCGCAGCTCGGCCGAGCGGGACGCCATCACGATCGAGATCGGGTACGCGCTCGCCAGCGCGGGGGCGGCCGCGGCCCTCGTGTTCATGGCGCTCGCGGGCGGGCCCGTGCTGGTCTTCGACCTGTCGGGCACCACCGAGCGGGCGCTGCTCGGCGTAGGCGCCGTCCTCGCCGCCACCGTGTTCGTCGTCCGCCTCGTCACCGTCCTGTGGCGGTTCGCCGAGCGGTGGCGGGCGCGCCGCGCGGCCCTTCCCGGACTGCCCGCTCAGCCCAGCCAGCCGGGCCGCACCAGGCCCGACTCATAGGCGAGGACGACCAGTTGGGCGCGGTCACGGGCGCCCAGCTTCACCATCGTGCGGCTCACGTGCGTCTTGGCGGTCAGCGGGCTCACGACGAGGCGGCGCGCGATCTCCTCGTTGGACAGGCCGATGCCGACGAGCGCCATCACCTCGCGCTCGCGCTCGGTGAGGTGGACGAGCGCCTCGGCCGCCGCCGGTTCCTTGGAGCGCGCCGCGAACTCCGCGATCAGGCGCCGGGTCACGCCGGGCGAGAGCAGCGCGTCCCCGGCGACCACCGCCCGCACCGCGCGCAGCAGCTCCTCGGGCTCGGTGTCCTTGACCAGGAAGCCCGAGGCCCCGGAGCGGATCGCCTCGAAGACGTACTCGTCGAGCTCGAACGTGGTGAGCATGACCACCCGCACGCCGTCCGCGCCCGCCTCGCCGGTGATCCGGCGGGTGGCCTCAAGGCCGTCGAGGCGCGGCATGCGGATGTCCATCAGGACGACGTCGGGCCGCAGTTCCCGCACCCCGCGCACGGCCTCCTCACCGTCCGCCGCCTCGCCCGCCACCTCGATGTCCGGCTGCGCGTCGAGCAGCGCCTTGAACCCGGCCCGGACCAACGACTGGTCGTCGGCGAGCAGTACGCGGATCACGGGTCCTCCTGAGGTGCGGGTGCGGGTCCTGTGGGCAGCGCGGCGGTGACGCGGAAGCCTCCGTCCGGGCGCGGGCCCGCCTCAATCGTGCCTCGCAGGGCGGCCGCACGCTCCCTCATTCCGGCGAGTCCGTTGCCGCTGCCGCCCGCGTCGGTCCCGGTGGCCGGTCCGTCGTCGTCGACGCGCAGGGTCACAGAGCCGGGCGCGTACCGCACCAGGACGCGCGCCCGCCGCGAACCGGAGTGGCGTACGACATTGGTGAGGGCCTCCTGGACGATGCGGAAGGCGGCCAGGTCCGCGCCCGGCGGCAGCGGAGCGCGGGAGCCCTCAGTGGTGACGGTGACCGTCAAGCCGGCGCTCCCCGCCTGCTCGACGAGTTCGGGCAGGCGCTCAAGGCCGGGGGCAGGGGCGCGGGGCGCTCCCCCGGCGCCGGGGGCGGCGGGCGGGCGGAGCGTGTCAAGGACCTGGCGGACCTCGCCGAGCGCCTCCTTGCTCGCGGCCTTGATGGTGGTCAGGGCGGTGCGGGCCTGCTCGGGGTCGGAGTCGAGGAGGGCGAGGCCAACCCCGGCCTGGACGTTGATGACGGAGATGCTGTGGGCGAGCACGTCGTGCAGCTCGCGGGCGATGCGCAGCCGCTCCTCGTCGGCCCGCCGCCGGGCCGCGAGCTCGCGTTCGGCGCGCTCCTTGGCCCACTGCTCGCGGCGGGTGCGGGCCAGTTCGGAGACCGCGACGGTGGCCACCACCCAGAGGGCCACGACGAGTTCCTCGCCCCAGTCGCGGGCGCCGTCACCGCCCGGCGGCAGCCAGCGGTACAGGACCTGGGTGATGAGCACCTGCCCGGCCCACCACAGGCCGACCGCGCCCCACGCCGCGTGCCGGTGCCCGGCCACGACCGCAGCGAAGCAGCCCACGGCGACCGTGAGCAGCACCGGGCCGTAGGGGTATCCGGCGCCCAGATACACCACGGTGATCCCGGCGGCGGCATACGCCACGGGCACCGGGTGGCGGTGGCGCAGCAGGAGCACGGCGGTGGCCGCGAACAGCAGGGCCCGCGCGAGGCCGTCGACCTGCTCCCGCTCGGGCTGACCGTGCTCCGCGAAACCCGTGCCGACCTGTACGAACACGGTCAGGAGCACGGTCGTCAGCCAGGGGAGCCGCCGCGTGCCCTCGTCCCGCCATCGCCACCACGGCGGCCCCTGCCGCCCCACCGGTGACCCGGCCCAGGGCACGCCGCCGCCTCCGCGCTGTTCTTCCATGGCGCTCACGCTAGACGCCGCCCACCGCGGCGGGCGTCCGCCGGGCGTGGCGATCAGGCGTACTCCCCGGGGAGTACGCGCCGCCGCCCTGCGCCCGGCGGTCAGTCCTTCGGCTGTGCCCGCCGCAGCGCCTGCGGCCTCGCCTGGGAGGGCACCCGCAGCTTGACCGTCTCCGTCGCGGGCAGGGCGCCCAGGCTGCGGGCGCGGTAGGCCTCGACCTCGCTCTGGAGCGCGCGCAGCCGCAGATACGACTCGTGCAGGTAGCGCACCTTCGCCCGCAGGGTCCAGGGGTCGACGGGCTTGACGACGATGTCGGCCACGCCCAGCTGGAGGGCCGTCGACGCCAGTTCGTTGGTCACGTCGAACCCGGTGAGCAGGATGACCGGCAGGAGCTGCGTCTGCTCCACGCCCCGTACGTAGCGCACCACGTCAAGCCCGTCTATGCCGGGCATCCGGACGTCTAGCAGGGCGACCGTCACGTGCCCTCGCAGAATCTCCTTGAGGGCGTCGTCCCCGTTGGTCGCGCATGTCGTCTCGTATCCGAGCGGAGCCAGCGCGCTTTCGAGCGCGAACAGGTAGTCCTCGTGGTCGTCGACCACGAGGATCTTCGAGTTCGACGGCATGTATGGAGTCCCCTCGTCCAAGTAACCAGCCTATGCCCCTGGCGAGTTGAGGAAACCTTCATGCATGGGCCAAGGCGATTTCTCTTTCGCCACAATGGTCACATCAAGCACAGAAACTTCATACGTGGCCGCCCTCAGGCGCCCGGGGCGGACACACGCGCAGTCGCCCGCCCCGTCCGGCGCGCTAGCGGTCGAGCCTGCCGAGCACGCGGTGCGCCATCGGGTGCGTGCGCACCAGATCGGCGAGCGTCGTCGAGCCGCGGGTGATCTTCGCGAACGCGTTCCACGCCGGGCGGAAGCCCGTGATCGCCGCGTGCAGCAGGCCGGGGCGGCGCTCGAAGACGGACAGCATGCGCCGCCCGACGCCCATCTCCACGCCGAGGCCCGCCTTGATGGCGAAGGCGTAGTTCAGCGCCTGGCGGCGGGCGTCCACCGCGTCGCTCGCCTCGGCGATGCGCACCGCCCACTCGCCCGCGAGCCGCCCCGAGCGCAGCGCGAACGAGATGCCCTCGCGCGTCCACGGCTCAAGCAGGCCCGCCGCGTCGCCGCAGACCAGGACGCGGCCGCGGGAGAGCGGCGAGTCGTCGCTGCGGCAGCGCGTGAGGTGTCCCGAGGAGATGCTCGGCTCGAAGCCCGCGAGGCCGAGGCGGGCGATGAAGTCCTCCAAGTACCGCTTGGTGGCGGCGCCTTCGCCGCGCGCGGAGATCACGCCGACGGTCAGCGTGTCGCCCTTGGGGAACACCCAGCCGTAACTGCCCGGCATCGGGCCCCAGTCGATGAGCACCCGGCCCGCCCAGTCCTCCGCGACCGTCGCGGGCACCGGGATCTCCGCCTCCAGGCCGAGGTCGACCTGGTCCAGCTTCACCCCGACGTGCGCTCCTATGCGGCTGGCGCTGCCGTCGGCGCCGACGACCGCGCGCGCGAGCACCGTCTCACCGCTCCCCAGGACCACGGCGACCGTGCGCCGGTCGGGCACCGCCGGGCCGTGCTGCTCCACGCGCGCGACGGTGGCGCCGGTGCGCAGCTCGGCGCCCGCCTTCTGGGCGTGCTCGACGAGCTGCTGGTCGAACTCGGGACGGTTGATGAGCCCGAACAGCGTCTTGCGCGAGCGGCGGGTGCGGGCGTACTTGCCGTCCAGGGAGAACGTCACCGCGTGCACGCGGTCGCGCAGCGGCAGGTCGAAGCCCGGGGGCAGCGCGTCCCTGGACGGGCCGATGATGCCGCCGCCACAGGTCTTGTACCGCGGCAGTTCGGCCTTCTCCAGCATCAGGACACTGCGTCCCGCGACGGCCGCCGCATAGGCCGCCGAGGCTCCCGCGGGGCCCGCGCCGACCACGACGACGTCCCACACCTGCCGCGCGTCGTCTGCTGACTTCTCGCTGCTCACGTTGGTCTTCCGCTCCCGATCCCCGTCTTGGCCGCGCTGTCCTCAGCTCTTCTGAGGCATCCTACGGCGCACGCTCCGGCAACCCTCCTGTGGGAGGATCAAGCGTGTGCGCCCCGCGCACCCCGTCCAGCGGCGGGCGCGGCGCCCACCCCTTACACCGTCGCGACACCGCCCCACCCCGTCCTCAGGGACAACGTCGCACCTACGAGGAGCGTGCCCATGCCGTCGCATCCGATCGCCGAGACCGTCGCCTCCCTCATGCCGCGGGCGAAGGCGGAGCTCACCGAGCTGGTGGCCTTCAAGTCGGTGGCGGACTTCGCGCAGTACCCGAAGAGCGAGAGCGAGGCCGCCGCGAACTGGGTGGCCGACGCGCTGCGCGCCGAGGGCTTCCAGGACGTCGCGCTGCTCGACACCCCCGACGGCACGCAGTCGGTGTACGGCTTCCTGCCCGGCCCCGAGGGCGCCCCGACGGTGCTCCTGTACGCGCACTACGACGTGCAGCCGCCCCTCGACGAGGCCGGCTGGGCCACGCCCCCCTTCGAGCTGACCGAGCGAGACGGCCGCTGGTACGGGCGCGGCAGCGCGGACTGCAAGGGCGGCGTGGTCATGCACCTGCTCGCGCTGCGCGCCCTGAAGGCGAACGGCGGCGTGCCCGTGAACGTGAAGTTCATCGCGGAGGGCTCCGAGGAGCAGGGCACGGGCGGCCTTGAGCGGTACGCCGAGGCGCACCCCGACCTGCTGCGCGCCGACTCCATCGTCATCGGCGACGCGGGCAACTTCCGCGCCGGTCTGCCGACGGTCACCGCGACACTGCGCGGCATGACCCTCGTCCGCCTTGAGGTCGACACCCTCGAAGGCAACCTGCACTCCGGGCAGTTCGGCGGCGCCGCCCCGGACGCGCTCGCCGCGCTGGTGCGGGTCCTTGACTCGCTGCGCGCCGCGGACGGCTCGACGACGATCGACGGGCTCGACGCCGCGGGCGTCTGGGACGGGCTCCAGTACGACGAGGACGCCTTCCGCAAGGACGCCAAGGTCCTGGACGGGGTCGGCCTGATCGGCGACGGCACGGTCGCCGACCGCATCTGGGCGCGCCCCGCGGTCACCGTCCTCGGCATCGACTGCCCGCCGGTGGTCGGCGCGACCCCGTCGGTGCAGGCCAGCGCGCGGGCGCTGATCAGCCTGCGGGTGCCGCCGGGCATGGACGCCGCGCACGCCTCCAAGCTGCTGCGCGCCCACCTGGAGGCGCACACGCCGTGGGGTGCCCGGGTGCGCACCGAGCAGGTCGGCCAGGGCCAGGCGTTCCGCGCGGACATCACGAGCCCGGCGTACGAGGCGATGGGCGCGGCCCTGAGCGAGGCGTACGACGGCCAGCGGATGCAGGCCTCCGGCATGGGCGGCTCGATCCCGCTGTGCAACACGCTGGGCGCGCTGTACCCGGACGCGGAGATCCTGCTCATCGGCCTGAACGAGCCCGAGGCGCAGATCCACGCGGTCAACGAGAGCGTGTCCCCTGACGAGCTGGAGCGCATGTCGGTCGCGGAGGCGCTGTTCCTCCAGCGGTACACGGCCGGGGTCTGACGGCCGCCGCCGCTGCCAGGGTCACAGCAGCCCGTTGTCGCGCGCGTAGAGCGCCGCCTGGGCGCGGCCGCGCAGGCCGAGTCGGGTGAGGATGCGCGAGATGTGGTTCTTGACGGTGCCCTCGCTGAGGTAGAGCCGCGAGGCGATCTCCCGGTTGGTGGCCCCGGCCGCGACGAGCCGCAGGATCTCGATCTCGCGGGCGGTGGGCGGCCCGCCCGGCGCCGGAGCGGCGGGCGGGGGCGCGGCCGCCGGTGGCGGGGGCGGCGCGGCGGCCAGGCGCCGGGTCACCGCCGGGTCGAGCTGGGCGACGCCCCGGTGCGCGAGCCGTACGGCGTCGGCGAGTTCGGCCGCGGGCAGGCTCTTCAGGAGGTAGCCGACGGCGCCGGCCCGCAGCGCCCGTACGACGTAGTCGTCGTCGTCGAACGTGGTCAGCATGACGGCCTTGGGGGCGGGCGCCCGCTCCCCGAGGGCATGGACGGCCTCGACGCCGTCCATGCCGGGCATGCGCACGTCCATGAGGACCACGTCCGGCCGCAGGGACAGCGCCGCGGCCACGGCCCCCGCGCCGTCGGCGGCCGTGCCCACCACCTGGATGCCGGGCTGGATGGCGAGCAGGGAGGCGATGCCCTCGCGGACCAGCTCCTGGTCGTCGACGACGAGCACGCGCACGGCGTCCGGGGGCCCGGGTTCCGGTGTGCTCATGCGGTACGTCCCGGTGCGCTCATGGCGTACGTCCCGTCGTCCCCGGCGCCGCCGCCGTCGACGCGGCGCGGGGCACCGTCACCGTCACCGTCGTGCCCGCGCCGGGCTCGCTGTCCACGCGCAGCTCGCCGCCGAGCAGGTGCAGCCGTTCGCGCAGTCCGCGCAGCCCGACGCCGGGGGCGTGCCGCGCGGAGCCGGGTCCCGGCAGGCCCCGGCCGTCGTCCGCCACGGTGAGCCGCGCGGACGCGGGGCCGTAGGCGACGCTGACCGTCACGGCCGTCGCCGCCGCGTGCCGGCGGGCGTTGGTCAGGGCCTCCTGAGCGGCCCGGTACAGGGCCGTCAACTGGGCCGTGCCGTACCCCGTCTCCTGCCCCGCGATGTCGAGGCCGACCCGGGGAACGCCGCCTTCCGCGTGCCGGACGAGGTCGGTGAGCGCCGCGGACAGCGAGAACGGCTCGTCCCGGTCCCGCAGGGCCCGTACCGACTGGCGGACCTCCTCCAGGGCGCGCCGCGCCGACCAGCGGGCGGCGGCGAGGGCCTGGTCGGCGGCCGCGGCGTCCCGGTCGCGGAAGGCCTCGGCCTTCTCCACTTGGACGGCGATGGCCGTGAGGTGGTGGCCGAGGCTGTCGTGGATCTCGCGGGCGAGGCGGTTGCGCTCCTCGGCCGTGGACAGTTCGGCAACCCGGGCCGCGTACATCCGCAGCCGGCCGTGGGAGGCGGTGAGTTCGGCGACCGTCGACTCCAGGCGCCGCCGCGCCTCCTGCTCGCCCGTCGCGACGGCCGCCATCGACACCGCGAGCACCAGGCCGAGCCCGAACATCAGCAGGTCGGAGATCGCCTCGACGTCCCGGTACCAGCCGTCGACGGCGAGGACGTACCAGCCGAGCAGCGCGCTCGCGCAGGCCGAGGCCAGGGTGAGGGCCACCCGCCGCCCGAACGCGAAGTAGGCGGTGAACGGCACCAGGACGAAGAGCACTCGCGACAGGCCAGCGCCGTCGCAGGCGGCCACCGCGACGAACAGGGCGAGGCGGGCGAGGAACACGCCGACCACGGCGGCGCGCGCCGCGGGTCCCGGCCCCCGTCGGCGCTCGGCCGCGTCCAGCGCGAACAGCGCGGCGAGCCCGGCCACGAATCCGGCCGTGCGCGGGAGCGGCTGGGGGTTCTCGCCCGCGAGTTCGTACGCCACGCCCGCGATCAGGACGGCCGCGTACAGCACGGGTGACACCCACGGCACGGCGCGCGCCGGGCGCACGGGCGGCGGCGCTAGGGTCCTGCTGGTGGATCTCCGTGGGTGAAGGAGCGGCGTTCGGTGCGTGCTCTCGGCGTGCCGGGCGGAAGTCCTAGTAGCGGAGCTACTTGGGCTTTCGTCCGGTGCGGCGAGAGGGCGTGCCGGGCGACGCGACGCCGCGGAGATCCACCAGCAGGGCCCTAGGGCGGTGCGGGTCCATGGTGTGGCCGTCATGCGCGCCTCCCCCGTCGGCCTGCGGTCACCGTACTGGGCGGGGGCTCGCCGCCACGACCCTCCGGGCGCGGCCGGTGGTGCTCTGGCCGTTCGGCACGTGCCGAACGGCTACGGCCGCGCGGTGGGTGCCCGTCCGCTGTCCGGTCGGCACTCACCGCCGCGGACCGCCGTTCCCTACGGTCGCCCTGCCCGTGCGCCCCTCCCAGGGCGCCGCATCGCGGAAGGGACCCCGCATGATCCGTCACCTCGCCTCCGTCACCGCGGCGTTGCTGCTCGCCGCGCTCACCCCGGCCGCGACGGCCGCGCCCCCGGACGGCTGCTCCGCCGAGCGGCTGCGGGTGCCCGGCGCCGAGAAGACCGTCGGCGCCTGTCTGCGGGACCTGACCACGGCGGGCACGGTCGCCTCGGGCCACACCGACCCCGCCGACTGGGCGGGCCTGGTGGCTCCCGGCACCCGCGGCCCGTCGTCGGAGGTGCCGGGCGTGCAGCTCGACGGCTACTTCCCCGACTCCTCACGCACGAACCCCACGCACGGCTGGGACCACGACAGCCAGTTCGTGATCCGGCTGCCCGAGCGCTGGAACGGCGGCCTGGTGGTGGCGGGGCCGCCCGGCGTCCGCGAGCAGTACGCCAACGACCGCACCATCGGCGACCACGTCCTGGCGCGGGGCTACGCGTTCGCGGCCACCGACAAGGGCAACACCGGTCCTACGCTGTACCGCGACGGGCGGCGCCCCGGCGACGCGATCGCCGAATGGCACCGGCGTCTGACCCAGCTGACCGTCGCCGCCCGGCTCGTCGCCGCCCGGCACTACGGCAGCGCGCCCCGGCACACCTACGCGGCGGGCATGTCCATGGGCGGATATCTGGTGCGCTGGCAGCTGGAGAACGTGCCCTGGCTGTACGACGGGGGCCTCGACTGGGAAGGGGTGCTCCTGACCCGCGAGTCCCCCAACCTCCTCGCGACGCTGCCGCCCGCGCTGCGCGCGTACCCGCGTCTGGTGGCGGGCGAGCCGGGGGCGCGCCGGGCCATGGCGGCCGCCGGGTACCCGCCGGAGTCCGAACCGCTGTGGGACGCGCACTACCGCGCACAGTGGGACACCTTCCAGCGGCTGATCCGCGAGGAGGTCGACCCCGGCTACGACGGCGCCACCGAGGCCGGGACGCCGTTCTGCCGCGAGGGCACGGGGCGGGGCTGCGACACGGACTACGACTACGCGGCGCGCCCGCGTGCCGTGCACGACACCGTGGCCCGCCTGGCCCTGACCGGACGCGTCGGGCGCCCCCTCGTCACCGTCCACGGCACCCTGGACGCGCTGATCCCCATCGGCCCGGGCTCCGACCGCTACGCGCGCCTTGTCGACACCGCGCGCCGGGGCGCGCACCACCGCTACTACCGGGTCGTCGGCGGCAACCACACGGACGGCCTGTACGGCGCGCACCCTGCGCTCGTGCGCCCGCTGCTACCGTGCGCGCGCGACGCCTTCGACGCGCTGACGGCCTGGGTGGAGGACGGCACGGCGCCGCCGCCCAGCCGCACGGTTCCGCGTCCGCAGGGCGACCCGGTGCATACCTGCGCGCTCTGAAGGGAACGCCCCGGCCGCCGCGCGGCGGCCGGGGCGCTGTTGGCGCTCGCGCTCTGCCCCGGGCAGAATCCGTCCGCTCAGGGTGAAGGGCCCTCGCCCCGGTGCCGGGGCGTTCGTACGGTCGCCGCATGAACGCGATCGAGATGACCGAACTCCGGCCCCGGCTCCACCTCTTCCGCTTCGCCATCGGCCAGGCCTACCTGTGGCGCGACGAGGACGGCCTCACCCTGATCGACGCGGGCCCGCCCGGTTCGGGGCCCGGCATCGTGGACGCGCTCACCGGGCTCGGGCTGCGCCCCGGCGACCTGCGGCGCGTCGTCCTCACGCACTTCCACAGCGACCACGCGGGCGGTGCGGGCGAGGTGGCAGCCCTGACCGGGGCGACGGTGCTCGCGCACTACCTGGACGCGCCGATGGTCCGGGGCGAGGCCCCGGGGACCGCGCCGGTCCTCCAGGACTGGGAGGAGCCGCTGTTCGCGACGGCGTCGAAGGACGTCCCGAAACCGACCGAACAGCGGGTGTACGCCGCCGAGGTCCAGGAAGTGACGGACGCCGACGTCCTGCCCTTCGGCGGCGGCGCGCGGGTCGTCGGGGCGCCGGGGCACACGTCCGGCAGCATCGGCGTCCATCTGCCGGAGCACGGCGTCCTGTTCACGGGTGACGCCGTCGCGCACGCCCCCGAGCCGGGTGTGCTCCTCGGCGTCTTCAACCAGGACAGGGCCCAGGCCGTCGCCTCGTTCCACCGCCTCGCCGCGCTGGACGCCGACACGGCCTGCTTCGGCCACGGCGACCCGGTCCGCACGGGCGCCACGGCGGCGCTGCGCGCGGCTGCGGCGCGATACGAGCGGGTCTGATCCCCTGCCGACGCCCGTGACCGGGGCCCACGATTCCGCTCCTCACCTCTGAGGAAGACCCGGTACCTCTGGGGAAAACCCGGTTCCTCGCCGCCGAAAAGAGACTCCTGCCGGGCCGAACCTGCTGGTAGAAGGGGGGCAACGGGGGCGACATCCGGGGGCCCCGTCCATGCGCCGCTCCGTGCTCCCGGGCGCCCCGCCACGGGGACGACCGGCACGGGGGAACCGGAATGCTCAGAATTCACTTCACCTCTGACGACCTGGCACGCACCCGGTTCAGCGAGGAACCGGACCCCATGTGGGAGGTGAACATCAGCCTCCACCGCCTCCAGCGCCGCGACGCCTCCGTCCTCTTCGGCCCCTGGCGGCAGCAGGTGGCCCCGCACCTGCCCGCGGCCACCCGCCAGCTCGCCGTCCTCTCCCCCGCCCGCGGCTACACCTGTGACTTCCTGACGCCGGGGACCGGCCAGAGCCTGGCCGCGCAGACCGAGGCCCTGCGCGCCACGCCCCGCCGACGGCTCCGCGCCGACCTGGAGACCTTCCACCGCATGCACCCGGGCGTGCGGCTGCCCGCGTGGGCGGCGGACCTCGCGACGGGCTCGGCGCGTCCGCTCGGGCGGCTCGCCGACACCGCCCAGCTCTACTTCACCACCGGACTGCGGCCGTACTGGCCGACCATCCGCGACGCCATCCGCCATGACGTGATGCTGCGCGCGCGGCAGGTGGCGCACGGCGGCTGGGCCGCCGTTCTCGGCAGTCTGCACCCGTCGGCGCACTGGCACTACCCGGTGCTCAGCCTGGACTTCCCCGTCGATCAGGACCTGCGCCTGGAGGGCCGGGGCCTGCTGCTCCAGCCCTCCTTCTTCTGCCGCTACCGCCCGACCGTCCTCTTCGACCCCAGCCTCGAACCCGTCCTCGTCTACCCCATCGAGCACCGGCCGGGCTGGGAGCGCCCCGGCCACGGCCCGCGGGCCCGGGGCTCGCTCACGGCGCTGCTCGGCCGGGCCCGGGCCCTGCTGCTCGACGCCGCGGCCGACGGCACGTTCACCACCGGTGAGCTGGCCCGGTACACCGGCCTGAGTCCCTCCAACGCCAGTCGGCACCTGGCGGCGCTGCGCGAGGCGGCGCTGATCTCCAGCCGCAGGTACCGCAACACGACGCTGCACACGATCACCGGGCTCGGGGCCGCGCTCCTGGACGGCCGTCGGCCCTCGCTGCGCGCCTGAGCGGGCCGCCCGGCCTCATCCGCCGACCGGCTCGCCCGCCTCCAGGTACAGCGACACGCCCCGCTCCCGCGCGCGCAGCGCCCAGCGGAGGCGTTCGTAGCGCACCGGCGGCAGCAGCCGGGCGGCCTCCTCCTCGGTGACGAAGCGCCAGTCGCGCAGTTCCGGCCCCGGCAGCAGCAGGCGCTGGACGTCCGCGCCGTCGAGGACGCCGCCGTCGAAGAGGAAGCGCATCCCTCCGTATCCGGGCGGCGCGGGCGGCTCCCAGTCCGCGACCAGCAGCCGGGGCGCCTTGGTGAGGAGCAGTCCGGTCTCCTCGGCGACCTCGCGCACCCCGGCGCGGGCGGGAGCCTCGCCGCGTTCGACGACACCGCCGGGGAACTCCCAGCCCGGCTTGTACGTCGGGTCGACGAGCAGCACCCGGTCCCGCTCGTCGAAGAGCAGCACGCCCGCGGCGACGGTCTCCGCGGTGGGCTCGGGGGTCTGCACGATGTCGCAGACAGAGGCGGCCCCGGTGCGCACGGCCTCGGCGATGCGCTCCGCCGTCTCGTACGGGGTCAGGGCGCTGGTGTCGAGACGGTGGGCGTCCGCGCCCAACCAGGCGGTGAGCGCGGCGAGGTAGGGCTCGATGTGGTCGAACGACCACTGCCGGACGCTCAGTTCGCCGTCGGGTGGGTCCGGAGGCAGGTCGCGCTCGGCTATGCGCGCACGCAGGATCGTTTCGTCCGGAGCGAGCAGAACATGGCGTATGGGTATGCGCCGGGAGGCGAGACCGCCGAATATCTCGTCGCGGTACTCCTGCCGCAGCAGTGTCATCGGCACCACCAGGACCCCGCCGAGCTCGGCGAGGAGTCCGGCGGCCGTGTCGATCACCAGGCGCCGCCAGATCGGCAGGTCCTGGAAGTCACCGACCTCGGCGAGGTGTTTCGCCGGCAGCAGATGCGGGAGCGCGCCGCCGATGACCTCGGGGTCGAAGAGCGTGCTGTTCGGGATCAGCTCGATCAGTTCCTGCGCGGCGCTGGTCTTTCCCGCACCGAACGCGCCATTGATCCAGACGATCACGGTTCCCCCTCTTCTGTTGGCCCCCAGTGGCTTGCCCGCAACACAGTGCCACGGAAACCAGCCGCTGATGAGGGCGACTACCGCCAGACCAAAAGCCGCCACATCATGTCAAGTCCCTCAGAACAACTTCCCCCCATCGAGTGGCACGGCCCCCGTACGAATCGTTCCCGCACCGCACGGCGGGCCCCTGGCCGCTAGCGTGATCCGCCAGGCACCCCGGCCCCTGGTGACCTCCTCATTCCGGTTGCTTCATCGCATCAGCCCCGGCTTCACGTGCCGACCGGGGCCCGCCCTGGGGGGACTAGTGCATCAGGACGAACTGAGCGAAATCGCTTGCGAGATTCCGGAGTTACCGCCTCGGGTCTATGAGTCCGGGGACAGCGTCGTGGTCGAACTGCACGGCGACATCGACGTCGTGGCCTTCCAGCGCGCGCTGCCCGTGGTCGACCCGGTGACGTCGGGAGGTGCCGAGACCGTCGTCATCGATCTGAGCCACGCGACGTTCTTCGACTGCTCCGGCCTCGCCCTGCTCCTGCGGGCACAGCGGCGCCTCGCCTCGCGGGGCGGCCGGCTGCGGGTGGTGTGCAGCGATCCGATGACGCTGCGCGTCATGGGCATCACCGGCGTACGGGTCAGTCTGTCGCCGGTGGCGTCGCTGCGGGAGGCGCTGGCGCGGCCGGGGCCCGAGCCCTAGGGCCCGGCGGCCTGCGCTGGCCGCGCCGCCTGCGCTGTTTCTGCCCTGTCTGCCCTGTCTGCCCGAAGATCGCGGGGCGGCCCGCTCCCCCGAGCCGCCCCGACCGCGCCCCGGGGCGCCCGGACCCATCGGCCCGGCGCCCCGGACGCGCTCAGGACTGCGGCCGCTTCCCGTGGTTGGCCGCGTGCTTGCGGCGGCTCTTCTTCTTGCGTCGTCGCCTCGAGGACATGGATGTGCTCCTCTCTCGGCCGGTTCGGGCGGGGCGCCCGGTGACACCGGGTGCGCCGCGAGCGGGCGGGGTGCGTTTCCGCCTGCTTGGCGCGTTTCCACCGTCGCACACCGCCGTCACGGCCGCGATTCGCCGCCGCCGCGCGCCCGCCGCGTCACGGCGCGCTCGCGTAGCAGGCCCCCTCCGCGCGGACCGCGTCGGGCGGGCCGGGCAGCGGCGCGGTGATGATCTCCTGTAGCCGGTCGCGGGCGGCGAGGAGACCGGCGATGGCCTCGTCGATGCGGTCGCGCTCCTTGGTGAGGTCGGGCAGCATGCCGGTGCAGGCGGGGGCGAGCACATCGCCGTCGTCGACCATGCAGGGCAGCAGCTCGGCGATGGTGGCGGTGTTCAGCCCGGCGGCGAGCAGGACGCGGATGCCGCGCACGGTGGTCACGTCCTCTTCCGTGTACTCGCGATAGCCGCTGGGCCGCCGCACCGGAGCGAGCAGCCCCTGCTCCTCGTAGTAGCGCAGCAGCCGCTGGCTGACCCCGGTCCGCCGCGCGAACTCGCCCATGCGCATGTGATCACCACCACGTTCCGTTGACTCTCACATCGATGTGAGAGATCAGTCTAGGGCGCATGACGAACCACGCATCGACGACCGCGACCACCACCCCAACTGCCAGCGCCACCACCCCCGTCACCGTTCTCGGCCTTGGCCCCATGGGTCTCGTACTCGCCGAGACCCTCCTGGCCAAGGGCCACCCGACCACGGTCTGGAACCGCACGGCCGAGCGCGCCGACCCCCTCGTCGCGCGGGGCGCGCGCCGGGCCGCGAGCGTCGCGGAGGCGCTGTCGGCGAGCCCGGTCACGGTCATGTGCCTGGACACGTACGACACGATGTACGAGGTCCTCGGCTCCGCCGGGGACGCCCTTGACGGGCGGGTCCTGGTGAACCTCAACTCCGGTACGCCGCAGGAGGTGCGGGCCGCCGTCGCCTGGGCTTCCGAGCGCGGACTCGGCTATCTCGACGGCGCCATCATGGTGCCGCCGCCCCTGGTCGGACAGCCGGACGCGGTCTTCCTGTACAGCGGACCGCGCCCCGTCTTCGAAGAGCACCGGGCGACGCTCGCGAGCCTCGGCGATCCCCGGTTCCTGGGCGAGGACCCGGCGCTCGCGGTGCTGTACAACACGGCTCTGCTGCACATGATGTACGCGACCATGAACGGATTCCTGCAGGCGTCCGCCCTTGTCGGCTCGGCGGGGGTGACGGCGACCGAGTTCTCCGCTCTCGCGCTCGACTGGTTCATGCCCTCGGTCCTCGGCCCCATGATGGCCGAGGACGTACCGCAGCTGGACGAGGGGAACTACCCTGGCGCCCTGGGCACGTTGGTGATGAACGTCAACGCCCTGGAACACATCGCTCGCGCTTCCGCCGAGCAGGGCGTCCACACCGAACTGCCGGTACTGATGCGGGAGGTCGCCGAGCGCGCGGTGGCCCAGGGACACGGCGCGGACAACTATCTGTCCGTGTACGAGATCTTCAAGCAGGCGTCACCGGCCGCCTGACGCCGTCGGCCCGCTGAGCGCACCATCGCCACCCGCCCCGTCTCGTCCCCCGCTCACCCCGGGCCGAGGCGGGCGGCGATGGTGCGCGCGCACTCCAGGGACTCGGTGTGCGTGGTGTCCACCTCCACGTCGTAGACCATGCCCTGGTGCACCGCGTCCGCCTGCGCGGCGGCCATGCCGAGGGCCCGGTCGCCTCGCGCGACCTCGCGACCGGCGGCGACCTCACTGGCGCACCGGACGCCGACCCAGAGCGCGGGCAGGTCGCCCAGCGCCTGCCGCCACCGGTCCTGGGACGCGGAGCCGCTGAGGAAGACCTCGTCGATGACGACCCTGGCGCCCGCGCGGACCATCGCCACCACGCCCTCCGTCCAGGCCGCCTCCAGCGCCCTGAACTCCGGCCCCACGCTCACCGTGCCGTCCGCGGCGATCTCGATCCCGTCGTCCGACGCCCGCATCCTCGCGGGCAGCGCGTCGACGAAGGAGTCGGCCCCGAACGCCAGCCACGGATCGGGGAGTACGGCCTGCAGGCACCGTACGATCCCGGACTTCCCCGAGCTGGAGCCGCCGTTGAGAATGATCAGTCGCGTGGTCATCGCGCCACCGTACGACGTGTCCGGTGATCGCCCCACGCTATTTCCGGTGCGCCAGCAGGCCGTCCAGCTCGGCCGCGAAGAGCTCGGCGGGGTCGAAGCCCATCCCGCCGAAGTGACCGGCGAGCTCCAGGGAAAGCACGCCGTGCAGCCGCGTCCAGAACGACAGGGCCCGGTGGAGGGCCGCGGGCGGGGCGGGGTGGCCGTCGGCCCAGTCCCGGTGGTCCGCCAGGTGGGCGCCGAACGGGGTCGTCGGGCCGTCCGGGACGAGCTCCGCGCAGGCGTCGAGCAGGGGCGCCATGATCTCGGAGGCGATGGCGGTGATGTCGTCGGGCGCGTGGTAGCCGGGGACGGGGGTGCCGTAGATCAGGAAGTACCGCTGGGGGTGCGCCAGGGCCCAGTCGCGCAGGGCGTGCGCGAGTCCGGCGAGGTCGGCACCGGCGGCGGAGGCCGCGCCGATGGTGTCGGCGAGGTCGCGATAGGCGTCCCGGACGAGTTCGGTGATCAGCTCGTCGCGGCTGGCGTAGTAGCGGTACAGCGCGGGGCCGCTCATGCCCATCCGCTTGGCGATCGCGTTGAGGGAGAGCCCGGACGCCCCCGCCGTGGCGATCTGCTCCCAGGCGTGCTCCTTGACCTCCGCGCGCACCTGGCTGCGGTACCGCTCCCGCGGGGTCTTCACCGCCGCCGTCCTGTCGGCCGCTCCGCCTGTCGCCGCGTCCGACTTCACGCCCGACTTCACGTCCGCCTTCGCCATGGCCCGCCGCCCCTCACCGCATCGCTACGCCCACAAGATTCAGTTAGAAGCTATCACGAACCCATTGACCTCCTCGCCCAGCGCGAGTTACAACTTCTAACGAGCACGCGGCCCCCTAGCTTCCGCGTGAGGCCTAGAGGCCGTGCCACCCACCCGCACCCCCCTTAGACGAGGAGAACGCCATGACCACGACCGTCGCAGCAGACACCGCCCGCGCAGTCCGGTACGTCCCGCTCTCGGTGACCGTCTCCGCCTGGGCGGTCCCGGTCATGGTCATCGGCCAGTTCGCCCTCATCTCAGGCGTCCCCGTACTCATCGCCCTGGTCGGCACCCTCCGCCGCGTCCCCGACCGCGCGGTGCGCGGAGCGGCCTCGCTCGTCGCCCTCACGTTCGCGATCCCGCTCACCATCTGGCTGACGCGGCCCGACGGGGCGCAGAGCCTGTCCAAGGACATGCACCCCGCCTTCGCCGCACTGATCGTCGCCGCGTCAGCCACCTTCCTCGTGACCCTTCACCGGGCCCGGGCCCGGCAACGCGCCACCCGCTGACACGACTGGAGTCGCCGTCCCGTCAGCGCGGCCCGTCGTCGTGCGGCGGTGGCTGGTTGTCGTGGTCGGCGGGCGCGACACGGTCGTCGATGACGATGCGCACGGGCCCCGCGTCGGGGCGGGGTGTGGCGCCGAGGGAGCGCACGGTGCCAGCGATGCGCTCGTACAGGTGCTGGGCGATGGCCGCGGTGCCGGGAGCGGCACTCGGGGCGTGATGGACGGCGCGCACCCGCGTGAGGGCGGCGACGAGGCTGAGGCCGGAGACGTCGACGCTGACGACTCCGTCGCTCTCGGAGACGGCGCCGGGAATGTGGAAGTGCCGGTCCTGTCCGGCGTGCTCGACGAGGAACGCCCAGGTGTCGCGGTGGACTTCGAAGTGAGCCGCCGAGACGCCCGCGGCCCTGCTGAGGAGCCCGGCGTGGTCGTCGCCGGTCTCGCCGCGAGGCACCGCGCCTTCGGCTGGAGACGCGGCGGCGGCCGGGGCGGGTGGTGACGGTTCAAGGCCGGGACCGCGGTGGTTGAGGGCATCCAATGCGGCACGGAGCGCGGCGAGTTCGGTGGCGATGGTCGCGAGCGGGTCGCGCACGGTGTCACCAGCGCGGTCGAGCCCGTCGCGGACGACGGAGCGGATCTCGGCGAGGCCGGTGCTGATGGCCGCGTTGGCGTCGCGGCGGGCCTGGTCGATGGCGTGCTGCTGATCGGCGACCCACTGGCGCAACTCGGCGAGTTCCCGAAGCGTCTGGTGGATCAGACCGGTGGTGTCGGCCCCCTTGCCGAAGACGGACATGCGCTCCCCTTTGCCTCGATGATCTCGATGACCTCGATGGAAAGGGAAAGCGTGGCGAGGTGCCGACATGTCGACAAGTGCGTGATCCGGACAGCGGCGCCGGGCCGTGGCGCTCCCGAATCCCCCGTCAAAAACGGCCCCCTCACCCCTTACTCGACCCCAGCGTCAGGCCCGCGATGAAGTGTCGTTGCAGGAGGAGGAAGACGAGGATCGTCGGCAGAGCCACCAGGACCGAGCCCGCGGCGAGCAAGTTGTAGTCGGTGAAGAACTGGCCGCGGAGGTTGTTGAGTGATGACGTGATGGGGAGTTTGTCCGGGTTCGAGATGAAGATGAGGGCCCAGAGGAAGTCGTTGTAGATCCAGGTGAATTCCAGGGTGGCGAGGGCCGCGAGGGCGGGGCGGCACAGGGGCAGCGTGATCCGCCAGAACTGCGTCCACACCCCGGCGCCGTCCACCACCGCCGCCTCCAGGATCTCCTTGGGCAGGGTGCGCATGAAATTGGAGAGGACGAAGACGCAGAATCCCACCTGGAAGCCGATGTTCACGACGATGACCGCCCAGTACGAGTCATAGAGGGTCATCGAGTCGGACATCCACCACGGCAGTTCGATCTCCAGGAAGAGCACGTACAGCGGCGTGACGAGGACCTGCGGAGGCAGCAGGTTTCCCGCCGTGAAGAACATCAGGAGCACCAGGCCGCCGCGAATGTTCAGGCGCGACACGGCGAAGGCGACGAACGACGCGAGGAACAGCGTCACGATCACCGCGGGCACGGCGATGATCAGCGTATTGGTGAAGTACTTGCCCATGCCGGAGGCGGTGTAGGCCTCGCGGTAGTAGTCGAAGGACAGCTTCTTCGGCAGGGAGAAATAGCCGTGCTCCGCCGTTTCCTCGTACGGGCGCAGACTCGCGTACACGGCGAGCAGCAGCGGGGCGACGAACGCCAGGCACACCGCGGAAAGGAAGATGTGGACGCCGTACTTTCCGCGGCGCGGCGGACGGCGCGACCCGGAGGGCTCGCGCGCCGGGGCCGTCTCGGCGGCCCGCGGCGTGGGGTGCGGTTCCGTGGTCATGTGTCGCGCGCTCCTCTCAACTCCTGGACCAGGAACGCCACGACGAACCCCAGCGAGACGCAGAGCAGCACGACCGCGATGGCCGAGCCGAATCCGATGCGGCTCGCCTCGCCGATGATGTTGTCGGTGATGAGGACCGACAGGAGTTCCAGGCCGTTGCGGCCCTTGTTCACCGCGTACACGATGTCGAAGGCGCGCAGGGCCTCGATGACGGTGATCACGCCGACGATGACGTTGACGGGGCGCAGGGTGGGAAAGGTGACGCGGAAGAACGTCTGGCGTTCGTTCGCGCCGTCGATCGCCGCGGCTTCCTTCAGGGCGGGGTCCACCGATTTGAGACCGGCCAGGTAGAGGATCATGACATAGCCGGTGTGCCGCCAGCTCGCGGCGAGCATCATCATCCACAGATTGACGCTGGAGTCGCCGAGCCAGTCGATCGGGTCGTTCTCATTGGCCAGGATGGTGTTGACGACGCCCTGGTCGGTGCCGAGCAGCAATTGCGCCATGAAACCGACGACGGCGAGCGAGAGCACGACGGGCAGATACAGCACGGACTGGTAGAAGCGGCTGAAGCGGATGCCCCGGTCGACGAGGACGGCGAGGAACAGGCCGAAGGGCGTCGCGACGAGCCCGAGGAAGGCGATCCACAGCAGGTTGTGGCGCACGGCGGGCCAGAACGCCGGATAGTCCTGGACCAGGTTCTCGTAGTTGTCACCGCCGACCCAGTGGATGTCCCCGATGCCGTCCCAGGATGTGAAGGAAAGGCCGATGGAAGCGAGGGCGGGACCCCACACGATGACGATGTCGAGCAGGACGGGTATGCCCAACAGCGCGGCAAGGACGGCGATGTCACGGCGGGTGAAGCGCCGCGTCGTCCGGCCCCGGGCGCGCCGCGCGGTGTTCTGCGGCACGAAGTGCGTTCCCCCTTCAGCTCACGTGGAGAAGATGTCCTTCTTCTGCCGTTCGATGCTGTTGACGAGCCCGTCGACGTCCTTCGGATTGCCGATGAAGTCCTGAAGGGCCTTGATCATGACGGTCTGGGCGAAATCAGGGCGCGTATCGCGGTCAAGGAACTGGGAGATGTGCTTGGCCTTGGAGACGAGCGCCGCGGATTTCTTCTGCAGCGGGCTGTACTTGCCTGTGTCGGCGCCGTCGTTGACGGCCACGTTGTTCGGGTCGCCCTTCAGATAGACGTCCTCGGCCTCGGCGGTGCCCAGCCACCTCAGGAGGTCCTTGGCGCCCTCGACGTTCCGGGACTTCTCGGGGACGAGGAATCCGTCGATGGGGGCTTCCACGGCGTCCCTGCCGTGGAGCGGGTCGATCTCGGGGAAGGGGAAGAAGTCGATGTCGTCGCGTTCGGCCGCGGGGAATTGCGAGCCCGGGTGCGGCATGCCGAAGACCGCCATCCCGGTCTTGCGCCGCTGGAGCCCCTGTCCGGCCTCCTCCCACGTCCTGCCGAGGGCCCCTTTTTGGTAGTACGGCATGAGTTCGCGCCAGACGTCGAAGACCCGCTTGACCTTCCGGTCGGTCCACGCCTCCTCGCCCGCCATCAGGCCCTTGTGGAACGCGTATCCGTTGAGGCGGAGATCGATGTAGTCGAAGGTGCCCATCGCGGGCCAGCCGTCCTTGTCGCAGAAGGCGACCGGGGTGCCGTCCTTGTGCATCTTCTTGGCGAGGGCGATGAACTGGTCCCAGTTGTCGGCCTTTTCATACCCCCGCTGCTCGAAGAGGCTCTTCCGGTGGAAGACGGCCCAGGGATAGTAGTAGTACGGCACGAAGTACTGCTTTCCCTCGTGCGTGGACTGTTCCCGCAGCGCCGGGGAGAATCCCTCGAAGCCCTTCCACACGTCGCTGATCTCGACGAGCAGGCCCTTCTCCGCAAAGTACTGCATGCGGTACCCGGCGAACCACATGAAGACGTTGTCGGGCGAACCCCGCAGATAGCGCGTGATGTTCTGCTGGAACTCGTTGTGCTCCGTGGTGTTGACCTTGACGCGCTTGCCGCTGTCCTTCTCGTACGCCTTGAAGGCCGCCGCGAACGCCGCCTTGGGCACGGCGTCGGAGGCGTTGGAGCCCACCGTGACCTCGTTCTTGTTCCCGCCGGGCCCGTCGCCGCACGCGCTGAGCAGCGCCGGAAGCGTGACCGCCCCCGCGCCGACGGCCACACCACGGAGGAGATTCCGGCGGGACATCCGATGTCCTGCCACGCTCTTCGGGGCAATCGGATCATTGGAGCCAGCGAACACTGTCCGTGCCATGTCCCCCTCCTCGGGGTGCAACCCAACACAACCGAACGCGAGGCTTGGATCTCACTCTCCACCGCCCCCGGCCGTCAAGGGGTTTGGCGTCGAATGCTCGAACCGTTACCGCTCCTCTTCCAACACAGTTCAACACGCTCTACCGTAAGCGCGCACACGCGACGCGTACATGAAGACATCCCATCTTCCGCGAGTACGGAGGAGCGTAACGATGCGTCACCTTCCCATCCCCCCAGCCCGCCGAAGAGTGGTCGGATCGCTCGCCGCGGCCCTGCTGTGCGCCGCGGGGCTCAGCGCGCCCGCCGTCGCGGGCGAGGCCGCACCCCCACGGCAGGGCCCGCCCCCGAGCACCGAAGGGCCCCGGCTGCCCGGCAGCCTCGCCCTCACCCCGCCCATGGGCTTCAACAACTGGAACGCTACCCACTGCCGCGCCGAGTTCGACGAGTCCATGGTCAAGGGGATCGCCGACATCTTCGTCGCGAAGGGCCTCAAGGACGCGGGCTATGAGTACGTGAACCTCGACGACTGCTGGGCGCTGCCCCAGCGCGACGCCCAGGGCAAGCTCGTGCCCGACCCCAAGCGCTTCCCCCACGGCATCAAGGCCGTCGCGGACTACGTGCACGCCAAGGGGCTCAAGCTCGGCATCTACACCAGCGCCGGCACGAAGACCTGCAACCAGGCGGGCTTCCCCGGCGCGCTCGGCCATGAGCGCGGCGACGCGCGGCAGTTCGCCGACTGGGGCGTCGACTACCTCAAGTACGACAACTGCAATAACCAGGGCGTCGACGCCAAGAAGCGCTACACGGCGATGCGCGACGCGCTCAGGGACGCCTCCGAGGCGACCGGGCGGCCGATCGTCTACAGCATCTGCGAGTGGGGCGAGAACAAGCCCTGGGAGTGGGCCGCGGACGTCGGCCACCTGTGGCGCACGACGGGCGACATCAGCGACAACTGGGGCTCCATGCTGTCCATCATGAAGCGGAACCTGCCGCTCGCGCGCCACGCGGGGCCGGGCCGCTGGAACGACCCGGACATGCTGGAGGTCGGCAACGGCGGCATGACCGCCACCGAGTACCGCACGCACTTCTCCATGTGGTCGATCATGGCCGCGCCCCTGCTCATCGGCTCCGACCTGCGCAAGGTCTCCCCCGAGACCTTCGAGATCCTCGGCAACAAGGACGTCATCGCCGTCGACCAGGACCCGCTCGGCAAGCAGGGCGAGGTCATCTCCTCGGCGGGCGGCCGCTGGGTCGTCGCCAAGGAGATGAAGGACGGCAGCCGCGCGGTCGCGCTGTTCAACGAGACCGGAAGCTCGCAGTCCGTCTCGACGACCGCGCGGGCCGTCGGACTGCCCCAGGCCCCGGGCTACACGCTGCGCGACCTCTGGAAGCACGAGAGCTTCCAGACCGCGGGCCGCATCTCCGCGACCGTGCCCGCGCACGGCACCGTCCTCGTGCGGGTCACCGCCGACGGCACCTGGCCGGGCAAGCCGCCCGCCGTCGAACTCGGCCTGGACGGCGCCCCGCTGGTGGAGGCGGGCAAGGCCGGCAAGCTCCGCACCCGGGTCACCAACCTCGGCCGCGCCCCGGCACGCGACGTACGGGCCTCCCTGACCGGCCCGGCGGGCTGGCGCATCGAGGCGACGTCCCCGGCCACCGCCGCCGCGCTGCCCACCGAGCGGACCCTCGCCACGTCATGGAGCGTGACGGCGCCCCCGGCCACGCCCACGGGCGCGTACTCCCTGGAGCTCAGCACCAGTTACCGCGGGCCATCAGGCACCCGCGTGCGCGGCGCGCTGCCGCTGACCGCGCGGGTGGTCGTCGCGCCGCCTGCGGGGAACTCCGCCCTGAGCGACCTGCCCTGGGTCTCCACCAGCAACGGCTGGGGGCCCGTCGAGAAGGACACCAGCAACGGCGAGAGCCGGGCGGGCGACGGCAACCCGATCACCATCGGCGGCCAGGTGTTCGCCAAGGGGCTCGGCGTGCACGCCGAGAGCGACGTCGCGTACTACACCGGCGGGGCGTGCGAGAAGCTCACCGCCAAGGTGGGCGTCGACGACGAGAAGCAGGACAAGGGCACCGTCGCGTTCGAGGTCTGGGCGGACGACAAGAAGGTCGCGGCCACCGGCGTCCTCACCCACGCGATGCCCGCGCGTGAGCTCTCCGCCGACGTCAGCGGCGCCGACGCGATCCGTCTCGTCGTCACCGACGGCGGCGACGGCATCGACTCCGACCACGCGGACTGGGCGGAACCGGTGCTCGGCTGCTGAACGGAGGTGACGTACCGGGGTCCGGGCACGCGCCCGGGCCCCTTCGCGTACGGCACAGCCCCGCACCTCCGTGGGAGCGGGCCGCTCAGCCGTTGACCGCGGGCCGCAGGCGCGCCACCGTCGGCTCGGGGAACGCCCGCAGCGCGGCCGCCGCCGCGCCCACCAGGCCCGCGTCCGTGCCCATCAAGGCGGGCGCGACGGCGAGGCGCCGCACGAAGGACAGCGTGGCGTAGTCCCGCAGGCTGCGGCGCAGCGGCGCGAACAGGACGTCGCCCGCCATCGCCACGCCCCCGCCGATCACCGCGATGTCGATCTCGACGAGCGTGGCGGTCGCGGCGATCCCGGCCGCGAGGGCCTGGGCCGCGCGGTCGAAGGAGGCGAGGGCGACCGGGTCGCCCGCGCGGGCGGCGCGGGCGACGGCGGCCGCGGACGCGTCGCCGTCGGAACCCGGGCGCCAGCCCGCCTCCAGGGCGCGCCGCGCGATGTTCGGGCCGCTCGCGATCCGCTCGACGCAGCCGCGCGCGCCGCAGGGACAGGCATCCCCGTCCAGGTCGACGCTGATGTGACCGATGTGGCCCGCGTTGCCGGTGGGTCCGGGGTGCAGCGCGCCGCCGAGGATCAGACCGCCGCCGACCCCGGTGGAGACCACCATGCACAGGGCGTTGTCGTGGCCGCGGGCGGCGCCCTGCCAGTGCTCGGCCGCCGCCATCGCGACGCCGTCGCCGACCAGTTCCACGGGCAGCCCGTCGGTGGCCGCGCGCACCCGCTCCACCAGCGGAAAGCCCCGCCACCCTGGCACGTTGACGGGGCTGACCGTGCCCGCGGAGGCGTCCACGGGGCCCGCGCTGCCGATGCCGACCGCGCGCACCTCGCCCCAGGCCTCGGCCCCGCTCAGCTCGCCGATCACGTCCTCGACCGCCCGCATCACGGTGTCGCCGTCCTCGCGCGCGGGCGTCGGCCGCTGGACGCGCGTGCGGATCCGGCCGCGGCCGTCCACCAGGGCTCCGGCGATCTTGGTGCCGCCGATGTCGAGTGCGGCGACGAGGTCCGTGGGCATCAGTGTCAGATCTCCTGGTGAAAGGGCAGGCCGGAGAGTGCGCAGGACAGTGTCTCTTGCATCTGACAACGTTGTCCAGGGCTTGGGTCAAGGCCTGGGGGCCTCACGGCCCCTAAGGGACCCCACGATGTCGCCGCGCCCCGGTCCTTCGGCGACGGCGCACGCACGCCGCGTCCGACCGGCGACCCGCCCCCGCCTGCTGAAGCCGTATGCGGCGCCCCGTATACATAGGGGACGTCGAGGCACGTCAGATGGACCCCCCGCGCGGTGGAATCCCGAACTTCCGCACGCGGGCGGGCCCCGATGCGCACACTGAGATCCGCGAGATCCGCGTACGGCGAGCGCGGGCACGTCCCGCCCGCCGTACTCGTACTCGTACCCGTACTCGTACGCAGCAGGACCCGTAGCACCCGCACCCGTAGTGGACGACAGACAGGACAGCGCACCGTGGCCGAGACCGCCCGCACCCCCGTCTCCCGCCGACGCCCCGGTGGCGGACCTTCGCACGACCCGGCGGACCCCAAGAGCCGGTACGGCAACCGGCCGACGATGAAGGACGTCGCCGCGCGCGCGGGCGTGGGCCTGAAGACGGTCTCCCGCGTCGTGAACGGCGAGCCGGGCGTCACGCCCGACACCGAGCGCCGGGTGCAGGAGGCCATCGACGCGCTCGGGTTTAGGCGCAACGACAGCGCGCGCGTGCTGCGCAAGGGCCGCACGGCGAGCATCGGCCTGGTCCTCGAGGACCTCGCCGACCCGTTCTACGGACCGCTGAGCCGCGCGGTGGAGGAGGTGGCGCGGGCGCACGGCGCGCTGCTCATCAACGGATCCAGCGCCGAGGACCCGGACCGGGAGCAGGAGTTGGTGCTCGCGCTGTGCGCCCGGCGCGTCGACGGCCTCGTGATCATCCCCGCGGGCGACGACCACCGCTATCTGGAGCCGGAGATCGCCGCGGGCGTCGCCACGGTGTTCGTGGACCGCCCGCCGGGGCGGATCGACGCGGACGTGGTGCTCACCGACAGCTTCGGCGGCGCCCGGGACGGCGTCGCGCACCTGATCGCGCACGGCCACCGGCGCATCGGCTTCATCGGCGACCAGCCGCGCATCCACACGGCCATAGAGCGGCTGCGGGGCTATCGCGCGGCGATGGCCGACGCCGGGATCGAGGTCGACGAGGACTGGGTGTCGCTCGGCCCCACGCACCCGGAGCGCGTGGCGCGGGCCACCGAGGCGATGCTGACGGGCCCCGCCCCCGTCACGGCGGTCTTCGCGGGCAACAACCGCGTGACGGTCACGGTGGTGCGCGTCCTCGCGGGCCTGCCCCGCTCCGTCGCCCTGGTCGGCTTCGACGACATCGAGCTGGCCGACCTCCTCGACCCGGGCGTGACGGTCGTCGCGCAGGACGCGGCCCAGCTCGGCCGCACGGCCGCGGAGCGCCTGTTCCGCCAGCTGGACGGGGCGTCGGGCCCGCCCGAGCACGTCGAGCTGCCGACGCGGCTCATCACCCGGGGGTCGGGGGAGCTGCCGCCCGCGGACTGACCGCGGGCGGCGGCCGCGCTACGTGGCCTGCGGGGTCAGATCGCCCCGGCGCGGGCCCGCGTACACCTGGAGCCCGGCCAGGGTGAGCCCGGTGAGCCGGGTGACCTCGGCGGTGTCGAGCGCCCCGCAGTCCAGGCCGCGCAGCAGGTATCCGGCGAGCGCCTTGGCGGTGGCGGGCTCGTCGGCCACGTCGCCGCCCGCCGACCGGTTGGCGTACGCCGACAGGCGCGCCGCGGCCTGCTCGAAGCCCTCGCGGTAGAACGCGAACACGGCGGCGTACCGCGTCGGGATGTGCCCGGGGTGCATGTCCCAGCCCTGGTAGTAGGCGCGGGCCAGGGCGCGGCGGGTGAGGCCGTAGTGCAGCCGCCAGGCGTCGTGGACCTTCGCCGTGGGGCCGACGGGCAGGACGTTGGTGGAGCCGTCGCAGACGCGTACGCCGGTGCCCGCGGCGGCGACCTGCATGATCGCCTTGGCGTGGTCGGCGGCCGGGTGGTCGCTGGCCTGGTAGGCGGCGGACACGCCGAGGCAGGCGCTGTAGTCGAAGGTGCCGTAGTGCAGCCCGGTGGCGCGCCCCTCGGCGGCGTCGATCATGCGGGCGACGGCCGCGGTGCCGTCGGCGGCGAGGATGGCCTGGCTGGTCTCGATCTGGATCTCGAAGCCGATGCGGCCGGGGGCGAGCCCGCGGGCCTTCTCGAACTCCTCCAGGAGCCGCGCCATCGCGGTGACCTGCTGCGGATACGTCACCTTGGGCAGCGTGAGGACGAGCCCGTCGGGCAGGCCGCCCGCCTCCATGAGGCCGGTCAGGAAGACGTCGAGGGTACGGATGCCCCGGTCGCGGACGGCGGCTTCCATGCACTTCATGCGGATGCCCATGTACGGCGCGGCGGTGCCCCGCGCGTACGCCTCGGCGATGAGGCGGGCCGCGCGCGCGGCGTGGGTGTCCTCGTCGGCGTCGGTGCGGCCGCCGTAGCCGTCCTCGAAGTCGACGCGCACGTCTTCCAAGGGTTCGCGCTCCAGTTTGGCCCGGACGCGGGTGTAGACGGGTTCGGCGAGGTCGTCGGAGAGGCCGAGGACGGCGGCGAAGGAGGCGGCGTCCGGGGCGTGCTCGTCGAGCGTGGCGAGCGCCTGGTCGCCCCAGGAGCGGAGGGTGTCGGCGGCGAACAGCTCGCCGGGCACGTACACGGTGTGGACGGGCTGGCGGGTGCCGGGGTCTCCGGGATAGCGGCGCTCGAGCTCCTCGTCGACCGGCGCGAGCGAGGCGCTCACGCCGTCGCTGACCGCGCCCGCGAGGCTGGTCGCCACCTTCTCCTGCTGCCCCGGCTGACTCATCTGTGCATCCTCCACCTTCATAGTGCGGCGTGCCGCGTTCACGGTGTTCCATGAAGGGCGTTCAGGGCAACCACCCCCCACCACCCCACACCTATTCCGCTTCACGGAATCGAGAATCCGTATGGCGAAGTTATCCGTGTACCTTCCCCCTGGTCAACACCTTCTCGCGTCCCGGACCCCGGCCGTTCACGCCCGCCTCAACCGGCTCGTGCACGCTCCGGTGGGCGCCTGCGCGCCCACCGAGCACGACGGAGCCCACCCCCGACCGACCCAAGGAGACCGCGTGCCGACCGACACCTCCGTGACCCGCCGCTCCGGCCTGCGTACGGCCGTGGCCACCGCGACGGCCGTCACGGTCCCCCTGCTCGCCACGGCGCTCGCCGCCGCGCCCGCGCACGCGGTGGAGCGCCCGGGCCGCCGCCTGGAGGTGATGTCCTTCAACCTGCGCTACGCGAGCCCGACCCCGCCCAACTCCTGGCCCGAGCGCCGCCCGGTGACACGGGAGCTCCTGCGCCGTGCGCGCCCCCATGTCATCGGCACCCAGGAGGGCCTCTACCAGCAGGTGCGGGACATCGCCGAGGACCTCGGTCCGCACTACGCGGGGATCGGCACCGGCCGCGCGGGCGGCAGCCGGGACGAGTTCATGGCCGTGTACTACGACACCCGCCGGCTCACCCCCGTCGAGTACGAGCACTTCTGGCTGTCGGACACCCCGGACGTGATCGGCTCCAACACCTGGGGCGGCGGCTCGATCCGCATGGTCACCTGGGTCCGCTTCCACGACCGGCGCACCGAGCGCCAGCTGTACGTCCTCAACACGCATCTGGACAACTCCAGCCAGTACGCGCGCACACGGGCCGCCCGGCTGATCTCCGACCGGCTCTCCGCCCTGGACCGCACCCTGCCGCGGATCGTCACCGGCGACTTCAACGTCGCGGCCCACAAGAACCCGGTCTACGACACGCTGCTGACCGCGGGCCTGGTCGACACCTGGGACGCGGCCGACGAGCGCGGCAAGCAGTACGCCACCTTCCACGGCTACAAGCCGCTGGTGCCGGACGGCGACCGCATCGACTGGATCCTGGTGTCCCCGGGCGCGCGCACGCACGCGGCGGCCATCAACACCTTCGCCCTTGACGGGCAGTTCCCGAGCGACCACCTGCCGGTGCAGGCCAGCCTGACGCTGTGACGACAGCGAGGCCCCCGGCCCCGCGCGCGGCGGGACCGGGGGCCTCGACAAGGACCTCGACGAGCTCAGCCCTTGCGGGACTTGACCTCTTCGGTCAGCTGCGGGACGACCTCGAAGAGGTCGCCGACCACGCCGTAGTCGACCAGGTCGAAGATCGGGGCCTCGGCGTCCTTGTTGATGGCCACGATGGTCTTCGAGGTCTGCATGCCCGCGCGGTGCTGGATCGCGCCGGAGATGCCGGAGGCGATGTACAGCTGCGGGGAGACCGACTTGCCGGTCTGGCCGACCTGGTTGGAGTGCGGGTACCAGCCGGCGTCGACGGCGGCGCGGGATGCGCCGACGGCCGCGCCGAGCGAGTCGGCCAGGTCCTCGATGATCCGGAAGTTGTCGGCGCCGTTGACGCCGCGGCCGCCGGAGACCACGATCGCGGCCTCGGTCAGCTCGGGGCGGCCGGTCGACTCGCGCGGCGTGCGCGCGGTGACCTTGGTGCCGGTGGCCTGCTCGGAGAAGCTCACCGAGAGGGCCTCGACGGCGCCCGCGGCCGGGGCGGCCTCCACCGGCGCCGAGTTCGGCTTGACGGTGATGACCGGCGTGCCGTTGGTGATGCGGGACTTGGTGGTGAACGCCGCCGCGAACACGGACTGCGTGGCCACCGGGCCCTCGTCGCCGGACTCCAGGTCGATGGCGTCGGTGATGATGCCGGACTTGATGCGGACCGCGAGGCGGGCCGCGATCTCCTTGCCCTCGGCGGACGACGGGACGAGCACGGCGGCCGGGGACACGGCGTCGTACGCGGCCTGCAGCGCGTCCACCTTCGGCACGACCAGGTAGTCGGCGAACTCCGGGGCGTCGGCGGTGAGCACCTTGACCGCGCCGTGCTCGGCGAGCGTGGCGGCGGTGGCCTCGGCGCCGGCGCCGAGCGCGACGGCGACGGGCTCGCCGACGCGGCGGGCGAGGGTCAGCAGCTCCAGGGTGGGCTTGCGGACGGCTCCGTCGACGTGGTCGACGTAGACGAGAACTTCAGCCATGGGACTTCAATCTCCTGCGAGTACGAAGAAGTGGGGCGGTTGAGGGGTGACTGAAGCTCAGATGAACTTCTGGCCCACGAGGAACTCAGCGAGCTGCTTGCCGCCCTCGCCCTCGTCCTTGACGATCGTGCCCGCGGTGCGCGCGGGACGCTCGTCCGCCGAGTCGACCTTGGTCCAGGAACCCTCGAGGCCGACGTCTTCGGCGTCGATGTCCAGGTCGTCCAGGTCCAGGGACTCCACCGGCTTCTTCTTGGCCGCCATGATGCCCTTGAAGGAGGGGTAGCGGGCCTCGCCCGACTGGTCCGTGACGGACACCACGGCCGGCAGGGACGCCTCCAGCTGCTCCGAGGCGCTGTCGCCGTCACGGCGGCCCTTCACGACGCCGCCGTCGACGGAGACCTCGGAGAGCAGCGTGACCTGCGGGACGCCCAGACGCTCGGAGAGGATCGCCGGAAGCACGCCCATGGTGCCGTCCGTCGAGGCCATACCGGCGATGACGAGGTCGTAGCCCGTCTTCTCGATGGCCTTGGCGAGCACCAGCGAGGTGCCCATGACGTCCGAGCCGTGCAGATCGTCGTCCTCGACGTGGACGGCCTTGTCGGCGCCCATCGAAAGAGCCTTGCGCAGCGCGTCCTTGGCGTCCTCGGGGCCGACCGTCAGGACCGTGATCTCGGCGTCGTCGTCCGCCGCTTCCTTGATCTGCAGGGCCTGCTCGACCGCGTACTCGTCGAGCTCCGAGAGCAGACCGTCCACGTCGTCACGGTCGACGGTCAGGTCCTCGGCGAAGTGCCGGTCGCCGGTGGCGTCGGGCACGTACTTCACACAGACAACGATCCTCAAGCTCACGCCGGCTCTCCTACTGCATCGTCATTACTGGGCTGCTGCCTTGGCGGCGGTAACTGCCTTCTTGCAGGCAGCATAGGCGCCTGAAGCGGCGGATTCCGACCGGGGCGGCCCCCGCTCCGACCGGAATATTACTCATGAGTACACCCAGAGCTTTCCCACTAAGCAAGCGCTTTGAACTGTGACCTTCGCAACGCTCCGTAATCGCCCGCACCGCGCGTGAGCGGGAACTCTCAGTCGCGCAGCGCGTTGAAGCGCCCTTGGTGGTAGAGCAGCGGCCTGCCCGGCCCCGACGGGTCGCCGACGACGGCCTCGGCGAGGACGACGCGATGGTCGCCCGCGGGCACCCGCGCGACCACGCGGCACACCAGCCAGGCGAGCACGCCGTCGAGGACGGGCACCCCGTGGGGTCCTTCGAACCAGCGCGTGGGGGCGCCGAACCGGTCGGCGCCGCTGCGGGCGAAGCGCGCGGCGAGCTCTTCCTGGCCCTCGTCGAGCAGATGGACGCCGACGTGCTCGGCGCGGGATATCGCAGGCCAGCTGGAGGCGCCGGTGCCGATGCCGAACGAGATCACGGGCGGCTCGGCGGACACCGAGGCGAGGGAGGTGGCGGTGAAGCCGACGGGTCCGGTGCCCCGTGCGGTGATCACGGCGACTCCGGCCGCGTGCCGCCGGAAGACGGAGCGCAGGAGGTCGGGCGAGGCGAGCTGCGGAGTACCGAGGTCGGGCGTGGCCGTCATGGAGTTTTTGTCCTTCTTCGGGAGGTACGAGCGGGTCCGTGGCTGCTCAGTGGGACCAACAGCGCGCACTGGCATGGCGGGCTAGGTCCACATGGACGCGCTCGTACAGAAGGAGCTCCGGTGGCATGACAGCAGGCTGACGATCAATGGCCGGTGCAGTCAAGTGCGGACGGTCAGATGAAAGATGCGTCACGCGCGCGTAGGGGGATGTTTGGCGCGGCGCCGACCGCGGGTCGCGCGCCTGCCCGCCGACCGGGGCGCGGCGCCTCACAGGGCCGCCCCGAGGGCCGCGATGACATCGGCCTTGCGCGGCTGGCCCGAGGCGCGGCGCACGACGCGGCCGTCCGCGTCCAGGACGAGCACGGTCGGCGTCTTCTCCACGCGCAGCTCACGCACCAGGCCCAGGGCGCCCTCGGCGTCGATCTCCACGTGCGTGACGCCGGGAACCATCGCGGCGACGTCGGCGAGGACCCGGCGCGTGGCCCGGCACGGCTGGCAGAACGCGCTGGAGAACTGCACGAGCGTGGCCCTCTCGCCCAGCGGCCCGCCGAGCTCCCCCGCGCCGAGCCGCCGCCCGGCCTCGCGTCCGCGCACTGCTGCCACGCGTGCCTCCTGCCTCTCCGCCACCCGGCTCCGTACCGCCTTCCGGCCCCGTCAAGGGCCCCCTGGCGGCCGCATACGGGCGCCGCCTACGTCATTGTCCTCAAGCCGCGCGCGGGCCCAAAGATTCCGACGTGACGAGAATCTCGCGCTAGTGGGGAACCACCGCTGGCTTGCCGCTCGTTCTTGGGGCACGATCTGCGGAGCCGTATACCTACGGATCCGTAACTTGGTTTCCTGCCAAAGGCCCTCTCCTCTGGCAGAGATGAAGGGCCTCCCCACCCATGGCAGAACTCGTCTACCGGCCAGTCGTCGGCGTCGCCAGGACCTTCTTCAAGGCGCTGGACCTGAAGATCGACTGCAAGGGTTCCGAGAACATCCCGCGCCAGGGCGGCGCGGTGCTCGTGAGCAACCACATCAGCTATCTCGACTTCGTCTTCAACGGCCTGGCGGCGCTGCCCCAGAAGCGCCTGGTGCGCTTCATGGCGAAGGAGTCGGTGTTCCGCCACAAGATCTCCGGGCCGCTGATGCGCGGCATGAAGCACATTCCCGTGGACCGCAAGCAGGGCGAGGCGGCCTATGCCCACGCCCTCGCCTCGCTGCGCTCGGGTGAAATCGTCGGCGTCTTCCCCGAAGCGACGATCTCGCCCTCGTTCACGCTGAAGTCGTTCAAGTCGGGCGCCGCGCGCCTGGCGCAGGAGGCGGGCGTCCCGCTGATCCCCATGGCCGTGTGGGGCACCCAGCGCCTGTGGACCAAGGGGCACCCGAAGAACTTCAAGCGCCAGCACATCCCGGTGACGATCCGCGTGGGCGAGCGCGTCGAGGCCCCCAAGGACCAGTACGCGGGCGCGATCACGCGGCGCCTGCGCGAGCGCTGCCAGGAGCTCCTCGACGCCGCGCAGCGCGCCTACCCCGCGCGCCCCAAGGGCCCGGACGACACCTGGTGGCTGCCCGCCCACCTCGGCGGCACGGCCCCGACGGCGGCCGAGGTCCGCGCGGCCGAGGCGCACTGACACGAGGCGATGCGCGGAGATCCACCAGGAGGGCCCTAGCCCACGGGCGCGTGGACGGTGAGCCGCACGCCGGGGCTGAACTTCTCCAGGAGCTCCGCGAGTTCGGCGCCCGCCGCCTCCAGGCCCGCGTCCGGACCCATGCCCTCAAGCAGGAAGATCCCGTTCACCGTCTCCTCGGTGAGGCGGGTGCGCGGGCCCTGCCGCCAGTTCCAGCGGCGGCAGGTGACGCCCTCGTCGTCACACCAGACGATTTCGCCCGCGTCAGGGTGCTCCACGCTCGGCTCGCCGCCCGCCATGGTGACGAAGTCCTCGTCACCGGTGGCGCGCACCAGGCGCATGCCGCCCTCGACGCGGTCGAGGTCCTCACCGCCGACGGGGATCAGATGGGCCACGCTGATCGCGTTGTAGACGTCGACCAGGGTGTTGATCCGGGGCAGCCCGCCGTCGGCGAGGGCGCGCTTGGCCAGGGCCTCGGCGGAGTTGCGGGTGCGCGAGGGCTTCGCGCCGAACGCCGTGTAGGCCGCGCGCCAGGCCGCCATGTGCGGGTCCTCGTGCGGGGCGCGGCCCTCCAGGCGCGCGGCGAGACGGCGCGCGGCGTCGTCGAGGAGGGCCGACGTGCCGTCGCTGCTGGGGCCGTTGACGAGGCCGTGGGCCTCGATGGCGAGGTGGGTGAAGCCGGGGACGAGCGTGCGCACCTCGTCGGACACGGTGAGGGTGAACGTCATGGCCTGCCTTGGTTCGCTGGTGAGCTGGTTCGCTTGGTTTGCTGGCGAGTTGCTTCGCCAGACTCGACGAAGTACAGCATAGAGCACCAGGCAGTGCATCGCAATGGACTATCGAGTCAGTCGGCTCGCCCCCAGGCCGCCTCGCCCCCTCCCCGGGCCGTGCCCTACGGCAGCCCCCACGCGGGCTCCGTCCCGTTCGCCGTCACGTCGCGCGGTGTCAGGGAGGGCCGGGCTCCCTTCGGTGCGACCACGGCCGTCTGCCCCCGCCGCAGCGGCACGCTGATCACGTCGCGCCCTTCGTAGGGCAGCGCCCCGCCCCGCTCGTCCCGTACCTCGAACTCCCCGGCGATGCCGTGCCGCAGCCGCAGCGGCTCCCCCGCCTCGCTCCGCACCCGCACCCACTCCGTGCGCCCGCCGCGCCGCGAGGCGTCGACGAGGAACGCGCCCTGCGTGCGCACCCGCTGGAGGCTGGCGTCCGGCCAGGTCTCGGACACGGCGGGGAAGACCTGGACCACTCCCCCATGGCTCTGGGTCAGCATGTCAAGGAGCGACTGGCCCGCGCTGACCGGGCTCTCCAGAGCGAAGTTGGAGCCTTCGCGATACATGGTGTTGGGCGTGAGCGCGCAGTTGTCGGTGACCTTGCCGTCGAGGAAGAAGCGCAGGTGGCGCAGGGCGCGCTCGGGCTCGTGGAAGAGGGTTTCCATGGAGGCGGCCGCGGCGTGGCTGTAGCCGTGCCAGCTGCTGCGCATGCTCGCCCAGTGGTCGAAGGTGCGCCTCTCCAGGCGTTCCTGGAGCGGGTAGAGCCACAGCAGGTGCGAGAAGTGGCGGTGCGAGTCAGCGAGCGGCACACCCGCGCCGATCATGACGCCGTTCTCCCCCTGGTGGTAGGGCACCAGACGGTCGCGGATGTCGCGCCACTGCTTCTGGTGCGGGTCGCGCAGCCGCAGCCGCCGCGCGGAGTCCAGGAGCGCGGTGACGCCCCAGCGCAGCAGCGACAGGTCGTAGGTGCAGTCGGCGGCGTTCTTGTACTCGGGCGAGCGGGTCTCGGGCAGGTGCAGCTTGCCGTCGGAGCCCTCGGTGAGATGGCGGGCGTAGTACCGCACCGCCCCCGCGAGGACGGGGCGGATCACCCGTCGCAGCACGTCGTCATCCATGTGGTGGCGGTAGGTGACCCAGGCGTTGTGCAGGGCCCAGGTGAGGTTGCCGGTGTGGTCGTTGGGGCTGGTGCCGGGGACGCCGACGTAGCGGGGGCCCGAGCGCAGCTGCCAGTCGCCGGGGTGGCAAAGCGCGTAGGTGTCGCCGTCGCGCAACTCGGGCCGGATGTTGGACTCCAGGTTGCGGTGGTGCTCGGCGAACGCCGTGGTGACCGCGTCGAGTTCACGGTGGTTGGAGCCGTTGGCGATCGGATACGTCACCTGGACGTTGGTGTTCCACCAGATGCTGGTCCAGTTGTTGCCCGACTCGGGGAACCACGGCCCGAAGACCGGGGTGACCGGGCCGTGGCCACGCGTGGCGCAGGCGAGCTTGTACAGCTGGATCCAGTAGAAGCGCTGGACCCGCTTGTCGGGTACGGACACGAAGCTGCGCCGGTTGAAGGCGTGCCACCAGCGGCGGTGGCGTGCCACGGCGTCCGCGGGTGAGCCGTCGAGCGCCTTGTCGACGGTGCGCAGGGCGGTGGCGCGGCCCGTCGAGTCCGGGTGCCCGTACGCGATCGTCGCCGCCAGGAGCCGCTGGGAGCCGGAGCGCCGCTCGCGCCAGGCCGTGGTGTAGCCGCCGCCCGCGTGCAGGGGCTGCTCGACGAAGTCGGGGCCCTTGGCCGGGTCGGGGTTGGCCGTGTAGTCGGGCGGGACGCGGATGGTGCGGGTGGTGCGCGAGGGCAGCGCGGTGAAGCCCCAGGCCGCCGACTCCTCGCCCGCGCTCGGCTCCCACGACACGAGGAGGACGTCCTCCTGGCTGAGGATCAGGGCCGTGAAGGCCACGCCGCCCCGCGTCGTGGTGAGGGTTCCGGTCAGCTCGGCGGCGTCGAGGTCGAGGCGCAAGGCCACCGCGGTGACGGTCCCGGCGAAGGTCAGCGTGAAGAAGCCGACGCCGAGGCGCGAGTACCCGATCGCCGCCTCCCACTGGCCGCGCTGGTCCTGCACATACGAGTGGTTGATCATGAGGCGCAGCGCGTTGCCCTCGCCCGGCGCCGCGTACAGGTGCGCGGCGAGGAAGCCGTTGCCGAGGAACGGCCCCTCCTGCCAGCCGCGCGGGAGGCGCCGCCACACCGGGGCGGCGTCGCGCAGCAGCGCGGTGTGCGCGTCGGCGCGGGAGGCGTCCGGGGCGGCGGCCCAGGCGACCGGTGAAGCGGCCGCGGCGAGGGCTCCGCCGGCGCCGGCGACGAACGTGCGCCGCGAGATGGGAGTCATGGCGGGGCCTCTCCAACGACGGTGCGGACAGGGCGAGTTGGCCTAGGCAGCATCGGCGCCGCGAGGTGTCACGTCAAGGAATCCGACAGGAATAGGTCGGATGGCTGGCCCCGCACCACGCCGCACAACCCCGCTCTAGGAGCATGAGCGGCGTGAAACCTCCCACCACATCCGATGTTTCACCGCTGAGTGAGCTCCTCCGGGAGCGTCCTCCAGAGGTGGGGGCGGTCCGGGGCCGCCTTGAGGGTGTCGAGCGTCGCGGGGTCGGGCGCGGCGTACAGCGTCGGATAGTCGACCTCACCGGCCGCCGCGTCCACGGGGAAGGCGAGCCGCTCACCGTCCAGGGAGAAGCGGGCGTCCACCCCCGGCTTGTTGCCGCGGGGGTCCTGCCGGTGCCAGGAGCCGTGGAAGCGGACCGCGACCAGGCCGTGCAGCACGAACGCGCCGCCGTCGTCGTGGCGCAGCCGCTGGTAGCACAGGGCGGTGGGGATGTCCTCGGCGCGCAGCAGCGCGGCGAGCGCGTGGGCCTTGGCGTGGCAGATGCCGGTGCCCTGTTCCAGGACGTCGGAGGCGCGCCAGGTCACGCGCGGATCCCCGGAGTCCGCGGAGTGGGGGATGGTGTCGCGGACGAACTCATAGGCCGCCTGGGCGTATACGTATGAGTCGCCGCTGTTCTTGGCGAGGCGCGCCGCGGTCTCCCGGACGACGGGGTGCGTATGGTCGATGGCCTCGTCAGCCGCCAGATAGGCGGAGAGGTCTGGGGTGTCCTGGATCAGTTCCATGGGCCGCGAGCATAGAAAAGCGACCGATCAAGAGTCAATGACTTTTCGATCGGTCGCATATCTATGCAGACGCTGTCTCTGTCATGCAGATGCTGTCTCTGCCCTACGGGAAGTGGCCCGGGTCAGCGGGCCATCTCCTCCTTCAGTGCCGCCACGAACGCGTCCACGTCGTCCTCGGTGGTGTCGAAGGCGCACATCCAGCGGACGTCGCCCGCCGCCTCGTCCCAGAAGTAGAAGCGGAAGCGCTTTTGGAGGCGCTCGCTCACGTCGTGCGGCAGGCGCGCGAAGACCGCGTTGGCCTGCACCGGGTGCAGGATCTCCACGCCGTGCACCGCGCGCACGCCCTCGGCCAGGCGCTGGGCCATCTCGTTGGCGTGGCGGGCGTTGCGCAGCCACAGGTCCCGGGTGAGCAGCGCCTCGAACTGCACGGACAGGAAGCGCATCTTGGAGGCGAGCTGCATGGACAGCTTGCGCAGGTGCTTCATGTGCCGCACGGCGTCGCGGTTGAGGACGACGACGCACTCGCCGAACAGCGCGCCGTTCTTCGTGCCGCCGAGGGAGAGGATGTCGACGCCGACGGCGTTGGTGAACGCCCGCATCGGCACGTCGAGCGAGGCGGCCGCGTTCGCCAGGCGCGCGCCGTCCACGTGCACCAGCATGCCGAGGCCGTGGGCGTGGTCGACTATCGCGCGTATCTCGTCCACCGTGTAGACGGTGCCGAGTTCGGTGTTCTGCGCGAGCGAGACCACCTGCGGCATCGCCCGGTGCTCGTCCTCCCAGCCGAAGGCCTGACGGTCAATCAGCTCGGGGGTGAGCTTGCCGTCGGGCGTCGGCACGGTGAGCAGCTTGATGCCTGCGACCCGCTCGGGGGCGCCGCCCTCGTCCACGTTGATGTGCGCGCTCTCGGCGCAGATCACCGCGCCCCAGCGGTCGGTGACCGCCTGCAGGGCCACGACGTTCGCGCCGGTGCCGTTGAACACCGGGAACGCCTCGGCGCTCGCGCCGAAGTGGCCGCGGATCACCTGCTGGAGGTGGTCGGTGTACTCGTCCTCGCCGTAGGCGACCTGGTGGCCGCCGTTGGCGAGCGCGATCGCGGCCATCACCTCGGGGTGCGCGCCCGCGTAGTTGTCGCTCGCGAAGCCGCGGACGCCCGGGTCGTGGTGACGCCGGGCGTCGGTCTTCGGAGGGTTCACGGCTTCTCGGTCAGCCACAGACGGTTTCCGTTCACTTCCGATGCGGGCCGCTCCCACACCCCGGCGATGGCCTCGGCCAGCTCCTTGACGTCGGTGAAGCCCGCGAACTTCGCGCTGGGGCGCTCCGCGCGCATCGCGTCGTGCACCAGTGCCTTGACGACCAGGATCGCAGCCGCAGCGCGCGGCCCGTCCTCGCCCCCCGCCTTGCGGAAGGCGTCGGCGAGCGCGAGGGTCCAGGCCTCGGCGGCGGCCTTCGCGGCCGCGTACGCCGCGTTGCCCGCGGTGGGCTTCGACGCGCCCGCGGCGCTGATCAGCAGGAAGCGGCCCTGGCCGCTGCGCTGGAGGCCGCCCTCGAAGGCGAGCGATGTGTGCTGGACCGTGCGGATCAGGAGGTCTTCCAGGACGTCCCAGTCGCCGAGGTCGGTGTCGGCGAAGGACGAGCTGCCCCGCCAGCCGCCGACGAGGTGCACCAGGCCGTCGATCCGGCCGAACTCCTTCTCCGTGCGGTCGGCCCAGGCGCGGGCCGCCGCCGGGTCGAGCAGGTCCACCGTGTCACCGGTGACCGTGGCTCCGCCGTGCGCGTACCGCGCCGCGTCCACGGCCTCGGCCAGGCGCGAGGCGTCGGCGTCGGAGGCGACGACCGTCGCCCCGGCCTCCGCCAGGCGGAGCAGGGTGGCCCGCCCCGCGGGCCCCGCGGCCCCCGCCACCGCGATCACGGCTCCGTCGAGTGCGGACATGGTCCTCGCCTCCTTGCTGCGGCCGCTCACGCGGCGATCGTCTCGGCGCCGGACTCCGCGGTGATCCCCTTGGTGGAGGCGATCACGTGCTTGAGCTTCTTGGAGAGCGCCTCATAGAACATGCTGAGCGGAAACTCGTCCGGAAGCACGTCGTCCACCAGTTTGCGCGGCGGCAGCGAGGTGTCCAGGGCCTCGGGGCCCTTGGCCCAGCGCGATCCGGGGTGCGGGGCGAGATACGTCGACACCAGCTCGTATCCGGCGAGCCAGTGGACGAGCTTGGGGCGGTCGATGCCGTCCCGGTAGAGCTTCTCTATCTCGGCGCACAGCTGGTTGGTGACCTGCGGGGCCCGCTGCCAGTCGATCTTGAGCTTGTTGTCGGTCCAGCGGACCACGTCGTGCCGGTGCAGGTACGCGAAGAGCAGCTGGCCGCCGAGGCCGTCGTAGTTGCGCACGCGCTCGCCCGTGACCGGGAAGCGGAACATCCGGTCGAAGAGCACCGCGTACTGCACGTCACGGGCCTGCGGGACGCCCTCGGCCTCCAGCTTCACGGCCTCCTTGAAGGCGGTGAGGTCGCAGCGCAGCTCCTCCAGGCCGTACATCCAGAACGGCTGCCGCTGCTTGATCATGAAGGGGTCGAAGGGCAGGTCGCCGTGGCTGTGCGTGCGGTCGTGGACCATGTCCCACAGCACGAACGCCTCCTGGCAGCGCTGCTGGTCCTCGACGAGCGCGCGGATGTCGTCCGGCAGCTGGATGCCGAGGATGTCCACGGCGGCCTCGGTGACGCGGCGGAAGCGGGCGGCCTCGCGGTCGCAGAAGATGCCGCCCCAGGTGAAGCGCTCGGGGGCCTCGCGCACGGCGATCGTCTCGGGGAAGAGGACCGCGGAGTTCGTGTCGTACCCGGCGGTGAAGTCCTCGAAGGTGATGCCGCAGAACAGCGGGTTGTCGTAGCGGGTGCGCTCGAGGTCGGCGAGCCACTCGGGCCAGACCATGCGCAGGACGACCGCTTCGAAGTTCCGGTCGGGGTTGCCGTTCTGGGTGTACATCGGGAAGACCACCAGGTGCTGGAGGCCGTCCTCGCGCCGGCTCGCCGGGTGGAAGGCGAGCAGCGAGTCGAGGAAGTCCGGCACCTGGAAGCCGTCTTCGGCCCAGCGGCGCAGGTCGACCGTCAGCGCCGCGAGATAGGCGGCGTCGTGCGGGAGCAGCGGGGCCAGTTCCTGGATCGCGGCTGTCGCGCGGGCCACGGCCAGCTCGGCTTCGGCCCGCGCCGGGGCGCCCTCGCCCTCGAAGTCGATCGAGCCGTCCTGGGACTGCCAGGGCCTGATCTCCTCGACGGCACCCTTGAGCACCGGCCAGGCCGGGTGGTCGACCACTCGTCCGTCACGGGAGGCACCCGGAGTGTCCACCGGTGCCTGCACAAGAATTTCCGTCATGTCCCATCCTCCACGGGAGAACCTCGCGTATGGACACCGTATGTGTGCGAGGTTCTCCGCCACAAGGGGGAACTCGGGAAATTATCCTGCCCCACCCCCTGCCAGGCCGCTGTTTTTCCTGTCGTCCAGGGCCGAGGCGATGGCTTCTGCCACGGTTTCCTGTGCGGCGCGGGCGTCGGCGAGCAGTTCGGGGAAGCCGAAGAAGCCGTGGAACATCCCGGGGTAGCGGCCTTCCGTGACGCGGACCCCGGCGCCCCGCAGCCGGGCCGCGTACGCCCGGCCCTCGTCGCACAGCGGATCGCAGCCCGCGGTGACGATGTGCGCGGGCGGCAGCCCCGTGAGATCGGCGAGCAGCGGGGACACGCGGGGGTCGTCCGGCCTCGCGTGCGGGCCCAGGTACTGCGCCCGGAACCAGCGGCAGTGGGCCCGGGTCAGGAAGTAGCCCTCGGCGTTGGCGGCGAAGGACGCGGCGCCCTGGCGGGCGTCGACGGCCGGGTAGACGAGCACTTGCAGGGCGATGTCCGGGCCGCCCGCGGCGCGCGCCGTGAGCGCGGCGACGGTCGCGAGGTTGCCGCCCGCGCTGTCGCCCGCGACCACCAACGCGCCGTCCTCGCCACCGAGTTCGGCGAGGTGGGCGGCCGCCCACACGACGGCGGCGTACGCGTCGTCCACCGCGGCGGGGAAGGGGTGCTCGGGGGCGAGCCGGTAGTCGACGGACACGACGGCGGCCCGCGCGCCCCGGCACAGCTCGCGCGCGATCGCGTCATGCGTGTCCAGGCCGCACAGGACCCAGCCGCCGCCGTGGAAGAAGACGACGGTGGGGCGGGCCGCCGGAAATCCTTTGGTGCCGGGCTCCGGCAGGTACACGCGCACGGGCAGCTCCGGCGCGCCGGGCGGCCCCGGCACGAGCCGGTCCGCGACGGAGCCGACGGGCGGCGGCGGGAACGGCCACGGCGGCGCGGCGGCCAGCACCCGGCGGGCCTCCGCCGCGTCGGTGACGGCGCCGCCGAGGTCGGGGAAGTGGGAGGCCATCGCGTCCACGAGGAAGCGCGCTTCGGGGGCGAGACGGTCGGGGGCGCTGGGGCGCGCGCCGGGTTCGGGGGAATCGGGACTCATGAAGCGGCCTTCCTGTCGGGATGGCTGGGGACGGCTCGGCATGGCTCGGGACGGCTCCGGGCAGCAGCGCCATGGCCCCCCTTCTAGCCGCACCGGCGCGATGTCTCCAGGCACGCGCGGCACTCCGACCCGACGCCCGCGCGAGCCGCCCCCGGCTTTGCCTCACAGGCACGAAGGACGAGTACGGTCACCTCCGCATGGCGGCCAACGCGAAAAACACGCCGAAAAACCGTCAGCGGAAAGAGGCGGTGGCATATCGACGGAGCGCGTGACGCTCGCCGCGAGAAAGCGAAGAGGAAGGGCAAGGGCACCCACGGTCGCGTACAAAACGCGGCCAAGCTCCCCCTCTCCCCTGATCACCACTCCCAACTCCCCTGCCCCTACCACGTCGTATACATACGCTACGACTCCCAACATTTCACCCCGCCAATAGTTCCGATCGGCGTGGCTCCCCTGTTTTTCAGCCGTATCGCACGCCTCGTTCCCCTGGCTCGATTCGCCTTCTCCCACGCGCCCCTAAAGGCGACTAGCGTGCCCCGGCGCGGGGGAATTTCGGGGAACTCAGGAGGGGATCCACGCGATGTTCTACGCCGTGTTCAGGTGCGTCGTCCTGATACCGCTGCTGCGGTGGCTGTTCCGGCCGCGGATCGAGGGGCTCGACCGCGTCCCGCGCCACGGCGCGGCCATCGTGGCGGGCAACCACCAGTCGTTCTGCGACCAGTTCCTGCTCGGCGTGACGCTGCGGCGGCGCATCAGCTTCCTCGCGAAGGTCGAGTACTTCACGGGTGCGGGCCTGCGCGGCCGGATCGCCGCCGCGTTCTTCCGCGGCATCGGCGCGATCCCCGTGGACCGGTCGGGGGGCGGCGCCGGGCGCGCGGCCGTCGAGTCCGGGCTCGGCGTGCTGGCCAGGGGCGGTCTCCTCGGGATCTTCCCGGAGGGCACGCGCTCGCACGACGGGCGGCTCTACAAGGGCAAGGTCGGCGTCGCGGAGATGGCGCTGCGCTCCGGCGCGCCCGTGATCCCCTGCGCCATGATCGGCACGTTCGAGGCCCAGCCCGCGGGCCGCCGGGTCCCGAGCCTCGTACCGATCACGCTGCGCTTCGGCGAGCCGCTGGACTTCTCCCGGTACCGGGGCATGAGGGACGAGCGCGCCGCGCTGCGCGCCATCACCGACGAGATCATGTACGCGATCCTGGAGCTCTCCGGGCAGGAGTACGTCGACCAGTACGCGATGGAGGCCAAGGCCCAGGCCGGGCGGCGAGGCCCCGCGGACCGGGTCCGCGCCCACGCCGGTCAACCTCCCGCCGACGCGCCCACCCACGGGTGAGACAGCTCGCGGTCACGGGGCCCACGGCGGTAGGACGGTCCGGGTCAGCCGTCCCCGCCGCAGGGAGCAGAGAAGCGTTGAGCACCCGCGCCGTTCTTGTCGCCGCCCTCATCACCGGACTCCTCCTCGGCATCGTCGGCACCAGATCGGACGACTCCGGTCCGTCGCGTCGTGACGGTCCCCTCGTCGAGGCGGGCGATTAGGCTGCGGGCTTGCCGCGTGGTCCTGAGCCGCCGCACCGCGCGGATCCGAGCCGCCGTCGACGGAAGCGAGTGAACCTTGAACTTCGTCACCATCGGGCACCGCGGTGTCATGGGCATCGAGCCCGAGAACACCCTGCGTTCCTTCGTCGCCGCGCAAGCCGCGGGTCTGGACGTCATCGAACTCGACCTGCACCTCAGCAAGGACGGCGCCCTCGTCGTCATGCACGACGCCGACGTGGACCGCACCACCGACGGCAGCGGCGCCATCGCCGAGCAGACCCTCGCCGAGCTGCGCGGGCTCGACGCGGGCAAGGGCGAGCGCATCCCCGTCTTCGAGGAGGTCCTGGACGCGGTGCAGGCGCCGCTGCAGGCCGAGATCAAGGACGTGGCGGCCGCGCGCGCCCTCGCCGACGTCCTGCACGCGCGCGACCTGGTGGGCCGGGTGGAGGTGCTCTCCTTCCACGACGAGGCGATCGCCGAGATCGCCCGCCTGGTCCCCGGCGTGCGCACCGCGCTCGTCGCGAGCCGCTACGGCCTGGACGTCGTGGACCGCGCCACGGCCGTCGGCGCGACCACGCTCGTCCTGAACATCCGCAGACTGACCCTGGAAGTCGTCGAGCGGGCGCGCAAGGCCGACCTGCGGATCATCGGCTGGGTCGTGAACACCCAGGACGATCTGCGTCTGGTGCGCGCGCTGCAGCTCGACGGCGCGACGACGGACTACCCCGACATCAAGCGCACGGGCCGCTTCACGGCCTGAGCACCGCCGCGCGCACGGCGGGATGCGGGCGCCGCTGCCGGGCGCCCGGGATCAGCCGAGCTCCTTGACAAGCAGCTCGAACTGCAGGTCGTCGCGCTGCGGAACGCCGAAGCGCTCGTCGCCGTACGGGAAGGGCGTCATCTTTCCCGTACGGCGGTAGCCGCGCCGCTCGTACCAGGCGATGAGCTCCTCGCGCACGGAGATCACCGTCATATGCATCTCGCGCACGCCCCACGCCGTGCGCGCGGTGCGCTCCGCCTCCGCCATGATCACCTTGCCGAGGCCCGCGCCCTGGAGCGCCGGGCTCACCGCGAACATCCCGAAGTAGGCGTGCTCCCCGCGGTGTTCGAGCTGGCAGCAGGCGACGACGCGGCCCCCGCGCTCCACGGCGAGCAGCCTGCTCCCGGGCGCGTTGATGACCGCGGCGACGCCCGCGCGGTCGGTGCGCTGCCCCTGGAGGATGTCCGCCTCGGTCGTCCACCCGGCGCGGCTGTCGTCGCCTCGGTACGCCGACTCGATGAGCGCGACCAGGGCGTCGGTGTCGGCCTCGGTGGCGTCACGGAAGGTGAGGTCGCCGTGGGCGCTGGTGGGCGAGGCGGTTTCCATGGGCGCGTGTCTCCGATCTGCGGTGCCGCTGTTCCCACGCGGGGGAGCTCCTCTCCCGCCGCGCGCACCGCCGAGCGTAACCCGGCGCTAGGGTGCGGCCGCATGGTGCACGTACTCAGCAGCAGGATCCTGCTCCGCCCCACCGACCCCGAGCGGTCCCGGGCCTTCTACGGCGGGGACCTCGGCCTCGCGGTGTACCGGGAGTTCGGCACGGGCCCGGACCGCGGCACGGTCTACTTCCTCGGCGGCGGCTTCCTTGAGCTCTCCGGCCGGGCCGATGAGCCGCCGTCGAGCGCGGTGCGGCTGTGGCTCCAGGTCGACGACGTCGCCGCCGCGCACGAGGAGCTGTCCGCGCGCGGCGTCGAGGTCCTGCGGCCGCCGGTCAAGGAGCCGTGGGGCCTGGTCGAGATGTGGATCGCCGACCCCGACGGCACCCGCGTCGCGCTGGTGGAGGTGCCCGAGGAGCATCCGCTGCGCTACCGGCCCTGAGGGCGGCGGCTCAGCCCCGGGGGACGCCGAGGCGCCCCTCCAGCTGGCCGAGCAGGTCCCCGAGGAGCGCCGCGAGGTGCTCCCGGCCGTCGTCCGCGAGCCCGGCGAGCACCGCCGTCTCGTACGTCAGCTGCTCGGGCAGGATCGCGTCCACGAGGTCGCGGCCCGCGTCCGTGAGGCGGACGTGGGCGACGCGGCGGTCCCGGGCGTCGGGGCGGCGGTCGATGAGGGCGCGCTCCTGGAGCTGCTTGAGCCGCTTGGTGACGGCCGCGCCCGAGGAGTAGGTCTCCCTGGCCAGCTCGCCGGGGGTGAGCTCGTGGCCGGTGCGGCGCAGGGCGCCCAGGAGGTCGAACTCGGGGCGGGTCAGGCCCGCGCGGCGCAGCGGGGCGTCCTCGGCCTGCTGGAGGAGGGCGGCGCACCGGTTGATGCGGCCGATGATCTCCATGGGGGCGGTGTCGACGTCGGGGCGCGCCTCCCGCCACTGCCGGACCACCGCGGCCACCGTGTCGCCCGTCGCCGCCCGGCCGCCGTACCCACTCGTCATCCCCGTGCCTCACTCCTGGTGCCCGCGCTGGCGCGCACGCCCCGTCATCCATGCGCGCCCTCAGCGCGCGCTCCGCCACGTACCGTAGCCGCGAGCGTACGGTGTCCGGCGCGCTCGGCGACGGCCACCCGCTGGGCGGGGAGCTCGCGCTGCCACCATTCGCCGGCCGCGGTGTCGTGGGCGGTCCGCAGGGCGACGAGGCTCGCGGTGAGGCGGCGGCGGGCGCGGGGCAGGTCGGGGGCGGGGCCGGTGAGCGAGCGTTCGGCGGCGGCGCGGGCGCGCTCCGCCGCGGTGAGCGCGTGCTCGATCCGGTCGGCGGCCCGGCGGTTGGTGACGGCGACGGCGGCGGTCAGGCCGAGCAGCGCGCCGACGAGCGTATCCACGACGCGGTCGGCGATCAGCGCGCCGGGGTCCTGGAACCGGGTGAACTCCGTGACGAGCAGCGCCATCGGTGTCACACAGACGCAGCCCAGCCAGTAGTTGCGCGACATGAGGGCCTCCGCGCCGAAGGCGAGCAGGATGCCGCACCCGAGGAGCGCGGCGTGGCTGAGGTGCGCGAGCGGCGCGAGTGCGGCGAAGGCGAGGACGCCCACGAGGTTGCCGACGACGCGCTGCACCCCGCGGCTCCAGGTGAGGGTGACGTTGGCCTGGTAGAGCGAGGCCGCGGTGACCAGGGCCCAGTAGGGGCGGCCGACGCCGAGCGCGAGCGCGGCGTATCCGGCCAGGGCGCAGCCGACGGCGGTGCGCAGGGCGATGGGCAGCAGCGGGGAGCCCGGTCCGAGCAGGCGCCACAGCGGGGCGGCGGCCTCGGCCGCTTCGGCCCGCTCCAGCGGCAGGGGCGCGGGCGCGCGGCCCGGGTCCGGGACGGGGGCGGTGCCGCGCAGCCCGTCGGCCAGGGTGCGCAGCCGCGCCGGGTCGGCGGCGAGCGGCGCGGCGAGCGCGTCCTCGGCCGTCGCCGCGAGCGCGTGCAGGGCGGTGCGCCCCTGGCCGGTGCGGGTGGCGTGCAGGGACTGCCAGGCGGCGTGGACGGCGTCGGCCGCGGCGGTACGGGCCCGTTCGGGCGCGGGGCCGTCGGCGCGGTGGCGGGCGGCGGCCTCGGCGTACGCGGCGGCCGCCCGCAGGGCCCGGGCGGTGGCGCGGCGCTCGGGGCCGTGCGGGCGCCACGGCGCGGGGGCCATGCCCACGAGCCAGGCCACGGCCCCGGCGCCGAGCGTCAGCGCGAGATGACCGGGGACCCGGCCGAGGTCCTGCGGCGCGAACAGGCTCGCCGAGCTGACGAACGTGAAGATCAGATGGCCGGGCGGGCCGACCCGGGTGGCGTCGCACAGCGCCTTCTGCGCGGCGGCGAGGAGCGCGCCGATCGCCACAAGCGCCACCGCGGGCAGCGCGAGCGCGGCGGCGGTCAGCGCGACAGCCATGCTCGCCACCATGCCGATGACGACCCAGGCGAGGGCGCGGGCCCGGGCGGCGTACGGCAGTTGATGGGCGTACAGGGCGCAGAGGGAGCCCGCCATCGTGTACATCACGAGGTCGAGGCGGCCGAGTGCGAGCAGCGTCAGATGCGGGACGGACAGGGCGGCGGCGACGCTGAGGGCTGGCTTGAACCAGATGTCCGACGGCGCGGCGAGGCGCAGCGCCCCGGCGAGCGGCAGGGGGTGGGTCCGCGCGCGGAGCGGGGGCCGGGACGGGTTCGGTGAGCTGCTCATACCCAAAAGGTTAGCAAGTGTTTTACCTGAGAAATAAATGTGAGGGAGTGCGGAGCGGGAACGGGCAGGGGCAGGGGCGGCTCCCCCGCGCGCCGGGTCGCGAGCCCCCTCCGCTCCCCGTCCGCGCTCCCGCCGTACCCCCGTGCGCTCCCGTACGCCGCCCCGGCTCCGGGCATCGACACGACGACGGCGTCGACACGTCGATCGAGGAGGTGCGCGGTGCACGGACCGGGATCGGCGAGCTGGCTGCTCGTGGCGCTCTGCGCGGCGAGCGGCGCCTACTGTCTGCTGCGGATGCGCAGCCACGTGGAGGAGCAGCGCCGCACGGCGGGCGGTGAGGCGCTCATGGGCTTCGGCATGGCGGTGATGGCCGTCCCGGCGGCCGCCCTTTCGCCGCCCACCGGGGTGTGGGCCGGGTACGCGGCCGTGTTCGCCGTCGTCGGCCTTCGCGCCGCGTGGACGGCCCGGCGCCACGCGCACCACACCCACCACCTGGTGGGCGCCTTCGCGATGGTCTACATGTCCGCCGCGATGGTCACCACTCCCGGAGCGGGCCACGGCGGCGCGGGCGCCCCCTTGGTGACCGGCGCCCTGCTGCTGTACTTCGCCGGGCACGTCCTCGCCTCGGGCGCGCGCCTTGCTCCGGTGGGCGCGGCGGTGACGCCGGAGGCGGGCGTCGTGAGCTGGGCCGACCGGCCGGAGCTCGCCCTGGTGTGCCGCCTCGCGATGAGCACGGCGATGCTGGCGATGCTCCTGACGCTGTGACGGGTGGCCCTGTGGCGGGTGACCTTGCGAGGGGTGCCCCTGTGAGGCGTGGCCTTGTGGCGCGCGGCGGGCCCCGCTTCCCCGCCGCACCCCCCACACCCGCCCCGAGGCCGTGGCGTGCGTCACTTCCCGGCGAGGGCCCGTATCCCCGCGCGGGGCGCCCCTCATAGGGTTGACCCATGATGGTCCCCGTCGCGCTGTTGCTCCTGGGTGCACTGACCGCAGTCGTCGCCCCACGGATGCTCGCGCGGGCGGACTGGCCGGAACGCGAACCCGTGGTCGCGCTGTGGGCGTGGCAGTGCGTGGTGGCCGGTGTGCTGCTCTGCTGTGCCCTCTCGATGACCTTCAGCGCGGCCGCCGCCTGGCAGGCCGTGCGCGGGCACCTGTTCGCACCGGCGCCGCACGACGTGGTGGAGGCATACGCGCTGGGTCCGACGCCCTGGGCCACCGTGACGGCGGTGGCGCTCGCCTGCGGCGGCGTCTGGACGGCCCTGATGCTGACGCGCGAGATCGCCCGCGCGCGGTCCCGGCGCGCCCGGCGGCGCGCCGAACTCGCCGTACGGGCGCCTTCGTTGCCCGGCGAGGAGCCCGGCGCGGACCGTCTCGTCGTCCTGGAGGGCGAGCGCCCCGACGCCTGGTGGCTGCCGGGAACCGCGCCCCAACTGGTCATTACCACGGCCGCGTTGCGGCGACTGAAGGGCCGTCAGCTCGATGCGGTGCTCGCCCATGAGCAGGGGCACGCCGAGGCCCGGCACGACTGGCTGCTGCACTGCTCGGGCGCCCTCGCCGCGGGCTTCCCGCAGGTGCCGGTGTTCGCCGCGTTCCGCGCCGAGATGCACCGCCTGGTGGAGCTGGCCGCCGACGACGTCGCCTCGCGCCGCTTCGGCCGCCTGACGATCGCGCTCGCCCTCGTCGAACTCAACGAGGACCGCGGCGTGTTCGGCCCGTGCCCGAGCGCCCACGCGCACGTGCCGCAGCGCGTGCACCGGCTGCTTGCCGCCCGCCCCCGGCTCACCGCGGGGCGCCGCCTGCGGCTCACGGCCGCCGCGGCGCTCGTGCCCGTCGTCCCCCTGCTGGTGGCGTTCGTGCCCGCGCTGCGCGCGCTCGGTTAGGCACAGGACCCGCCCATCGGCCAGGATCACCCCATGCACTCCGAGCCCCGACCGCCCGCTTCGCCGTTCCGTGCCTCCAGGGTCGCCGCGCTGCTCGCGCCGCCGACGCTGCTGCTCCTCGTCCTGGTCTCCGCCGAGTGGCAGCCGCTGCTCGGCCTGGACGGCGACATCGCGCGGACCACGCACCGCTGGGCGGTGGCTCACCGGGACCTCACCCAGGCCGCGCGCGTCCTCACGGACTGGGTGTGGGACCCGTGGACCATGCGCGCCCTGTGCGCGGTCGTCGTCCTGTGGCTAGCCGCCCAGCGGACGTGGCGGCCCGCGCTGTGGCTCGCGGCGACGTGTCTGGTGGGCACGCTCCTCCAGCAGGGCCTCAAAGCGCTGGTGGGCCGGGAGCGGCCGCGCTGGCCGGACCCGGTGGACTCCGCGCACTACGCGGCGTTCCCCTCGGGCCACGCGATGACGGCGACCGTGGTGTGCGGTCTGCTCCTGTGGCTCCTGCGCGGGTACGGCGTCGGTGCCGCCGTCTGGTGGACCGGCCTCGGCCTGGCCGTGGTGTCCGTGGTCGGCGTCGGCCTCACCCGGATCTGGCTCGGCGTGCACTGGACGTCGGACGTCGTGGAGGGCTGGCTGCTCGGCGCCCTGACCGTGGCGGCGGCCATCGCGCTGTACGAGCGCTATGTGCCCGCCGCGGGGGGCGCCGCCGCTTCGGGGCACGTCGACAGCCGCGCCTGATCCCGCCCTGGCGGGGCCGGGCGCCCTGAACGGTGCGGCGGGCGCCCCGCAGGACCGCCGCCATGACGGTCACGGGCGTGCTGTTCGACTTCTCCGGGACGCTGTTCCGCGTCGAGTCCGCCGCGTCCTGACTGCGGGGCGCGCGCGTCGGCGTGGTCAGCGACGTCGGCTGGGATCCGCGGCCGGTGTTCCGCGCGCACGGTCTGGACGCGTACGTGGACGCCTCTGTCCTGTCGTACGAGCACGGGGGGCAGAAGCCCGATCCGAGGTCCTGCCTCGACACGGCCCCGTGAGGCCCTCAGCCCGCTTCGGACTTGGCGCGCCGCCTGCGCAGCAGATCCCAGCACTGGTCCAGCTCCCGCTCCAGATCCCCGAGCCGGGCCCGTTCCGTGGCCTCGTCGATCGCCCCGGACGCGAGCGATTCCCGCAGGGTCTTCTCGGCGTCGACCATCTCGCTGATCCGCGCCAGAATCTGCTGTTGATCCATGTCCCAGTGCCTCCTCGGCCCCTTCGCCCACTGTAAGGAGGCGCGGCCGGATCGGCGAGAAGAGGGCATGCGCGGGCGAAGGGAGGGGAGGAAGAGGGGTGCCGAGCGGAGGGGACTCCTGTGGGCAGGCAACACTCCCCCGCGGTGTTGCCTGCCCCAGGCAGCACCGGCCCATGTCGGCCAGGGCCGGTATGCGCTGAGTATATTGGTTGTGAGCCAGTCAACGCAGGAGTTACAGGATGTCCCCGCGGAGCCCATCGGTCAATGAAGAGTTGCGGAGGCGTTCTCGGGAACGGCTGCTGCAGGCCACGGTGGAGCTGGTGAGCGAGCGCGGTTATGAGGCGACGACGCTCGCGGACATCGCCGATCGCGCGGGGTCCGCGCGGGGCCTGGTGTCGTACTACTTCCCGGGCAAGCGCCAGCTCCTGCAGTCGGCGGTGCACCGGCTCATGCACCGCACGCTGCAGGAGGCGCTGGAGCGCGAGCCCCGCGCGGCGGCGGGGGACGAGCTCCTCGCCCGCGCCATCGACGCGATCCTGGGGCTCGCGCGGGACCGCCCGGTCCTGATGCGCACCCACATGGCGGGCATCCTCCAGGCCGAGGGCTTCGTGCAGTGCCCGGAGCAGCAGCGCCTGGCGTTCCTGCTGCGCGACACCGTGGACCGCTACGGCTCCGCGGACGCCGAGACCGACTACCGCATGCTGCGCGCGCTGCTGATGGGCGCGGTGTTCGCGCTCCTGATACCGGGCGCGCCGATGCCCTTGGTGCGTCTGCGCGCGGAGCTGTTCCAGCGCTACGGCCTGGACTGGGAGCTCGGCGTCCCGCCGGGCGACGAACCGCCCGACGGGACGTACTGACACGCGTCCGGATCGTGTCTCAGTCGTGCCAGCCGAAGTACTCCGGCTGTGTCTGGACGTTCAGCTCGCGCAGCCGCACGCGCTTGGCCGGATCGGTGCGCTTGTCATGGAGCTTCAGCACGTCGAAGCCCTTGACCATGTCGTTCGAGTAGATGTGGCCGTTGTAGTAGTACGCCGACCACGAGCCGCCGCCGACCAGCTGGTCCGCGGAGAGCGGGCCGCGCTCGAAGTAGGCGATCTCCTTGGGCTTGGCCGAGTCGGTGAAGTCCCACACGGACACACCGCCCTGGTACCAGGCCTGGACCATGAGGTCCTTGCCCCTGACCGGGATCAGCGAGCCGTTGTGGGCGACGCAGTTCTCGGTGTTCGCCTGGTGGCGCGGGATCTTGAAGTAGCTCTTGAAGACCAGCTTGCGCTTGTCTCCCCAGCCCTTGATCTCGTAGATGCCGTCGGCGCCGCGGTTCGGTCCGATCTCGGCGTTGCAGGTGGCGCCGCCGCCCCCGCCGAGCTCGTCGGTGAACACGACCTTGTCGGCGCGCTGGTTGAAGGTCGCGGAGTGCCAGAACGCGAAGTTCACGTTGTCCTGGACCCGGTCGATGACCTTCGGGCGTTCGGGGTCCTTGATGGAGAACAGGATGCCGTCGCCCATGCAGGCGCCCGCGGCGAGGTCCTTCGAGGGCAGCACGGTGATGTCGTGGCAGCCGGTGGTCTTGGAGACGCCCGGGTTGGTGGGGCCGCCGGGGTTGCCGCCGCCGTCGGGGCCCTCACCCGGGAACAGGACCGGGAAGCCGACGAGCGCGGCCTTCTCGGGGGCCTTGCGCGGCACCTTGATCACGGAGATGCCGTCGTGCGGCGGCTGGCAGTCGGGGAACGCCGCGTTGGGCGCGTAGGAGGAGACGTAGATGTAGACGTCGCGGCGCTCGGGGACCAGCGTGTGGGTGTGCGAGCCGCACGCGGTCTCGACGGCGGCGACGTAGCGCGGGTTCCGCTTGTCGCTGATGTCGAAGACCTTCATGCCTTCCCAGGAGGACTTCTCCGTGGCGGGCTGTGTGGTGCTCGCGCAGGAGCTGTCGCTGCGCGAGGAGTCGGTCGACAGGAACAGCAGGTTCCCGGAGACCGAGACGTCGTTCTGCGCCCCCGGGCACAGGACCTGTGCGATGGTCTTCGGCTTCTTCGGGTTGCTGATGTCGAAGACGCGGAAGCCGTCGTAGTTCCCGGCGAAGGCGTACTTCCCCTGGAAGGCGAGGTCGGAGTTGGTGCCGGGCAGCGCGTCCTTGGGGATGTTGGCGACGTGCTCGATGTTGTCGGAGTGGACTATCTCGTCGGGGGCGGGTATCTCGCCGCTCTCGATGGCCCGCTTGGTGTCGTCGGCGTCGGACTTCGACACCTTCTTCGGGGCCTTGGGGGTGTCCCCCGGGTCGGGGGTCGCCGCCGCGGGGGCGGCGGTGAGCAGCGCGGCCAGGAGTCCGGCGGCAGCCGTGGCGACTCCTAGGCGTCTGCGCCGTGTACGGGGTTGGTTCAGCAGGGTCACTGCGTCCTCCCTTGTGGCCGTTCGAGGGCGAACGGTTCACGGACACCCGCAGTATCGTGCCCCTCATGTACAAATCAACAGACGTCAACACCCTTGTACTGAACATTTGCGATCACTGATGCTCATCGGCGTGCTAGGACGAACCCCAACACCCCCTGTGTTCCCGGAGGTTGCCGTGCTCCCCCGCCGTACGCCCCCCGCCCGTACGCCCGTTGCCCGCGCCCTCGCCGTGACCGCGCTCGTGACGGCCGCCGTCCTCACCCTGGGCGCCTGTGACGCGGATTCAGACTCCGGCTCCGGCTCCGGATCCAAGGGCCGCGCCAAGTCGCCCTCCTCGACCGGGCCTTCGGTGATCGCACCCGGCAAGCCCGGGGAGAAGGCGGCGACGCTGTCCGCCGAGGAGGCCGCGAAGCAGAGAACCGACGACGACCGGCCGAACTCGGCGGACTTCACCTACGTCGAACGGATGATCCCGCACCACGCCCAGGCCCTGGACATGACCCGGCTCGTCCCGCGGCGGGCGAAGTCGACGAAGGTGAGGCGGCTCGCCGAACGCATCACCGCCGCCCAGAAGCCGGAGATCGGCGCCATGGAGAGGTGGCTGAAGAGCCACGGCAAGAAGCCCGCGCGGGGCAGCCACGGCGCTCACCACGACCACGCGGGCATGCCGGGCATGGCCACGCCCGCGCAGCTGAGGCAGCTGCGCGCGGCCAAGGGCGCGGCGTTCGACGAGCTGTTCCTGAAGCTGATGATCACGCACCACTCGGGCGCCCTCACGATGGCCACGGAGGTGCTCTCGGACGGCAACAACCTGCTGGTCGAGGAGATGGCCAACGACGTCGTGGCGCAGCAGACGGCCGAGATCAACCGGATGCGCGGGATGGGCTGAGCGCCGCGGGGGCGCGGCGGCGGCGCTCAGCGACGGCGGTGGCGCGGCGCCAGATGCCCCGCGTCCCGCGCCCCGGCGATCAGGCGAAGGGACTTGCGGCGGCTGTGCCCCGTCGCGCCCATCACGGCGAGCACCGGGTCCCTGCCCTCGTCCTGGGCCACGCGGTACGCCTCGACGGCGGCCTGCCGGACCAGGCTGCCGCGCTGCACGGAGGGGCGGGCACGGCGCGCGGCCGCCACCTCGTCGGCGTGGCCCCACGGCCCTGCCGGCGGCCCGTACTGCTGGACGACGCCCCGGCAGACGTCCGCGAGCGGCCCCTCGATCCGGCACGCGAGGGCCACAAGATCGTGCAGCGGGAGCGGCGGCTCTGCGCGCAGGTCCTCGATGGCGACGTGCTCCTCGGAGACGGCGGCGAGGACGTCGACCCGGGCGCCGTCGAGGGCGAGGCGCAGATGGAAGAGGGGCGAGTGCCCCTCCGCGTCGGCGGCGCCCTCGGCGGCGGTGCCCTCGGCGGCGGTGCCCTCCGCGTCCCGGCCGTCCCCGCGGTCGCGCCCGTCACACCCGTCGCGCTCGTCGCGCTCGTCGCGGAAGAGGTAGTCGCCCATCGTCACGTGCGGCACCTCGTCGTACGTCTGCGCGTACGCCTCGTCGCACGTGCTGTCGTACGTCTCCCTGTACGGGTTCCCATACGCCCGCGTGCCCGGATCCTCGTACGCCGCCTCGTCCGCCCCGGCGTACGCCGATGACGTCAGCGGGGCGAGCAGCGCCGGAGGGGTCTCCGTGAGCGGCTGCGCGCCGGGCCAGTCCTGGCGCTCCACCGCGAGTAGATAATGATCACTTTCGTCGAAAAATGAGCTTTCCTGCACAGTCGCACGGTAGCCCTACAGTCACACTCCGCCAGGGCGGCACGCACGCCGCCACAGGCACGGCACCCTGTCAGCGGCACCCGCCAACGCGTCCGGCGGCACGTCTCCCCCTTGGCGCACACGGGTGCGATGCTGAAGGTCAGCCAGGCGTCACAACGTCCCCGGGCCGCCTCCCGGAAGGAGCGCCACCGTGCAGGTCGCCGTCGTGGGATCGGGTCCGAGCGGGGTCTACACCGCCCAGAGCCTGGTCCAGCAGATCCGCGTGCCGGACGTCCGGGTGGACGTGCTCGACCGGTTGCCGTGCCCGTACGGTCTGGTGCGCTACGGCGTGGCGCCCGACCACGAGAAGATCAAGTCCCTGCAGAACAACCTGCGGACCGTCCTTGAGCACGAGCGGGTGCGGTTCCTCGGCGGCGTGGAGGTCGGGCCGGGCGCGGTGGCCCCGGCGCGGCTGCTCGACTGCTACCACGCGGTCGTGTACTGCGTGGGCGCCGCCGCCGACCGCAGGCTCGGGGTGCCCGGCGAGGACCTCCCCGGGAGTTTCTCGGCGACGGAGTTCGTGTCCTGGTACAGCGCCCACCCGGACAGCGCGGCGGACGGCTTCGGGCCGCCGGACCGCTTCGTGCGCGGGGTGGACGCGGCCGTGGTCATCGGGGTCGGGAACGTCGCCGTGGACGTGGCGCGGATGCTGGCCCGCGGCGCGGCGGAGCTGCTGCCGACCGACATCCCGCACGAGGCGCTCGGCGTCCTCGCCGCGAGCCGGGTGCGCGAGGTCCACATGGTGGGGCGGCGGGGGCCATCCCAGGCGCGCTTCACCACCAAGGAGCTGCGGGAGCTCGGCTCCCTGCCGGACACCGAAATCCTGGTGGACCCTGAGGAGCTGGCGCTCGACCCCGCCTACGCCGATCCGTCCGGGCTGCCCGCCGCGACCCGCCGCAACGTGGAGGTCATGCGCGGCTGGGCCGCGCTGCCGCCGCGCGGCCTCGCGCGCCGGATCCGGCTGCGGTTCTTCCTGCGCCCTGTGGCGGTGACCGACGCGGCGGGCCGGGTCGGCGGCGTGCGCTTCGAGCGGACGCTGCCGGACGGGCGCGGCGGCGTGACGGGGTCAGGACGGTACGAGGACATCGAGGCGCAGCTCGTCCTGCGTTCGGTCGGCTACCGCGGGACGCCGATCGAGGGCCTGCCGTTCGACGCGGCCAAGGGCACGGTGCCGCACGCGGCGGGCCGGGTGCTGCGCGACGGGGCGGTGTCGCCGGGCGAGTACGTGGCGGGCTGGATCAAGCGCGGGCCGACGGGAGTGATCGGCACGAACCGGCCCTGCGCCAAGGAGACGGCGCAGTCGCTGCTCGACGACGTGAACGCCCTCACGCGGCGGGAGGTGGCGCCCGACCCGCTCGCGGCCCTGCGGGCGGCTGGCGCCGAGCCTGTCGAGTGGCAGGGGTGGCTGTCGATCGAGCGGGCCGAGGTGGAGCTGGGGCGGTCGCTGGGGCGGGGGCCGGTGAAGATCCCGGACTGGGCGGGCCTACGGGACGCTGCGCGCGGCGGTACCGGATGATCGGCGCTCCGCGCCTCGTCCTCAAGCGCCGGACGGGCTACGAATCCCGCGCCCGGCGCCTCCCGCTTGTCGGCCTTCGGCCTCGTCCTCAAACGCCGGACGGGCTAGGAGCTCGCCCCTGCGGCTAGGACTTCCCGCTCTGTCTGGAGGGTTGTCGCATTCAGGATGCTGTCCAGGAGGCCTGGGAACAGAGCGTCCAGGTCGGTGCGGCGGAGGGCGTTGAGTTTGGCCGTGCCGCGGTAGATCTGCTGGATCACGCCCGCCTCGCGCAGCACCCGGAAGTGGTGGGTCGTGGTCGACTTGGTGATCGGCAGGGCGAACTGAGAGCACGTCAACTCGGCTTGCTCCCCGGCCAGTTCGCGGACGATCTGGAGGCGCAGCGGGTCGGACAGGGCGTGCAGCACGCCTTCTAGGCGGATCTCCTCGCGCGCCGGATGGGCGAGCGCGCGGGTGCTCGGCGCGGCGGTCGTCATGGCGGCTCCAGTCTGCGGACGCGTACGGGACGGTTCCCCCACGTCTTCATAGTACGAGAATCTTCGTAGTTTGACATTTACCGTACTACGAAGGTTACCGTACGAAGGGCGGGTGCCGGCGGTGTGGCCTTCCCGCCCCCTCCCCCCGTCGTTCCGATTGGAGTCCGCCGTGAGCGCGCTGTTCGAGCCCTACACCCTGCGGAACCTGACCATCCCCAACCGCGTCTGGATGGCCCCGATGTGTCAGTACTCCGCCGCGGCCACGGGCCCTGCCGCGGGGGTCGCCACGGACTGGCACTTCGCCCACTACGCGGCCCGCGCCACCGGCGGCACCGGTCTGATCCTCACCGAGGCGACCGCCGTCAGCCCCGAGGGCCGCATCAGCCCCCGTGACCTCGGCATCTGGGACGACGCGCAGATCCCCGCGCTGCGCCGCGTCACGGACTTCCTGAAGAGCCACCGCACGGTGCCCGGCATCCAGCTCGCGCACGCGGGCCGCAAGGCGAGCACCGGCGTGCCGTGGCAGGGCGGCGGGCCGCTCGGCCCGGACGCGGGCGGCTGGCAGACGGTCGGGCCGAGCCCGGTGGCCTTCGCCGAAGGCTACGGCGTGCCCACGGAGCTGACGGTCGCGGACATCCAGCGCGTCGTCGGCGAGTTCGCGGACGCGGCCCGGCGCGCCCTGGCGGCGGGCTTCGAGGTCGCCGAGGTCCATGGCGCCCACGGCTATCTGATCGGCCAGTTCCTCTCCCCGCACAGCAACCGGCGCGCCGACGGCTACGGCGGCGACTTCGCGGGCCGCGCCCGCCTCGCCCTGGAGGTCGTCGACGCCGTGCGCGCGGTGTGGCCCGACGACAAGCCGCTGTTCTTCCGCGTCTCCGCCACCGACTGGCTGGAGGACGGCGCTCCCGGCTGGACCGCCGACGACACCGTCCGTCTGGCGCCGCTCCTCAAGGAGCGCGGCGTGGACCTGCTCGACGTCTCCACCGGCGGCAACGCCTCCGGCGTGCACATCCCCACCGCGCCCGGCTACCAGGTTCCCTTCGCCGCCCGCGTCAAGCGGGAGACGGACCTCCCCGTCGCCGCCGTCGGCCTGATCACGGAGGCCGCGCAGGCCGAGAAGATCCTCGCGGGCGGTGAGGCCGACGCCGTCCTGCTGGGCCGCGAGCTCCTGCGCGACCCGTCCTTCGCCCGCGGGGCCGCCCGGGAGCTCGGCGCCGAGTCGTACGTTCCGGACCAGTACCTGCGGTCGGTCTAGCCGAAGCCAGCACAGCACGGAACAGCACAGAACCGCACAGAAGCGGGGGGGGGGGGGGGGGGGGGGGGGGGGGGGGGGGGGGGGTGGGGGGGGGGGGGGGGGGGGGGGGGGGGGGGGGGGGGGGGGAGGGGGGGTCG
>NZ_JBWKEY010000015.1:0-117993 GCF_056435225.1 Streptomyces sp. NPDC043996 | reverse complement strand
TCGGGTTCTTACTTGGCAAAACGTTCTTTTGTTTCTCCCAAACAAAACCAAAAAAAAAAAAAACAAACCCACCCCCCCCCCCCCCCCCCCCCTCCCCCCCCCCCCCCCCCCCCCGCTTCGTGGCTTTCAGTCCTGTCAGGTGCCGGGCTTGCGGCCGTACACGAAGACGTCGTCGCCCTTGCGCAGCGTGTTCCAGTACTTCACGGCGTCCTTCTTCGTCATGTTGACGCAGCCGTGCGAGCCGGGCGGGGCCCAGACGCTGATGCCGACCGAGTGGAAGGCCTGGCCGCCGTCGAAGAACTGGCTGTAGGGCATGGGCACGTGGTACAGGCTCGACACGTGGTCGATGTCCCGCCAGTACACCTTCTTCAGGCCGGTGCGGGTCTCGTGGCCGTTGCGGCCGGTGCGCACCGGGACCGGGCCGTACTTGAGCCGCTTGCCGTCCTGGATCCAGCTGAGCTGGAGCGTCAGGTCGACGCAGGCGATGCGGCCCTTGTTGGTCGGGCACTTGCCCGCCTTGTTCGGGTTGTTCCCGACGGCCTTCTGCTTGTTCATGAGGTTCATGACGCCCCAGGTCACGCTCCCCGCGAACCCGGCGTTCGGGCTGATCTGGTGCTTCGTCTGGAAGGCCTTGATGGCCTTGCAGTCGGCGGCCGACTGCTTGCCGTCGACCGGGCGGCCGAGGAACTTCTCGACCTGCTTCTGGTACGGCCCGGTCTGGGTCGAGCACGACGCCGCCTGCGCGGTGCCGGTCCCCATCGCCACCGCGAGCGGGGCCACCAGCGCGGTGATCCCCAGTGCGACGGCTCCTCGTCTGCGTATGTCCCCCACGGTCGCGCGCTCCTCATTCGTACATGGGTCGGATTCCACCAGCTAGACAGCGCGCGCCGACAGATCGTTGCATGGGGAATTGAAACAGGTGTGTAACAGGGAAGACGGTGGTGGGGAAGGGTGTGGGGCCGGGTCCGGGGCGGTGCCCCGGGCCCGGCGGGCGTTCAGGCTCCCGGGTCGCAGCAGCCGTCCTTGCGCATCAGGCGTCCCACCGTCAGCCAGTCCATGTCGCGCGGCGCCTGCCGGGGCGTCGACGCGAAGGCGGACACCAGGTCGTCGGTGTCGTAGGGCCTCCCGCCGCGCAGCACCCCTACCGTCCGCACCAGCGTGGCGAAGTCCGTGAACGGGTCGCCGTCCACGAACGTCAGGTCGGCGATCCGGCCCCGCTGGACGGTGCCGAGGTGCTGGTCGAGGCCGAACAGGCGCGCCGGCAGGACCGTCGCGGTGCGCAGCGCCTCGGCCGGGGAGAGCCCGCCGCGGTGCAGCGCCCGCAGGCCCATGTGCAGGGCCAGGCCGACCGGCACGAGCGGCTGGTCCGTGCCGAGCGCGACGAGGCCGCCCGCGGCGAGCACGCGCCGGTAGACGTCGGTCTCGGTGCGCAGCGTGGCGAGCTGGGCCGCGGTCGGCGGCGTGGCCGCCTGCTTGCGGACGGCCTCGGTGTCCCAGGGCGGCATGACGGCCGTGACCCTCGGGTCGTCGGCGAGCGCGGGGTCGGCGCCGATGAGCGGCACCGACGTGAAGGGCGTGGCGATGAGCGCGAACGCGGCGCCGCGGGTGCTGTAGATCGCGGTGACGTCGTCGTAGGCGCGGCCCGACGCGGTGATGGCGTGGCCGAACTCGGCGCGCTGGGTGGCCTGGAGATGGGTCGTCAGATCCTGTCCGGTCTGGATGCCCGGGGACAGGAAGTGGCTGCCCGTGCGCACCCCGAGCCGCTCGTGGGCGAAGCGCGCCGCGTCCTCCATCACCCAGGCGGGCGCCCGCACATAGGTCTTGACGAAGTCCCAGTCGAGCCGCGCGGCCCGCTCCAGGGACCGGCGCAGGCCCTCGCGGGTGCGGTGGGCGCGGCCCATGCTGTACGCGACGCGGGCCCCGTCGAGGAGCTCGCCGGTGGTCAGCAGGCGCGGCCCGGCGAGCTGGCCGGTGGCCACCGCCTCGCGGACGCGGGCCTGCTCGTGGGCGAAGCCGCCGAGCGACACGGCGGTGGTGATGCCGTACGTGAGCTGGCCGACGGTCTGGCGGCCGCCGTAGGTGTACTGCCAGGGGTGGGTGTGCGTGTCCCACAGGCCGGGCAGCACGGTGCGCTCGGAGGCGTCGATCCGCCGCTGGGCTCCCCGTCCCGCGCGGTGCGGGACGACGTCGGTGACGCGCCCGCCCCGTACGACGATGTCGACGTCGTCCCGTACCGCGTCCCCGGTGCCGTCCCACACCCGGCCGGCGTGCACCACCGTGTCGGCGGGCGTCGGCCTGCGCTGGTCGAGGGGGACGCGGACGGTGCGGGCGCGGCCGCCGTCGACGCCGATGAGGCGCAGGCGGGCGCCCGACAGGTACAGCAGCGTCTGGGAGTCGCCCGACCAGCTGGGGTGGTCGGCGGGTTCGGTGGTGAGGCGGCGGAGCTCGCCGCGCGGGGAGCCGTCCGGGGCCACGGGCAGCACGCACAGGGCCGACTCCACGATCACCGCGAGATGGCGGCCGTCCGGCGACCAGACGGGCCCGGAGTCATAGCGGTCGGAGAGGGACGCGTGCGGTGCGGCGGGGTGCAGGCGGGAGGCGCCGCTGGTGGTGTCGATGACGCGGATGAGGTTGTAGCCCTCGCGGAAGCGCAGGTTGAGGCGGTTGCGGTCGCAGAGGGCGAGCTGGCGGCCGTCGGGCGACCAGCTGGGGCGGCCGGGAAGGCCGCCGCCGCCGAGCGGGTCGGCGAGGACGCGCTCGGTGCCCCGCTCCAGGTCGCGGACGACGAGGCGTCCGGTCAGGTCGAGGCAGGCGAGGCGGGTGCCGTCGGGCGACAGGGCGGGGTGCACGCGCCCACCCGTGGCCAGCGTGGTCTCGGCGCCGGTGGCGAGGTCGCGGCGGTGGACGCCGAGCAGCCCGTCGCGGTCGTCGGCGTACACCAGGGAGCGGCCGTCGCGGGCCCATGACGGGCCGAGGAGGTAGCGCGTGGGGTCCGCGCGGCGCAGCCTCCGGGGCGCCTTGCCGCCCGAAGTGTCCGCGAGCCACAGGGAGTTGAGGGCGGCGAAGGCGATGTGGCGGCCGTCGGGCGACAGGGCGGGCAGGTGGATGCCGAGCACCGGCCTGACCCGGTCCTCACCGAGGTCGTACTCCTTGACCCGGTAGCGGGGCCGGTCCACGGGCAGGACGCCCTCGAAGGGCAGCGGGCGCGGCGTGCCGGGCGCGTCGGGGCGGACGAGGGTGAAGCGGCCGTCGACGGTGAGGAGCAGCTCGCCGTCCTTCGTCCAGCGGGGCGGCACGGGCGCGACGTCCCCGGGCACGTCGACGGCGAGCCCGTCGACGACCAGGACGCAGGAGCCGTTCGGGGCGGCCGTGGTGCGCAGATAGGCGAGGCGGCGCCCGTCCGGGGCCGGGGCCGGTGTCATGACCTGCGCGCTCGCGGTCTCGGTGTGCTCGACCACGACGGGGCCCGCGCCCCGGGCCGCCACGGAGGCGACGGTGCGCGCCTCCAGGGTGGTGCCGGTGGCGGTGACGACGCCCTTGGCCCGTACGAACAGGATGCGGGTCCCGTCCGGTGACCAGGCGGGGTCGAAGTCCTCCCACGGCCCGTCCTGGAGCGGCCCTTCCTGCCCGGGCAGACCGGTCACACGGTCCAGGGCGCCGGTGCGCAGGTCCAGGACGTGGATGCGGTACGGGCTGCCCTTGACCGGGTCGCCGCCGCGCTCGGAGGCGAAGGCGAGCCGGGTGCCGTCGGGCGACCAGGCGGGGCCCCGGTCGTCCCAGGGCCCGTCGGTGCGGCGGCGCAGGCCGGTGCCGTCGGGGCGCATCGTCCAGAGGTGGAAGCCGCCGTCGCGGTAGGCGCAGAACGCGACGAGTGCGCCGTCGGGCGCGTAGACCGGGCGGTTGGGTTCGAGGTCCCCCGGGGTGAGGGGCACGGCCTTGCCGCCGTCGCGGGGAGCGGCCCACAGGACGCCCTGCACCTCGGCGATCAGGCCCTCGCCCGTGGGCGAGAGCGTCGCCGAGCCGTTCGTGGCGCGGGTCAGGGACAGGGACACACGGGCGTCGGCTCTGGCCGCGGCGACGGCGGGGGCGGGGACACCGGCGGCCACGACGCCCGCCGCACCTGCGGCCACCAACAGTTGACGTCGCGTCAGTGACACCGGGGCGCATGAGGAGGCGGGAGAGGAAGGGGAGGCGAGAGGAGAGGGGGAGGAGAGAGCGGAGGGAGTGGAGGGAGAGACAGAAGGAGAGGGAGAGGGAGGCCGGGGGGCGGAGTTCCTGTCACGGTCGGAGTTCCTGTCACGGTCCATGACACTGCACACTCGCGCACCTCAGGGGCGCTGAGCAACACCACTTTTACGGACAGTCACGGAGGGGCGGGCGCCCCTGAGGGGGCACAGGGGCCGGGCGCCCCTCGGTGTGCGCCACCCTCACCCGCCGCGTCCGCCACGTCCACCCCAGCCGCATCTCCCCCTTCGCCCTAGGGACTTCCCTAGGTGCCGCACCGACGCGGCGGGCTCACGGCGGCTCCTATCCTGGTCGCCGTTGCCCCGCGTCACGGCTCACGCCCCGCACCGGCCCCGGGAGGCGTTGTGCGCTACGTCATCGAGGTGTACCGGTCGCACGAGGGGGTGGCCGGGAGCGTCGCCTGCGAGGACTCCGAGAGTCCCCGGCCCTTCCACGGCTGGCTGGAGCTGCTCGCGCTGCTCGAACCGCCGTCCCCGGAGATCCCCGGCTGGAGCGGGACGGCGCCGGAGGAGACTTCCTAGACAGCTGGAGACAGCTGGGGAGACCTGCCGGACAGCCGTCGCGTCGGCTCCGCCCACGGGAAGGACTTGCGAAACCCCTTGCGGATACCGGCAATTGGCTTGTGCCGACGGCACACCCCCACCACCCTGGTGTCCAGGGCCATGCGTCCGGCACGGGTCGCCGTCTGCTCACCGGCCACCCGAGGCCGGTACCGACGCGCGCGGGGGCGGTGATGACACCCGAGGACGTGAGCCACGACCTCCGCCACCCCACCGCGCCCGACGAGGCCTTCTGCGGCCGCGCGGCGGAACTCGACGCGCTGCGGGCCGACTTCGCCGACGCCCGCGCGGGCACGCCCCGCCTCGTACTCCTCGAAGGGCCCGGCGGCATCGGCAAGACGGCGCTCGTGCGCCGCTTCCTGGACACGGCGGACGGCACCGCCCTGGTGCTCCAGGCCAGCGGCGAGGAGAACGAGAGCGCGCTGCCCTGGGGGGTGCTCGCCCAGCTCGTCGGGCAGAGTCCGGCGCCGGTCCCTGAGACCCTCGCCGGGCTCGTCCGCGCCCCGCAGTCGCTGCACGCGAACCTGCCGTCGCTCACGGCCGGGTTCGGCCTCCTCGACCTGCTCAGCGAGGCACAGGGCAAGGGGCCTGTGGTGCTCGTCGTGGACGACGCGCACTGGGCCGACCCCGAGTCCCTGAACGCCCTGACCTTCGCGCTGCGCCGACTGCGCCACGACCGCGTCCTCGCGCTCGTCGCCCTGCGCGACCCGCACGTCCCCCAGCTGCCCGAGGGCCTGCGCCGACTCCTCACCGACGCCCGCACGCGCCGCCTCGCCCTCGACGGACTCAGCCCCGAGGAGCTGGCCGCGCTCAGCGACCGCCTCGGCGGCGCGCGCCTGCCGCACTCGGCGTCCCTGCGCCTGCACAGCCACACCCACGGCAACCCGCTGCACGCCCGCGCGCTCCTCGACCAGGTGCCCCCGGCCATGCTCCTCGACGTCACGACGCCGCTGCCCGCGCCCCGCTCGTACGCCATGCTGGTGCTCGCCAACCTCGCGGGCTGCGGCGCCCAGGCGCAGCGCCTGGTCCAGGCCGTCAGCGTGCTCGGCTTCTCCTGCCGGCTGCACGCCGCCGCGCGCCTGGCGCGGGTCGCGCAGCCGCTGCCCGCCCTGGAGCGGGCCGTGAAGGCCGGGCTGCTGCGCGAGTCGCCCGCGGGCGCGTCGGCGCCGGAGATCTCCTTCCCGCACCCCCTGGTGCACGCCGCGGTCTACCAGGACATCGGCCCCGCCCAGCGCGCCGCCCTGCACACCCGGGCCGCCGCCCTGGTCGAGGACGACTACACGAAGCTGCGCCACCGCGTGCTCGCCGCGACCGGCCCTGACGAGCGGCTCGCCGAGGCCCTCGCCGCGTGCGCGCGCCGCGAGGCGGCCACCGGCCAGTGGGCCGTCGCGGGCACGCACCTGCGGCACGCCTCGCGGGTGACGACGAGCCCGCTGGAGCGGGACCGGCTCGCCGTGGAGGCCGTCGAGGCGCTGCTGCTCGACGGCCGGGTGCGGGAGGCCGCCGAGCTCACCGGCGGTCTGCCCGAGGGCGCCGACCCGGCGCTGCGCGGCTACGCGCGCGGCTATGTGGCCCGGGTGCAGGGCCGTACGCAGGAGGCGTGGACCCTGCTGGTCGACGCCTGGCACCAGTGCGACCAGGAGCGCGACCCGGCCCTCGCGGCGCGCGCCGCCGAGCAGTTGAGCTACGCGGCCGTGATGTGCGGGCGGGCCGCCGTGGCCGCGCAGTGGGCCGAGCGGGCCCAGCGCCTGTCCACCGCGCAGGGCCCGAGCCGGATGCTGCGGTTCAACCACCTCATCGCGCTCGGCCTCAGCGGCCGCGCCAAGGACGGCATCGCGCTCGCCGCGGACCTGCCCGACCCCATGATCGTGCCGCTGCGCAGCACCGATCTGCTGCTGGCGCGCGGAGAGCTGCGGCTGTGGTCGGACGACCTGCACGGCGCCCGGCGCGACCTGCTCGGCGCCGTCGCCAACTGCCGCACCACGACGGTGCCGCTGCGGCTGCTCTCGACGTCGGCGCTCGCGCAGACCCTGCACCGGCTCGGGGAGTGGGACGAGGCCCTCATCCACGCCGAGTCGGCCGCCTCGATCGCCGACGACGCCGACCAGTGGTGGCTCAAGCCGGTCACCCACGGCGTCGCCGCCCAGATCCTCGCCGCGCGCGGCGCCTTCGACCGGGCGGCGGAGCACCTGCGCACGGCCGCCGAGGTGCCCGGCGGCGCCGAGACGCCGGTGGCGCACGCGTACGCGGTGTGCGCGCGGGGGCACTGCGCGGACGCCCGCGGCGAGCCGGAGGCCGTCGTGGAGGCGCTGCGGCCGCTCCTGGCCTTCGCCGAGCAGGACGGGGTCAACGAACCGGGCGTCGTGGACTGGCAGCCGCTGTTCGTCGACGCCCTGGTACAGCTCGGCGAGCTCGACGAGGCCGAAGCCGTCCTCGACCCCTTCGAGGAGCGGGCCCGGGCCCGCGGCCGGCACTCGGCGCTCGCCGCCGCCGCGCGCACCCGCGGCAATCTCGCCGCCGCGCGCCGCGACACCCACCGCGCCCAGGCGGCGTACGCGCGGGCGCAGGACCACGCGGCACAGGTCCCGCTGCCGCTCGGACAGGCGCGGGTGGCCCTGGACCACGGCGCGTTCCTGCGCCGCATCGGCCGCCGCTCCCTGGCGATCGCCCAGCTGCAGGCCGCGCACGCCACCATGACGCGGCTCGGCGCGCGGCCCTACCAGGCCCGGTGCGTGCGCGAGCTCAGCGCCTGCGGGCGCGCGGCCCCGCACCTCCCGGCCGAGGAACAGCCGCGCGACAGCGGCGCGCAGGCCCTGGACGGGACGCTCACGCCGCAGGAGCTCGCGGTGGCGCGGCTCGCCGCGCAGGGGCACACCAACCGTCAGATCGCCACCGCGCTCGCGCTGAGCGTGAAGACCATCGAGTACCACCTGGGGCACACGTACGCGAAGCTCGGCATCTCCTCGCGCATCGGCCTCGTCCAGCGGCTCGGGCCGCGGTCGCCCGCGCAGCCGCCGCCCCCGCAATCGTCGCCTTCGGCGGGGTGAGGCCGCGGGCGCGCGGCGCCGCGCGCGGACGCACCGGGGTAAACCCCGGCACGCTCCCGGAGGCGCGCGACGGGCGGCGCCCCGTACGGTCGTGCGCGACGGCAGGGCGTCGACGAGAGCCCCTGGAGGTGGCTCGATGGCTTCGATCACGTGCGCGGCGGCCGGTGACGAACGGACCGCGCTGCGACTGCGCCTGCTCGGCGGTTTCCGCCTCACCCGCGAGGGCCCGGCGAACCGCGGGGTGGGCATGGACTGCGAGGGCCGCCGCGGCCAGGGCGGCGACGAGGTGGACGTGCCCGCGTCCGGCCAGCAGGTCCTCGCCAGACTCGCGCTGTACGGCACGGCGACGCGCTCGGCGCTCGCGGGCACGCTGTGGCCCGACGCCACCGAGGCGCGGGCCCGCGCGAGCCTGCGGACCGCCATGTGGCGCCTGAACGGGGCGGGTTCGGCCCTGGCGGAGGCGCGCGGCGGTGCGCTGGCGCTCAGCTGCCGGGTGCGCCTGGACGTCGACGACTTCACGGACGCCGCCCGGTCGGTGCTCTCGGGGGCGCGGGGGCGCCTCGAGCCCACCGTCTACGTACTGCTCTGCGGGGGCGAGTTGCTGCCGGGCTGGCAGCAGGACTGGGTGTCCTTCGAGCGGGAGCGGCTGCACCAGCTGCGGCTGCACGCCCTGGAGGCGTTGTCGGCCCAGCTGCTTGCGCGCCGGGCCTACGGGGCCGCGCTGGAGGCGGCCTTGGAGAGCACCCGCATCGACCCGCTGCGCGAGAGCGCCCACCGCGCGGTGGTCTCGGTGCATCTGGCGGAGCACAACGTCACCGAGGCCGTGCGGCAGTTCGCGGCGTTCCGCGCGCTGCTGCGCCGGGAGCTCGGCGTCGAGCCGTCCGGGCAGTTCGCGGCGATGCTGCGGCACGTGACCGTGTGACGCGGCGGTGACGGTCGCGCGTCACGATGGTGGGGTCCCGTCCAGGATGCGGGGAGAAGGGGGAACCCCCTGCATGAGCGACGCGCCGGCCCGACAGGCCGCCACCTCGGCGCGCGACGCCCTGGACGGGGCTTTCGCCGCCCGCGCGGCGGCGCCCGCTCTCAGTCCGCGCGCCGCCCGCGCAGCCCCTCGATGGCCCGCTCCACCGGCTTGTGCGGAAGGCCCGTGCGGCGGCACAGCTCGTCCGGGGGCACCTCGCGCAGCACGTCCTCGACGGCCCGGTCCTCCAGGCGTGCGATCTCCTGGACGTAGGCCCGCACTCGGCTGACCGCGTCGGCGGCCAGCGGACGCCCGTCCCGCTCGTCCGCGCGGGGCGCCGCGGGGCCGCCGCGGGCGCTGAGCCTCGCGGGCAGCCGGTCCCGCTCCAGCCACGTCGTCCACACGCCGCGCCCGACCAGGCACTCGGCGACGTCCTCCGCCACGGAGCCGTCCTCGATCACGCCGGGGTCATCGGCGTCCGCCGCGATCAGCAGCCGGCAGGACGCGGCGAGGACGGGCGGCGAGGCGACGCGGGCCGGGGGCCCGTCGAGCAGGGTGCGCAGCGCGGCGAGATCCGGGTGGTCCGGCACGTGCGGTGCGAGGCGCCGTACGACCTCGTCGACGCGCCCCAGGTCGGGCCGGTGGTCCAGGAGCATCGCGTGCGCGCCGACGATGCCGAGGAGCGGGTCGGCGCGCCGCGAGTCGAGCATGGGAAGGAGCTGCTGGTCGGAGATGAGGTCGAGGCCCTGGCGCAGCCCGGACAGGGCGGCCTCGCGGGCGAGGTTCAGCTCCTCGTCGGCCGGGCTCCAGCCGGTGCCGTGCGGCGCCATCTCCACGGACGCGTGCTGCGGCTGGGCGCCGCGCGGCCCGTTGCTGACGAAGACGAGGGTGGTCCAGCCCCGGGACACCCACAGCGCCTGGGCCAGCGGCAGGCCCTCGCCCGAGGGCCTGCGCAGGCGCAGCCGGTAGCCCCCGGGCGGCAGGTCGCCGCTCCAGGCCGACCAGCCCTGCTGCTCGTCGACGCGCCAGCCGCGCTCGCCGCCGTCCACGGCCTCGCCGCCCGCCCCGGTGATCTGCAGGGCGTACGGGTCGAGCCGCCAGCCGCGGCGCAGATTGCGCAGGAGCACCATCAGGCTGGGCGTGCCGTCGCCGCGCGTCGGCTCCCCGCTCCAGCGCTGGGCGGCGGCGCGGTGCTCGTCGTGGGTGGTGGCCGTGCGCCGCACCGGCGCCGGGGCCGGGACGCGCGGCAGCGGCAGCCGCGCGGTGAACGCCTGGTGGCCGACCTCGACGAACTGGACGGCGACGGCGCCCGCGAAGCGCTGCTCGATGCGGTAGAGGCCAGGGGCCACGGTGGTCTCGATGGTGCCCATCCCGTACGCCACTTCGCGCAGCGTCTCGTCGGTGATGGTGACGCGCACCGAGGGGGTGTCGGGAATGACGACGAACGGCACCTCGGGGCGCGCCTGCTCAGAACTGGACACCGTGGCCACCTCCGGTGACGACCTCGAAGAATCCGCCGTCCCTGAAGTCCGGCGCGGTCAGGCTCTCCGGGACGACCTTGTACAGGCCCGGCACGAGCGGCTCGACGTGCCCGGCGCCGTCGGCGTCGGCGGCGCCGTCGACGTACAGCCTGCGGGGCTCGGTGACGTCGCGGCCCCGCAGCTCCACCCAGCCGCGGAACCCGGCGGGGAAGCGCAGGGTCACCGGGTAGGAGCCGACGCCCTCAAGGCCGTCGGCGAAGACGATGGGCGTGCTGGTCTCGCGCAGGAACCGGGCCTCCTGCGGGACGAGCGCGTCGGCCGTGCGGTCGCGCACGTGGCGGCGCACGTACTCGGTGAGGCTGTCGGAGGTCACCTGGCCCGCGGCGGTGACGGTGCCGCCGCCCGCGCCGCGCAGCCCCTCGATGAGCGCGGTGGTGAAGTGCCCGCGGGTCTGGTTGGGGTCGGGCGCCTGCTGTTCGTAGGCCGGGTCGCCGAGCGAACTGGCGTAGCCGACGAGGCACTCGACCTTGTCGGGCGCCTCGGTGGTGTCCGTGAACGGCGGGCCGAAGGCGGCGACCCCGCCGAAGCGGGTGCGGCAGCAGTCGGCGAAGAAGGCGACCTCGTGGAACGGCGACGCCGACTCGTACCACGACAGGTACGGGCGCACCGCGATGTGGTTGCCGAGCAGGTCGATCGCGGCGTTGGCCATGAGCAGCGCGGCGTCGCCGCCGAACGGGGCGATGCCGTGACCCGCGAGGAACAGATAGAGGCGGGTCTCGGACCAGGAGCCGCCGTCGGCGACGGCCCGCCGGACCGCGCGGTGGGCCTCGTACAGGGCGCGGTTGACGCTCTCGCGGGTCGGTACGGCGGTCATCACGTCGGCCTCGCGCTCGTCGCGCTCGGTGGCGGTGACGAGGGCGACGTTGTCCTCGGGCACCTGGCCGCCCGCCGGGTCCACGAGCCAGTCGCGGAACCGGCCCGCGTCGCCGCGCGCCCCGCGCAGGTCGCTGATCGCCGGGTACCGGTTGATCCCGACGACCACGGCGTAGTGCAGGTCGTTCATCGAGCTTTCCCCCTGATGGAGCGCGCTGGCGCGGCTCCCTGAGCGGCGGGGCCCTCCCCCGGCCGCGGTCGTTGGGTCAGTCGGCGAGCATCCGGGCGAGGCTCGCCATGATCTCCGGGTCGTCGTCGAACCCGGTGTGGGTGCGGGCGCCGGAGGTCAGTCCGGGCCCGCCGTCCACGGGTGACCACACGGTGCGGGTGGCGTCCGCGCGCAGGTACGCCCGCAGCTCCCGGCCGTCCTGGCCGCCGGTGTCGCCCTCGGCCAGGAACCAGCGCTGCAGGCCCGCGAGCGGGGCGACGGCCGTGTCGCCTTCGGGGCCGCGCTCCAGGACGCCGGAGACGAAGTACAGCAGGGAGCGCGGGTACAGGAACGGCACCAGGTGGTCGGCGCGTTCGGCGCGGTCGGTCAGGGTGAACATGCGCAGCCGGTCGAAGAGTTCGGCCTGGCGGCGCACGACCGCGGCCAGCTGGCCGACCGTGCAGGCGGGCGCGAGCAGGACGACGTCGCGGACGCGGAAGTCGGCGGGCAGCGGGTCCTCGGCGGCGGCCCGCCTGCGGGCCAGGTCGGCGAGGAGGTTGCCGATGAACACGGCGCCCGCGCTGTGTCCGACCAGCGTCACGCGGGGCCGGTCGCCGGAGCCGAGGAGCTGGCCGAAGCGGTCGAGGAAGCAGCGTCCGGCACGGGGTTCGGCGACGGCTTCGAAGGTCTGTTCGGTCTGCCGCTTCATGGCGTCCCAGAGGGCCGCGCCGACGTTGGCGAGGTAGAACTCGCGCAGGATCTCCTCGACGACCGTCGGGTACAGGCCGTGGTCGGTGCGGTGCCGGAAGCGGCCGACGACGGCGGAGACCACACGCACCGTCTTGCGCACCAGGAGCGCGGAGGTGACGACGGCGCGGCGGTTCTCGGCTTCGGTGGTGTCCGCAGCGAGCTCGGCGACGGTGGCGGGGGACATGAGGGTGGCGACCGCCGCGCGCCCCCCGTTGATGTCGCGCGCGGCGGTCGTCGGGGGTGCCGAGCGCAGGACCGTCCCCGCGATCTCCCGGTTGCGCTCGGCGAGTTCGGTGTCCGCCGACAGGTCGGCGGTGATGCGCACCCGCTCGGCCTCGCTGAGCTCGGGGACCTCCGCGGGCGCGGTCAGGCGCGCGTAGGGCTCCCTGCCGGTGCGCAGCAGGGCGAGTTCGGCGGCGACGGCGCGCGTGGACGGGGCGGCGAAGGAGCCGAGGGCGCGCTGTCCCGGCTGCTGGAAGACGGTGCCGGAGGCGAAGCGCAGGACCCGGTTGAGGAGGGTCTGGAAGACGCCTTCGCTGAGGATCTGGGGGAGGTTGCCCCGCAGGGTCTCGAGGAGGCCGCTGCTCCACACGAAGAACACCGGTTCGGCGCCCGCGGCCCGGTACACCGGGGCGAGCCGCTCGGCCGTCGCGAAGCCCAGCTGGTCGTCGACGAGTCCGCCGTGGAAGTGCAGCACGACGCGCGGCTGGTCCTTCAGGCGCGCGACGAGCGCGTCGATGTCCTCGGTGGTGGTCGAGGCGAGCCGCCCGCTCGGCCCGCTGTGGACGCAGCTCCTGCGGGATGGGTGCATGTCGCGAACCTCCGGCCCGCCCGGAGCTCACCGCAGCCGTCTGCGGCGCCCCTCAGCTCCCGGCGGGTGACCACCGTAGGTCCCGGGCCGCCCCCGCCGCCTCGGGGACGGGCCCAGGGATTACCCCGGGGTGCGCGGCTACGGCCTTCCCAGCCACTGGGCCTCGTACGCCGCGTACGTCCCGTCGTGCGTCGCGAGGTGCACGAACTGGTCGACGTACTCCTTGAACGGCTCGTCGCCGCGCGGCAGCGCGTAGGCCTTCTCGGCGAACGTGAAGGGCTTGTCGGGGTGGATCGAGCACAGTTCGGGGTGGAGCTTCGCCTGGTAGCGGGTCTCGCTGGCGTCCGTCATCATGACGTCCGCGCGGCCGTCGACGATCTCCTGGAAGATGGTGGTGTTGTCCGGGTGGACGGTGAGGGCGGCCCGCTTGATGTGGGCGCGGGCGAACTGCTCGTTGGTGCCGCCCGGGTTGACGATGACGCGGGTGCCGGGCCGGTCGATGTCCGCCAGCGTCTGGTAGGCGTCCTTGTCGGCGCAGCGCGCGATGGGGGTCTTGCCGTCCTCGCGGGTCGGTTCGCTGAAGTACGCCGCGCGGGCGCGCGGCAGGGTGACGGAGAGGCCGCCGACGGCGATGTCGCAGCGGCGCTCGGCGACGTCGTCGACGATCTCCTTCCAGGTGGTGGGGACGAACTTCGCGCTGGCGTCGAGGGACTTGGCGAGGTCGTGGGCCATCTCGATGTCGATGCCGCGGTAGGTGCCGTCGCTCTCGCGGTGGGTGAAGGGGCGGTAGTCGCCGGTGGTGCACACGCGCAGGACGCCGCTCTTCGGTACGGAGTCCAGGAGGGTGCCCTTGGTGCTCGGGTGGCGCCTGGCGGTGTCGGGGGGCGCGGCGGGTGCCGCGGCGGTGACGGCGAGCAGACAGACCAGGGCGGACAGGGTGGCGGCACGCTTGGTGGCGGCACGCTTCAGGACGGCGGGCTTCACGGCGGCGGGCTTCACGGCGGCGGGCTTCATGGCGGCGGGCTTCACGGCGGCGGGTTCCTCTCTCACGCGGTGAGCGGCGGCAGGTGGGACGCCGTCAGGTCGGGGCCAGGGCCCTCTTCGTAGGCGTCCTCGTCGAAGGGGTACAGGGGCCTGTCGACGCGGTGGTGGCCGAGGCGGCGCAGGTCCTGGTCGACGCCGCCGGGGGTCAGCGCGAGCAGCCAGTCGGCGGCCATCGCGTACAGCTCCGGCTCCAGGTAGCCGATCTTCACGACGACCAGGTCGTAGGTCCTGGGGTCGATGCCGAGGCCGCCGTCGGCGGGTCCGGTGAAGTCGGCGAGGGTGTGGAAGGGCTTGCGGCGCTCGACGAGGATCAGGGTGAGGCCGCCGACGCGCACCGCCGCCATGTCGACGCCCCGGTCGTAGGCGCCGCCCTCGGCCCGGTCCTTCTGGTCGGTGGCGCGCTGCAACGCCTCGACGGTGCCGGTGAGTTTGTACGGTCCGCCGTGGCCCGCGTCGACCTTGCCGCCGACGGAGAGCGACACCACCGCGCCCACGCCCGCCTCGAAACAGCGGGCGACCGCGACCGGGTCGGTGATGCCCGGGTGCACGGCGGTGACCTCGCCGGAGCGGATGGCGTCGTTGTCCAGGAGCTTGCCGAGCATGTAGGCGAGGTCGCCCGCGCCGCCCGCGGTGGGGTTGTCGCCGGAGTCGCTGATGAGGAACGGGCGCTTCGTCGAGGCCACGGCCTTGGCGACGCACTCCTCGGCGCTGCCGGTCGGGCCGACGAAGACGAAGTCGCGCCGGGCGTCCCAGTAGCGCCGCGCCAGCTTTCCGGCCTCGGCGGCCGCGCGTTCGGCGTCGTCGCCGGTGACGACGACCGCGGCCTGGCAGCGCGGCTCGTCGGCCCAGGCGTAGCCGACCCACAGGGCGGCGTCGAGGATGCCGGGAAGGCGTTCGATGTCGGCGAGGGAGGCGTACAGAGACTTGGCGGGCTCCAGGCGGGTGCTGGTCTTCTCGCCGGGCAGCAGGACGGGCACCTGGACCCAGGCGCGGTGGGGCCGCTTGCCCTCGCGCAGACAGCGCACCAGGTTGCGGGCGGCGCGCTCGCGGGTCTCCCAGGCGTCCTCGTGCGGCGCGAGGCGGTGCGCGGTGAGCAGGTCGACGGGCGCGGCGAAGCGGTGGGAGACGTTGCCGTGCAGGTCCATGGCCGCGGAGAGCATGGGGCGGCCGGTGCCGTCGGGGGTGCCCGCGGAGTCGAGGGCGGCCCGCACGGCCTCGGTGAGGTCGGCTTCGGCGTCGGTGAGGCCGACGACGCTCATGGCGCCGTGGATGTCGTACACGAGCCCGTCGAGGGGGCCCGCCGCGCGGACGCGGGTGATGAGTTCGTCCTTGAGGGTCAGGTACGACTCCGCTTCCACGGGGCCGCCGGGCAGGGCCGTGGCGTGCAGCAGCGGCACCCACTCGATGGGGCCGCCGAGGCAGGTGAGGTCGCTGTCGGGGCGTGTCCAGGCGTAGCGGTCGAGGAGTTCCTGGCCGCGGGTCTGGCGGAAGTCGTCGGTGGTGGAGCGGTGCGGGCAGAACGTGGACGACTCGATGCCGATGCCGCCGACGCCGATGCGCAGGGGGCGGCCGGTGACGGGGAGTGCGTTCATGCCGGGGTGCTCTCTTCCTGTGTGGTCAGCGGGTGGTGGCGCAGCGCGGTGAGGCCCGCGCCGAGGAGGCCCGCGTCCGGCCCCGTGACGGTCGTCGTGATCTCCAGGTCGGCGGTGGCGAGCGGCAGGCAGCGCTCGTAGAGCACCCCGCGCACGGCGGCGACCAGCGGTTCGGCGGTGGCGAGGACGCCGCCGATGGCCACGGCCTGGGGGTTGAAGAAGTTGACGACGACGGACAGGACCGTGCCGATGTGCCGGCCCGCGGTGCGCACGAGCGTGGTGGCCCGCGGGTCCCCGTCGGCGACGAGCCGCAGGAGCTCGCCGGTGGTGGCCACCTCCACGCCCTGGTGGGCGAGTTCGCGGATGAGGGCGGCGCCGCTCGCGACGGTCTCCAGGCAGCCGATGTTGCCGCAGCTGCAGGGGCGCTCGCCCGCCGCCTCGACGCGGACGTGGCTGATGTCGCCCGCGGCGCCGTTCGCGCCGTCGTGCGGGCGGCCCGCCGCGATCACGCCGCTGCCGATGCCCCGGCCCGCCTTGACGACGACGAGGTGGTCGAGTTCGGGGCGGGCGGCCCGGTGTTCGCCGACGGCCATCATGGTGGCGTCGTTCTCGACGGTCACGGGCATCCCGAGGCGTTCGGTGAGCGCCTCGCGCAGCGGGTAGCGGTGCCAGCCGGGCATGCGCGAGGGGCTGAGCACCCGCCCCTCGCCGGGCCGCACCGGGCCGGGGAAGGCGACGCCGAGGGCGCGCACGGCGCGGCCCGCGGCCCGCTGGCGGGCGGCGAGTTCGGCCACGCGCTCGCACAGCCAGTCGACGACGGGGTCGGGGCCGGCGGTGATGTCGTGCGGCAGGTCCACGGCGTCGTCGACGCCGCCACCGAGGTCGACGGCGGCGAGGCGGGCGTGGTGGCTGCCGAGGTCGGCGGCGAGGGCGACGCCTCCCTGGGCGCGCACCCGCAGGAGCCGGGGGCGGCGCCCGCCCCGGGACGCGCCTTCGCCGGACTCGGTGAGCACTCCGGCCGCGACCAGCTCCTGCACCCGCAGCGACACCGTGGACGGCGCGAGCCCCAGCTCCCGTACGAGGTCGGCCCGCGAGGTGGCCGCGCCCGACGACACCAGATGCACGATGTGCTGCGCCGATCCGGGTGCGCCGTGTGCGCCGCTTGCCATACCGCCCCCGTACGTTCGACGACTTGATTTGTTGCTCGGCCGAACACTAGAGGCCAGCAAAGGAAGTTGACCAGTCCCGTCAAAGAAATGCCGGGCCACACTCGGCTTTTCGCATTCTTTGCCGAACGAAGCTCTTGACTTGCTTTTCGCCACGGGCCTAGCGTGCGGGCCTCCCACCGCTCACCCGTGCGGACCCGGTCCCGGCGGAGGCAGTTCCCGTCCCGGCAGCTCCTGGAGGCCCCACCATGCGCTCACTGAAGGCGGTCGCGGCCGTGGGCCTCGCGCTCGCCGCCCTCGCGGGCTGCACCCGGGAGGGCGGCCGCGTCGACATGGGGCCGACCGGCGGCACGCCCGTCGAGGGCGGCGTCGTCACCATGGCCCTGCCCCCGGCCGCGACCCCCAACTGGATCTTCCCGATCGGGGCGCCCGGCTACGGCGCCTCGTACAACTCGGCCATCTACTCCCTGCTGTTCATGCCGGTGTACGACGCCGTCCTGGACAAGGCCAAGGGCGCGCTGACGACGCGCGGGCCGAGCACGCTGGGCCTCAAGCCGAGGTACTCCGACGGCAACAAGACCGTCACCGTGCCGCTGCGCGAGGGTGTGACCTGGTCCGACGGCAAGCCCGTCACGGCCCGCGACCTGGAGTTCTGGTTCAACCTCGTCAAGGCCAACAAGAAGTCCTGGGGCAATTACTCGGTCGGCACGATGCCCGACAACGTCAAGCGGTTCGAGACCCTCGACGCCCACACCGTCCGGCTGCGCCTGAACCGCGCGTACAACCCCGACTGGTTCACCGCCAACCAGCTCACGCTGATGCGCGTGCTGCCCCAGCACGCCTGGGGCGCGACCTCGGACGGCGGCGAGGCCGGTGACGCCGACCGCACCCACAAGGGCGCCGAGCAGGTCTTCGCGCGGCTCACCCGGCACGCCAAGAGCCTCGGCTCCTACGGCAGCGATCCACTGTGGAAGACCGTCAACGGCCCCTGGAAACTGGCGGGCTGGCGCGACAACGGCCAGGTCACCCTCGTACCGAACGAGAAGTTCACCGGACCGGCGTCCCAGCGCCCGCACTTGGACAAGGTCGTCTTCAAGCCCTTCACGACGGCCGACTCCGAGTACAACGTGCTCAGGTCCGGCGGCGTCGACTACGGCTACATCCCGCCGTCGGTCATGGCGCAGAAGGAGAAGTTCGAGGACCGGGGCTACCGCGTGGACCCCTGGGAGGGCTGGGCGGCCACGTACATCGTCTACAACTTCAACTCCACGCACGCCGGTCCGCTGCTGCGCCAGCTCTATCTGCGGCAGGCCATGCAGCACCTCGTGGACCAGAAGGCCATGAGCGAGGTCATCTGGCAGGGCAGCGCCACGCCCACGCTCGGCCCGGTGCCGGTGACCCCGAAGAGCCAGTACCTGTCGAAGGCCATGGAGCGCGATCCGTACCCCTTCTCCGTCGCCAGGGCCAAGGCCCTCCTGGCGGCGCACGGCTGGCGGACCGGGGACGGCACCGCGCGGTGCGTGCGCCCGGGAACCGGCCCGGACGAGTGCGGCGAGGGCATCGACGGCGGCGCGCGCCTGGAGCTGACCCTGCTGTCGCAGTCGGGCTCCACGGAGACGACGAACACGATGCAGGAGCTCAAGTCGTCGCTGTCCAAGGCCGGTATCGATCTCACGGTGCGCCAGCAGCCGCTCAACTCGGTGCTCGGCAACTCCGTGCCGTGCACCGCGAAGGACCCCGGCTGCGACTGGGACATGTCGTTCTTCGGCACGGCGGGCAGCTGGTACTACCCGCTCAACCCGAGCGGCGAGCAGCTGTTCTCCACCGGGGCGTCCGCCAATTTCGGCAACTACAGCGACAAGAAGGCCGACCGGATCATCCGGGCCGTGCAGTACGCGCCGGACATGAAGGCCGTGCACGCCTACGGCGAGTTCCTCGCTAAGCGGCTGCCCGTGATGTGGCTGCCCAACCCCGCCTACCAGGTCTCGGTCATCCGCAACGACCTGCGCGGCATCGAGCAGAACCCGACGGTCACGTTCGCGCCGCAGGACTGGTACTACGTCAAGAAGGCCCCCCGGGGCGAGAAGGGCGGGGCCAAGTGACCGCGTTCCTGGTCAAGCGCTTCCTCCAGGCGCTCGTCGTGCTCTTCCTCGTGTCGGTCATCGTCTTCGTCCTGCTGCACCTGCTGCCCGGAGGCCCCGCGCGGGCCATCCTCGGCCCGAAGGGCACACCGCAGCAGATCCAGGACTTCAACCACCAGCAGGGCTACGACCGTTCGCTGCCCACGCAGTACGTCATGTACCTCAAGCGCCTGTTCACCGGCGACCTCGGCGACTCGTACAAGCTCAACTCGCCCGTCGTCGAGCTGCTGCGGCAGCGCCTGCCCAAGACGCTGCTCCTCACCGTCCTCTCCACGGCGCTCGCCGTCATCATCGCGGTCCCGCTGGGGCTGCTCCAGGCCGTGCGGCGCGGCAAGGCGTCCGACTACGCGCTCACCGGACTCGCGTTCCTGCTGTACGCCACGCCGGTGTTCTTCCTCGGCCTCATCATGATCATCCTGTTCGCGCAGGTGCTTCCCGTCCTCCCGGCGGAGGCCCCGCAGGGCGAGTCGATCGGCGATCTGCTCGGGGACGTGACCGGCCTGGTCCTGCCGGTGGTGACGATGGCGTTCGGCATCGTGGCCATGTTCAGCCGCTATATGCGCTCGGCGGTCCTGGACAACCTCAGCGAGGACTACGTCCGCACGGCCATGGCCAAGGGCCAGTCCAGCCGCCGCGTCCTCGTCCGGCACGTGCTGCGCAACGCCCTGATCCCGCTCGCCACGCTGCTCGGCCTGTATCTGCCGACGCTGTTCAGCGGCGCCCTCGTCGTCGAGTCGATGTTCAACTACCCCGGCATGGGGCTGCTGTTCTGGAACGCCGCCCAGGGCTCGGACTTCCCCGTCCTGCTCGGCGTGACCCTCGTCGTCGGCATCGCCACCGTCGTCGGCTCCCTGCTCACCGACGTCCTCTACGCCGTCCTCGACCCCCGGATACGGAGCGTGGCATGAGCCAGACGACCGCCCCTGTCGGCACGCCCGCCCCGGGCCACGAGGAGGCCGCCCTCGCCACACCCTCCCTGGCCCGCCGCACCCTGCGGGTCTTCACCGGCAACAAACTCGCCCTGACGGGCGTGGTCCTGCTGGCGCTGCTCCTCGCCTTCAGCTATCTCGGCCCGCTCCTGTACGACACCGAGCAGGTGCACACCGACCTGTCACGGGCGAACCTCTCCCCCGGCACCGACGGGCACCTCCTGGGCACCACCGACCTCGGCTACGACATGCTCGGGCGGCTGATGGTCGCCGGGCGGACGTCCCTGGAGATCGGCCTGGCCGCGGGCCTGCTCGCCACGCTCTTCGGCACCGTGTACGGCGCGGTGTCCGGCTACTTCGGCGGCTGGCTGGACGCCGCGATGATGCGGATCACGGACGCGGCCCTCGCGATCCCCGCGATGTTCCTGCTGGTCGTGGTCGCCGCGATCGTCACGCCCACCAAGGGCGTCCTCGTCCTCATCATCGCCGCCGTCGCCTGGCTGTCCCCGGCGCGCCTGGTGCGCGGCGAGGCGCTGTCCCTGCGCGACCGCGAGTATGTGCAGGCCATGCGGATGATGGGCGGCGGCGGCAGCCGCGCGGTGTTCCGGCACATCGTGCCGAACGCGATCGGCACCGTCGTCGTCAACTGCACGTTCCAGATCGCCGACGCCATCCTCTACGTCAGCTACCTGGCGTTCCTCGGCCTGAGCATCCCCCCGCCGTCGGCCGACTGGGGCTCGATGCTGTCGGCGGGGATCACCTACACGCAGAACGGCTACTGGTGGCTGATCTTCCCGCCGGGCATCGCGATCGTGCTGGTCGTCGCCGCGTTCAACTTCATCGGCGACGGGCTGCGGGACGCCTTCGACGTACGGCTGCGGAAGTAAGGACTCCACGACATGGCTCACGCCCTGCCCCACCACACCTCCGCGCCGCGCTCCACGGACGGGCCGCTGCTGCGCGTCGAGGACCTGCGCGTCGACATCGTCGCGCGCGAGCGCACCGTGCACGCCCTCGACGGCGTCTCCTTCGACCTCGCGCCCGGTGAAACCCTCGGCATCGTGGGCGAGTCCGGCTGCGGCAAGACCGTGACCGCGCTGAGCGTCCTCGGGCTGCTGCCGCCCGGCGGCCGGATCACCGGCGGCCGCGTCGAGTTCGCGGGCCAGGACCTCGCGACCGCCCCCGAGCCCGTCCTGCGCGGGGTGCGTGGGGACAGAGTCGGCATGGTCTTCCAGGACCCGCTCACCTCCCTCAACCCGACGATGACGATCGGCGCGCAGGTCGCCGAGCCGCTGCTCCTGCACCGCCCGGGCATCGCCCGCAAGGAGGCGTGGGAGCGCGCCGAGGAGATGCTGCGCCTCGTCGGGATGCCCCAGGCCGCGGAGCGGATGCGGTCCTATCCGCACCAGCTGTCGGGCGGCATGCGCCAGCGCGTGGCCCTCGCGATGGCGCTGGTGTGCGAGCCGAAGCTGCTGATCGCCGACGAGCCGACGACGGCGCTCGACGTGACGACCCAGGCCCAGATCCTGGAGCTCGTCGACCGGCTGCGGCAGACCCTGGGCATGGCGATGATCCTCGTCACCCACGACCTCGGCGTCATCGCGAGCCGCGTGGACAGGGTCGCGGTGATGTACGCGGGCAAGGTCGCCGAACAGGCCGGCGTACGGGGCCTGTTCGCCCGGCCCCGCCACCGCTACACCGAGGCCCTGTTCGCGGCGCTGCCCGAGCGTGCCGCGCGGCGCGGGGCCGCGCTGCACACCATCAAGGGCCTGCCGCCGAGCCTGACGACGCGGCCCACGGGGTGCCGGTTCGCGCCGCGCTGCTCCTTCGCGACGGACGAGTGCCGCACGCGTGAGCCGGAGCTCACCGACTCCGAACTGGCGGGCGCGTCCCACCGGTTCGCCTGCTTCCATCCGGTGCCGCGGGGCGATGAGGTGCCTGACCGTGCTGAGGTGCCCGTCGCCAAGGCCGTGGCTTCGTCCGTCGCCGAAGCCCCCGAGCCGGGCGGCGCGCTCCTCGAACTCGACGCCCTCGTCAAGGAGTTCCCGCTCACCGGCGGCCCCTTCTCCCGCCGCAAAGGCACGGTCAGCGCGGTCGGCGGCGTGGGCCTCAGCCTGCGCAGGGGCGAGACGTACGGCATGGTCGGCGAGTCCGGCTGCGGCAAGACCACGCTCGGCCGGATCGTGGCGGGCCTGGAGGAGCCGACGGCGGGCACGGTCCGCTTCGACGGCCGCGACCTGGCGTCGCTCAGCCGTGCCGAGCGGCGCGCGCACCGGCGCCGGGTCCAGCTGATGTTCCAGGACTCGACGGCGGCCATGGACCCGCGCATGCGCGTCGGCGAGATCCTGCGCGAGCCACTGGTCATCCAGCGCGTGGGCGGCCGCGCGGAGCAGGAGGAGCTGGTCGCCGGGCTGCTTGACGCGGTCGGCCTGCCGCGCGGCGCAGTGCGCCGCTACCCGCACGAGTTCTCCGGCGGCCAGCGCCAGCGCCTGGGACTCGCCCGGGCCCTCGCCCTCTCCCCCGACCTGGTGGTGGCCGACGAGCCGGTCTCGGCCCTCGACGTGTCGGTGCAGGCCCAGATCCTCAACCTGATGCGGGACCTCCAGCGCGAGCGGGGCCTGACCTACCTGTTCATCTCCCACGACCTGGCGGTGATCCGCCACCTCGCCGACACCGTCGGCGTCATGTACCTCGGCAAACTGGTCGAGTCGGGCCCCGCCGAGCGCGTGTACGCGCACCCGCTGCACCCGTACACGCGGGGCCTGCTCGACACCGTGAACGTCCCGGACCCCGAGGCCGCCGCCCCCGGCCGCGAACCGCTGACCGGCGAGGCTCCCTCCGCGCTCAGACCCCCCTCCGGCTGCCGCTTCCGCACCCGCTGCCCGCTCGCGCGGGACGTGTGCGCGAGTGCCGAGCCGCCCGTCACCACCCCGGGCGGCGCGGGCCATCAGGTCGCGTGTCACTTCCCCCTTACCTCGCCTCGGCTAGCGTCGGCGGTATGAACCAGGCAGCGAGAGCGGGGACGGGCCACGGCGATGAGCTGACGGCGGCGCTCGCGCGCGGGCCGCTGGTGCTCGACGGCGGCCTCTCCAACCAGCTGGCGGCCGCCGGTCACGACCTGTCCCACGACCTGTGGTCGGCGCGGCTGCTCGCCGAGCGGCCGGACGCGGTGCGCGCGGCGCACCGCGCGTACTACGCGGCGGGCGCGGACCTGGCGATCACCGCGAGCTACCAAGCCACGTTCGAGGGCTTCGCGCGCCACGGCGTCGACGCCGTCAGCACCGCCGAGCTGCTCCGCCTGAGCGTCACGCTGGCACGCGAGGCCGCCGCCCTCACCGGGGCGGCGCGCCCGCTGTGGGTGGCGGCGTCGGCGGGCCCGTACGGCGCGATGCTCGCCGACGGCTCCGAGTACCGCGGCCGGTACGGCGTGAGCGAGGCCGTCCTCGAGCGCTTCCACCGCCCCCGCCTCGAGGTCCTCGCCGACGCGGCCCCCGACGTCCTGGCCCTGGAGACGGTCCCGGACACCGACGAGGCCCGCGCCCTGCTGCGCGCGGTCCGCGGCCTCGGCGTCCCGGCCTGGCTGTCGTACAGCGTCAGCGGCGACCGCACCCGCGCGGGCCAGCCGCTCACCGAGGCCTTCGCCCTGGCCGCGGCCGCCGACGAGATCGTCGCCGTGGGCGTGAACTGCTGCGACCCCCGCGACGCCGACGCCGCCGTGGCCCTGGCGGCCCGCGTCACCGGCAAGCCCGTCGTGGTCTACCCCAACTCGGGCGAGCGGTGGGACCCGGCGGCCCGCGCCTGGAGCGGTCCCGCCACCTTCGCGCCGGGCCGGGTGACCGCCTGGCGGGACGCGGGGGCGCGGCTCATCGGAGGGTGCTGCCGGGTGGGTCCGGACGCGATCGCACGGGTGGCGGCCGAGCTCCGCGGCACCGCCCCCGGGGCCGGGCGGGGGCCGACCTCACCGCGTTGACCTGGGGGAAAGCGGTGTCCGGGGGTGACTGTCAGTGGTGCGGTGCAGACTGAAGCCCTATCGAGACAACGCCGTCCGAAAGGTGTCCGCCATGGCCGACATCCTGCTCACCATCGGCACTCGCAAGGGCCTGTTCCTCGCCCGCAGGAAGCGGGGCGCCTGGCAGTTCGACGAGGGCCCCTGCTTCAACGCGCAGGCGATCTATTCGATCGCGATCGACACCCGCGGCCCGGCCCCCCGCCTCCTCGTCGGTGGCGACAGCGCCCACTGGGGCCCGTCGGTGTTCCACTCCGACGACCTGGGCCGCACCTGGACCGAGCCGTCGAAACCCGCCGTCAAGTTCCCCCAGGACACCGGCGCCTCCCTGGAGCGCGTCTGGCAGCTGCACCCGTCCGCCGCCGAGCCGGACGTGGTGTACGCGGGCACGGAACCCGCCGCGCTGTACCGCTCGCAGGACCGGGGCGAGACCTTCGACCTCGTCCGCCCGCTGTGGGAGCACCCCTCCCGCTCGCAGTGGCAGCCGGGCGGCGGCGGAGAGGGCCTGCACACGATCCTCACGGACGCCCGCGACAAGGACGCCGTGACGGTGGCGGTGTCCGCCGCGGGCGTCTTCCGCACCCGGGACGGCGGCGCGAGCTGGGCCCCGTCGAACGCGGGCGTCTCGGCGGTGTTCATGCCCGACCCCCACCCCGAGTTCGGCCAGTGCGTGCACAAGGTCACGCGGGACGCCGCCGACCCGGACCGCCTGTATCTCCAGAACCACTGGGGGGTGTACCGCAGCGACGACGCGGGCGCCCACTGGACCGACATCGGCGAGGGCCTCCCCTCGGACTTCGGCTTCGCGGCCGTCGCCCACCCGCACCGCGGGGACACGGCGTATGTGTTCCCCATCAACGCGGACGCCGACCGCGTCCCCGCCGAGCACCGCTGTCGCGTCTACCGCACCGAGGACGCGGGCGCGAGCTGGCAGCCGCTCAGCGCGGGCCTGCCGGGGGACGACCACTACGGCACGGTCCTGCGGGACGCGATGTGCGCGGACGACGCCGACCCCGCGGGGGTGTACTTCGGCAACCGCAACGGCGAGGTGTACGCCTCGGCGGACGACGGCGACAGCTGGCAGCAGCTCGCCTCGCACCTGCCGGACGTGCTGTGCGTACGGGCGGCGGTGGTCGCCTGAGCACCCCGCCAAGGGCCGTGGCCGGGCCCGGGGCGGCGGTGGAGTCGCCCTGGGCCATCGGTTGCCGGGCGGGACATGTACGGCAGTAGAGTGACGCTCCGTGGCACCACGACCCTTGCATGAAATCGTCGAAGCCGGCTGGGCCAAGGCCCTGGAGCCGGTGGCCGATCGGATCGCCTCCATGGGTGACTTCCTGCGCGCGGAGATCGCCGCGGGACGCACCTATCTGCCCGCCGGAGCGAACGTGCTGCGCGCCTTCCAGCAGCCGTTCGACGAGGTGCGCGTCCTGATCGTCGGCCAGGACCCCTACCCCACGCCCGGACACGCGGTGGGCCTGTCGTTCTCGGTGGCGCCGGAGGTGAGACCGCTGCCCGGCAGCCTCATCAACATCTACCAGGAGCTGAACAACGACTTGGGGCTGCCGAGGCCGTCCAGCGGGGATCTGACGCCGTGGACCCAGCAGGGCGTGCTGCTGCTCAACAGGGCGCTGACGACGGCCCCGCGCAAGCCGGGCGCGCACCGCGGCAAGGGCTGGGAGGAGGTCACCGAGCAGGCCATCCGAGCCCTCGCGGCGCGGGGGCGGCCGCTGGTGTCGATCCTGTGGGGCCGTGACGCCCGCAATCTGCGGCCGCTGCTCGGCCAGTTGCCGTCGGTGGAGTCCTCGCACCCCTCGCCGATGTCGGCGGACCGCGGCTTCTTCGGCTCGCGGCCCTTCAGCCGCGCCAACGACCTGCTGGTGCGGCAGGGCGCGCAGCCCGTGGACTGGCGGCTGCCGTGACGACGGCCGTGCTCGGCGTGGACTCGGGCGGCTCCGGGCTGCGCGTCGCGCTCGCCGTCGACCCCGCCGCGCCAGACGCCCGCCGCCCGGCGCCGAAGAGCTCCACGGAGCCGGTGCGCACCGGGCCGCACGGCATCGACGCCGGGCACCTCCTTGAGCAACTGGAGCCGATGGCGCGGGCGTTGCTCACCGAGGCGGGCGGCGGGGCGCGGCTCACGGCGGTCGCCGTGGGCGCCGCGGGGATGGCGACGCTGGGCGACGAGCTGCGCGCGCGGCTGCCCTCGGCACTGGAGGCGCTGTTCGGGGTGCGCCGGGTGGCCCTTGCCGCGGACGCCGTGACCGCGTACGCGGGCGCCCTCGGCCAGCGGCCGGGCGTGGTCGTCGCCGCGGGCACCGGTCTGATCGCGCTCGGCACGGATCTGACGGCGTGGCGGCGCGCGGACGGCTGGGGGCATCTGCTCGGTGACTGCGGCAGCGGCGCGTGGATCGGGCGGGCGGGCCTGGAGGCGGCGATGCGGGCGTTCGACGGGCGGCGGGGCGGTTCGGCCGCGCTGCGGGCCCGCGCGGAGGCCCGGTTCACGAGCCCCCTGTCGGACCTGCCCGGCCTGCTGTATCCGCGCCCGGACCGGCCCGCCGCGCTCGCCTCGTTCGCCCCGGACGTGGGCCGGTGCGCGCGGGAGGGCGACCCGGTGGCCGTGCGCGTCCTGCGCGAGGCCGCCGGGCACATCGCGGACGCGGCCGTCGCCGCCTGCCCGGACGGTGCGGGTCGCGAAGTCGCTGTGACCGGCGGCCTGGTGAAGCTCGGCGAGGTGCTCCTCGCACCGCTGGAGGCGGAACTGACGGAGCGTCTTCCGGGGGCACGCGGGGTGCCAGCTGCGGGCGACCCGCTCGACGGCGCCGTCCGCGTCGCCGCCGACCTCGCCCGCGACGCCCTCAAGCTCCCTCGCGATCCTCGCCTGTTGCACGTGACGGCGAGCCCGTGACGGGAGGGTTACCGCGCGTACGCGAGCGCGGCGACGCGGCTGCTCACGGGCGAATCGGAAGGGTGGCATCCACCACCGCCCGACAAAGCGGACTAAAGCCCCTGACCTGCACCCTCCCCGAACAGGGCGGCCCCTCAAGCCAGTAGCATGCGGCGCCATGAGCTCCCCCACTGGGCCCGTATCCGGCCTGCCTGTACGAATGCCGCGCCCCCGCCAGCCGGGCCGGCACCGACGTCCGGAGCCCGTCGCGGCTCCCGAGGGCGCGCCCGCGCTCGTCCTCGCCGTACCGGGCGTCCCCAGCACGACCGCGCGCGCCCTCGCCGAGGAAGTCATCAGCATCGCGCGCTCCGAGCTCCCCGGCCTTGACGCCAGAATCGGCTACATCGACGGGGACGAGACCGAGGCCACGGAGTTCCCCGCACTGCGGGCCGTGCTCGCCCACACCGCCGCCGAGCGCGTCGCCCGCTACGAGCGGGCGCTGGCCGCGGGCGTCGAGGCCAAGGAGCCCGAGGGCCCCGCCGCCGTCGTGGTGCCGCTGCTCGCGGGCCCCGACAGCACCCAGATCCGGCGCGTGCGCCAGGCCGTCGTGGACAGCGGCGCCCTCGCCGAGCTGACCGATGTGCTCGGCCCGCACCCACTGCTCGCCGAGGCGCTGCACGTGCGCCTGTCGGAGGCCGGTCTGGCCCGCGCGGACCGGGCGCGCCTGTTCACGGTGGCGACCGCGGCGGACGGCATCGTCCTGGCCACGGTCGGCGGCGAGGAGGCCGTGCAGGCCGCCGGGATCACCGGCATGCTGCTCGCGGCCCGGCTCGCGGTGCCGGTGATGGCCGCGGCCCTGGACGCGGAGGGGTCGGTGGCCGCCGTGGCCGACCAACTGCGCTCCTCGGGCTCGACCCAGCTCGCCCTCGCCCCGTACCTGATCGGTCCCGAGGTCGACGCGAGCCTGCTGGAGGCGGCGGCGCGGGCCGCGGGCTGTGCCGTGGCCGGGCCGCTCGGCGCCTACCCGACGATCGGCAAGCTGACCCTGTCGAAGTACGCGACGACGCTGGGCATCGCCCCGCAGCCGTCGGGCGCGCCGGTGCGCTGACCCGCGGACGGCTCTCTACGCCGATGGGCCCGCCCCCGAGCTGGGGTACGGGCCCATCGGCGTACGGGCGGGACGCCGGGTCAGCCGAACACCACGCAGGAGGGCGCGGGCACGTCCACCTCGCCCGCGCGCGAGGGCAGCCCGGTCGAGGGGTCGACGGCGAACCAGGTGACGTTCCCGGAGCGCTCGTTGGCGGCGTACAGGAAGCGCCCGGAGGGGTCCAGGGCCAGGTCGCGCGGCCAGTGGCCGCCGCACGGCACGGTGGCGGTCAGCCGCGCGGCGCCGTCGGCGGCGTCGAGCGCGAAGACGGACAGGACGTCCTCGCCCCGGGTGGCGGTCCACAGGAAGCGGCCGTCGGGGGCCACGACGACCGCGGAGGGGTAGGCGTCGCCGTCCGGCGTGCCGGACAGCACGGAGGTCTCGGCCAGGGGCGTGAGCAGCCCCTGGGCGGCGTCCCAGGCGCAGACGGTGAGCGTGGGCGCGAGCTCGTTGAGGACGTAGGCGCGGTCGCCGCGCGGGTGGAAGGCCAGGTGGCGCGGTCCCGAGCCGGGCCGCAGGGCGATCTCGCGGTGCAGGGCCAGGCCGTCGCCGCCGAGGGCGCACACGCGCACGGAGTCGGTGCCGAGGTCGACGCTCACCACCCAGCGGCCGCTCGGGTCGGGCAGGACCTGGTGGGCGTGCGGGGCGCGCTGGCGGTCGGGGTGGGGCCCCGAGCCCTCGTGGCGCAGGACGCCCGCGGGAGCGGCGGCCAGGGTGCCGTCGGGGCGCACGGGCACGGCGGTGACGCTGCCGGAGCCGTAGTTGGCGGCCAGCACGTGGCCCGCGTGCAGCGCGAGGTGCGTGGGCCCGTCCCCGCCCACGGGCACGGGAGCGGCGAGCGGCTCCGGGGCGTCGCCCGAGACCCGGAAGGCGGCCAGGGCGCCGTCGGCGGTCTCGCTGACCGCGTACAGCGTGTCCGTGGCGGGCGAGAGGGCGAGGTAGGACGGGTCTGGGACGGCGTCGCTGGCCGCGAGGAGGTCCAGGGCCCCGCTGTCGGGGTCGAGCGCCGCGCTGACGACGCCGCGCCCGCCCGCCGCCGTGAACGACCCCACGTACGCCCGCCCCGCCCGCCTGACACCCATCGCACGCCCCTCTCACCCGCGCCCGTGCCACGCCGCGTGCGCGCCCTGACGCGTCCCCAAGTCACCGCGTGCCGTCCGGCACGCGTGGGGCAGACGCTAGCAGCTGGTCTGGACCAGTAGGGGGAGATGTGGGGATGAGGGGAAGGGCCCGGGGCGGGCGGGCCGGGGAGGTGTCAGGCGCTGATGAGGGGGGCGCGGGGCGAGCTGCGCAGGGGCGTGGCAATCTCGATGAGGGCCCGCTCCAGGCTGTGCAGGTGCGCGAGGGCCGGTTCGGTGGCGCAGGGCGCGGGCGCGGCCTCGGCGGGGGCGGCGCCGGGCGCGAGGGCCTCCTCGGACGCGGTGAGGGCCTCCACGGCGGCCTCGACGCGGGCGCAGGCGGCCACGATCCGGTCGTCGTAGGCGTCGCGCGGCTCGCCCGCGAGCGCGGCGAGGCCCCGTACCTCGCGCGCGCACACGTCGAGGAGCTGGAGGATGTGGCGCGCGCGGGCCTTGCGCGCGGGCATCGGGCTCAGCGGGTGCACGAGCGGTGCCAGGGAGAGCCGTACCCGGCCGAGGACGACCTCGAGTTCCGCGACGTGGGGCGCCGGGTCGGCGGTCGCCGAGCCCGAGAGGCGGGCCGCCGCCTCCCTGGTGCAGGCGTGCACGCAGCGGACGGCGTGCCGGGCCCAGGCGTTGGTGACGGTGTGGGTGGTGACCGGAAGGACCAGGAGCACGGCGAGCACCGCGCCGAGCGCCCCGGCGCCCGTCTCAAGGAGGCGCAGGCCGAGCAGCGCCGGATCGAGGACCCCGAGCAGCCCGTACAGGCCGCTGACCATGACGGTCACGGAGAACATCATCCAGGTGTAGGAGACGGCCGCCGTGTAGAAGATCCCGAAGACGCAGGCGGCGACGAGGACGGCCGTCGGTACGGGGGCCGCGTGCAGCGGGACGACGAGCACGCCGCCCGCGGCGATGCCGATGAGGGTGCCGAGCACGCGGCGGAAGCCGCGCACCAGCGTCTCGCCGCGCGACACGGTGGCCACGAAGATCCACCACGCGGCGCCCACCGCCCAGTACCAGCGCTCGCCCGACAGGGCGTGGCCGATCACGAGGGCGACGCCGCCGCCGACGGTGGCCTGGATCGCCTGGCGCGTGGTGGTGCGGGCGAGGCCGCGGCTCTCGGGCAGAGCGGGCGCGGCCGCCCCCGGCCGGTGCCGCTCGTAGCACCACAGGCCGAAGCGGACGGTGGAGGAGGCGCACAGGGAGAGCGCGACCGCCGCGTACAGCTCGGGCAGCTGGCCGGGCACCGTGTGCAGGAACTGGGTGGCGAAGAAGGCCATGAACGCGAACACGCCCAGGGAGTGCCCGCGCGGGCCCCAGCGCCGGGCGTAGACGCCCGCGCCCATGATGGCGAGGAAGGCCAGGTCGCGGGCCACCGGGTAGTCGTGCAGGAGCGCGGCGAGCGCGAGCACGGGGAAGCCCACGACGGGCAGCAGCAGCGTGGTGACGGCCTGCCCGCGCACGGTCGCGTCGGTCACCGTGAACAGGGCGAGCAGCGCGGCGAGGCCGCCGGTGATGGCCGCGACCAGCGAGTGTCCGACGAGGCCGCAGAGCGCCACGGCCAAGGAGATGCCGAGGACGGCCCGGGTCGCGCCGCGCAGTCGCAGGCGGCCCGGATCCGGAGCCACGAACACCTTCTTCAGCACAGTTTTCCCGCCCTCGACAGTCCTGACATGAGAAAGGCGCCGCGGAATCCGCAGCGCCATCGACGGACCCATCTCACCATCCGGAACCCCACTGGCTCAACCGGACCTCTGGAGAGTGGGCCAATGGCACAGGTTTCCCGCTCTCCACTCGGCCACGGGCGATCCAACGGACCACTGGCCGGGGCTCGCCGCGCCTGACTCCGGTCTCCCCGTGGTGGCGATGTCGCAGGTCACTCCCCCGGCGTCGCGGGCCGCTCCGCCCGGCGCCCTGGCCACCGCGATGCGGCCCCACTGAGCCATTGGTACGGTCATCGCCGATCACCCCCCGCACTTGGGAGAGCACCGCGCCATGGCCGTCGACGAGCTGGACACCCGCATCCTGCGACTGCTCCTTGAGCAGCCGCGCACGAGCGTGCGCGAGTACGCGCGGCTGCTCGGCATCGCGCGCGGCACGCTGCAGGCGCGGCTCGACCGCATGGAGCGGGACGGAGTGATCACGGGTACGGGGCCCTCGCTGTCGCCCGCGGCCCTGGGCCACCCGGTGCTCGGCTTCGTGCACATCGAGGTCATGCAGGGGCACCTGGACGACGTCGGCGACGCGCTCGCCGAGGTGCCGGAGATCATCGAGGCCTTCTCCATCACCGGCGGCGGGGATCTGCTGACGCGGGTGGCCGCGCGCGACAACGCGCACCTGGAGGACGTCATCCAGCGCCTGATCCAGCTGCCGGGCGTGGTGCGCACCCGCACGGAGGTGGCGCTGCGCGAGCGCGTCCCGCACCGGCTGCTGCCGCTCGTGGAGTCCGTGGGCCGGGCGGCGGCCGCCCGGAAGTGACGGCGGCCGCCCGGAAGTGACCGGGGCTGCCGGGAGGTGGCAGTCGCCGCCCTGGAGGTGACGGCGGCCACACCGTCATGATCACCGCCTTGGCATGCTGGGGGCATGAGCGCCTTGAACGACCTCTCGGTCATCTTCGATCTCGACGGCACGCTCGTGGACAGCGAGCCCAACTACTTCGAGGCGGGGCGGCAGCTGCTCGCCGCCCACGGCGTCACCGGCTTCACCTGGCGGGACCACGAGGACTACGTGGGCATCTCCACGCAGGAGACCCTCGCCCACTGGAAGGACCGCTACGGCCTGACGGCGCCGCTGTCCGAGCTGCTCGCGGAGAAGAACCGCCGCTATCTGGAGCTGGCCCGCGCCGCCACCCGCGTCTACCCGCAGATGGCGGCCTTCGTGGAGGTCCTGCACGACGCGGGCGTGCCGATGGCGGTGGCCTCGGGTTCGTCGCGCGCCGCCATCGAGGCGATCCTCCAGGGCACCGGTCTGGACGCGCGCCTGAAGACCTATGTATCGGCCGAGGAGGTCGCGCACGGCAAGCCCGCCCCGGACGTGTTCCTGGCCGCCGCCCGGCTGCTCGGCGCGGAACCGGCGCGCTGCGTGGTCTTCGAGGACGCGGTGCCGGGGGCGCGCGCCGCGCGGGCGGCGGGCATGCGCTGCGTCGCGATCCCCTACGTCCCCGCGCAGGCCGACGACCCGGCGTTCGCCACGGCGGACCTGGTGCTTCGCGGCGGGCAGGCGGAGTTCTCCGCGACGGCGGTGGTGGACTGGCTGCGAGCGGCGGACTGACCGCGCCCGGCCCGCTGACCGGCCGCGGGGCATCGGGGTTGAGGGCGCGCCGCGCCGTCGGTCATGATCATCGGCATGTTATCGCGCAGGAATCGCCGCCCCACGTCCGCCGTGCTCCTCCGGGCCTGGGAGTGCCTGGACGCCGATGACGTCCCGCGGGCCCTCGCGCACCTGCGCGAGGGACACGAGGGAGCCGCGTCGCTGCCACTGGACGAGGTGGCGCTCGTGGTCGCCCGCGCGGCGGGCCTCGCCGGGTTCGACGACCTGCGCGAGGCGGCGACGGAGCTGTCCGCGCACCCCGATGAGGGGCGGCGGCTGTACGACTTCGGGGCCGCGTGCGTCGCGCGCGGCCTTCCGCACCTGGCCGTGCCCGCCCTGCGCGAGGCGCTGCGGCAGCGTCCGGGCGCGCTCCCCGTGGTGCGCGCGCTCGTGGCGGCGTACGAGGCGCGGGGCCGCCACCGTGAGGCCGTCGACCTGCTCACCCGGCACGAGGACGGCTTCGAGGACTGGCCGGACCGCTTCTCGCTGGCCCACCACGCGGTCATGGCGGGCGACCTGGCCCTGGCGAGCCGTCAGCACGCGCTCCTCGCGGACCCCGAGGACGCGCGCTGGCTGCCCGCGCGGGACCGCCAGCGCCGCGTCCTCGACCGTGCGGGCGCCGCCGGTGCGGTGAGCGCCCTCGACCTGGCCGACCTGCGCGGCTGGCAGTTCGTGATCGGCGGCACGGTGCTCACCACCCTGTCCCCGTACGGCTTCGACGCGGGCATGACGGGGCGGTACGCCTGGCTGCAGGACACCCACGGCCAGTGCCTGCGCGGGCTGCTGCGGCTGCGCGCGCTCCTCGACGCCACCGGGACGATTCCGCGCTCGGTGTCGCTGCTCCCCGACCGCGGCGGCGAGATCCTCGGCCTGGCGGCCGCCGAGGTCCTCGGCCTTCCGGCGCTGCCGTTCGAGCCGGGCCGCGAGGACACCGTCGTCGTCGCGTACGACCTGGGCGAACTGGCCGAGGCGAGCGGGGGCCTTGAGGTGATCGGGGCGCTGCGGGCGCGAGCGCCGGGCCAGGTCCTGCACGAGCACGCGAGCAACTGGACCGACCCGCCCGCCGTCACCGCCGACAGCGTCACGCTGCTGCACCAGGCGGTCACCGCCCCCTGGGACGGGCATCTGCGCCCGGAGGCCGACGGCGAGGCGCGCTGGACGGAGCCCGACGACCGCCCGGCGGCCCTGGTCGCCGCGGAGGTCACCGCCGCGGACCCGACGCCGGACGACGGCGACGGCGCGTCCCCCGCGGACCCGGACGACGGCTTCGCGGCCTTCGCGCGCGCCGTCGGCGGCCAGTGGCTGCGGGGCGACCGGGCCCGGCTCGCGTCGTCCGGGCCGGTGCCGAGTTCCCGGTTCAGCTGAGCGCCGGGCCCGCGCGCGGCGCTCGGCGCGCGCGGGCCGCGCCGCTACCGGTGGCGGAACTCCGGCGCCCGCTTGTCCACGAACGCCGCCATGCCCTCCTTCTGGTCGGCGGTCGCGAACACCGCGTGGAACAGGCGCCGTTCGAAACGGACGCCCTCGGCGAGGGTCGTCTCGAAGGCGCGGTCGACGGCCTCCTTGGCCATCATGGCGACGGGCAGGGACATGCCCGCCACGGTCTCGGCGACCGCGAGCGCCTCGCTGAGCAGGTCTTCGGCGGGCACGATCCGCGACACGAGCCCGGCGCGCTCGGCCTCGGCGGCGTCCATGGTGCGTCCGGTCAGGCACAGCTCCATGGCCTTCGCCTTGCCGATCGCGCGGGTCAGGCGCTGGGAGCCGCCGATGCCGGGGATCACCCCGAGTTTGATCTCGGGCTGGCCGAAGACGGCGGTGTCGGCGGCGAGCAGGATGTCGCAGAGCATGGCGAGTTCGCAGCCGCCGCCGAGGGCGTAGCCGGAGACGGCCGCGACGGTCGGCGTGCGCAGCCGCCCGAGCCGGTCCCAGGCCGTGAACCAGTCGCTCAGGTACATGTCCATGTACCCCTGCGGGCGCATCTCCTTGATGTCGGCGCCCGCCGCGAACGCCTTCGCGGAGCCGGTCAGGACGACGCAGCCGACGTCCGGGTCCCGGTCGAGGGCCTCGGTCGCCGCGACGACCTCCTCCATCACCTTCAGGTTCAGCGCGTTCAGCGCTTTCGGCCGGTCCAGCGTCAGCAGGGCGACACGGCCCTTGCGCTCGACGCGGATGGTCTCGTACGGCGCCTCGCCCGCCGCCTCGTGCGTGTCCGTCATCGCCCTTGCTCCTGTCCGTGCCCGTGTCCGTGTCCGTGCTCGGCCGCGGCGGTCGCCGGGCCCGTGTCCGACCGCTCCCTGATCGCGCGCACGATCCCGGAGAAGTCCTCGCCGCCGCCCGCCCCTTCGGCGAAGGCCGCGTACAACGCGGCGGCCCGCAGCCCCAGTTCGGCGTCGACGCCGCCCAGGCGCGCCGCGTTGGCGGCGAGGCTGAGGTCCTTGGCCATCAGGGGCGCGGCGAAGCCGGGCCGGTAGTCGCGGTTGGCGGGCGAGGCGGGGACCGGGCCCGGCACCGGGCAGTTGGTGGTGAGCGCCCAGCACTGGCCCGACGCCGTGGACGCCACGTCGTACAGCGCCTGGTGGGACAGGCCGAGGCTCTCGCCGAGGACGAAGGCCTCACTGACGGCGATCATGGAGATGCCGAGGATCATGTTGTTGCAGATCTTCGCCGCCTGTCCGGCGCCCTCCGCGCCGCAGTGGACGGCCCTGCTGCCCATGACGGCGAGCAGCGGCTCGGCGCGCGCGAAGGCGTGCTTGGTGCCGCCGACCATGAAGGTGAGCGTGCCCGCCTCCGCGCCCATGACGCCGCCGGAGACCGGCGCGTCCACGGCCTGGTGCCCAGCGGCGACGACGGCCTGGTGGGCGGCGCGCGCGTCGGCGACGTCGATCGTGGAGCAGTCCACGAACAGCGTCCCGGGCCGGGCCGCCGCCAGCAGGCCCTCGTCGCGGTAGAGCGCGAGGACGTGGCGGCCCGCGGGCAGCATCGTGACGACGACGTCGGCGTGCTCGGCGGCCGCCACGGCCGAAGGCGCGGCCTCGACGCCCGCCGCGACGGCCGCGTCGAGCGCCTCGGGCACGAGGTCGTGGCCGAGCACGCGGTGGCCCGCCTTGACGAGGCCCGCGGCCATGGGCCCGCCCATGTGGCCGAGGCCCACGAACGCGATGACGGTGCTCACCAGGGCACCTCCGTTGCGGTGTCGTGCCCGGCGAGGCGCAGTTCGCCCTCGCCGAGCGGCTGGAAGTAGCGGGCCACGTCGTCGTCGGTGACGTCGGCGAGCGTGGCGGGGGACCAGCGCGGGGCGCGGTCCTTGTCGATGACCTGGGCGCGGATGCCCTCGACGAGGTCGGCGGAGGCCAGGGCCGCGCACGAGACGCGGTACTCCTGCTCCAGGACGCGCTCCAGGGGGCCGAGCCGCCGGGCCCGGCGCAGCGCGGCGAGGGTGACCTTCAGGGCGGTGGGCGACTTGCCGAGCAGGGTCTCGGCGGCCTCCTTCGCGGCGGGCGCGCCGTGGTCCTGGAGCCGCTGGACGATCTCCTCGACGGTGTCCGCGCGGTAGCAGGCGTCGATCCACTCGCGCCGCTCGTCGAGCACTCCGGGCGGCGGTTCGGCGACGTGCCGGGCGAGGACGTCGTGCACGGGGTCGGCGGCGAGGTCCGCGACGAGGCGGGGCAGCAGGTGCGACGGCACGAAGTGGTCGGCCAGGCCGCACAGGAGCGCGTCGCGGGCGCCCACCGGCTCGCCCGTGAGGGCCAGATGGGTGCCGAGTTCGCCGGGCGCGAGGGCGAGGAGATAGGTGCCGCCCACGTCCGGGGCGAAGCCGATGCCCGTCTCCGGCATGGCGATCCGGGACCGCTCGGTGACGACGCGGACGCCGCCGTGGGCCGAGATCCCGACGCCGCCGCCCATGACGATGCCGTCCATCACGGCCACGTACGGCTTGGGGTAGCGCGCGATGCGGGCGTTGAGCCGGTACTCGTCGCGCCAGAACGCGGCGGACGCGCTCCCTCCGGTGCGGGCGTCCTCGTGGATCGCGCGGATGTCGCCGCCCGCGCACAGGCCGCGCTCCCCCGCGCCGGTGACCACGACCACCTGGACGGCCGGGTCGTTCTCCCAGGCGGTCAGGGCCGCGTCGACGTCGCGCACCATCGCGTGGGTCAGGGCGTTCAGGGCGCGCGGCCGGTTCAGGACGACGTACGCGGCGCGGCCCTCGGTGCGGGTGAGCACCTCGTCGGCGGCGGGCGGCGGGGCGGCGCCCTGTCGGGCGGCGGTCATCGCACGGCTCCCGTCAGGCCGCGGGCCACGATGAGGCGCATGATCTCGTTCGTTCCTTCCAGGATGCGGTGGACCCGCAGGTCGCGGACCAGCTTCTCGATGCCGTACTCGGTCAGGTAGCCGTAGCCGCCGTGGAGTTGCAGGGCGCGGTCGGCGACGGAGTGGCCGGTGTCGGTGGCGAACCGCTTGGCCATGGCGCACAGCTGGGGCGCCTGCTTGTCGCCCTGGTCGAGGGCGTCGGCGGCCTGGCGGACCAGGGCGCGGGCGGCGGCGAGTTCGGTCGCCATGTCGGCGAGCTCGAACCGGAGCGCCTGGGCTTCGAGCAGCGGCGCCCCGAAGGCCTCCCGGTCCGCGAGGTGGGTCAGGCTGCGGTCGAGGGCGCTGCGGGCGCCGCCGAGGGAGCAGGCGGCGATGCCGAGGCGGCCGCCGTTCAGGGCGTTCATGGCGATGCGGAAGCCGTTGCCCTCGCCGCCGAGCAGCCGGTCGGCGGACACGCGCACGCCGTCGAGGATGACCTGGCGGGTCGGCTGGGCGTTCCAGCCCATCTTCTTCTCGTTGGCGCCGAAGGACAGGCCGGGGTCGTCGCGTTCGACGACGAACGCGGACACCCCGTCGGGGCCTTCGCCGCCGGTGCGGGCCATCACCACGTACAGGTGGGAGGCGCCCGCGCCGGAGATGAACTGCTTGACGCCGGTGAGGACGTAGCCGTCGCCGTCGCGCTCGGCGCGGGTGCTCAGCGCGGCGGCGTCCGAGCCCGCCCCCGGTTCGGTGAGGCAGTAGCTGGCGAGCAGGTCCATGGTGGTGAGCGAGGTGAGCCAGCGGGCGCGCTGGGCCTCGTCGCCGTAGTGGTCGATCATCCAGGCGACCATGTTGTGGATGGACAGGTAGCCCGCGACGGACGGGCAGCCGGAGGCGAGCGCCTCGAAGACAAGGACGCCGTCGGCGCGGGTCAGGCCTGAGCCGCCCGCGTCCTCGCGGACGTAGACGCCGCCGAGGCCGAGCCCGGCCGCCTTGCGCAGCACGTCGACGGGGAAGTGCTTGTCCTGGTCCCAGGCGAGGGCGTGGGGGGCGAGGTGTTCCTCGGCGAAGTCGAGGGTGGTCTCGACGAGCGCGAGCTGGTCCTCGGTGAGCAGGGTGGTGGTCGTCATGGGTCCGCTCATCCCATCGTCGGGATCGTGAAGCTGGCGCCTTCCTTGGTCCCGGAGGGCCAGCGCGAGGTGACGGTCTTGGTGCGGGTGTAGAAGCGGATGGCGTCGGGGCCGTGCTGGTTCAGGTCGCCGAATCCGGAGCGCTTCCAGCCGCCGAAGGTGTGGTACGCGACGGGGACCGGGATGGGGACGTTGACGCCGACCATGCCGGTGTCGACGCGGCGGGTGAAGTCGCGGGCCGTGTCGCCGTCGCGGGTGAACAGGGCGACGCCGTTGCCGTAGGGGTGCTCGGTGGGCAGCCGCAGCGCCTCTTCGTAGTCGGCGGCGCGGACCACGGACAGGACCGGGCCGAAGATCTCCTCCTGGTAGATCCGCATGTCCGGGGTGACGCGGTCGAAGAGCGAGGCGCCCGCGAAGAAGCCGCCCTCGTGGCCGGGCAGGGTGAAGCCGCGGCCGTCGACGACGAGTTCGGCGCCCTCCTTCACGCCGAGGTCGACGTAGGAGCGGACGCGGTCGACGGCGTCGGGGCCGACGAGCGGCCCGAAGTCGGCCTCGGGGTCGTCCGAGCGGCCGATCCGCAGGGCGCCGACGCGCTCCTTGAGGCGGGCGACGAGGGCGTCGGCGGTGGCCTCGCCGACCGGGACGGCCACGGAGATGGCCATGCAGCGCTCGCCCGCGGAGCCGTAGCCCGCGCCGATCAGCGCGTCCACGGCCTGGTCGAGGTCGGCGTCCGGCATCACGATCATGTGGTTCTTGGCGCCGCCGAAGCACTGGGCGCGCTTGCCGTGGGCGGCGGCGGTGGCGTAGACGTGCGCGGCGATGGGGGTGGAGCCGACGAAGCCGAGCGCCTTGACGCGCGGGTCCTCCAGGAGCGTGTCGACGGACTCCTTGCCGCCGTTGACGACGTTCAGGACGCCGGGCGGCAGGCCCGCTTCGAGGAACAGCTCGGCGAGGCGCAGCGGGACGGAGGGGGCGCGCTCCGAGGGCTTGAGGATGAAGGCGTTGCCGCAGGCGAGGGCGGGTGCGGCCTTCCACAGGGGGATCATCGCGGGGAAGTTGAAGGGCGTGATCCCGGCGACGACGCCGAGGGGGCGGCGCAGGGAGTGCACGTCGATGCCGGTGCCGGCGTTGTCGGTGAACTCGCCCTTGAGGAGGTGCGGGATGCCCGCGGCGAACTCCACGACCTCCAGGCCGCGCTGGAGGTCGCCGTGTGCGTCGGCGACGGTCTTGCCGTGCTCGGACGACAACAGCCGGGCGAGGGCGTCGCGTTCGCCCTCCACGAGCTGGAGGAACCGCAGCAGCACGCGGGCGCGGCGCTGCGGGTTCCACTCGCCCCACGCGTGCTGCGCCTCGACGGCGTCGGCGATCGCCGCCTCGGTGTCCGCGCGGCTGGCGAGCGGTACGCGCGCCTGCACGTCACCGGTGTTGGGGTCGTACACGTCGGCGTGCGTTCCCGAGGTTCCCGGGGTGTGCTCGCCGCCGATGAGATGGGTCAGTTCACGGACCATGGGGAGCCTGCTTCTTTCGTCAGGTGGGGTCCGGGGATGGCAGGGCTGGGCCGCGTGCCGCGTCGGGGCACGCCGAACAGCTTTCAGGCAGCGGGGGTCACCGCTCGCAGGACCGGTTCTCCAGGGTCGCGGGTGCGCACCGGGGCCATGCGTGTCTGCTCCATCCTCGTGGACAACACGGAAAACATCCCGCGGCCGGTATCCTGACTCCCGGATCAGCGCGCGTCCCCTCGCCTTCCCAACGGACTTCTCCGTCAGTGGCGTTCGAGCCTTTGTGGGAACGCACTCCCCGGTCACAGTGGCGGGACCGCGCCGGATTCACACCGGCTTCCCTGCACCGCGGGCCTTCGACACGAAGATATACTTGGACGTCCTAGTAAGTCCACAGCGGCCAACCCCTGCGCCACCCCTGTCCGGCACCCGGGACGGGGGCAGATGAGGCCGGATGGCTATAGGGGCGTGACGGTGGCAGTGCGCCCGGGGTGGTGCGGGCCGAGGAAGACGGCGGTGGCGAAGCCGTTCGGCGCGGGGTGGGTGGCCTGCCGCCAGCCCAGTCGCTCGTAGAAGCGGACGGTGGCCTCGGCCTTCGTGGAGGTGAGCAGCCAGCTGCGGCCGTCGGGGGCGTCGCGGGTGACCGCGTCGAGGAGCGCCCGGCCAAGGCCCCGCCCGTGCGCGTCGGGAGCGACGGCGAGTTCGTCGACCTCCAGGCCGCCGCACAGCCACGCGGCGGTGCGCTCGGCGCCGAGCGCTGCGGTGACGTGCGGGTAGGAACGGGTGCCGGGCAGGGGCGTCGCGGAGGTCCAGGCGGTGGCGAAGCCGAGTACCCGCTCGCCGTCGAGCGCCACCGCGCCCGTGAATCCGGGCCGGTCCACGTCGTGGACGAGACGCTCCACGTAGACGTCGGCCTCGGCGGGGTCCTCGTTCCAGGGCGGCTCGGCGAACGCGGCGGCGTAGACCGCGCGGACGCCGTCGCGGTGGGCGAGCAGCGCGGGGCCGGGCAGTCGGCGCACGACGGGGGCGGCCATCAGGCGGCCCTCGCGCCGGTCCCGGCCGGACGCGGCACGCCTGCGCCGCCCCTGACTGTGCTCATCACTGCCCACCCCACTCCCGCCGACGCCTTATTGCTGGGTCAGTGTAGTTGCAAACCTTGTGCAATAAGAGGGTGGGAAGGTCCGCCCGCGCGAGGGGTACGTGGTCGTGGAAGCGGCGGGCGGCCGGGTGCCTGAGGTGCGGGTTCGGCCGGGTGCGGGTCCAGCCGGGTGCGCGGTGGGCGCCCGGCCCGGGGGGCGTCAGCGCCCGTGCCCGGCCAGGACGGCCTCGGCGAGTTCGCGCGCGTAGGCCGGGGTCAGCCCTTCGGGCCGGAACAGGACGCGGAACAGGAGCGGGGCGACGACGTGGTCCATGACGGCCTCGCGGTCCGGCAGCGGGCCCTCGCCGCGCTCGGCGGCACGGGCCAGGACGAGGTCGATCTGCTCGGCGGAGTAGTCGGAGCAGCGGCCCGCGTTGCCGCCGTCCGGGTCGCCGAGGAGGGCGTCGCGCAGGAAGGCCCGGCCCGGCGCGGACGACATCTCCTCCAGGAAGTGCTCGGACCACGCGGTGAGGTCGGCGCGCAGGCCGCCGTGGTCCGGCGGCGGCGCCTCGGGCCGCAGCCGCTCGACCGCCACGTCCGACAGGAGCTCCTGGAGGTCGCCCCAGCGGCGGTAGATCGTCGACGGCGTGACCCCGGCCCTGGCCGCGACCAGCGGCACGGTCAGGGCCGCGCGGCCCTGCTCCGCCTCCAGTTCGCGCACCGCCGTGTGCACGGACGCCTGCACCCGGGCGCTGCGCCCGCCGGGTCGGGCCATGGGCCTGGGACTCATACCGGACACCTTAACGCAAATTCCTAGCTTCTACGGGGTCGGGGCGGCCCGTGGAAGGGTGGCACCGGCGGCGGCCGGGTCCGGGTCCGGGTCCGGGGCGAGCGCACCCGCGTCCGGCCGGGTCCGCTCGTACGCCCGACCGGCCCGCAGCACCGTCCACTCCCCCAGGGGGCGCCCGATGAGCTGCATGCCGATGGGCAGGCCCGCGCCGTCGCGCCCCACCGGGACGGTCAGGGACGGTAGGCCGGTGATGTTGGCGGGGGCGGACAGCCGTACGTACGCGTCGGGGACGGTCTCGACCGTGCCGTCGGGCCAGGTCACCGCCGCCTGGTCCCGGGGAGCGGCGGTCACGGGCACGGCGGGCGCGGCGACGACGTCGACGGCGGTGTCCGTCAGGAGCCGTGCCCACTCGCGGCGCATCAGGGTCCGGGCGCGCTGGGCCCGCAGGTGGTCGCCCGCGCCCATCAGCTCCCCGGCCTCCAGCAGGACGCGCACGTCGTCCCCGTACAGTTCGGGCGTCGCGCGCAGGGTCCGCTCGTGGTTGGCGGTGGCCTCGGGGACCATCAGGCCCCACTGGACCGCCTGGACGTAGCGCGTCATGGGGATGCGGACGTCGACGAGCCGGGCCCCGAGGTCGCGGAGTCGGTCTATGGCGGCGCGCACGGCGGCCGCGACGTCGTCGGCGACCTGGTCGAAGTAGTAGTTCACCGGGACGCCGACCCGAAGGCCCGTCAGATCGCCCAGATCGCCCTCGGGCAGGGGGCGTTCGGGGCTGCCTCCGGTGAGGGCGGAGAGGACGAGGGCGGCGTCATCGGCCGTGCGCGTGAGCGGGCCGACGTGGTCCAGGGACCAGGACAGGGAGGTCACCCCGTCCGTGGGGACGAGGCCGTAGGTGGGCTTCAGGCCCACGACGCCGTTGAGCGCGGCCGGGACCCGGATGGAGCCGCCGGTGTCGGTGCCGATCGAGAACGTGGCCGCCCCGGCCGCGACGGCGACGGCCGAGCCGCCGCTGGAGCCGCCCGCGACCCGGCCCGCGTCCCAGGCGTTGCGGGTCTGCGGGGTCGTCAGGCCGTAGGCGAACTCGTGGGTGTGGGCCTTGCCGAGCAGGACCGCCCCGGCCCGCGCGAGCCGGGCGGCCACGGCGCTGTCCCGCGTCGCCCTGTGGCCGTCCCGGACGCGTGAACCGGCGCCGGTGGGCCAGCCCTTGACGTCGACGAGGTCCTTCAGGGCGAGCGGGACGCCGTGCAGCGGCCCGCGGCGGCGCCCGGCCGCGAGCTCGCGCTCCGCGTGCGCGGCGGCGGCGCGGGCGGCCTCGGGGCGCAGGGCGGCGTACGCGTTCAGGGCGGGCTCGACCCGGTCGATCCGCGCGAGGACGGAGTCGGTGAGCTCCACCGGGGACAGTTCGCGGGCCGCGATCGCGGCGGCCGCGTCGGCGAGGGTCAGCTCAAAGGGCCGCATCGCGCACCTCCGCCCCCGCGGTCGCGGGCGCCACGCCGGTCAGGTCGAGCTCGCGCAGCACGGCGACCACGGACTGGATGTGGCGGGCGGTGGCCGTCACGGCGTCGAGGCGATCGTCGGCGAGCGGGAGCCCGGCACGCAGGGCCTGACGGGCCGCTTCGCGGGGGTCGAGTTCGAGTTCGGCAGGGGGCATGGGGCGTCCTTCCGGGGCACACGGCAAAAGCTAAGTGTTTGCGTTAGGTGAGCCTAGGGGCTAATGTCCACTAACGCAAAGTCGTAGCTTTTAAAGCCGCGGCGCCCGCCGACGCCTGGAGCGACCTATGCAGCACCCCACCGCGCCCGCCCACACCGCGCCCGCCGAGACCCCCGGGACGCCCGCGCCCCCCGACACCCCCGAAACCCCCACCTGGACCCTCGGCGACCTCACCGTCCACCGCGTCGACGAGCTCACCCTGCCGCCGGAGACCGGCGCCTGGCTCCTGCCCGACGCCACGCCCGGCCTGGTCGGCCAAAGCCCCTGGCTCGCCCCGGACTTCGCCGACGCCGACGGGGTCCTGCGCGCCTCGGTCCAGTCCTTCGCGTTCACCCTGGACGGCCTGCGCGTGCTCGTCGACACGGGCATCGGCAACGGCAAGCGGCGCGCGAACCCCGCCTGGGACGGCCTGGACACCGACTACCTCGACCGCCTCGCGGCCGCGGGCCTCCCGCCCGAGTCGGTCGACCTCGTGCTCCTCACCCATCTGCACGCCGACCACGTCGGCTGGAACACCCGCATGGAGGGCGGGAGTTGGGTGCCCACCTTCCCCAACGCCCGTTACGTCACGGCCCGCGCGGAGTGGGACCACTGGACGTCCGTGGAAGTGGACGAGTCCCGGCGCCAGATGCTCGACGACTCGGTGCACCCCATCAAGGAGGCGGGCCTGCTCGACCTCGTCGACACCGCCGACGGGCCCGTCACCCTCACCCCGGGCCTCACCCTCCTGCCCACGCCCGGCCACACCCCCGGCCACGTCAGCGTCGAACTGCGCGGCGCCGACGGCACCGCGGTCATCACCGGCGACGCCGTCCACCACCCCGTCCAGCTGGCCCACCCCGGCCTGAACAGCTGCGCGGACACCGACACCGCGCAGGCCGCGCGGTCCCGCGCCGCCCTGCTCGCCGCCGCCGCGGACAGCGGGACGCTGCTGCTCGGCACCCACTTCGCGCCGCCGACGGCGGGCCGGGTGGTCGCCGACGGGGACGCCTACCGCCTGGAGCGGCCCTGAGCGGCGAGCCCGCGCGCGGTCGACGTACGTGACGTATCACCGCACAACTCCCCGACCAGCGGCCCGCATTGGACCAGACCTATTGACGACAGGTCTATACCTACTTACCGTCTGCCGCATCACATCCCATCCGTAGCACGGCCTCCCGAGGGAGCACGCGATGATCGGTCGGACGGTACGTCTGTTGGGAGCGGCGCTCGCGCTGGCCTTCGCGGCACAGTTGCCGGCCGCGGCGGCGCCGGACGCGCCGAGAGCACCCCAGGAAGAGACCTGCGCGGTCAAGTCAAAGCCCGCGGGCAAGGTGCTCCAGGGCTACTGGGAGAACTGGGACGGCGCGGCGAACGGGGTGCACCCGCCGTTCGGCTGGACCCCGATCACCGACTCCCGCATGGGCGCGCACGGTTACAACGTCTTCAACGCCGCCTTCCCGGTCATCCGCTCCGACGGCACCGTGCTGTGGGAGGACGGCATGGACGCGACGGTGAAGGTGGCCACGCCCGCCGAGATGTGCCAGGCGAAGGCGAACGGCGCCACCATCCTGATGTCCATCGGCGGCGCGACGGCCGGGATCGACCTCAGTTCGAGCACCGTCGCCGACCGCTTCGTCGAGACCATCGTGCCGATCCTGAAGAAGTACAACTTCGACGGGATCGACATCGACATCGAGACGGGCCTCGTCGGCAGCGGCAACATCAACCAGCTGTCGCCCTCGCAGTCCAACCTGATCCGCATCATCGACGGCGTGCTCGCCAAGATGCCGTCCAACTTCGGCCTGACGATGGCCCCGGAGACGGCGTACGTCACCGGCGGCAGCGTCGTGTACGGCTCCATCTGGGGCGCGTACCTGCCGATCGTCAAGAAGTACGCGGACAACGGCCGCCTGTGGTGGCTGAACATGCAGTACTACAACGGCAGCATGTACGGCTGCTCCGGCGACTCCTACTCCGCGGGCACCGTCCAGGGCTTCGTCGCCCAGACCGACTGCCTCAACAAGGGCCTGGTCATCCAGGGCACCACGATCAAGGTGCCGTACGACAAGCAGGTGCCGGGGCTCCCGGCGCAGCCGGGCGCGGGCGGCGGCCACATGTCGCCGAGCCTGGTCTCGCAGGCCTGGAACCACTACAACGGCGCCCTCAAGGGCCTGATGACCTGGTCGATCAACTGGGACGGCTCCCGGAACTGGACGTTCGGCGACAACGTCAAGCGGCTCCAGGGACGCTGAGCCCACCCGGTGGCGGGGGCGCCCGGCACGCCCCCGCCACCAGGACTCCTTGACCCGCCCGCGGCACCCGGGCGCGTCAAGGAGCCGTCATGACTGGCGCCGTGGGCGTCAGACCCGCGCCAACACCGGCCGCCTCCCGCGCGCCGAGGCGTGACCTTGGACTCTCGGGTCCCAGGAGTCGTACGAGGTGGTCAGCGGTGCACGGTGTCGAAGGACGGCGGGTCCTCGTCGGAGTCAGCGGGTCGTGGAGCAGCCTCACCGCCCTGCACCGGGGCGCCGACGAGGCGCGGCGGACCGGCGCGGTGCTCGTGCCCGTGCTCGCCTGGGCGCCGCCCGGCGGCGAGCTCGGCTACCGCAGGGCGGTGGCGCCGCCCTCCCGCGAGACGCTGCGCGCGCAGGCCGCGCGGCGGCTGCTCACGGCCGTCGACGACGCCTTCGGGCCGAGGGGCCCCGGCGTCCCCTGGGAGGGCCTCGTCGTGCGCGGCGCGCCCGGTCCCGCGCTCGTGGACTGCGCCGACGCGGCCGGTGACGTGCTCGTCGTCGGCGCGGGGCGGCGCGGCGGGCTGCGGCACCTGCTGTTCGGCTCGGTGGTGCGCTACTGCGTCGCGCACGCCGACTGCCCGGTCCTCGCCGTGCCGCCCTCGCCGCTCCAGCGGGAACTCACCTCGGTCCACCGGCGCATCGGCAGACTGCTGCCCCTTGACGCCCGCGAACTCACCGAAGGACGCGCCTGACAGGACCGTCGGCACCCGCCCCGTCAGCATCGCGTTACGGGACCGGGCGCCCGCGTCAAGCACCCGTCAGCGAGGTGGAGCGGCCCCGGGCCGCCGGGCATAGCGTCACCGACAGCACGCGCGGCCCCCGGCCGCGCGGCGCCCTTCGACTGTCACGTTTCGCGAGGAGCACCACCACCATGGCGCCTGTCGAGTACTCCGAGGACCCCGAGCCTTCCGAACCCGGCGCGGCCGAGCCGCCGTCCGTTCCGGCCCTCCTGATCGGCTGAGGGGGCCACGTCATGACTGTCTCCCCCGCCGTCGCACCGGCCGCCGACACCGAGGGCCTCACGGTGTGGCCGCGCTCCGCGCGCGCCGCCGACGACGCCGACGTCCAGGTCGGCGGCGTCTCGCTCACCGAGGCCGCAGGCCGCTTCGGCACCCCGCTGTACGTCCTCGACGAGGACGAGGTCCGCGAGCGCTGCCGCGCCTACCGCACCGCCTTCCCCGAAGCCGACGTCGTCTACGCCGCCAAGGCCTTCCTGTGCCGGGCGCTCGTGCGCTGGGTGCACGAGGAGGGCCTCGGCCTCGACGTGTGCTCCGCCGGTGAACTCGCCCTGGCCGCCGCGAGCGGCTTCCCGCCGGAGCGGATCATCCTGCACGGCAACGCCAAGAGCCCCGAGGACCTGGAGCTCGCCGTGCGGCTCGGCGTCGGGCGCGTCGTCGTCGACAGCACCTCGGAGATCGCGCGGCTCGCCGCCCTGGTCCCGGCGGGCTCCCGCCAGGGCGTCATGGTGCGCGTGGTGCCGGGCGTCGCCGCGGGCGGCCACGCGAAGGTGCGCACCGGCACCGAGGACCAGAAGTTCGGCCTGTCGATCACCGACGGCTCCGCGCAGCACGCCGTCGCCCGCGTCCTCGGCCAGCCGCGCCTCGAACTCGTCGGCCTGCACTGCCACATCGGCTCCCAGATCACCGCCGTCAAGCCGTACGTCGCCGCGGTGCGCCGCATGGTCGGACTCCTCGCCCGCGTCCGCGACCAGCACGGCCTCGAACTGCCGCAGCTGAACATCGGCGGCGGCCACGGCATCGCCTACCGGCCCGGCGAGGACAGCCTGAACGTGTCCGTGCTCGCGGGCCGCGTGCGCGCCGAGCTTGAGGACGGCTGCGCCCGCTCGGGGCTGCCCGTGCCGCGGCTCACCATCGAGCCGGGCCGCGCGGTCGTCGGGCCCGCCGGAGTCGCCGTCTACCGGGTGCTCGCGGTCAAGCGGACGGGCACGCGCACGTTCGTCGCCGTCGACGGCGGCATGAGCGACAACCCCCGGCCCGCGCTGTACGGCGTGCGCTACGCGCCCCGTCTGATCGGCCGTCACTCCGTGGTGCCGCCAGAGCTCGTGACCGTCGTGGGGCGCCACTGCGAGGCCGGTGACGTCCTGGCCGACGAGGTGCCGCTGCCCGGTGACGTGCGGCCCGGCGACCTGCTCGCCGTGCCCGCCGCCGGGGCGTACCACCTGTCGATGGCCTCCGGCTACAACCTGGTCGGGCGGCCGCCGGTGGTGGCCGTCGCGCACGGCGCCGCGCGCACCCTCGTACGGCGCGAGTCCCTGGACGACATGAGCCTGCGCGACATCGGGCTCTGACCCGCCGCGCCCGCCCTCGGGCGGCGGCCCCCCGGCGGGGCCGCCGCGCCGCGCCCCTGCCGCGCGCCCGTACGCACCTCCATCCGCCGCTTTCCCAACTATGAGCACGAGGTCTCCTCGATGTCCGTGGAAAACGTCGTCGGCCTGATCGTGGCCGTCGCCCTGCTCGCCTACCTCGTGGTGGCGCTGATCAAGCCGGAGCGCTTCTGATGACCGCTCCCCCGCTGCTCGAGCCGGCCACCGACGCCCCTGTCCGGAGCCCGGAACCCGGGCCGCCGCGCCGCGTTGGCGCGGGCCTGCTCGACCCGGTGCAGCTGTGGCGCGCGCTGCCGCGGGCGCTGCGCAAGCTCAACCCGCTCACGCTCGTGCGCAACCCCGTCATGTTCGTCACCGAGGTCGGCGCCGCGCTCACCACCGGTATCGCCGTGGTCGACCCGAGCGGCTTCGGCCTGCTCATCACCTGCTGGCTCTGGCTGACGGTGGTCTTCGCCAACCTCGCCGAGGCCGTGGCCGAGAGCCGCGGCAAGGCCCAGGCGGACTCCCTGCGCAGGACGCGGCAGCAGACCACGGCGCGCCGCCTCGCGGGCTGGGAGCCCGGCGCGGCCCCCGGCGGCTACGTCGAGGAGGCCGTGGGCGCCGGGGAGTTGCGGCGCGGCGACATCGTGTCGGTGCCCGCGGGCGAGCTCGTGCCCGGCGACGGCGATGTCATCGAGGACGCGGCGAGCGTCGACGAGTCCGCGATCACCGGCGAGTCCGCGCCCGTCATCCGCGAGTCCGGCGGCGACCGCAGCGCCGTGACCGGCGGCACCCGGGTGCTCTCCGACCAGCTGGTCGTACGGATCACGCAGGAGCCCGGCGAGAGCTTCCTGGACCGCATGATCTCCCTGGTGGAGGGCGCCGACCGGAAGAAGACCCCCAACGAGCTGGCGCTCAACTTGCTGCTCGTGATGCTGACGTTCGTCTTCCTGGTCGCGGTCGTCACGCTCCAGCCGATGGCGATCTTCTCCAAGGAGGCCATGGGCGCGGCCCCCGACACCGCGGCGCTGACCTCGGACGGCGTCACCGGCATCGTCCTGGTCTCGCTGCTCGTCTGCCTGATCCCGACGACGATCGGCGCGCTGCTCTCGGCCATCGGCATCGCGGGCATGGACCGCCTGGTGCAGCGCAACGTGCTCGCCATGTCCGGGCGCGCGGTGGAGGCCGCGGGCGATGTGCACACCCTGCTCCTGGACAAGACCGGCACCATCACCTACGGCAACCGGCGCGCGAGCGCCTTCCTGCCGGTGGGCGGGGTCGCCATGGACCGCCTCGCGCGGGCCGCGCTGCTCTCCAGCCTCGCCGACGAGACCCCCGAGGGCCGGTCGATCGTCGAGTACGCCAACACCGAGCACCACTCCGTCGTCGAGGGCACGCGGGACGCGCGCGGTGCCCAGTGGGTGCCGTTCACCGCCGTCACCCGGATGTCGGGCGTGGACCTGCCGTCGGGGCGGCGGCTGCGCAAGGGCGCGGCGGCCTCGGTCGCCGCGTGGGTGCGCGAGGAGGGCTCCGCCGTGCCCGCGTCCCTCGACGCCGCCGTCAAGGAGGTCTCGGCCGCCGGTGGCACGCCGCTGGCCGTGGCCGAGCTGACGCCCGAAGGCACCGCCGAGGTGCTCGGCGTCATCCACCTCAAGGACGTCGTCAAGCCTGGTCTGCGCGCCCGCTTCGACGAGCTGCGCGCCATGGGCATCCGCACCGTCATGATCACCGGTGACAACCCGGTGACCGCCAAGGCCATCGCCGACGAGGCGGGCGTCGACGACTTCCTCGCCGAGGCCACCCCCGAGGACAAGCTCGCCCTGATCGAGAGGGAGCAGGAGGGCGGCAAGCTCGTCGCGATGACCGGCGACGGCACCAACGACGCCCCGGCCCTCGCCAGGGCGGACGTCGGCGTCGCGATGAACACCGGTACGTCGGCCGCCAAGGAGGCCGGCAACATGGTCGACCTCGACTCCGACCCCACGAAGATCATCGAGATCGTGGAGATCGGCAAGCAGCTCCTCATCACGCGCGGCGCCCTGACCACGTTCTCCATCGCCAACGACATCGCGAAGTACTTCGCGATCCTGCCCGCGATGTTCGCCGCCGTGTACCCGGGGCTCGGCCGCCTCGACGTCATGGGCCTGCACTCGCCCCTTTCGGCGATCCTGTCCGCGGTCGTCTTCAACGCCCTGGTCATCGTGGCGCTGATCCCGCTCGCCCTGCGCGGCGTGCGCTACCGGCCTGCGTCGGCCTCCGCGCTGCTGACCCGGAACCTGTGGGTCTACGGCCTCGGCGGTGTCATCGCGCCGTTCCTCGCCATCAAATTCATCGACTTCGCCCTCGTCCAGTTCGTCCCAGGGGTCTGACCATGAACCACCGACTGCCGCCCTGGCTCGCCCAGAACACCGTGGCCGTGCGCGTCGTCCTGCTGCTCACCCTGCTCACCGGCCTCGCCTATCCGCTGGCCATGACGGCCGCCGCGCAGCTGCCAGGACTGCGCGAGAAGGCCGAGGGGGCCCTGGTGAAGGGCGCCGACGGCCACGCCGCGGGCAGCTCGCTCATCGGCCAGTCCTTCCTCGACGACAAGGGCGATCCGCTGCGCGCGTACTTCCAGTCGCGGCCCTCGAACGCCGGTACGGGCTACGACGGCACGGCCTCCGGCGCGGGCAACCAGGGCCCGGAGTCCGTCGTCGACGCCCCGGACAAGCCGAGCCTGCTCACCCTGGTGTGCGCCCGCGGCAAGCGGGTCGCCGACCTCGAAGGCGTCGACGGCTCGCGTCCGTTCTGCACGCCCGACGGCGTCGGCGCGGTGCTCGGCGTGTTCCGCGAGGACGGCACCACGGGCGCGGTCACCAAGGTCGTCAGCCTCAACCAGGCCTGCCCCGCCAAGCCGTTCGTCGCCTCCTACCAGGGCACCGCCGTCACCTGCGCGAAGCCAGGGGCCGACTACCGCCGCGCCCTGACCGTGCCGGTGCGCGGCGACGCCCCGGCGCGGCCGGAGGTGCCCGCCGACGCCGTCACCGCGAGCGCCAGCGGACTCGACCCGCACATCAGCCCCGCGTACGCGCGGCTCCAGGCGCCGCGCGTAGCCCGTGAGCGCGGCCTGAGCGCGGACGCGGTCCGCGCCCTGATCAAGAAGCACACCACCGGCCGCGCCCTCGGCGTGTTCGGCGAGCCCGGCGTCAACGTCGTGGAGCTGAACATCGCGCTGGACCGCGACCACCCCGCCCGGCCGGAGACGACGTCCCCGGCCCTGTCGAAGCAGGGAGCCTGACCATGGCGGCCTGGATCCAGGCATCGCTCGTCCTCGCCGTGGTCGTGGGCCTGCACGTGCCGCTCGGTGACTACATGGCCCGCGTCCTGGACGGCGGGAGACACACCCGGGCGGAGCGGGCCGTCTACCGCGTGTGCGGCGTCGCCCCCGACAAGCAGCAGAACTGGAAGCACTACCTCACCGCGCTGCTCGCGTTCACGGCGATGAGCGTCGCCGCCCTGTTCGCCCTGTTCACGCTCCAGGACGAGCTGCCCTGGTCGACGGGGCACGCGGGCATGCCGTGGCGCACCGCCCTGCACACGGCGGTGTCGTTCACCACCAACACCAGCTGGCAGAACTACGCGGGTGAGTCCACCACCGGGCACCTCGCGGTGATGGCGGGCCTCGGCGTGCAGGCGTTCGCCTCCGCGGCCGTCGGCATCTGCGTGGCCCTCGTCCTGATCCGCGGCCTCACCCGCCGCTCGACGGACGACCTCGGCAACTTCTGGGTCGACCTGCTGCGCACCGTCTTCCGCCTCCTCGTCCCGATCGCGGTCGTCGGCGGCCTGGTCCTGATGGCGGGCGGCGTCATCCAGAGCCTCGGCGACGCCCGGGTCCTCGACACCGTCACGGGCGCCGAGCAGACCCTCCTGGACGGACCCGTGGCCGCCTGGGAGCCGGTGAAGCTGTTCTCCGGCGACGGCGGCGGCGTCTTCAACGCCAGCAGCGCGCACCCCTACGAGAACCCCACCGCGTGGACGAACGCCTTCGAGATCGTCCTGATGCTCCTCATCCCGACCGCGTGCGTGCGCATGTTCGGCCGGATGATCGGCAGCACCCGGCAGGGCTGGACGCTCCTGACGGTCGTCGGCATCCTCTTCGGCCTGCTCCTCGCGGCCGGTTCGCTCGCCCAGACGGCAGGCACCGGCACCGTCACCGAGGCGGTCGGCGGCCCCTACGAGGGCACCGAGACCCGTATCGGCGTGCCCGGCTCCACCCTGTTCGGCGTGTCCGCCACCGCCACGGCGGACGGCGCGGCCAACGCGTCGTACGACAGCTTCTCGAGCCTCGGCGGCGGGGTGCTGCTCTCCGCGATGATGCTCGGCGAGGTCGCCCCCGGCGGCACAGGCAGCGGTCTGTACGGCCTGGTCGTGGTGGTCCTCGTCGCCGTGTTCATCGGCGGTCTGATGGTCGGCCGCACCCCCGAGTACCTGCGCAAGCGCATCGGGTACGGCGAGATGCGCTGGGTCGTGGTGTACGCGCTGATCCCGCCCACGGTGATCCTCTCCTGCACGGGCCTGTCGCTGGCCACGGACCACGGCCAGAGCTCCATGGGCAATCAGGGTGCCCACGGACTGACCGAGCTGATCTACGCCTACACCAGCAACACCATGAGCAACGGCAGTTCGATGGCCGGTTTCAACGGCGCCACCGACTTCCACAACCTGCTGATGGTGGTGGCGATGCTCGCCGGGCGCTATCTGCCGATGGTCTGCGTCCTCGCCCTGGCCGGGCGCCTGGCGCGGCAGCGGCCCGGTGTGGAGACGGTGGGCACGCTGCGCGCGCAGGGCCCCAACTTCGTGGTCCTGGCCACGGCGGCCTCGGTGCTCCTCGCGCTGCTCAACTTCCTGCCCGCCCTGTCGCTCGGGGCGGTGGCCGACGGCACGATGTAGCGCGGCTCAGACGCGCAGCCGGTACGGCAGCACGCACACGACGACGTCGGTGCGGGCGCGCAGCGCGGCGGCGAGGAGCAGGCCCCGCTGGTTCTGCAGGATGCGGTAGCGGCGGTGGCGCGGCTCGACCTCCGGGATGAGCACGGCCACCTGCCGTCCGCACTCCGCGACCCGCCGTACGTACGCGACGACCGGCTCCACCAGCGAGCGGTGCGGGCTGTCGATGACGTCGAGCCGCACCCCGGGGTCCCAGCGGTCCCACCGCTCCTGAAGGGCCCGCGCCGCCGCCGGGTCGGAGTGCACGGCGACGGCGACGACCTCGCGCCCGAGTCCGCGCGCCGCCGTCAGCGCGGCGTGGGCGAGCCTGCTGACCTCGCCGACGGGCACGATGACCAGGCAGTCGGCGCGCTCCAGGGGCGGCGGCACCTCGCCGAGCCGAAGTTCGCGCCGCACCTCGGTGTAATACCGCTCGATCCGTGAGAAGAGCAGCATCAGCAGCGGGACGGCCACCGTCACCACCCAGGCGCCCTCCAGGAACTTGCTGGTCAGGAGCACGATCCCGGCGGCGCAGGTGAGGAGCGCCCCGAACCCGTTGAGCAGCGCGCGCGGCAGCCAGCCCGGCGGCCGCCGCCGCGCCCAGTGCAGCACGAGGCCGGTCTGGCTGATGGTGAAGCCGACGAAGACGCCGATGGCGAACAGCGGCACCATGCGGTGGGTGTCGGCGTCGACGGCGACGAGCAGCAGTATGGCGAGCAGCGCGAGGGCCACGACGCCCCAGCGGTACACGGGCCGTTCCGTGCGCAGCCCGAACAGGTGCGGCAGCCGGTGGTCCTTGGCGAGCAGGCTCATCAGGACGGGAAGGCCGCCGAAGCTGGTGTTGGCGGCGAGCAGCAGCGCCAGGGCGACGACGAGGTTGGTGGCGTAGTAGGGCCAGCCGGTGCCGAAGGAGCCCGCGGTGAGCTGGGCGAGCACGGTGACGCCGCCCCGGGGTTCGACGCCGTCCCTGCGGATCAGGACGGCGATGCCGATGAGCATCAGCGCGAGCAGCGACCCCAGCATCAGCTCGGTGCGCTGGGCGCGCTTGACGCGGGGCTCCCGGAAGGCGGGCACGCCGTTGGAGATGGCCTCGACGCCGGTGAGCGCCGAGCAGCCCGAGGCGAACGCCTTCAGGATCAGGACGGCGCCGAGCGCCTCGGTGACGTGGACGGGTTCGGGGTGCCCCACGGCCGCGACGGGCTCCGAGCGGGCGAGCCCGACGGCGATCACGGCGAGGACGGTCCCCACGAACACCACGGTCGGCACGATCAGTGCCCGGGCGCTCTCGGCGACGCCGCGCAGATTGACGGCGGTGAGGAGCGCGAGCCCGATCAGCGTGACCGGCAGCAGGTTGGCGCCGACCCAGGGGAACGCGGAGGCGAGGCTCGCCGCGCCCGCCGCGAGGCTGACGGTCACGGTCAGCACGTAGTCGACGACGAGGCTGGCCGCGGCGAGCAGGCTCACGCGCCGCCCGAGGTCCTTCTTCGCCACGGCGTAGGCGCCGCCGCCGTCCGGGTGCACGGCGATGACCTGCCCGTAGCTCACCACGAGCACGGCGAGGAGCACCGCGATGACCAGCGTCACGGGCAGCGTCGCCGACACCGCCCCGGCGCCCGCCGCGGCCAGGACGAGGACGATCGCCTCGGGCCCGTAGGCGACCGAGCTGAGCGCGTCCAGGGACAGCGCCGCGAGCCCTTCGAAGCTGGTCAGATGGTGCTTGCCGCCTTCGCCGTGGCGCAGCGGGACACGCGGGCGCAGTTGGCGGCGGGCCAGGCCATATGCCATGCGGCGACCTCGGGAGCGAAGGGGGGCGGGGGCACCGGTCAGTGTGGCCGGGGCGCGCGGGCGCGGCGGGGCACGGGGCCGGTGACGCGCCGGGATTGGTGCGGACGGTGCAGCCGGGGCACTCCCGCCGGGACGCGTCCGCCGCCCGGCGCGCGCGGACCCTTGCCCGCGCCCCGCCCCTCTGCTTGACTCCGCCCGCCGAGAAGGCCATCCCCCTCGCGGAGGACCCCATGGACCTCACCCGCAGACGTCTGCTCTCCGCCCTCGCCGCCGCCGGGCTGCTGACCGTGCTGCCCTCGCGGCAGGCGACCGCCGCCGACCGGGAGCGGCTGCTCGCCAACGTGGTCGCCGTGTTCGCCGGCACGGCGGCCGTCAACGCCCGCCCCGAGGTCGCCGCCAAGCTCGCCGCCGTCGAGAGCGCCGCCCGCACCAACCTGAGGGCCATGGACGCGGCGGGCGCCGGTGAACTCTTCGACGGACTGCCGCTCGGCACGGACGAGGCGCACCTCAACACCGCGTTCCGCAAGCTGTACGAGATCGCGCTCGCCACCCGGACACCCGGCCTCCCCTCCCCCGGCCTGTACGGGAACGAGGCCGTGCGGCGGCGCGTCGTCGACGGCCTGGTGTGGCTGCACGAGCGGTACTACGGCGACCAGGCCAGGGGCTACTACGGCAACTGGTTCCACTGGGAGATCGGGATCTCCCAGCACGTCAGCAAGACGCTGGTGCTGCTCGCCGACACGGTGGCCGCCCACCGCCCCGGCCTGCTGCGCACGTACGTCGCCTCCATGGACGCGTATCTGCGCAACGGCACGAACGGGGACGTGAACCTGGACTCCCGGTTCCACACCGGGGCCAACCTCGCGGACATCACCACCAACCGCGTGCTGCAGGGCGTGCTGCTCGGCGACGACGCGCGGGTGCGCAAGGCGCTCACCGACCAGCTGACGGTGTTCGCGACCGTCGACCCCTACGACCTCAAGCACGGGGTCACGGACGGCTATTACGCCGACGGATCGTTCATCCAGCACGCGTCGGTGGCCTACACCGGGTCGTACGGCAAGGGTCTGCTGACGCGCGTCGTGCAGACCTTGAAGTTCCTCGAAGGAACGGGGTTCGCGCACGGCGAGGAGCTGGTGCCGGTCGTCCTTGGGTGGGTGCGGGACGGCTTCGCCCCGGTGGTCTTCGAGGGCTGGATGATGGAGATCGTCAAGGGGCGCGCGGTGTCCCGCACGGACTCCGGCTACACGGACGTGGGGGTCGTCGTCGAGGCCGTCGTCGACCTCGCCTCGCTGGCGCGCGGCGCCGACGCGACGGCTCTGAAGGGGTATGTGAAGCACGTGCGGGAGACGTCCCGCGTCGCGCTCGACCCCGGCCGGTTCGTGTCCCCGGTGAGCGTCGTGCGCTACGCGGACATCCTCGCCGACGCGTCCGTCCCCGCCGCCGACCTCAATCCGGCCGCGCGCAGCGTCGCCTTCAACGCCATGGACAAGACCGTGCACCGCAGGCCCGGTTACGCCTTCGCCGTCGCCCGCAGTTCGGAGCGGATCAGCAAGTACGAGTACATGAACGGCGAGAACCTGATGCCGTGGTTCCAGGGCGAGGGCGCCCACTACCTGTATCTGTCCGGGCAGGACCAGACGCAGGCGTTCGGCGTCGACTACTTCACCGTTGTGGCGCCCTACGGCCTCGCCGGGGTCACGGCGCCGGTCGAGCACCGGCGGACCGTGCCCGAGCTGTACGGCAAGCCGTACTACGACAACCCCGGCCATCCGCTGCGGTTCACGTCGTCGTCCGAGTCGCAGAACACGTACGTGTACTTCCCGCGCGGGACGAATCGTTTCTCGGGCGGTGCCGTGCTCGGGGCGTACGGCGCCGCCGGGATGACGCTGTCCAGCGATGTCGCCCATCGCGACCGGGCGCTGCTGCCCGAGGACTTCGTGACGTACCGCAACGCGTCGGCCGCCAAGTCGTGGTTCCTGTTCGACGAGGAGGTCGTGGTCCTCGCTGCGGGCGTACGGGACGCGGCCGGGCGGGCTCTCACCACGACCGTGGACACGCGGATCGCCGACCCGGACGGCGAGGTCTCCCTCACGGGGGCGCTGCGCGACGGACGCCCCTGGAGCGGCACGGGGGTGGGCGCGCTGTCCTGGCTGCGCTTCGCCGACCGCGCACGGGGCGCGGCGGTGGGGTACGTGTTCCTGGACGCGCCCCCGGTGCGGGTCGCCCTGGACCGGGTCACCCGCAGCCGCCGCGCGGTGCGCACGGCGAACCCGGACACCGCCGTGACCCGTCAGGTGTTCGCCGTGCGCGTGGAGCAGGAGGCCGGTGCCGCGCCGGTGCGGCTCGCGTATGCCCTGGTGCCCCACGCCCGCGAGGACCGGCTCACGGCGTACGACGCGGTGCGGGTCATCGCCAACTCGCCGCGCGTCCAGGCGGTGACGCACGCCGGGCTCGGTCTGACGGCCGTGAACACCTTCGTGCCCGGGCGGCACGACGTCGGGCGTGGCCTGCGGGTCGAGGGGGCCGCTTCCGTCCTGGTGCGGGCGCCCGGGCGGCGCGGCGGCGGGCGGACCGCGCTCGCCGTGTCCGATCCGACGATGGCCAGGGACAGCGTCGGCGTGCTGCTGCGCGGCCGGACGCTGCGCCCCGTCGACGCGGACGACGGGGTGCGGGTGCGGGCGGTGCCGGGCGGGACCCGGATCGACGTCGACACCCGCCGCGCGTACGGGCGCAGCTTCACGGTCACGCTGCGCCCGTGACGGGTGCCGTCGCGGGGCCCCCGGTCAGCGGCGCGCCCCCTCGCTGTCCAGGCGTGCGGCGAGCGCGGCGACGGTGGGGGCCTCGAACACGGCCCGGATGCCGAGCTCCACGTCCAGGGCCGCGCGGATGCGGGTGACGAGCTTGACGGCGAGCAGGGAGTGCCCGCCGACGTCGAAGAAGCTGTCGTCGACGCCGATGTCCGCACGGTCCAGGGCTTCGGCGAACAGCGCGCACAGGGCCGCCTCGGTGGGGGTGCGCGGGGCTTGCCCCGCGGACGGCGCGGCCGTCTCGTCGGGCGCGGGCAGGGCCCGCCGGTCCAGCTTGCCGCTGGGGTTCAGCGGCAGCTGTGCCAGCGGCACGAACACCGACGGGATCATGTACTCGGGCAGGGAGCGGGCCAGATGGGCGCGCAGTTCGGCGGCGTCGGGGACGCCGGGCGCCTCGGGGGCGGGGACGCAGTACGCCACCAGGCGGGCGTCGCCGGGCCGGTCCTCGCGGACGGCCGCCGCGGCCCGGGCGAGGCCTGGGTGGGCGGCGAGCGCGGACTCCACCTCGCCGAGCTCGATGCGGAAGCCCCGCAGCTTGACCTGGTCGTCGGCGCGGCCGAGGTAGTCCAGGGCGCCGTCGGCGCGGCGGCGGACCACGTCGCCGGTGCGGTACATCCGCTCACCGGGCCCCCCGAACGGGTCGGGCACGAACCGGTCGGCGGTCAGACCGGGGCGGCCGAGGTAGCCGCGGGCGAGACCGGCCCCCGCGACGTACAGCTCGCCGGTCACGCCCACCGGCACGGCCTGGAGGTGCGCGTCGAGGACGTACGCGCGGGTGTTGCGGACGACGCGGCCGATGGGCGGGGCGGACGTGTCGGCGGCGTCGGGGAACGCGGCGGTGCTGTAGACGGTCGCCTCGGTGGGGCCGTAGAGGTTGCCGACGCGCGCCCCGGGCACGGCGGCGCGGACCTCGGCGAGGGTGTGCGAGGTCAGCGCCTCGCCGCCGAGCGCGACGACGTCGGCCCGCAGCCGGACGTCGTGCCTGGCGACGAGGTGCGAAAGGGCCGAGGGCACGGCGCAGATGAGGCTGCCCGACCACTGTCCGCCCGCGTCCTCGGCGAGCGCGAGCACATCGGCGAAGACGTCGAGGCGGCCGCCCGTGAGCAGCGGCGCGAAGACCTCGAAGACGGCCACGTCGAAGGTGGCGGGCGTGGCGGCGAGCACCTTGGCGAGCCGCTCGGGGCCCAGCTCCTCGCGGCCCCACAGCACGAGGTCCACGACGTTGGCGTGCGGGACCACGACGCCCTTGGGGCGGCCGGTCGAGCCCGAGGTGTAGAGCACGTACGCGGCGTTGGCGGGGGTGAGGGGGGCCGTCCGGTCGCGGTCGGTGGGGTCGGTGGTGTCGGGGTACGCGCCCGGTTCGCCGTCCAGGAGCACGCGGGGCACGGAGTCCGGCAGCGGGCAGGTCGTGTCGGCGGTGGTCACCACGCAGGCGGGGGCGGCGTCGGCGAGCATGTAGGCGATGCGGTCGGCGGGGTGGCGCAGTTCGATCGGCAGATAGGCGGCGCCGGACTTCAGGACGGCGAGGAGCGCCACGATCAGGTCGGCGGAGCGCGGCAGGGCCAGGGCGACGAGGTCTTCGGTGCCGGTGCCCGCGGCGATGAGCCGGTGCGCGAGCCGGTTCGCCCGCGCGTTCAGCTCCGCGTACGAAAGGCGGATTCCGCCGTGGACGACGGCGATGGCGTCCGGGGTCAGGGCGGCCTGCCGCTCGAACATCTCCGGCACGGTGACGGGCGGCACGGGCCGCGCGGTGTCGTTCCACTCCTCGATCAGCAGGCGCCGCTCCTTGGCGCTGAGCACGTCCAGGCGCCCGATCGGCGTGTGCGGGGCGTCGGCGGCCGCGCTCAGGAGCCGGGCGAGGCGGGTGGCGAGGGTGCCCACGGCCTCGGGCTCGAACAGGTCGGTGCTGTACTCCAGGAAGCCGGTGAGGCCCGCGGGCCGCCCGTCGGGGGTGAGGCGTTCCTCGACGTTCAGGAGCAGGTCGAAGCGGGCCGAACCGGGGTGCAGCAGCCCGGTGGTGACGTCGAGCCCCGGGGTCCTGAGGCGGGGCGCGGGCGCGTTCTGCAGGACGAGCGAGACCTGGAAGAGCGGGTGGCGGCCGATCGCGCGGGGCGGGTTGAGCTCGTCCACCAGGTGCTCGAAGGGCACGTCCTGGTGGTCGTACGCGCTCAGGGCCACGTCGCGCACGCGGTGCAGCAGGTCGCGGAAGGTGGGGTTGCCGGAGGTGTCGTTGCGGATGACGAGGGTGTTGACGAAGAAGCCGACCGAGCGGTCGAGCCCCTGGTCGGTGCGGCCCGCGATCGGCGAGCCGATGGGGATGTCGTGTCCGGCGCCGAGCCGCGTGAGCAGCGTCGCGAGCCCGGCCTGCAGGACCATGAACAGGCTGGTCCCGGTCTCCTGGGCGAGCGTGGCGAGGCGCCGGTGCAGCTCGGCGTCCCAGGCCACGGAGAGCGTCTCGCCGCCGTAGGTCGGCTCGGCGGGGCGGGGGCGGGCGGAGGGCAGGTCCACCTGGCCGGGCAGACCGGCGAGTTGGCGGCGCCAGTAGGCGAGCTGGCGGGCGAGCGGGCTCGACGGGTCGGCGGCGTCACCGAGCACGTCGCGCTGCCACAGGGAGTAGTCCGCGTACTGGACGGCGTCGGCGGCGCCTGACGCCGTTCCGCCGCCGTCTTCGCGGCCCGCCGCGCGCGCCTCGTACGCCGCCATCAGGTCCTCGGCGATCGGCGCGAACGACCAGCCGTCGCAGGCGATGTGGTGGACGAGGAGCAGCAGCACGTGCTCGCGGGCACCGACGCGGAACAGGTGGGCCCGTACGGGAATCTCGCCCGCCAGGTCGAAGGGGTGGGCGCTGGCCGCGGTGAGCAGTCCCGCCAGGTCCGCCTCGGGCGTGTCCGTCACCTCCAGCGGGGGGCGCGCCCGCTCCGGGGCGAGCACGCGCTGGTAGGGCTCGCCGTCGCGGTCGGGGAAGACGGTGCGCAGGGACTCGTGGCGGGCGACGAGGTCGGCGACGGCGGCGCGCAGCGCGGGCACGTCGAGCGCGCCGGTGAACCGCAGCGTCCAGGGGACGTTGTAGGCGCGGCTGCCGCCTTCGAGGCGGTGCAGGAACCACAGGCGGCGCTGGGCGAAGGACAGCGGCAGCGGGTCGGGCCGCGCACCGGCGCGCAGCGCGGGCCGGGCGGGGGCCGCGTCCGGCGCCGGGGCGAGCGCGCGGGCGAGGGCGGCGACGGTGGGGTGCTCGAAGAGGGTGCGCACGGCGAGCTCCGCGCCGAGCCTGGCGCGGACCCGGGCGGCGAGCCGCGTGGCGAGCAGGGAGTGGCCGCCGAGCGCGAAGAAGTCGTCGTCGACGCCGACGCCGTCCACGCCGAGGACCTCGGCGAACAGGGCGCACAGCACGCCTTCGCGCTCGGTGCGCGGGGCCCGGGTGGACTGGGCCTCGACGACCGGGGCGGGCAGGGCCCGCCGGTCCAGCTTGCCGTTGACGGTCAGCGGAAGGCGCTCCAGGAGCACCACCGCCGACGGCAGCATGTAGTCGGGCAGCCGCTCACGCAGATGGGCGCGCAGGTCGGCGGGGAGGCGGCCGCCGCGCCGGGCGGCGCCGGGGCTGGAGGCGTGGGCGAGCGGGTCGCCGGGCGCGGTGTCCGGTGCGTACGGCTCGTCGTGTTCGGGGGCGCCGGTGCCGGTGTCGCCGGGGGTGCCCCTGAGCCGTACGAACAGCGCGTCCACGGCGTCCACGGCCGTCGCGGCGGGGGTGACCGCGACGCGGTAGCCGAGGCGCTCGCCGAGCGCGTACAGGTCCTCGGGGTCGACGCCGCCGGGGGCGGCCGCGAGGGCGCGGTGGGCGTCGGCGACGGTGGCGCCGTTGTCGAACGCCCGGGCCGCCGCTGCCTCTTGGGCGGTGCGGGCGTTGGGGACGCCGAGCAGCCGGAGCCGGTCGGGGGCGTGCTCCTCCAGGTGGGCGGCGAGGGCGCCGGTGCCGGGCAGGTCCTCGCCGAAGCGCAGCCGGGGACCGGTCGCGGGGGCCCGGGTGGCGGGCGCCTTGTGCAGGACGGCGTCGTAGCGGTAGCGGGTCATCTCGTTGTGGAACCGGCCGCGCCGCACCTGGACGTCCACCGCGCCGACGGCCTCGGCGCGGGCCGCGAAGGCGTGGAAGAAGTCCGGGGCGAGCAGCAGTTCCTCCTCGCGGACCAGGGCGCGCTCCACGGCGCGGCGGACCGTGGCGGGGTCCGCGTCGGGGGCGGCGCGGCGCAGGTGCGCGGCGGTGCCGAAGGGCCGCAGGGAGCGCAGGTCGCGGACGTCGCCGACGAACACGGCGCCGCCCGGCGCGGTGTGGTCGAGGGCGCGGTCAAGGACGTCCATGAGGTAGGCGGCGCTGGGGAAGTACTGGGCCACGGAGTTGACGACGACCACGTCGAAGTGGCCGCGCGGAAGACCGGTGCTGTCGTGCGCGGCCTGGTGGCGAAGGCGCACCCGGCGGGCGAGGCCGGGCCGGGCGGCGACCTCCTCACCGAGCGCCGCCACGGCCCGCGCGGAGACGTCCGTGCCCACGTACTCCTCGCAGTCCGGGGCGAGCCGGGACAGGAGCAGTCCGGTGCCCACGCCGATCTCCAGGACACGGCGGGGCCGCAGCGCGCGCAGGCGCCGCACGGTGGTGTCACGCCACTCGCGCATGTGCTCGGCCGGGATGGGCCGCCGGTCGGTGTAGCTGTCGTACCAGGTGGCGAAGTTCTCGCCGAATCCGGGGAGTTGGTCCGCGCCCTGGCCGGGCCCGGCATCCGCGTCGGCCGTGGCCGCGTCGGCGGCCACGGTGGCGACGGCAGCGGCAGCGGCAGCGGCAGCGGCAGCGGCAGCGGCAGCGGCGGCATCGGCGTACTGGGCGTCGAAGACCTTCTCCCAGTCCCGGACCTGCCGCGCGGCCGCCGCGCCCTCGTCCGCCCCCGCCCGGTTCTCCGGGACGACGTACGCGACCAGGCGCTTGTCGCCGGGGGTGTCCTCGCGGGCGACGACGGCGGCCTGCCGCGCGGCCGGGTGGGTCAGGAGCGCGGCCTCGATCTCGCCGGGCTCGATGCGGAAGCCGCGGATCTTGATCTGCTGGTCGGCGCGGCCGATGAACTCCAGCTCGCCCCGCTCGCTCCAGCGGACCACGTCGCCGCTGCGGTACATCCGGCTGCCGGGCGGCCCGAAGGGGTCGGCCACGAACCGCTGGGCGGTCAGCTCCGGGCGGCCGAGATAGCCGCGCGTCACGCCGGGCCCGGCGACGTACAGCTCCCCCGCCGCTCCGGGCGGCGCCGGGCGCAGCGCCTCGTCGAGGACGTACAGGGACAGGTCGCGGATGCCGACGCCGACGCGGCTGGCGGCACCGGGGGCCGCGTCCGGGGCGGTGAGCCGGGTGATCGTGGTGTGGACGGTGGTCTCGGTGATGCCGTACATGTTCACCAGGACCGGGGCGTCGTCGCGGTGCCGCTCGTACCAGGGCGCGAGCCTGCCGAAGTCGAGGGCCTCGCCCGCGAACACCACCAGGCGCAGGGCGAGTTCACCGCCGGGTGCCCCGGAGCGGTCGGCCTCCATCAGCGGGTAGAAGGCCGATGGCGTCTGGCTGAGCACCGTCACGCGCTCCGTGGCGAGCAGCGCCCGGAAGCGCTCGGGGGTGCGGCTCGTCTCGTACGGTACGACCACGAGCCTGCCGCCGTGCAGCAGCGCGCCCCAGATCTCCCACACCGAGACGTCGAAGGCGTACGAGTGGAAGAGGCTCCACACGTCGTGCTCGTCGAAGCGGAACTCGTCGGCCGTCGCGGTGAACAGGCGGATGACGTTCAGGTGCGAGACCGCCACGCCCTTGGGGCGGCCGGTGGACCCGGACGTGTAGATGACGTAGGCGGTGTTCTCGGGGCCGAGGGGCGCGAGACGGTCGCGGGGCCCTGGGTCGGTCGCGGGGCGGACGGCGAGCTCCTCGGCGGTGCCCCGGGCGGACAGGACCAGGCGCGGCAGCTCGGCGGCGACGTCCATCGGGTCCTGGCTGAGCAACAGCACGGGGCGGGCGTCGGCGAGCGTCCGCTCGATCCGCCCCGCCGGGTGGTCCAGGTCGAGCGGCAGGTATCCGGCGCCCGTCTTCAGGACGGCGAGTACCGCGACGACGGCGTCCACGGACCGCGGCAGGGCCAGGGCGACGAGCTGTTCGGGGCCCGCGCCCCGGGCGAGCAGGGCGTGCGCGAGCCGGTTGGCGCGCGCGTTCAGGGCGGCGTAGTCGAGCCGCTCGTCACCGCAGGTCAGGGCCGTGCGGTGGGGGTGCTTGGCCACCTGGGCCGCGAACAGGTCCACGAGCGTGGCGGACGTCCCGATGGGTGGGAGCGTCCGCGTCCTGTGGTCGGTGAAAGCGCTGTCCGATCCGGTGATAGCCATTGTCCAGCCCCTTGGTTCGTCCGCTCGACGCTGTCGCGCGCCGCCGTCCCTGACGGCGCTCGTGCCGTTCCTGACCGCGCTCGTGCCGTTCTTGGCCGCGCTCGTGCCACTGATGCCGCTGATGCGCTGATGCGCTGATGCGCTGATGCCGTTCATGCCGCTGCTGACCGCTCCGCTCATGCGCCCGCCGCATGACCTACCGGCCTACTGACCTACTCACCTACTGGCCTGCCGACCCGCCGAAGGCCCCGCCGGTCCGCTGATGTGCGCCGCTCGCCGTGCCTCACCCGGCCGGGCGGCTGCCCGGCGCCAGGACGCGCAGCAGGTTCTCGCGCAGCAGCAGGTCCCGGTCCTTCGCGGACACCCCCGCGAAGACCGTCGGCCCTTCGACGACCTCGGAGATCAGGCCCTTGAGCCCGCCGTTGAGGCGGCCGAGCGGCCAGTCCGTACCGAATACGATCTTGTGGTTGACGCCGAGCCGGAACAGCCGGTTCAGGTGCTCGGGCCAGGAGGACAGGCTCGGCGCGCTCGCGAACCCGCCCGTGTCCAGATAGACGTTGGGCCGGTACGCCGCCAGGTACGCGCAGGTCTCGACGTGGGTGAGGCCGCCGTGCCCGAGGACGAAGTCCACCGCGGGGAAGTCCCGCGCCGCGCGGTCGACGTTCATCGGGTGCGCGGGCTCGTAGTCGAGGCTGCGGGCGGTCGGCCCCGTGTGCACGAACACCGGCAGCGAACGGGCCGCGCAGATCTCGTAGTACGGGTACATGCCGGGATCCGACGGCGAGTAGCCGCACGGCGGGTACAGCTTCACGCCGTCCAGGCCGTAGGCGTCGACCATCCGCTCGAAGGCGCGCACGCCCTCGGGACCCCGGCGCGGGTCGACCCCGATGTAGACCCAGAAGCGTCCGGGGTGGCGCAGCCGGATCTCGTGGTGGTGCCGGGCCGCCTCCTCGGGCGTCGCCGTGCCCTCCATCCGCAGGCCGAAGTCGGGCACGAGCAGCACGGCCCGCTCCACCCCCGCCGCGTCCATCTCGCTGACGAGGCCGTCGGCGAGGTGGTCCTCGTGCTGGGCCGCGAGCCCCGCCACGACCCTGCCGTGCGACGGCGCCGCGTTCATGGCGCCGAGGCGGCAGCACAGGTTGCTCGCCACGTCCTCCACGAAGCGCCGCGGGATGAAGCGGCTTGACGCCACGTGGCAGTGGCCGTCGAAGATCCCGGTCATCCGACGCAGTGCTTGATCAGGCCGCGGATGCTGACCCCGTGGTGGGGGTCGAAGGTGGCGAAGTCGAACTCGGCGTCGGCCTGTTCCTCCAGGTACGAGATGAGGCCGACGACGGCCATGGAGTCGAGGAGTCCGGTGTGGCTGAGGTTGGTCACCGGCGTGATCAGGGACGCGCCCTCGTCGTCCACATCTCCCTCGATCCACCGCTCCACCCATTCGACCAGCTGCTGCTCCAGCTCTGCGACATCCGTGCTCATGCCCTGCCTCCCCGGTCCGTGACGCTGCTGTCTTCCTTGGTGCCTTTAGTGCCCTTGGTGCTGTTGTCGCTCTTGGTGCTGTCGTTGCTCATGGAGCTGTCGTTGTTCTTGGTGCTGTCGTTGTTCTTGGTGCTGTCGTTGCCCTTGGTGTCCCCGCCGACCAGCCGCAGGGCGTTCCCGCCGAGGATCATGCGGCGGTCCGCCTCCCTCAGCCCGGCCACCGCGGGCCGCCCCTTGGCGAACTCCGCGACCAGCGCGGGCAGCGACTCCGAGAGCCGGTAGGAGGGCCAGCACGTGCCGAAGAGGATCTTGTGGGAGACGCCGAGGCGGAACAGCCGGTTCAGATGGGCCTGCCAGCCGTCGGCGGCGAGGGCCGCGTGGAACTGGCTGATGTCGAGGTACACGTTGGGCCGGTGCGCGCACAGGTACGTGGCCTCCTCGACGTGGGTGACCCCGCCATGCCCGAGGATGAAGTTCACCCCGGGGAAGTCCCGTGCGGCCTCGTCGATCAGCAGCGGCGTCCCGTAGGAGAACTCCAGCTGCCCCCAGCCGGGCCCCGTGTGGCTGAGGACGGGCAGGCCGTGGCCCGCGCAGATCTCGAAGTACGGGTAGAGACGCCGGTCGCTGGGCGAGTAGCCGCACAGCGGGTACAGCTTCAGGCCCGCGAAGCCGTACTCGGTGACGCACCGCTCGAACAGGTCGACGCCGTCCTGGCCGCCGCGCGGGTCCACCCCCCAGAACACCCGGAAGCGGCCCGCGTGCCGACGGTTCACCTGGTCCAGATGGGCGGCGAGTTCCGGCGGCGTGAGCGCGCACCGCGCCACGTGCGAGTAGTCCGGCACCACCAGGAACGCCTCGTCGACCCCGGCCTCGTCCAGCTCGGCGACGAGCCGGTCCGCGTCGTCGTCCTGGTGCAGGGAAAGGACCCGGTCCAGCATGCGGGTGCGCTTGGTGGCGTGGCCGTAGGCGGTCACGCGGTGGTGCGCGTTGTCCGCCTGGTACTCCAGGAACGCCCGGGGGATGGCCAGTTGGCTGCCGAGCTGCACCTGGGCGTCCACGATCGGGGGCGCGCCGGTGGCGGCCGGGGCCATCAGCGCCCCGCCCCGGCGTCGGTGCCCGCCACGGCCTCGGCGAAGTGGGCGGCGGCGCGGGCCCGGCTGAGCTTCAGGTTCGCGGTCATGAAGGACGCGTCGGAGCGCAGCGGGGTGGCGGAGAAGACCAGGGACATCACGCGCTCGTGCGGGTCGAGGGCGGCGTTGACCGCCTCCACGCCCTTCTCGATGGCGGCGCGCAGCGCGGTGTCCCCGGGGTCGCTCGGGGTCACGATGGCGCCGAGCCGCCCGGACTGCGGCGTGGGGACCACGATGATCTCCGAGACGCCCTCGACCCCGGCGAAGGCGGCCTCGATCTCGGCGGGGTGGACCTTGCGGCCGCTGCCGAGCGCGATGACGTCCTTCTTGCGTCCGATCAGGGTCAGGAAGCCGTCCTCGTCGAGGCGGCCGTAGTCGCCGGTGAGGATGGTGCCGTCGGGTTGGAAGATCTCGGCGGCCGTGTCGTCGCCGTCGGTGAAGAAGTAGCCGCGGCCGAGCGGGGCGGGCCGGTTGATGAGGACCTCGCCGTCGTCGAGGAAGGTCACGGCCTCCGGGTCGATGAGGCGCCCCACGGTGCCGACGCGGTGGTCGCCGGGGGTGTTCCAGGCGACCATGCCGGTCTCGGTGAGGCCGTAGGCCTCCAGGAGTGCGATGTCCCGCTCCCAGAAGCCGTCCAGGGTCTCGCGGCGGATCGGCGCCATGCCCGTGATCATGAAGCGGACGCGGCCGCCGAGGAAGTCGGCGAGCGAGGCGCCGCCGCCGGACTTCACATGGAGCTGGAGCAGCGTGTCGTAGAACACCGGCGGCCCGATCAGGAACGTCGGGCTCTCCTTGCGCACGGCCTGGAAGACCCGCTGGTAGGGGGCGAGCACCAGGTCCGCGCCCAGCCACAGGCACACGTAGACGGACAGCCGCTGCTGGAAGTTGGGGAGCGGCAGGAAGATCAGGTGCCGGTCCCGCTCGGTGATGTCGAAGGCCTCGATGAAGCGGTTGATGACGTACTCGGTGCCCTTGGCGCTGATCTCCAGGCCCTTGAGGCGTCCTGAGGTCCCCGAGGAGTAGACGAGGCTGTGCACGTCGGCGGTCTCGACGACGGTGGCCGTGGGCGGGACGACCGCCGCGCCGGGGAGCGAGTCGGGCCGTACGACGGCCGGGTGCTCCGCGGGGACGGGCTCGTCCGCGATCAGCAGGGCGAGGCCGTGCTCGGCGAGGAAGGCAGCGGGGTCGGGGATCTCCGTGGAGTCGGCGAACGCCTTCAGGCGCGCTCCGGCGGCGAGGGCCGCGAGGTCCCAGGCGATCCAGTCGAGGCTGTTGGCCGCGCGGATGCCGATGAGGTGGCCGGGGCGCACGCCCGCGGCGGCGAGGGCTTCGGCCCGGGTGCGCGCGAGGGCCGTGAGCTCGCTCTGGGTGAGTTCGCGGCGCTTGCCCTTGACGTCGATCTCGATGACGCGGGCGGTGGTGTGGGTGTGGGAGCGGTCCAGAAGGCCCGCGAGGTTCATGGTCACCGGTCGGCCGACTTCCTTTTCGGGTGCGGTGTCTGGTCGGGGTCGGCCGCCGCCTTCAGGGCGGCGTCCAGGGCGGGCAGGAGGTCGGCGAGGCGCGCGCCCGCCAGGAATCCGACGCGGCCGCCGAGCATGTCCTCGTACGCGCCGCTGTCGGTGTCCCAGGCGATGTCGACCTGAAGGAGGCTGCCGTCGCCGTCCGCTTCGACCCGCGCGCGGCGGTCCAGGGAGTGCCACAGCCAGCCGGGTTCGGCGGTAAGCCGGACGCCGTCGTCGAGGAGCTCAGCCCGGTCCGCCCAGACCACGGCGTCGTCGCCGAGCCGCCCGGCGAACTCCTCGGTGCGGCCCGCCGGTGCCGTCGCCTCGGGGTCCGCGGCGAACGGGTCGAGGAGCCGCGGCCGCGCGTGCAGCAGGTCGAGGACGCGCTCGGGCGGGTGCGGCAGGCGGACGGCGCGGGTCACCGGGGACAGCTCGGCCGTCGGCTCGCCCTCGCCGCGGGCGGCCCGGGTGCGGCGGTGCTCGTCGACCTCGGCGAGGATGCCCTCGAGGACGGACAGGCCGTGGTCGAGGTCCTCCGGGGAGATCACCATGGGCGGCTGCACGCGCAGGACGTTCGCGTGGTACAGCGAGTAGGTGGAGGTGACGCCCTCCTCCAGGAGCCGCCCGAGGACGAGCCCCGCGGTGGCGCCGTCGGTGAACTCCAGGCCGTGCATCATGCCGAGGCCGCGGTGTTCGGCGATGAGGCCGGGGTAGCGGGCGGCCGCGGCGGTGAGCCGGGCGTCGATCCGCGCCGCGCGTTCCTTGACGCCGGTCAGGAACGCCTCGTCGGAGGCGATCGCGAGGGATTCGAGGCCCACGCGGCACGACAGCGGGTTGCCGCCGAGGCTGGAGCCGAAGGTGGAGGGCAGCACGCGCAGGACCTCCCAGACCGCCGCGGTGCCAAGGACCGCGGACAGCGGCAGGACGCCACCGCCGAAGGCCTTGCCCACGCACACCAGGTCGGGGATGACGCCGAACTGCTCGTACGCGAAGAACGTGCCGCAGCGGCCGAACGCCGTCTGCATCTCGTCCAGGATCAGCAGCGCGCCCGCCTCGGTGCACAGCCTGCGCACCTCCTGGAGGTAGCCGGGCGGCGGCACGATCACGCCCGCCTCGGCCTGCACGGGTTCCAGGAGCACGGCGGCGACGGTGTCGTCGAGGGCGGCGGCGAGCTCGTCCAGGTCCCCGAAGGCGACCTGCTGGAAGTGCTCCATGAACGGGCCGAGCAGCTCCCGGTGTTCGGGCCGGTCGGAGGCGCTGAGCGTGGCGAACGTCTTGCCGTGGAAGCAGCCGCGGGCGCTGATCACGCCGGGGCGGCCGGTCGCGGCGCGGGCCAGCTTCAGCGCGTTGTCGATGGTCTCGCCGCCGCCGTTGGCGAGGTACGAGTACGGCAGGCGGCCGCCGGTGGCCTCGGCGAGCCGCTCCGAGAGCCGGATCTGCACCTCCTCGAACATGATCTTCGTGCTGTTGAGGACGCCGGTGTCGAGCTGCTCGCGCACCGCGGCGACGATCCGGGGGTGGGAGTAGCCGAAGGACTGGTTGCCGTACTGGTCGAACAGGGCGAGGTGGGAGGTCCCCTCGCCGTCCAGGACCCGGCTGCCCGCGCCCACGCCCTGGACGCCGCAGCCCATGACGAACGCCATCTTGGCGTAGGCCGGGTGGTTGTGGGCCGCCTTCGTCTCAGCGAGGCGTTGCCGCTGTGTCCGCATGGCCCGCCTCCTCTCGCGTGTAGGTGTCGTAGTCGCCGAAGAAGTACTGCAGGAGCCGGCTCTTCTTGCCCTCGGGGGTGCGGGCCCGGCGCACCGCCTCCGTGACGTCGAGCGCGGCGACGAGACTGAGCGGCGAGCCCTTGAACCGGGTGTCCTCATAGGGCTCGTGGAGCGCGAAGAAGCCGATTTCCTTGTAGAAGCCCCTGAGGCCTTCGGAGTCGTCCACGAAGAAGTCGCCGAGGATGTGCGTCATGTCGTGCTTCCTGGCGCTGTGGACGACGGCCTCGCGCATGAGGGCCATGCCTATTTCGCGGTGCCGCACTTCGGGCAGGGTCATCAAGTGCCCGAATTCCACGAGGCGGTGGCCCTTACGGAGTTCCGAGATGTCCACGGTGTCGTCGCAGGGCAGTCCGGCCGCCGAGTCGGGCACGACCTTGACGGTGCCGACCGGCTGCCCGTCGGCGTATCCCACGATGTACTCGGCGTACGCGTCGAAGCGGTCGAAGGTCGCGGCGGTGTCCCCGGCATCGGCGAGTCTGCCCTGGTCGGAGACGTATACGGCGTCACGAAGGCGCAGGACGTCGGCCTTGTCCGCCGCGGTCCTCGCCACCCGGAAGTCCACGGTCACCTGCTGCTCCTCTCGGCGGCCTGGCCGCGGACGAACGTGCTGAAGTACGCGATGTAGCCGCGGTGGAAGTACTTGATGCGGTCATGGACCTCGGTGTGAAGGACCGGCAGCCGCTCCAGCGGCAGGTTCGGCATCAGATGGTGTTCGACGTGGTAGTTGTTGCCGTTGGTGAACCACGTCAGGAGGCGGTTGGAGCGAATCGTCCGGGTGTTGGCGAACGGGTCGCGGTTGAGCGTTTCGCAGCCGTGGTGCTCCGGCAGTTCGATGAGGGCGTGCACCGGGCCCGCGACGAGCACGAGCGGGATCAGCCACACCCACAGGATCAGCGCCGAGCCCAGGGCCAGGGAAAGGCCGCCGAGGCCGAGAAGCGCGCCGAGCGCGAGGAAGTGGTCGCGCCGGATGCGGCGTGAGACGCGTACGCTCTCGCCGCTGAATTCCCGCCCCGCCAGGGAGCGTCCGAGGTTCGCCACGAACAGCGCGTAGTGGTGGACCATCGTGAAGCGCACCGCCCAGTCCACGCCCCTGCGGAACGTGGAGCGCCGCTCGGTGCCGTACTGGTCGCCGTAGTCGAAGAATTCCCGGTTCATCGGCGTGCCGAGGTCGCGGTGGTGACGCATGTGCGCCGCTTTGTAGGCCGCGAAGGAAATCAGCATCGGCAGGCCGAGGATCACCCCGGTGACGGTGTTCGCGCGGCGGCTGCGATAGGCGAGATTGTGCAGGGTCTCGTGCTGGAGCTCGGCGGCGTGCGCGAGCATGCAGCCGATCAGTACGACTCCGGTGGCGCGCCACCACCATTCGGGCTGCACCACCGCGACCACACCGATCGCGGTGAGAGTCGCGCAGAGCGCGAGTTTGAGGGAGAACACCCACCCCCGGGGTTCGGTGCGCAGGTGTTTCAGTGCTGCTCTGAGTTCGGTGGCCTCCTGCGGATTCTTCGTGGCCGGGTCGACGGCGTCGTCCGCTGTCAGATCCATCGTCTTCCCTCGTTATTCCCGTAGCTGTCCCAGTGGCGTTTCCCGGTCGCGGGCGCGGGCGTGCCGCGCCGCACGGCGCGTGCGGTGGCGCATGGGGGCATGACGGCACGGCGGCATTCCGTCGGCCGGTGGGACGACGGGCGCATGGCGCTGCCGCGCGTTGTTACGTGTGCTGTCGCCTACTGTTGCTCAGTTGCCGAGGTCGCCCACCGCGGTGTGCGGCGCGGCCTTCTCGACGGCGTCAAGGAGGCCGAGCAGAGCGTCCTGGTGCCGTTCCGTTTCCTGGGCGCTGTAGAGCTCGGGATGGGCGTCCAGGATGACTTCCGTGGTGCCGTCGGCGGAGGTCTGGAAGAAGTACACGGTCATATCGACGGTGAGCGGGATCGACGTGGTGCGCAGGGACCCCTGTGCCCCAGCGAAGTCCAGTTCGTAGTCGAACCGCATCACGTTGACCATGGGTCCCCACAGCCGGGTGCCGCCGCCGTTCTCCGCGATTTCCCTGGAGATCTCGGCGGTGGGATAGCGGGAGTGCAGCAGGACTTCTCTGATCTCCCGCGAGGTCCGCCGCGCGAAGTCCACGAGCGGGGCCGTGGGGTCCACGGTGAGGCGCAGCGGCAGGATGTTCATGGTCATGCCGGGGACGGTGCGCACCTGCGGGCTGAGCCGCCCGCCGGTCGGCAGGCCGAGCAGCAGCTCGCCGGACCCGGTGGCCCGCGCCACATGGACCGCCATGACGCTGACGGCCAGATCGGACCAGGTCACGCCCAGCTCTCCGGCCGCGTGCTCCAGGCGTCCGACGCGGTCGGGGGTGAGCTCGGCGGTGCGCCGCCGGGCCACGGCGACGCCGCCCGTGCGCCCCGAAGGGCTGACCGGCTCGGGGTGGTCGGCCAGCTTCCGCAGCCAGTGCGCGCGGTCGCGCGCGTGGCTCTTGCTCGCGCGGTAGGCGGCCTCGGTGTCCACCAGGCGTGCGTACGGCGGAAATCCGCCGTCGCCCGGGGAGTTCCCCTGGGCGAGCGCCGTATAGACCGCCGCGGTGCGGTTGAAGATGAGCGCGAGGCTGTAGCCGTCGACGACGGCGTGGTGCACCCGCCGGTAGAGGAGGTAATGGTCGTCGGCCACTTTGACGAGGGCCGCCGTGCACAACTGCTCGGGGTCGACGGGCCGTTGGGCCTCGGTTTCCATCCAGGCGCGCGCGGCCGTATCCGGGGTGGCTTCCCCGCTCAGGTCCACTCGGCGCAAGGGTGCTGTCGCGGCCCTCGGGAACTGCCGGTGCTCGCCGTCGACGGTCCGCACGGCGAGGCGCAGGGCCTCGGCTTCCCGTTCGACGTGTTCATGCGCGGCGTCCATCAGCTCGGGATCGATTCGGCCGCGAATGTCAAGGTGGTCGCAAATGCAGTAAACAGGGTTGTTTAAGTCTTCCAACTGGGCGAGCCAAGTGCGCAACTGTGTGGCGAGCAAGGGGAAATCTGTTCTTTCGCCATTAAGCAACGTTCGCTCCTTGCGGGGACACATGCTTAAATCGACGCCACCATACGGGCGCCACGAACTCAATTCCTTTGTCGTGCATACCCATGAGGTGGGGAAACAGTGCGAAGACTGGGAGACGGTGGGGGGTTTGATGGAAGATTGGTGGGGGGTTTGGTGGGGGCGCTGATCAACAGGTGCAGCCTACAGCTCACTTGATCGAACGTCCATACCCCTAGCGTGACGCAGGGCCAGGTCACGGAATGCAAGCATCCGGCCTGCCGCTTACTGATCCGCCAATCCCGCCCTTAGCGGCAAATCAATCAGCCAAATCGACCTGCTTCGGCCACACTTCGCCGGTCAGCGTCTACGCTGGCCTGCGGCTGTTCTGCCGGATCTTCTCCTCTCCGTGCCCAAACCCGGTACCGCGAGCCAGTTGAAGCGAGAACAGCCAGAACGCGGACTGCCGCCCTTTTGTGTACGCACGGTGAACGTGGAGGATGGATGGCGACGGAGAAGACGGTGAACCGACGCGGTGTGGCCGTGGTCGGCGCGCTCATGCTGGGCGCGTTCGCGTTCAACACCACGGAGAATCTGCCGATCGGCATCCTCAAGCTGATGTCGGACGACCTGGATAAGTCGCTGTCCGCCATCGGTCTGCTGGTGTCCGGCTACGGCCTCACCGTCGCCGTCATCTCGGTGCCGATCGCCCAGGTGACCCGCTCGGTGCCGCGCCGCCTCGTCCTCTGCGCCCTGCTGGCCGCGCTGTTGCTCGCGAGCGTGGTGGCCGCCCTTGTCTCCTCGTACTGGGTGCTGATGGCCAGCCGTCTGGTCACGGCGGTGGCCCAGGCGCTGTTCTGGGCGGTCATGGGGCCGGTCGCGGTGGGGATGTTCCCGCCGCACGTGCGCGGGCGCGTCATCGGAGCGCTGTCCGTGGGCGGTTCGGCCGCGCTGGTCCTCGGCGTGCCCGGCGGCACCTGGCTCGGCCAGCACACCAGCTGGCAGGTGCCGTTCCTGGTGGTGGGCGCGCTCGCGATCCCCGCGATGGTGGTGATCGCCACGGCCCTGCCGACGTCACCGCCGGAGGAGGGGCACGCGGTGCGCGGCGTGGCGCCGGACAGGCGCCGGTTCGCGGTGGTCCTGATCGTCACGGCGCTCACGGTCACGGGCGTGTTCGCCGGGTACACCTACGTCTCGGAGTTCCTCGTGGACGAGAGCGGGTTCTCCGAGTCCTCGGTGAGCACGCTGCTGCTCGTCCTCGGCGTCACGGGCATCGTCGGCGTCGCCGTGTACGGGCGGCTCCTGGACCGCTTCCCGCGCGCCACGCTCACCCTGCCGGTGGCGACGCAGGCGGTGGCGCTGCTCGGCCTGTACGCGGCGGGCGACTCGCGGGCCGTGGCCGTCGTCATGATCGTGTTCCTCGGGGCGTCCCTCGGCCCGATCTTCATGGCCACGCAGAGCCAGGTCATGCACTTCGCGCCGGGCCGCACGGAGACGGCCGTCGCGGCGAACAGCGCCGCCTACAACGCCGGGGTGGCCGCGGGCGCCCTCGCGGGCAGCCTGCTGCTCCCCCACATCGGCGTCGAGGGCACGTTCCTCGTGGGCGGCCTGATGACGGTGGCGGCGCTGCTGCTGCTCGTGGAGGAGCAGTTCCTGCCCTTCGGGCACGGGGAGCGGGGGGCGCGGGCGCCGCAGGAGGCGCCTCAGGGCGACGACGTGTGCGCCAAGTCGTGAGCTCCGGCGGGCGCGGGGCCGCCGGGGCTCGCTGAAGGGTGTCTCACCGCCGAGGCGCGGGGGCGCGGCGGCGCGCGGCCAGGTGCGTCAGGCGCCCGCCGCCACCGTCCGCGCCCCCGCCACGGCTGCCGCCCCCGCCGCCTCGTCCCGGTGGATCGGCACGCGGCCGCCCGTGAGCGACGCCCCGGTGCCGCCGCGCCGCGTCGCCACGATCTCGGCGGCGATGGACACGGCGGTCTCCTCGGGGGTGCGCGCACCGAGGTCGAGCCCGATCGGCGAGTGCAGCAGGGCCAGTTCAGCCTCGGTGACGCCCACCGCGCGCAGCCGCCGCGCACGGTCGTCGTGGGTGCGCCGCGAGCCCATCGCACCGACGAACGCGAGGGGCAGGCGCAGCGCCACCTCCAGGACGGGCACGTCGAACTTGGCGTCGTGCGTGAGCACGCACACCACCGTGCGGGCGTCCGTGCCGGTGCGCCGCAGATAGCGGTGCGGCCAGTCGACCACGACCTCGTCGGCGTCGGGGAAGCGGGCCCGGGTGGCGAACACCGCACGGGCGTCGCACACCGTCACGTGGTAGCCGAGCAGCTTGCCCGCGCGGACCAGGGCCGCCGCGAAGTCCACGGCACCGAACACGATCATGCGCGGGGGCGGCACGCGCGACTCGACGAGCAGCGTCACCCCGCCCGGGCAGCGCGAACCGTCCTCGGACACCTCGACGGTGCCGGTGCGGCCCGCCTCGAGCAGCGCGCGGGCCTCAGCCACGGCCGTACGCTCCAGGTCCGGGGCGGGAAGGGGCACGTCCGTGCCCGTACGGTCCGTATGACCCGTACGGTACGAGCCCTGGTCCGGGACGACCGGGATGCCCGAGTCGCCGCCGAACCCGCCGACGTACGAGCCGTCGCCGCGCACCAGCAGGGACCGGCCAAGGAGGTGTTCAGGACCCCGGGCCACCCGGACGAGCGCGGTGGGCTCGCCGCGGGCGGCCGCGCCGAGCGCCTCGACGACCGGCTCCCGGTCCGGGGCGTCCACGGGGACCGGCACCACCAGGACCTGGAGGGTGCCGCCGCAGGTGAGTCCGGTGGCGAAGGCGTCCTCGTCGCTGTAGCCGAACTCCTCGACCACCGGGCGGCCTTCGTCCAGGGCGCGCTGGCACAGGTCGTACACCGCGCCTTCCACGCAGCCGCCGGAGACGGAGCCGATGGCCGTGCCCGCGCTGTCGACGGCCAGGGCGGCGCCGGGGCCGCGCGGGGCGCTGCCGCCGACGGCGACGACGGTCGCGACGGCGAAGGACCGCCCCTCATCGGCCCAGCGCAGCAGCTCGTCGGCGAGGTCAAGCACGCCCGGTCCCGTCCACCGCGCCGCCCGGCCGCGTCGCCGGGGCGCCCGCGAGCAGCACCCGGTCCGGGCGGATCGGCAGGTCACGGTGGCGCACGCCGGTCGCGTGCCACACGGCGTTGGCGATCGCCGCGGCGACGCCGACGATGCCGATCTCACCGAGGCCCTTGATCCCGACCGGGTCGTCCGCGTCGACGTCCTCCACCCAGTCCGCCTCGATGGGCGGCACGTCGGCGTGCGCGGCGAAGTGGTAGCCCGCGAGGTCGGCGCCGACGGGGGTGCCCGATGGCCTGTCCCGCGCGGCCTCCTCGTGCAGCGCCATCGACAGGCCCCACGTCATGCCGCCGACGAGCTGGCTGCGCGCGGTCAGCGGGTTGACGATGCGGCCCGCGGCGAAGACGCCGAGCATCCTGCGCACGCGCACCTCGCCGGTGGCCGTGTCCACGGCGACCTCGGCGAACTGCGCGCCGAAGGAGTGGCGTTCCTTCTTCGCCAGGGCCTTGATGGCCTCGGTGGTGTCGGAGCGCACGGTGATGCCCTCCGGCGGCACGGCGCCGCCGAGGGCCAGGCGCTCGCGCAGCTCGCGGGCGGCGAGGGCGACGGCCCAGCCCCAGGAGCGCGTGCCCATGGAGCCGCCCGCGAGCCAGGCCATGCCGTAGTCGCTGTCCGCGATGCGCACGCGCACCTGTCCCGGAGTCACCTCCAGGGCGTCGGCGGCGATCTGCGTCAGCGCCGTCCGGGCCCCGGTGCCGACGTCCGCCGCGGTGATCCGCACGGTGAAGGTGCCGTCGGCCTCCGCGGTCAGGGCCGCCGTGGAGGGCGCGGCCCCGGCGGAGTACGTGGCCGAGGCCATGCCGGTGCCAAGGAGCCAGCGCCCCTCGCGGCGGACGCCGGGGCGCGGGTCGCGCTCGGCCCAGCCGAAGCGGCGGGCGCCCTCGCGGAAGCAGGCCAGGAGGTTGCGGCTGCCGAACGGCAGGCCGGAGACGGGGCCGACGGCCGGTTCGTTGCGCTCGCGCAGGGCGATCGGGTCGATGCCGCACCGCTCGGCGAGCTCGTCCAGGGCGCACTCCAGGGCGAACGAGCCCGGCGCCTCGCCGGGCGCGCGCATCCACGTCGGCGTGGGCACGTCCAGCGGCACCAGGCGGTTGACGGAGTGGTGGGCGTCGCAGGCGTACATCACTCGTCCGAACAGGGCGCTGCCCTCGACGAACTCGAACAGCTTCGACGTCACGCTGTGTGCCTCGTGCCCGAGGGCCCGCAGCCGTCCGTCGGGGTCGGCGCCGAGGCGCACCCGCTGGGTGGTGGCGCTGCGGTAGCCGATCACCGAGAACATCTGGCGGCGCGTCAGGACGACGCGGACGGGCCGGTCAAGGACCGTGGCCGCCATCGCCGCGGCCACCTGGTGCGGCCGTACGCCCTTGGAGCCGAAGGCGCCGCCGACGTGCTCGGACCGCACCCGCACCGATGCCAGGTCGAGCGAGAACAGCTGGGCGAGCTCCTCGGCCACCCATCGGCTGCCCTGGTTGGAGTCGACGACTTCGAGCCTGCCGCCGTCCCAGCGGGCCGTCGCCGCGTGCGGCTCCATCGGGTTGTGGTGCTCTTCGGGGGTGGTGTAGCGCTGGTCAAGCACGACGGCGGACGCGGCGAGTTCGGCCTCCAGGTCGCCCTTCTCGGCCTCGTTGGGCGCGCCGAGGACGCTCTGGGGCGTGTACGTGTCCGGGTGGTCGGTGCGGAAGCCGATGTCGTGCGCCTCGGTCTCGTACCGCACCTGGAGCGCTTCCGCGGCCTCCCTGGCCTGCTCGGAGGTCTCGGCGACGACGAGGGCGACGGGCCAGCCCGCGTACGGTACGCGGTCGTGCTGGAAGAGGCCGACGACGGGGTCGGGCGGCCCGAGCGTGCCCGCGTAACCGGCGTTGACGCGCGGCGCGTTGCCGTGGTGCACGACGGCGAGCACGCCCGGCATCCGCAGCGCGGGCCCGCTCTCCACGGCGAGCACGCGGCCGCGGGCGACGGTGGAGAGCACCAGCCAGCCGTGGGCGAGCTCACCGAAGGGGATCTCGCTCGCGTAGCGCGCGGCGCCGGTGACCTTCTCCCGGCCCTCGACGCGCGTGTGGCTGGTGCCGACGGCGGCGGTGACGCCCGTAGCGCTGGTGGCGGTGGTCATCGGCCCGCCTCCTCGGCGAGTTCGGTCAGGACGGCGGTCATGAGGTTGCGGGTCAAGGTCACCTTGTAGGCGTTGTCGGGCAGGGGGGCCGCGGCCGCCAGTTCGGCGTCCGCGGCGGCGGCGAACGCCTCCGCGTCCGCCCGCTTCCCGAGCAGCGCACGCTCGGCGGCGCGGGCCCGCCAGGGCCGGGACGCCACCGCGCCGAGGGCGATCCTGACGTCGCGCACGACTCCGTCCCGCACGTCCAGGGCCGCGGCGAGCGAGCCGATCGCGAAGGCGTACGAGGCGCGTTCGCGCACCTTGCGGTAGCGGGAGCGCGCGGCGACGGGGGCGGGCGGCAGGGTGACGCCGGTGATCAGGGCGCCGGTCGGCAGCGCGGTCTCCTCGTGGGGCGTGTCGCCGACCGGAAGATAGAACTCCGTGAGCGGCGACTCGCCGGGCCCGTCGAGGGTTTCGTACGTGACCACCGCGTCGAAGGCGGTGAGCGCGACGCCCATGTCCGAGGGGTGCACGGCCACGCAGTGCTCGGTGGCGCCGAGGATCGCGTGGTTGCGGTGCTCGCCGCGCACGGCGGCGCAGCCGCTGCCGGGCGTCCGCTTGTTGCAGGGCCGCGCCAGGTCGGTGAAGTAGGCGCAGCGGGTGCGCTGGAGGAGGTTGCCGCCCACCGTGGCCATGTTCCGCAGCTGGCCGGAGGCGCCGGCGAGGACCGCCTGGGACAGCGCCGGGTAGCGGTCGCGGACGTGGAGGTCGGCGGCGAGGTCGCTGTTGGTGACGGTGGCGCCGATGCGCAGGCCGCCGTCGGGGGTCGCCTCGATCCGGTCCAGGGGCAGCTCGGTGACGTCGACGAGCCGCTCGGGGCGCTCCACGCCGAGCTTCATCAGGTCGACGAGGTTGGTGCCGCCCGCGAGGAAGCGGGTCGCGCCGTCGGCGCCGTGCAGGGCGAGCGCGCCGGAGACGTCCGGTGCGCGCAGATACCCGAACTCCCTCACGCCACGGCCTCCTTGGCACCGTCGTCGGCTCGCTCCGCCTGGGCCGTGGCCGCCGCGCGCTCGACCGCCTTGACGATCGACACATAGGCGCCGCACCGGCACAGGTTGCCGCTCATGCGCTCCTGGATCTCCTCGGCGGTCAGCCGCGGGGCGCCCGCCTCGGGCCGCACGTCGGCGGTGGCGGCGCTGGGCCAGCCCGCCGCGTGCTCGTCGAGGACGGCGAGCGCCGAGCAGATCTGCCCGGGCGTGCAGTACCCGCACTGGAAGCCGTCGAGGTCGAGGAAGGCCTGCTGCACCGGGTGCAGCCGGTCGCCGTCGGCGACGCCTTCGATGGTGGTGACGGCGCGCCCTTCGGCGGCCACGGCGAGCTGGAGGCAGGAGACGGCCCTGCGGTCGTCGATCAGCACGGTGCAGGCGCCGCACTGGCCCTGGTCGCAGCCCTTCTTCGTGCCGGTCAGACCGAGGCGTTCGCGCAGCGCGTCGAGCAGCGTGGTGCGGTGGTCGACGGGCAGGGTGTGCTTCTCTCCGTTCACGTGCAGCGTGATGACGCTGGAGGTCGGCGGCGGGAGTGGGGCCATGGTCAAGCCTTCTTTCGCGGACACGGGTGCGCGCGCCGGGTGCGCGCTCCGTGACGTACGGGATGCGTGGCGAGGGAGTGGCGTGGTGCGCGGCCAGGAGGGGCCGCGGGGTGGCTTCCGGGAGAGTGCGCGATCGCTGCTGGTGGGGCCTGCGTGCGGGGTGGTGCGGGTCGCTGGAGCCGGTCGTCGGCGCTGTGGTGCGGGGGCGGGCGCGGCCTTGAGGCGTCATCGCACGCCCGGACCAGCCGGTCTGCCGATATGGTGAACCCAAGCGGACAGTTGTCCGTCACCTCCGAACCTAACGGACAGCTGTCCGCTTAGCAAGGGCGGACGGCCTCGATTCCCGGAAGGACGAGGAGTGGACGACCGAAAGAACGCGCCCCTGCGCTCGGACGCGCAGCGCAACCGCGAGCGCATCCTCGAAGTGGCCCTCGCCGAGCTGACCCGGTCCGCGGACACCCCGCTGAGCGCGATAGCCAAGAAGGCGGGCGTCGGCCAGGGCACGTTCTACCGCAACTTCCCCAGCCGGGAGGCCCTCGTCCTTGAGGTCTACCGCTACGAGGTGCAGCAAGTCGCCGACACCGCCTGCCAGTTGCTGCGCACCCGCACCCCCGACCAGGCGCTGCGCGAGTGGATGAACCGCCTCGCCCGGTACGCCATGACCAAGGCGGGCCTGGCCGACGCGATGGGCAAGGCCACCGCGTACGGCAGCTTCGCCGGGCTCGGCCACGGCCCGCTCACCGCGGCCATCACCGCCCTGCTGCGCGCCAACGAGGAGGCGGGCACCATCCGCCCGGGCCTGACGCCCGACGACTTCCTGCTCGCCATCGCGGGCCTGTGGCAGATCGACCCGCACAGCGACTGGCAGGCCCGCTCGGCCAAGCTCCTCGACATCGTGATGGACGGCTTGCGCGCGGGGGCCCCGGGCGACTGAGGGGCCCCTAGCCCAGGAAGCTCAACCGGACCTGGCGGTCGGGGTTGTCCTTGTTCGTGTCGACCAGGCACACCGACTGCCAAGTGCCCAGCTCCAGGCGGCCGCCGATGACGGGCAGCGTCGCGTGCGGGGCGACGAGGGCGGGCAGGACGTGGTCGCGGCCGTGGCCGGGGCTGCCGTGCCGGTGCTGCCAGCGGTCGTCGGCGGGCAGGAGCGTGTGCAGGGCCGCGAGCAGATCCCTGTCACTGCCCGCGCCCGTCTCCAGAACGGCGACGCCAGCCGTGGCGTGCGGGACGAAGACATTGAGGAGGCCGTCGCGGCCCCCGGCCGCCTCGCGCAGGAAGCGGGCACAGTCGTCGGTGAGGTCGACGACCGCCTCCGCCGAGCCGGTCGCGACGCGCAGGATGCGAGTGGTGAAGGCATCGGACATGCCTCCCATCCTGCACCAGGGCGGCACCCGGCCGCCGCCCGGCGCACTCCGGAACCCGCCCGGATCCTGCCCGGAACCCTCCCGGAACCTTCCCGGCGCTTTCCACCAAGTGATACGGCATGTCCGCTGTGCGAGACACCGTTGACCGTGCGCGGCCCGGATGGCTACGTTTCGGCGCATGTTGCGTTCAGCTCTGCTCACTTCGCGCGGTCACATCGACCTGCTGCGGGTGGCCTCCTCCGCGTGTCGTCGCGGCTGCTGACGCCCTCTCACCTCCCCTCGCGCACGTCCCCCGCGCCCGGCCCTTCGCGGCCGTCCTGACCGCGCGGCCCCGGCACGCCGCGGCCCCGCCGCTCTCCCGTACGTACCGCCTCCGCTGAGCCGAGCGGGCGAGCCGGGCCGGCGGTGATCCGTGCCGTGGCCGTGCCGCCTCTCCCTGTCACTCCCCCGCCCTGGAGCGCCATGAGCATCAGTCATGCCCCGCCGCATCCCTCGCCGGACATATCAGGAAAACAACCCGGCTCCGCGGGCCCGGCTTCCGGTGTCGCCGCCGACGGCACCCCCGAACTCGTCGCCCTCATCCCCGCGTCCGCCCGCCGCGTCCGCGTCCCCCGCTGGCTGCGCCGCACCACGGGCCCCGTGCTGCTGCTCGCCCTGTGGCAACTCCTCAGCTCCACCGGGGTCCTCAGCGGTGACACGCTGGCCCCGCCGGGGACCATCGCGCGGGTCGCGGGAGACCTCGTCGAGGACGGTTCCCTGACCACCGCGATGGGCGTCTCCCTGCAGCGTGTGGCGATCGGGCTGCTGCTCGGCACGGTGGTCGGCACCGGACTCGCCCTCGTCTCCGGGCTCTTCCGCGTCGGCGAGGACCTCGTGGACGCGAGCGTGCAGATGCTGCGGACCGTGCCGTTCGTCGGGCTCATCCCGCTGTTCATCATCTGGTTCGGGATCGGCGAGACCCCCAAGATCGCCCTCATCACCCTCGGGGTCTCCTTCCCGCTGTACCTCAATGTGTACGCGGGCATCCGCGGCGTCGACTCCCAGCTCATCGAGGCCGGGGAGTCGCTCGGGCTCTCCCGGTGGGGGCTCGTGCGGCACGTGATCCTGCCGGGCGCGCTGCCCGGCGCCATGACCGGCCTGCGCTACTCCCTCGGCATCGCCTGGCTCGCCCTGGTCTTCGCCGAGCAGATCAACGCCGACGCGGGCATCGGCTTCCTGATGGTCCAGGCACGGGACTTCCTGCGGACCGACGTGATCGTCGTCTGCCTCATCGTCTACGCCTTCCTCGGCCTCCTGGCCGACTTCGTGGTCCGCACACTCGAAAGGCTGCTGCTGCAATGGCGACCGACGTTCACCGGCCGGTGACCCCCGACGCGCCCGCCGCCGTCCGCGTGGCGGGACTGACCCGCTCCTTCGACGGCCGCGCCGTCATCGACGGGCTCCGGCTCGACGTGCGCCAGGGCGAGTTCGTGGCCCTGCTCGGCCGCAGCGGCTGCGGCAAGTCCACGCTCCTTCGCGTACTCGCCGGGCTCGACCGGGACATCGAGGGCACCGTCCTGGTGCCGCGCCGCAAGGCCGTGGCGTTCCAGGCGCCCCGCCTGATGCCCTGGAAGCGGGTGTGGCGCAACGTCCTGCTCGGCCTGCCCGGCAATCCCGGACGGGCCGTCGCCGAACGGGCCCTGGAAGAGGTCGGGCTCGGCCACCGCGCACACGCCTGGCCCAAGACGCTGTCCGGCGGCGAGGCCCAGCGCGCCTCGCTGGCCCGCGCCCTGGTGCGCGAGCCCGACCTGCTGCTCCTGGACGAGCCGTTCGGCGCGCTCGACGCGCTGACCCGGGTCACCGCGCAGCGGCTCGTCGCCGAGCTGTGGCAGCGGCGCGGCTGCGCCGTGCTCCTGGTCACCCACGACGTGGAGGAGGCGGTCCTGCTCGCCGACCGCGTCCTGGTCATGGACGACGGCGTCATCGCGCATGAGCAGCCCATCGACCTCGACCGGCCCCGCGACATCGCCGACCCGCGCTTCGCCGCCCTGCGCGCGGGCCTTCTGGAGCGCCTCGGCGTCGAGGCCCCCGCGCGGGCCGCGGCGTGACCGCTCCCCCTCCCCCGCGCCCTCTCTCCCCACTCTCCCCTCGCACGTACGCGAAGAACGGACCTCCGCCCATGCGACGCCGACGTCTGGCCCCGCTGCTGCTGCTCCCCCTGGCCCTGACCCTCGCCGCCTGCTCCGGGTCGTCCGCCGCCCGTTCCTCGACCGGCGGCCTGGGCGGCACCAGCGTCGACGGCGAGGGCTCGCTGACGCTCAACGTCGGCGACCAGAAGGGCGGTTCGGAGGCGGTGCTGCGGGCCGCCGGGGAACTGGACGATCTGCCGTACCGCATCAAGTGGTCGACGTTCACCTCCGGGCCGCCGCTGCTTGAGGCCGTGAACGCCAAGGCCGTCGACGTCGGCGCGGTCGGGAACACGCCGCCGGTGTTCGCCGCGGGCGCGGGTTCGAAGATCACCGTGATCGCGGCGAGCCACGGCACCGCCCACGGCGAGGCCGTCGTCGTACCCAAGGACTCCGGGGCCCGGCGCACGGCCGACCTCAAGGGCAAGTCCGTGGCGGTGGCGCAGGGCTCGTCCGCGCACTACCAGCTGATCGCCTCGCTGCGGAAGGCCGGGCTCACGCTGAAGGACGTGCGGGTCAAGTACCTCCAGCCCGCCGACGCGCTCGCCGCGTTCACCGGCGGGAAGGTGGACGCGTGGGCGGTCTGGGACCCGTACACCTCGCAGGTCCTGCGCGGCGGCAAGGCGCGGGTCCTCACCGACGGCCAGGGCGTCGTCAACGGCCTCAGCTTCCAGGTGGCGGCGCCCGGGGCCCTGAAGGACAAGAAGAAGTCCGCCGCCGTGTCCGACTACCTCAAGCGGCTGCGCAAGGCGCAGGCCTGGGTCTTCAAGCACCCCGAGGCCTGGGCGAAGGTCTGGGCGAAGGACACGGGACTGCCGTACGAGGCCGCCCTGGACTCGGTCAAGCGCACCCAGGGGACCCGGGTGCCGGTCGCCGTCGACCGCAACGTCATCGACACCGAGCAGGAGATCGCCGACACCTTCGCCGAGCTGAAGCTGATCCCGCGCCGGGTGGACTTCGCCGCGTTCACCGACGACCGGTTCAACGGCTCGCTGCCGCCGTCCACCACCGAGCCCCGCACGTACAAGGAGTCCTGAGCATGACCGTCCACCTCCACTGGTTCCTGCCGACCGGCGGCGACGGCCGCACCCTCGTCGACCGGCACGCGTACACCGACGGCGGCATCACCCGCTCCCGCGTCACCCCGGTGAGCGGCGTGCGGGCGCCCGACATCGAGTATCTGGCCCAGATCGCCAAGGCCGCCGAGCAGTTGGGCTTCGAGGCGGTGCTCACCCCCACCGGCACCTGGTGCGAGGACGCCTGGCTGACCACCGTCGCGCTCGCGCAGCACACCGAGCGCCTGAAGTTCCTGGTGGCGTTCCGGCCGGGCGTCCTGTCCCCGGTCCTCGCCGCGCAGATGGCGGCGACGTACCAGCGCATCACGCGCGGGCGGCTGCTCCTGAACGTCGTGACGGGCGGCGACTCCACCGAACAGCGGCGGTTCGGCGACCACTTGGACCACGACCGCCGCTACGCCCGCACCGACGAGTTCCTCTCGGTGGTGCGCGGGGTGTGGGGCGGCAGGCCGTACGACTTCGACGGGGCGCACTACCAGGTCGAGGGCGGTCTCACCGCGCTGCCGCCGGACCCGCTGCCGGAGATCTTCTTCGGTGGCTCGTCGGCCGCCGCGGGGCCGGTCGCCGCCCGCCACAGCGATGTCTATCTGACCTGGGGCGAGCCGCCCGAGCAGGTGCGGAGGAAGATCGACTGGATCCGTGGCCTGGCCGAGGCCGAGGGCCGCACGGTCCGCTTCGGCATCCGTCTGCACACCATCTCGCGCGACTCCTCGAAGGAGGCGTGGGCCACCGCGGACCGCCTTCTCGACGACCTCGACGCCGATACCGTCGCCGCCGCGCAGGAGGCGCTCGGCCGCAGCGAGTCGGTGGGCCAGCAGCGGATGCTCGCGCTGCACGGCGGCTCCCGCGACGGCCTGGTGATCGCGCCGAACCTGTGGGCGGGCGTCGGCCTGGTGCGCGGCGGCGCGGGCACCGCGCTCGTGGGCAGCCACGCGGAGGTCGCCGACCGCATCGAGGAGTACCACGCGCTCGGCGTCGACCACTTCATCCTCTCCGGTTATCCGCACCTGGAGGAGGCGTACTGGTTCGGCGAGGGCGTGATCCCCGACCTGGCGGCGCGCGGTCTGCTGGCCCGCATCCCCGCGTCCCCGCTCACGGGGGTCCCGGCCGTGAACGGCCGCCCGGCGTCGGCTCCGGGCGGGGCGCCGCTCCTGGTGGCCGGGGGTCGCTGACGCCGCGGGCGGCGCCGCACCGGGTCAGGCGTGCAGGGCGCGCAGGACCCGGTGCAGCTCCGCCTTGGCCTCGAAGCCGATGCCGGGGACGTCGGTGAGCCCGACGCGCCCGTCGCGGACGGTGGCGGTGTCCGCGAAGCCGCCGGTGGGCTGGAACTCGCCCGGGTAGGACTCGTTGCCGCCGAGCTTGAACGCGGCGGCGATGTGCAGCGAGAACTGGTGCCCGCCGTGCGGGACGCAGCGGCGCGACGACCAGCCGTGCCGGTCGAGCAGGTCGAGGATCCTGCGGTACTCGACGAGGCCGTAGCTGAGCACCGGGTCGATCTGGATCGTGTCGCGGTCGGGGCGCATGCCCGCGTGGCGCAGCAGATTGCGGGCGTCGGCCAGGGAGAAGAGGTTCTCCCCGGTGGCGAGCGGGCCGCGGTAGCGCTCGGCGAGCGCGGCGTGCTGGGCGAAGTCCAGGGGGTCGCCGGGTTCCTCGTACCAGAACAGGCCGTACGGTGCGAGGGCCTCGCCGTAGCGCAGCGCGGTGTCCAGGCCGAAGTGGCCGTTGGCGTCGACGGCGAGGCGGTGGCCCGCGCCGTCGAGCACGGTGAGGACCGCTTCGATCCGCCGCAGGTCCTCGGTGAGGCCGGCGCCACCGATCTTGATCTTCACGACGCGGTAGCCGAGGTCGAGGAAGCCCCTTATCTCGTCCTTGAGCTGGGGCAGGCCCTTGCCCGGGGCGTAGTAGCCGCCCGCGGCGTAGACGAACACGTCCTGGTCCGGCTCGCCGAGGTCGTGGTGCCGGGCCAGCCAGTGGTGCAGCGGCAGGCCGTCCAGCTTGGCGGCGAGGTCGTGCAGGGCCATGTCGAGCACGCCGACGGCGACCGGGCGTTCGCCGTGGCCGCCCGGCTTCTCGTCGCGTGTCATCACGTCCCAGGCCCGCGCCGGGTCGATGTTCGTGCCGTCGACGGTCAGCAGGTCCTCGGGCGGGGCCTTCAGGAGCCGGGGGATGGCGCGACGGCGCAGGATCTCCCCGACGCTGTAGCGGCCGTTGGAGTGGAAGCCGTAGCCGACGACGGGGCGTCCGTCGCGGATGACGTCGCAGACCACGGCGACGATCGAGCAGTCCATGGTCTGGAAGCTGATGGCGGCGTTGCTGATCGAGGAGCCGATGGGGAGGGTGCCCTCGTGGACGGCGGTGATCCGTGGCACGGTCTACCTCCTGGGGGTGCGGCGTCTCGCGATGGTCTTGGTGAAGCGTTCCTCGTCGATCCCGTCGGGTTCCCAGCGCGCGACGGCGACGGCGGCGACGGCGTTGCCGAGCACGTTCGTCACGGCCCGCATGAGGGAGAGGAAGCGTTCGATGGACAGGATGAGCGCGAGCCCGGCGACCGGGATGAAGTCGACGGCGGCGATCAGGTTCGCCAGCGTGACGAAGGCGGAGCCGGTGACGCCCGCGGTGCCCTTGGACAGGAAGAGGAACACCAGGAACAGCGTGATCTGATCGGCGAGGCCGAGTTCCACGCCGTACACCTGGGCGATGAACACGGCGGACATGGGCACGGTGACCGCGACCCCGTCCAGGTTGAACGAGTAGCCGGTCGGCACGACGAGGCCGACGATGTCGCGTTTGCAGCCGAACTGTTCGAGGCGCGCCATGAGGTGCGGCATGACGGCTTCGGAGGACGACGTGCCGAGTACGACGACGAGTTCGGGGCGAAGGCCCCTGATCAGGCGGAGCAGGGACACCCCGGCGATGCGGGTCACGGTGCCGAGCACCAGCGTCAGGAAGACGAGGAGCGTGCCGAGGGCGAGCCCGACGTACTTCATGAGCGCGGTGAGGGCTTCGGGGCCGTACGCGCCGACGGTGTAGGAGACCGCGCCGAAGACGCCGACCGGGGCGAGCCGGATGACCATCGCGATGACGCGGAAGAACACGTCCGCGAGGATGCCGCACCCGCGAAGCACGGGCGCCGAGGTGGCCTTGGGCAGTTGGAGCAGCGCCACGGCGAAGAGGATCGCGAACACCAGGACCTGGATGATGTCGCCTTCGGCGAAGGCGCCCACCACGTTGTGCGGGACCAGGCCGAGCAGGAACTCGCTGAGCGATTCGTCCTTCGCGCCCTCGACGTAGCTGTCGAGGTCGTCGGAGGCCCCGGCGGGCGGCGCCACGCCGTCGCCGGGGCGGAAGAGGTTGATCGCCGCCATGCCGAGCAGCGTGCCGATGGTGGTGACGATCTCGAAGTACACGACGGCCTTCAGCGCGATCCGGCCCGCGGCCTTCATCCCTCCGACCGAGACGATCCCGGTGACCACGACCAGGAACACGATCGGCGGGATGGTGAGCCGCACGAGCGCGATGAACGCGTCCGCGAGCGGCTTGAGTTCACTGGCGGGGTCCGGCGCGAGGATGCCGAACACCGCGGCCACCAGGGCCGCCGCGAGCACCTGCAGGCCGGTGTTGCCCGCCGCGCGCCGCCACCGCGGTCGCTCGCGCGGGGGTTCGGCGGTGGTCGTGGTGCCGTTGTCCGTGCGGCTGCTCATGGGCTTCGACCACCCTCCCGGTCACCGGATCACATGTCCGGCAGGAGGGTTTCGCGCAGCGCGTCCCGGTCGACGCTCAGGCCGAGGCCCGGCCGGTCCGGGAGCGTGATGCGGCCTTCGTGCGGCCGGGGCGCGTCGGGGAAGAGGAGCGCGCCGACCTGGGCCATGCCCAGGTGCCATTCGAGGATCCAGCCGTTCATCAGGCCCGCCAGGGTGTGCATGTTGATCAGCGGCCAGCCGCCGCCGTGCGCCAGCGGCAGGTTGTAGGCCTGGGCCAGGTGGGCGGCCTTGCGGGCCTCGGTGAAGCCGCCGCAGTAACAGGCGTTGGGCTGGAGGAAGTCGACGGCGTGGCGCTCGACGAGTTCGCGCAGCCGCCACCGGTGGCCCTCCATCTGTCCTGCCGCGAGCGGGATGCGGGTGTGGGCGCGCAGGTCGGCCAGGGCCCTGGCGTCGTTCTGGTGCAGGGGCTCCTCGAACCAGGTGAGGCCGCAGTCCTCGATGGCCCGGCACAGCTGCTTCGCGTCGGCGGGGCTGAGCAGGTAGTTGGCGTCGATCATGAGGTCGACGCCGTCGCCGACGGCCTCGCGGACCGCGCGCACCCGGGCGGCGTCCTCCCGCCAGCCGCCCTCGTCGACGCCGACGACGAGCTTCAACGCGGTGAAGCCCTGGTCCAGTTGGAGGCGGGCGGCCTCGGCGAGCTGGTCGCGGTCGTACTGCGGGAAGCCGAACGTCACGTACGTCGGCAGCTGTGTCCGCGCGCCGCCGAGGAGGCCCGCCACCGACCGTCCGGCGTGGTGGCCCGCGATGTCCCACAGCGCGATGTCGAGGAGGGACAGGGCGCTGGACACGACGCCGGTCATCGCCCTCGGGTTGAGCGACCGCCAGATCCGCTGGTGGACGGCCTCGATGTCGCGTGGGTCGAGGTCCGTGACCACGGGCAGGAAGTGCCGTTCGAGGGCGGTGACGACCGACCGGGACAGGAAGTGCCCGGTGAGCGCGACGCCGGTGAGGCCGTCGTCCGTCTCGACCTCGCAGAACACGAACTCCCGCTGTTCCTCGCGTCCGTAGCCCGCGACCTTCTCGGTCAACAGCGGCACCTCGATGGACGTGGTGTGCACGCTGGCCCGGATGTCCTTGATCCTCATAGCGCCCCCTGAGGTCCACGCGGCAGTGACGTGGGCCACAGTCTGGGTGCGAGAATCGCCAACTGTCAACGATTTGCCTTTCACCTCAGATCCGGCTAGTCGCGCTCGGGCGCGCGAGCCCGAGGTGCGATAAATGCGGAGATCAAGGCTTAAAGAGGGGCAAGATCGGGGTGAATCCCAGATGGTAAATTGTCGACAGTTTCTGTCCGCTGGAGGAGGTCCGGGTCGGCCGTGCGGGACAACTCAGATGCGATGACGGCGCTGCGTCGTCGCGTGGCCGAGCGCCAGGCGAGCACGCTGCCCCACATGATCGTCGAGGAACTCGAAAGCATGATCATCAGCGGGGCCCTGGGCGGCGGCGACCGGATCAACGAGTCCGCGCTCGCCCTGCGCCTCGGCGTCAGCCGGGGCCCGGTCCGGGAGGCGTGCCGCCAGCTGGAGCGCAGCCGCCTGGTGGAGTTCCGCGCCAACCGCGGCATGTTCGTCCGGGAGATCACCGTCGACGAGGCGGCCCAGCTCTACGACATCCGCGCCAGCCTGTTCGGCCTGGCCGGGCGCCTCGCCGCCACGCGGGTCGACGCGGCCGAGGCCACGGCGCTGCGGGCCGCGGCGCGCGAACTCGGCGAGGCCGACAGCACGGACGACTACTACCCACGGAACGTCGCCCTCCACCGGCGCCTGGTCGCCCTCTCGGGCAACCCGAGACTGGTCGAGCTCTACGACGCGATCTCCAAGGAGCTGCATCTCTTCCGTCGGCACGGCCTGGAGTCCGACGCCGCGCGGCGCACCTCCAACGACCAGCACCGGCACATCATCGACCGCCTCGAAGCGGGCGACGCGCAGGAGGCGGGCCGGCTGATGGAGGCGCATATCGTCGCGGGCAAGAACCGCATGCTGGCCGAGCACCAGCGGGACTCCCCGGCCGCGCCCTGACGCCGCGGCGCGGCCGGGGCCGACGGCGCGGAGCGGAGTCGGCGGGCGGGACGGGGTCGGCGACGCGGGGCTAGGCGGGGCGGGAAGATCCCGGCCCCTGCCGTAGTTAGTAGAAGCGTGAACGACATCGGGGTACGAGACGCGGGCGTGGCGGACGTCGACGTGGTGGTCGTGGGGGCCGGGCAGGCGGGCCTCTCCAGCGCCTACCACCTGCGGCGCAGGGGCTTCGAGCCGGAGCGGGACTTCGTCGTCCTCGACCACGCGCCGCGCCCGGGCGGGGCCTGGCAGTTCCGCTGGCCGTCGCTGACGTACGGCAAGGTGCACGGCATGCACGCGCTGCCGGGCATGGAGCTGACCGGCGCGGACCCCGACCGGCCCTCGGCGGAGGTCATCGGGGAGTACTTCGCGGCGTACGAGCGCCGCTTCGGCCTGCGGGTGCGGCGCCCCGTGGACGTGCTGCGGGTCAGCGAGGGCGAGGGCGGGCGGCTGCTCGTGGAGACGTCGGCCGGGACCTGGTCGACGCGGGCCCTGATCAACGCGACCGGTACGTGGGACAAGCCGTTCTGGCCGCGCTATCCGGGTCAGGAGACCTTCCGGGGGCGGCAGTTGCACACGGCCATCTACCCCGGCCCGGAGGCCTTCCGCGGGCAGCGCGTCATCGTCGTCGGCGGGGGCGCGTCCGGCACCCAGCACCTGATGGAGATCGCCCCGTTCGCCGCGGCGACCTGGTGGGTGACGCGGCGGCCGCCGGTCTTCGCGGAGGGGCCCTTCGACGAGGGGCGGGGGCGGGCCGCCGTCGCGCTGGTCGAGGAGCGGGTGCGGCGGGGGCTGCCGCCGCTGAGCGTGGTGTCGGTGACGGGGCTCGCGGTCACCGACGCGGTGCGTGAGGCGCGCGCGAACGGGGTGCTCGACCGGCTGCCGATGTTCGACCGGATCACGCCGGGCGGCGTGGAGTGGGACGACGGCCGCGCCGTCGAGGCCGATGTGATCCTGTGGGCGACGGGGTTCCGCCCGGCCATCGAGCACTTGGCGCCGCTGCGGCTTCGGGAGCCCGGGGGCGGCATCCGCATGGACGGCACGCGGGCGGCCGCCGACCCGCGCGTGCACCTTGTCGGCTACGGCCCCTCGGCCAGCACCATCGGGGCGAACCGGGCGGGGCGGGCGGCGGTGCGGGACATCGAGCGGCTGCTGCGCGCGGAGGCGCCCGTACCGGTGTGAGCCGCCCGCTCAGGCGGGCGAGGGGGCGGACGGGCGGTGCCGGTGGGTGTCGCCGGGCCGCTGGGCGAGGGCCTCGCGGAGGCTGGGGACGACCTCGAAGTCGTCGGCCACGCCCGCGAGGCGCAGGACCTTGCGGTGGAAGGGGTCTTCCAGAACGACCGTCAGGCGCAGCCCCCTGCGGTGCGTGGCGTTGCGCGCCTGGCACAGCAGGGAGAGGCCGCCGCAGTCCAGGAACGTCACCTCGCGCAGGTCGAGGATCACGTCCTGGCGGCAGGTCAGCGTGTGGCCCGCGAGGGGGCCGGTCAGGCGCTCCGTGGCGTAGACGTCCAGTTCTCCCCACAGCGCGATGACCAGCCGCTCCTGCCGCGCTGTGGCGCGGAGACCGAAGGGTGGGCCCTCGTCGTGCATCGTTCCCCCTCGTGGCGCGGTGGCGCGGGTCGGGGTGTGACGGGCCTCGTGGCTCCCGGCGGGGGTGCGGTGGATCGGCCGGGAGCACGGACCCGTCACATCGAGTGCGGTCTGTGCGGTGAACTGCCGCCACCGGCGGCACGAGCGGCACGGTGGTGCCTATGGCATACCCGACCAGCGCGAGATAATGCAACTCCCCTGCATTAAACCCGGGGTTGGTCGATTCGGCCGAGCCCCGGCGCACGGAGCCGCGCGGGGCGCTGTCCTTCGAGGTCAGTGGCCGCCGCTCGCCTTGAAACCGCGCGGTACGAGCCACACCACGAGCAGCGCGACCGCCGACACGATGGCGACCGAGACGTACGCCGTGGTCGTCAGGGCGGACTCGAACGCGCCCCGGGCCGTGTCCAGCAGGCGGGCCCCGGCGCCGCCGCCGAGTTGCTCGGCGGCCTCGACGGCGCCGCCGATCGACTCCCGGGCGGCGGTGGGCCCGTCCATGTGCCCGGCGTAGACGGTGGCGTGCAGGGAGCCGAGGAGCGCGACGCCGAGCCCGATGCCGAGTTCGTACGCGGTCTCCGACACGGCTCCGGCCTGACCGGCCCGCTCCGCGGGGACGGCGGACACCAGGACGGCGGCGGACGCGGTGACGGCGAGCCCGTCGCCGAGGCCGAGCGCGACGAACACCACGGCCACCACGCCGTACGGCGTCGGCTCGGGCGACAGGGCGAGCAGCAGGAACCCGGCGACGAGCCCGCCGAGCCCAAGGGCCAGCACGGCCCGCACGCCGCACCGCTCCATCAGCCACGGCGTGAGCAGCGACCCGATGAGCATCGCCCCGGCGGCGGGCAGTGTCCGCAGGCCGGCGCCGAACGGCGAGTACCCGTGGACGTACTGGAGCCACAGCGACATCAGGAACAGCGCCGCGCCGATGGCGAGCATCGCGAGGAAGACGGCGAGCGCCGCGGCCGTGAACGCGCGCCGGGTGAACAGGCGGACGTCCAGGAGCGGGTCGTCCAGCGTCAGTTGGCGGCGGGCGAACAGGGCGAGCAGCACGAGGCCGAGCAGCAGGATGGCGAGGTCGCCGACGGCGAGTCCGCCCTTGGCGATGTGCTTGATGCCCCAGGCGAGCGCGATCACGCCGACGACGGAGAGGACGGCGCCCGGCCAGTCGAGCGGTCCGCTTCCTGCGCTGCGGAACTCGGGGAGCAGCTTGACGGCGGCGACGACGGTCACCACGACCACCGGCACGTTCACCCAGAACGCGGCCGCCCAGCCGTGCTGTTCCACGAGCAGGCCGCCGACCAGCGGGCCGATGGCGGCGCCCGCGCCCGCGACGGCGGCCCAGATGCCGATGGCGAGGGTCCGCTCGCGCGGGTCGGTGAACACGCCGCGGATCAGGGACAAGGTGGAGGGCATGACCATGGCGCCGCCGATGCCGAGCAGGACGCGTCCGGCGATCAGCTGCCCGGGGCTCGTCGCCGTGGCGGCGACGACCGAGGCGACGCCGAAGAGGACGAACCCCAGCAGGAAGAGCCGTTTGCGGCCGAAGCGGTCGCCGACCGCGCCGGAGGTGACGAGCAGACCGCCGAGGACCAGGCCGTAGATGTCGATGATCCACAGCTGTTGCACGGCGGTCGGCCGCATGTCGTCGATCAGCGAGGGCAGGGCCACGTTGAGGATGGTGGCGTCCATGGCCACCAGGAGCAGGCTGGCACACAGCACAGCGAGTGCGGCCCAGCGCCCGGGAGCGGGCGTCGGGCGGCTTTCCGCGGCGGGGCCTGAGGGCTTCAGGTCACGAGCCACGGGATATCTCATCCCTTCGAAGCCTCGGCGCGCGCTGGGGCGGCCGGGGCGGACGCACTACGAGCGCCACTGTGGCGCTCGTAGGCAAGTATGACCTATTCACCCGAACACTGCATGTCTGGGGCAGATAAGGACGTTACGTCTGTGGCACCGCCTTACGTCCGATAGGTCCAGGCTGTCGCGCTACGGCAGATAGAGCGTGTACAGCAGCTTGTTCGGCACCACCGGTGGTGTGCCCTGGAGTACGCCGGTCGTGGCGTTGTCGACGAGGCCGCGCTTGACCTGGGCCGGGGTGTCGGTGGGCCGGAACGCGAGGTGCAGGGCCGCGGCTCCGGCGGCGTGGGCGGCCGCCATGGACGTGCCGCTGATGGTGTTGGCGGAGGTGTCGCTGTCCTTCCAGGCCGAGGGGATCTGCACGCCGGGCGCGAACAGGGACACGCAGCCGCCGTAGTTGGACGAGGAGGCCCTGCGGTCCGCGCGGTCGCTCGCGCCGACGCTGATGACCTCGGGCAGCCGCGAGGGCGAGGTGGAGCAGGCGCCCGTGGACGAGCCGGCGCTGCCCGCGGAGACGGTGTAGGTGACTCCGGAGCGGATGGAGGCGCGCACGGCGTTGTCGAGGACGTCGCTGGGCTGGCCCCCGAGGCTCATGTTCGCGACGGCGGGGCGCGGCGCCTTCGCCGTCACCCAGTCCACGCCCGCGACGACGCCCGCGGTCGTGCCCGAGCCCTGGCAGTTCAGGACGCGCACGGCCACCACTTTGGCGCCCTTGGCGACGCCGTAGGTGCGCCCGGCGGCGATGCCGCCGACGTGGGTGCCGTGGCCGTTGCAGTCGTTGCCGTTCTGCCCGTCGCCCACGGTGTCGACGCCGACCGACGCGCGCCCGCCGAACTCCTGGTGCGTGGTGCGCAGTCCGGTGTCGATGACGTACACGCCGACGTCGGGGGCGGTGGTGCGGTAGGTGTACGTGCCGGACAGGGGAAGCAGGCGCTGGTCGATGCGGTCCAGGCCCCAGGGAGCGTTCGGCTGGGTGTCGTCGAGGGCGCTGGCGCCGAGGCTGACGCGGGTGTCCTGGCGGACGTGGGCGACCCGGGGGTCGGCGGCGACGCGCTCGGCGCGGGCGCGGCTCATCGTCGCGGAGAAGCCGTGCAGGGCGGCCCGGTACACATGTCCGAGCCGCGCTCCGTCGGCCCGCCGGACGAGGTCGCGCGCCACGCCGGGCACGGCGCGGGACCGGGTGTCCTTCAGGACCACGATCCAGCCGTCCGGCACGGCCTTCTCCCCGGCACCGGCGAGGCGCAGCTTCCCCGGCGCCGTCGACGGGCCGGGCGGGGCGGCGCCGGTGGCGGACGCGGCGCCGAGCTGGAGGCCCGCCGCGAGCGTCATGACGGACAGGACGGCCGCCGTGCGGCGGCGGGCAGCTCCTGGGGCTCTCGTCGCCCCTATGGTTCTCTTCGTTCCTATGGCTCTCTTCGTCCCTATAGTTCTCTTCGTTCCTGTGGCTCTTGCGGCTCTTGCGGTTCCCCTCATGGCCGTACACCTGAACCTTTCGTGGGGGCGGAACAGGAAGGGAAACGGAGGAACGAGTCCGGTCCCCCCGTCCCGCTCACCGCTCCCTCCGGCGGCGCGGCACCGCCGGGGAAGCCATGGAAGCGGTGGTGCGGCCTTGCCATCAATGGGGGCGCGGGGCCCCGAGGCGACTTTCGGCCTACGTCAACTCGCTTGAGGCAGGGGGAGGGTGAGGGAACGTCAGCGCATGTACATGTACGGGGTTTCGCGGGCGTCGGCGGCTACTGGTTCCTGTTGAACTCCGCCACGTTCCGCTGCTGTTCCTGGTAGTCGGCCGTGAACCGGGTGTCGCCCGGCTTCACGGTCACGAAGTACAGCCAGTCCCCCGGCGCCGGGTTCGTCGCGGCGCGTACGGCGGCCTCGCCGGGGTTGCCGATCGGGGTGGGCGGCAGGCCCATGCGGGCGTAGGTGTTGTACGGACTGTTGATCTTCGTGTCGCGGCCGGTGGTCCTGAGGGTGGAGCGGTTCAGGGCGTAGTTGATCGTGGAGTCCATCTGGAGGGGCATGCCCCGGTCGAGGCGGTTGTAGATGACGCGGGCCACCTTGCCCATCTCCTCCCTGGAGCCCGCCTCCGCCTCGATCATGCTCGCGATGGTGACGGTCTGGTAGACGTTCACCGCGTTGCGGTCGGCGCCCGCCGTGATGTGGCCGCCGCTGAACTTCTTGTTGGCGGTGTTCACCATGTACGACAGGACGGACGCCGGGGTGGACTGGGAGCTGATGGGATAGGTGGCCGGGAACAGATAGCCCTCGGGGTTGCCGCCCGCGTCGCCGGGCAGCTTGAGCCCGGCCTGGCCGACGGCCTTCTTGGTGGTGCCCTTGGAGACGTTCAGGGCCGCGTCGACGGCCGCGTAGACCTGTCCTGAGCGCCACCCTTCGGGGATGGTCAGGGTGCGGGGCCGGGCTTCCCGCTCGTCGTCCGGGAGCAGCAGGGGGACCGCCACGGCGGTGACCGCCGCGCCGGCCCCGATGGCGATCGCGGCGATCCGGCCCCGGCGCGTCAGCCGGATCGCGCCCCGTCTGGTGCCCCGTGGCGGGGTGGTGGTGTGCATGCGGGCACGGTAACCCGGCTTTTGTCATATTTCCGGCATTTTTCCCGTATCTCTCTACGTCGCGGGCTCCAGGCGGGCGTCCTTGCGGACGAGGGCGGCGTACCGCCCGTCGTGCGCGAGCAGCTCCTCGTGGGTGCCGCGCTCCACGGCGCGCCCGCCCTCCAGGACCACGATCTGGTCGGCTCCGCGCACGGTGGACAGGCGGTGGGCGATGGTGATCGTGGTCCGGTTGGCCGACAGGGCGTCGATGGCCTGCTGCACGGCGTGCTCCGTGCGGGTGTCCAGGGCGCTGGTCGCCTCGTCCAGGATCAGCACGGGCGGGTCGCGCAGGATCGTGCGGGCGATGGCGAGGCGCTGCTTCTCGCCGCCGGAGAAGCGGTGGCCGCGTTCGCCGACGACCGTGTCGTAGCCGTCGGGCAGGGCGGCGACGTGGTCGTGGATCTGCGCGGCGCGGGCCGCGGCGACCAGTTCCTCGTCGGTGGCGTCGGGCTTGGCGAAGCGCAGGTTGTCGGCGACGGAGGCGTGGAAGAGGTACGTCTCCTGGGAGACGACGCCGACGCCGCGCGCGAGGGTGTCGAAGTCCAGGTCGCGCACGTCGACGCCGTCGAGCGTGACCCGCCCGCCCGTCACGTCGTACAGACGCGGCACCAGATAGCTCAGCGTGGACTTGCCGGAGCCGGTCGCGCCGACGACCGCGAGGCTGCCGCCCGCGGGCACGGTGACGTCGATGCCGTGCAGGACGGGGGCGCTGTGCGCGTCGTAGCGGAACTCGACGCCCTCGAACCGGACTTCACCCTTGACCTGGTCGAGGCGGACGGGGCCGGGGCGCTCGGTGATGTCGATGGGCAGGTCGAGGTACTCGAAGATGCGCTGGAAGAGCGCGAGGGACGTCTGGATCTGCACGCCCGTCGACAGCAGGCTGACCGTCGGCCGGAACAGGCCCTGCTGGAGCGAGACGAACGCGACGAGCGTGCCGAGGGAGACGGTGGGGCCGCCCATCTGGAAGGCGAGGCCCGCGCTCCAGTAGATGACGGCGGGCATCGCGGCCATCACGATCGTGATCACCGCCATGCGCCAGCGCCCGGCCATGTTCGAGCGGACCTCCAGGCGCACGAGCTCGGCGGACTCGTCGGCGAAGGAGCGCGTGAGTGAGTCGGCGCGGCCCATCGTGCGGCCGAGCAGGATGCCGCTCACCGAGAGCGACTCGGTGACCGTGGCGGCCATCGCCGCCATCTGCTGCTGGCGCTCGGTGGCGATCTTCTTGCGCTCGCGGCCGACGCGGCGGCTGATCCACGCGAACAGCGGGAGCAGCAGCAGCGAGACCGTGGTCAGGCGCCAGTCGAGGGCGAGCATCGCGACCACCGACGCGAGCACGCTCGTGACGTTGGAGACCAGGGAGGTCGCCGTGGAGGTGACGGTGGCCTGCATGCCGCCGATGTCGTTGGCGATGCGGGACTGGACCTCGCCGGTGCGGGTGCGGGTGAAGAAGGCGAGCGACATCCGCTGCAGACGGCCGTAGACGGCGGTGCGCAGGTCGTGCATGACCTGCTGGCCGACCGTCGTGGAGATCAGCGTCTGCAGGACGCCGAAGACGCTGGTGACGACGGCGCTGACGATCATGCCGAGCGCGAGCAGGCTGAGCAGGCCCGTGCGGCCCTGCGGGATGGCGGTGTCGAGGATCTCCTTCAACAGGAAGGGGGTCGCCACCGAGACCAGGGAAGCGGCGCACACCAGGAGGCCCACGAGGGCGAGGCGGCCGCGGTAGGGACGGAAGAGACGGAGGATGCGGCGCAGCTGGCGGGGCTGCTCCGGCTCCTGGGCGGAGGGTTTCGACTCCTCGACGGAGGGTTTCCAGGTGGGTTCTTCGGGAGGCATGGGCTCCTACGGGACGGGATGCGACGGGGCGTGGCGTCGGCACCGGCGCACCGACGACGGGTTCGAGAGCATAGCTCATTGTTACCTATGCTCACAATGTACCTGGTCCTGCTAATGTTCCAGGCATGAGTTCCCCTGACCCCGACGGACTGCTGGCCGAACAGCTGCTGCGGCTGACGCGCCGACTGCACCGCATCCAGAAGCGCCATCTGGAGCCCATCGGCGTCACGCCCGCGCAGTCCCGCCTCCTGCGCACCCTCGCCCACTACGAGAGCCCGCCCCGCATGGCGGACCTGGCCCAGCGCCTGGAGGTCGTGCCGCGCGCCGTGACGAGCCTCGTCGACGGCCTGGAGGGCGGCGGCCTCGTGCGCCGCGCCCCCGACCCCACCAACCGCCGCGTCATCCGCATCGAGCTCACCGACGCCGGGCAGGACGCGCTGCGCCGGCTGCGCGGCGCGCGCCGGGCCGCGGCGGAGGACATCCTGGCACCGTTGGACACCGCCCAGCGCGCGCAGCTTGGCGGACTGCTCGACGCCCTGTTCGAGGCCCCGGATCGCTGATTCGAGGTCCCGGATCGCCGATGTGACGTCTCGGACCGCTGATTCGAAGTCCCGGATCGCCGATGTGACGTCCCGGACCGCTGATTCGAAGTCCCGGATCGCCGATGTGACGTCCCGGACCGCTGATTCAAAGTCCCGGACCGCTGATGCGAAGTCCCGGATCGCTGAGGAGAGGCCATGCCCCTGCTGGAGCCCGATCCCGAAGCACTGCGCCCCGCCCCCGACGGCCGCGAGCCGTCACCCGACCGGGTCCCGGAGGACCGGGCCACCGGCACCCCCGAGCCGCTGCGCGGCGACCTCACCGCGCTGCTCGGCGCCGACAAGGTCCTCACCAAGGTGTCCGACCTCGTCCGGTACGCCTCGGACGCGAGCCCCTACCGCTTCGTGCCGCGCGTGGTGGTCGTCGCCGAGGACATCGACGACGTGTCCGCCGTCCTGTCGTACGCCCACGGCAAGGGCCGCGAGGTCGTCTTCCGCGCGGCGGGCACGTCCCTGAACGGCCAGGCGCAGGGCGAGGACATCCTCGTCGACGTGCGCAGGCACTGGGCGGGCGTCGAGGTCGTCGACGGCGGCCTGCGGGCGCGGATCGGGCCCGGCACGACGGTCGTACGGGCGAACGCCGCGCTCGCCCGCCACGGGCGGGTCCTCGGCCCGGACCCGGCCAGCGCCGTCGTCTGCACCATCGGCGGCGTCGTCGCCAACAACGCGTCCGGCATGACGGCGGGCACCACCCGCACCGCGTACCGCACGGTGGCGTCCCTGACCTTCGTCCTCGCCTCGGGCACGGTCGTGGACACCGCGGACCCGGACGCCGACGACCTGCTCGCGCGCGCCGAACCGGCCCTGTGCGCGGGCCTGCTCGACCTCAAGCGCGAGATCGAGGCGGACGCCGCGCTCACGGCCCGCGTCCGGGCCAAGTACGAGATCAAGAACACCAACGGCTACCGCCTGGACGCCTTCCTGGACGGCGCGACGCCCGTGGAGATCCTGCGCGGTCTGATGGTCGGCTCCGAGGGCACCTTCGGCTTCATCTCCGAGGTCGTCTTCGACACGCTGCCCCTGGACCGGCGCGTCTCGACCGCCCTGCTGTTCTTCCCCTCGCTGACCGCGGCGGCCGCCGCCGTGCCGCGGTTCAACGCCGCGGGAGCGCGCGCCGTGGAGCTGATGGACGGCAACACGCTGCGCGCGTCGGTCAGCGTCGCGGGCGTCCCCGCCGACTGGGCCGGGCTCCCCAAGGACACGACGGCGCTCCTGGTGGAGTTCCGGGCACCCGACGAGAGCGCGCAGGAGGCGTACGAGGCCGCGGCCGAGGAGGTCCTTCGCGCCCTCGACCTGGTCGCCCCGGTGGCGTCGGTGACCAACGCGTTCACCCGGGAGTCGGGGGTGATCGCGGGCTACTGGACGGCGCGCAAGGCCTTCGTGACGGCTGTCGGCGGCTCCCGGCCGCCCGGGACCACGCTCATCACCGAGGACTTCGCGGTGCCTCCCGCGCGCCTCGCGGAGGCCTGCGAGGCGCTCCTCGACCTCCAGGTCCGGCACGGTTTCGACGCCGCCGTCGCCGGGCACGCCGCGCACGGCAACCTGCACTTCCTGCTCGCCTTCGACGCCGCGAAGCCGTCCGACGTGGACCGCTACGCCGCGTTCATGGACGCCTTCTGCCGTCTGACCGTCGAGCGCTTCGACGGCTCCCTGAAGGCCGAGCACGCCACCGGCCGCAACATCGCGCCGTTCCTGGAGCTCGAATGGGGGCCGAAGGCGACGGCGTTGATGTGGCGCACCAAGCAACTCATCGACCCGGACGGCGTGCTCGCGCCGCGCGTCGTCCTGGACCGCGCCCCCCACGCCCATCTGCGGGGCCTGAAGACCATCCCCACGGTGGAGGCCGTCGCGGACCCGTGCATCGAGTGCGGGTTCTGCGAACCGACCTGCCCGAGCGAGGACCTGACGACCACGCCGCGCCAGCGCATCGTCCTGCGCCGCGAGATGATGCGCCAGCCTCCCGGCTCCGGCGTCGAGGACGGCCTGGTGGAGGCGTACGGGTACGACGCCGTGGACACCTGCGCGGGCGACTCCACCTGCAAGCTGGCGTGCCCGGTCGGCATCGACACCGGCGCGCTGATGAAGTCCCTGCGCCGCGCCCGGCACTCGCCGCGCGAGGAGCGCGTCGCGGAGCTCGGCGCGCGCGGCTTCAAGGCCGTCGAGGCCTCGGCGCGGCTCGCGGTGGCGGCCGCGGCGAAGCTCGGCGACGTCGTCGGCGCCCGCGCGGCCGACCGCGCCCTGACCACCGTGACCCGCGCCGCCCGCCGCGTGGTCCGCCCCGACCTGGTCCCCGAGTGGCTGCCCCGGCTCCCCGGCGCCGCCCCCCGCCGCCTGCCGCGCACCGCCCGCGTGGGCGCCGCCGCCGTCTACTACCCGGCCTGCGTCAACCGGATCTTCGCCGCCCCCGGCGACCTGCCCCTGCCGCACGCCGTCGTCGCCGTGTCGGCGCGCGCGGGCAGGCCCGTGTGGATTCCCGACGACGTGGCCGGGACGTGCTGCGCGACGATCTGGCACTCCAAGGGGTACGAGGCGGGCAACCGCCTCATGGCCAACCGGATCGTCGAGGCCGCCTGGGGCTGGACGGCGGGCGGCGCGCTGCCGCTCGTCGTGGACGCCTCGTCGTGCACGCTCGGCATCGCGCACGAGGTCGTGCCGTATCTGACCGACGACAACCGCGCGCTGCACGAGGAGCTGAGGGTCGTCGACTCCGTCGTGTGGGCCGCCGACGAGCTCCTGCCCCGGCTCACCGTGCTGCGCACGGTGGACTCCGCCGTGCTCCATCCCACCTGTTCCATGCGGCACTTGGGCGACGAGCCGCAGCTGCGGGCCGTCGCCGAGGCGTGCGCGCGGGAGGTGGCCGTGCCGGACGACGCGGGGTGCTGCGCGTTCGCCGGGGACCGGGGGATGCTGCACCCCGAACTCACCGCGTCCGCCACGCGCGCGGAGGCGGCGGAGGTCGCCGCCCGGACCTACGACGCGTATCTGTCGGCCAACCGGATGTGCGAGGTGGGCATGGAGTCCGCGACCGGCCGACCCTACGCCTCGGCCCTCCAGGCCCTGGAGCGGGCCACGCGTCCCGTGTGAACGCGTCCTGCGTGAACGCGTCGTGTGTGAACGCGTCGTGTGTGAACGCGTCGTGTGTGAATCCGTACCGCGTGACCCCGTACCGCATGACCCCGTACCGCGTGTAAAAGTCCAACCCCCCGGCCACTTCGGCCTCTTGCGTCCCGTCCGGGCCCCCGCCAAGGTGGGCCCCGCCCAGTGACATGGCACCGTGACGACGGAGGTCCGATGCACGACGAGAACGCGACACCGGCACCCGACGAATCCACCGACGGCCACTCCCGGCGCACGGTCCTGCGCACGGCGGGGGTCGCCGGAGCCGGGCTTGGGCTCGGCGCCTTCGCGGGCGGCGGCGCCGCCCACGCGGGCCCGCAGCACGCGGAGGCGGGCGTGGCGGGGGGCGCGGCGGAGGACGCCGCGGCCGCGCCCGCCCGCAAGGGCAAGACCATGATCGGCGTCCCGTTCACCCCGCGCTCCACGGTCCGCGTCGGCATGGTCGGCCTCGGCAACCGCGGCGGCGGCATGATCGACCTGTTCCTCGCCCAGCAGGGCGTCCGCGTCGTCGCGCTGTGCGACCCGGTCAAGGACAAGGTGGCGGCCGCCGCGAAGAAGGTCGTCGCCGCGGGCCAGCCCGCCCCGGCCACGTACACCAAGGGCGAGCACGACTACGAGAAGCTCTGCGAGCGCGGCGACGTCGACTTCGTGTACGTCGCGAGCCCCTGGGAGTGGCACTTCGAGATGGCCAAGTCGGCCATGCTCAACGGCAAGCACGTCGGCGTGGAGTGCCCCATCGCGCTCCGCCTCGACCACCTCTGGGAGCTCGTCGACCTGTCCGAGCGCACCCGCAGACACTGTATGCAGCTGGAGAACTGCTGTTACGGCAAGAACGAGATGCGCGTACTGCGCATGGCGCACGCGGGCAAGTTCGGCGACCTGCTGCACGGCGCGGGCGCCTACAACCACGACCTGCGCCAGCTGATGTTCGACCCCGACTACTACGAAGGCCCCTGGCGCCGCCTGTGGCACACCCGGCTGCGCGGCGACCTGTACCCGAACCACGGCTTTGGTCCCGTAGCCAACTACATGGACGTCAACCGCGGCGACCGCGCCACGCACATCTCCAGCTTCGGCACCCCCGCGCTCGGCCTGGCCGAGTACCGCAAGGAGCACATGCCGCCGGGCGACCCGAGTTGGAAGGAGACGTACATCGAGAGCGACCGCACCATCAGCCTGGTGCAGACCGCGAAGGGACGTGTCATCCGCCTCGAGCACGACGTGTCCACGCCCCACCCCTACAGCCGCGTCAACAGCCTCGGCGGCACGAGGGGCGTCTTCGAGGACTACCCGGCCCGCATCTACATCGAGCCGGACCACACGGACGACCGCTGGGGCGACTTCTCCAAGTACGCCACGGAGTTCGACCACTGGCTGTGGAAGGAACACGCCAATCCGCCCGGCGGCCACGGCGGCATGGACTACCTGATGGTGTTCCGCCTCATGCAGTGCGTGCGGCTCGGCCTCGTCCCCGACTTCGACGTGTACGACGCGGCGACGTGGACCGCGCCGGTGCCGCTCAGCCACGCCTCCATCAAGGCCAAGGGCGCGCCCCAGGAGATCCCGGACTTCACCCGGGGCGGCTGGAAGAAGGCCCGCCCGGGAGTGGACTCGGAGAAGCCGAAGGAGTCCTGACGCGGTCCTGGAAGGAGTCCTGGAAGGAGTCCTGACGCGGTCCTGAACGAGCGGGCGCGTGACCGGGGCGGTTCTCAGGACTTGAGAGCCGCCCTGTCCCCCATCACCACCACCGGACGCAGCTTCGGATCGAGCGTGCGCAACAGGTACCGCATGCCGGACTTGGACAGGCTCACACAGCCCGACGTGCCGCTCCCGTGGTCCATGTGCAGCCAGATGCTGCCGCCCTTGGCCTGCCCCTCGGGGCGCGCCGGGTCGTTCGGCGGGGTGCCCTTGACGCGGTTGTAGTCGATGGCGACGACGTAGTCGAAGTCGTGCCAGTGCGTCTTCGGCCAGTAGTGCGGCGCCTGGAGGGACGCGGTCCGCGTGTACGGGAGCCCGGCCCCGGGGTCGGGGTCGGCGAGGACGCCGCCCGCGTCGCTGAGCGTGAACACGCCGACGGGGCTGCGCTTGTCGCCCTCCCGGTGGTCGGGCGTCCAGCCCTTCTTGCCGTTGTGGCCGGGCCAGCTCTTCGTCTTCTTCCAGGTGGCGCCGGTCTTGGCACTGGTCTTGGTGAACAGCACGACCGTGGCCTTCGCCGAGTCGGCGCCCTCTCCGTAGACGGCCACGACCTGGCGCGCGTTCTTCGGGATGCGGGACTGGAGGCGGTCGCCGACGTCCGGGATGCGCTTGAGGTCGGCGGCGGGGCGGGCCGCCGGGCGTCCGCCCCCGTCGCGCGCGGGGCGTGACGCGTCCCCCTCGTCGTCCTTCGCGCCCCCGCACGCGGTCAACAGGACCGCGCCGACGGCGGCCACGGCCGCCGTTCGCACCACACCGTCTCTCCGCATGCGCCCCATCGTCGCACCGGCCCTGGCGGCACCCCGGCGGCGGGCCCCCGCTCGCCACAGGAATGGCCGACTCTTTGCCCGGACCCGGAAAATCGTTTGCTTCGAGCCACCGTACGAGGTGAACCTTGCACGGTTTGTTACCGCCGTACGGCCGCCGCCCCGCTGCCGCCGCGCGCCCGTCGCTCCGAGCACGACCGCTCTGGGTACCACCGCTTCCGACTGCTGGGACGTCATGCAGATTCGTGATCTTCCATACGCCGATCCGGGCACCCCGGACGTCCGCTCCGGCGCCCGCTTCCTGCTGTGGCTCGGCCGAAACCAGCTGGGCGGCCAGCTCAAGTCGCTGGGCTGGGGTCTGCTGCACTTCCTCGGCATCGCCGCGCTGCCCTACATGGTCGGCCTCGCCGTCCAGGCCGTCATCGACGGTTCGGGCGCCCGGCTCGCCCTCGCGGGCGGCGTGATCCTGCTCGCGGGAGTCGCCGTCGCGGCGGGCGACACCATGCTGCACCGCACCGCCGTCACCAACTGGATCACGGCGGCGGCCCGGGTGCAGCAGCTGCTCGCCCGCAAGACCGCCCGGCTCGGCTCCGCGCTCACCCGCCGCGTGGCCGCCGGTGAGGTCGTCGCGGTCTCCACCGGGGACGTCGAGAAGATCGGCTGGTTCGTGGAGGCCCTGTCCCGGTTCGCGGCGGCGGCCCTGACCGTCCTCGCGGTCTGCGTGGGCCTCGCGGTGTACCAGCCCGCGCTCGGCGTCGTCGTCGCCATCGGCATCCCCGTCCTTGCCGTCGCCGTGCTCCCGCTGCTGCCGCGCGCGACGCGGCGGGCGGACGTGCAGCGCGAGAAGGCAGGACGCGCCACCGAGCTGGCCTCGGACACCGTCGCGGGCCTGCGGGTGCTGCGCGGCATCGGCGGCGAGGAGCTGTTCCTCGAGCGCTACCGCGGCGCCTCCCAGGAGGTGCGCGTGGCCGCCGTACGCAGCGCGCGCATGTGGGCGGTGATCTCCGCCGTCCAGGTGCTGCTGCCCGGCCTGCTGCTGATCGCGCTCGTCTGGTACGGCGTGCACCTGGCCCGCGAGGGCCGCATCACGGTCGGCGAACTGGTCACCGTGTACAGCGCGGTGATGCTCCTGAACTATCCGCTGCGCCACTTCGAGGAGATCGCCATGGCGTACTCCTTCTCGCGGCCGTCCGCGAAGCGGGCGGCGCGGGTGCTCTCGCTGGAGCGGGTGACGGGGTCGGACGTTCCTGAGGGTGCGGAGGGTGCGGAGGGTGCGGAGAGTTCGCGGGGCGCGGAGGGCGCTGAGGGCACGGCGCGTACAGCGCGTACGGTCGGCGCGGGGGGCGCGGACGGGCCGCCCGCCGGGGACCTGTGCGACCCGGCCACGGGCCTGCTCGCCCCGGAAGGCCGGTTCACGGCCGTCGTCTGCGGCGACCCGGACGCGGCCGGGCGGCTCGCCGAACGCCTCGGCGGGCACCCGGCGTTCGACACGGACCTGCCGTCGGTGCGCCTCGGCGGCGTACCGCTCGACGCGCTGCCGCTCGACACCGCCCGCACGGCCGTCCTCGTCCAGGACAAGGACCCGGTGCTGCTGTCCGGGACGCTGGGCGCGCTGCTCGACGTCCCGGCGTCCGGCGCGGTCGCCGCGTCGCGCGCCCTTGCCGCCGCGCAGTGCGCCGACGTCCTGGACGCGCTGGTGCAGGGCTCCGTGGCCGACGATCCGATGGAGGCCCATCTCACCGAGCGCGGGCGCTCGCTGTCCGGCGGCCAGCGTCAGCGCCTGGCCCTCGCCCGGTCGCTGGTCACCGATCCGCGGGTGCTTGTCCTTGACGAGCCGACGTCGGCCGTGGACTCCCACACCGAGGCCCGGATCGCGGACGGCCTGCGCGAGCTGCGCGCGGGCCGCACGACGGTGGTGCTCACCTCGTCGCCGCTGGTCCTGGACCGGGCCGACCAGGTGGCGTTCCTGCACGACGGCGAGGTCCTCGCGGTCGGCACGCACCGCGAGCTCGTGGCCGCGCAGCCGCGCTACCGGGCGGTCGTGACGCGCGAGACCGACGAGGAGGCGGCGGCCGATACGGCGGCCGATGAGGCCGCGCACACGAAGGCCGACGACGGCCGGGACGGCGAACCGGCGCGCATGCGCGTGCCCGCGCACACCACCGACACCAGCATCGACATCGAGGAGACGGCATGATCGGCCTGGCGCCACCGGAGTACGACCCGGCGGCACCGACGACGGCGGAGACGCTGCCCGTGGGCGCCCCGGCGACGGTCCGGGCCTATGTGGGCGAGCTGCTGCGGCGCCACCGCGGGGCCTTCGTCCTGCTGGTCGTGGTGAACACGCTCGCCGTGGTGGCGTCCATGGTGGGCCCCTACCTCCTCGGCGGGCTCGTCGAGGACGTGGCGGACGACGCCCGCGAGCTCCCGCTGGGGCGCGTCGTGGCCCTGTTCGCGCTCGCCCTGGTCGTGCAGGCCGTCTTCGTGCACCAGGTGCGGCTGCGCGGCGCGATGCTCGGCGAGCGGATGCTGGCGGACCTGCGGGAGGACTTCCTGGTCCGCTCGGTCGGCCTGCCGCCGGGCGTCCTGGAGCGCGCGGGCACCGGCGACCTGCTGTCGCGCATCACCACCGACATCGACCGGCTCGCCAACGCGATGCGTGAGGCCGTGCCGCAGCTCGCCATCGGCGTGGTGTGGCTCGGCCTGCTCGTGGGCGGGCTCGTCGTGACCGCGCCGCCGCTGGCGCCCGCGCTGCTCGTGGCCGTACCGCTGCTGGTCGTCGGCTGCCGCTGGTACTTCAAGCGGGCGCCGTCGGCCTACCGTTCGGAGGCCGCGGGGTACGCCGCCGTGGCGGCGGCGCTCGCCGAGACCGTCGACGCGGGCCGCACGGTGGAGGCGCACCGGCTCGGCGCGCGCCGCGTCGCGCAGTCGGAGCAGCGGATCAAGGAGTGGACGGCCTGGGAGCGGTACACGCTCTACCTGCGGTCGGTCCTCTTCCCCGTCATCAACGCCACCCACGTCACGGTGCTGTTCTCGGTGCTGATGATCGGCGGTGTGTTCGTCCTGCAGGGCTGGATCGGCGTGGGCCAGCTGACGACGGGCACGCTGATCGCGCAGATGCTCGTCGACCCGCTCGGCATCATCCTGCGCTGGTACGACGAGCTCCAGGTGGCCCAGGTGTCGCTGGCCCGGCTCGTGGGCGTGCGCGACATCGAGCCGGATGCCGGGGACGCCTCGGTGGTGCCGGACGGGCGCGACGTCCACGCCGACGACGTGCACTTCGGCTACCGCGCGGGCGTCGACGTGCTGCGCGAGGTGTCGCTGGCCGTGGAGCCCGGCTCGCGCGTCGCGCTCGTCGGTCCCTCGGGCGCGGGCAAGTCCACGCTCGGCAGGCTGCTGGCGGGGATCTACGGCCCGCGCACGGGCCGCGTGACGCTCGGCGGCGCCGAGCTGGCGCGGATGCCCGCGGAGGACGTCCGCGCGCACGTGGCGCTCGTCAACCAGGAGCACCACGTGTTCGTGGGGTCCCTGCGCGACAACCTGCGGCTCGCCCGCGCCGGTGCGGGGGACGCCGAGCTGTGGGCGGCGCTCGGCGCCGTCGACGCGGACGCGTGGGCGCGGGACCTGGAGGAGGGCCTGGACACGGAGGTCGGCTCGGGCGGTCTGAACCTCACGCCCGCACAGGCCCAGCAGATCGCGCTGGCCCGGCTCGTCCTCGCCGACCCGCACACGCTGGTCCTGGACGAGGCGACGTCGCTCCTCGACCCGCGCGCGGCCCGCCACTTGGAGCGCTCCCTCTCGCGGGTCCTGGAGGGCCGCACGGTGGTCGCCATCGCCCACCGGCTGCACACCGCGCACGACGCGGACGTCATCGCCGTGGTCGAGAACGGCCGCATCAGCGAGCTCGGCGGCCATGACGACCTGGTGCGCGCGCAAGGGGCGTACGCGGCGCTGTGGAAGTCCTGGCACGGGTGACGCCGTGCGGTGGTGGCCCGCGACGGTGCGGCTGGGGCCGTGCGGCCGGGGCCACCACCGCCTCAGTACAGCCCTTGGGTGTCGTTCTTGTAGGTGTTGTCGAGGATGTCGTCGAGGAAGGTGTCGAAGCCCCTCTCCAGGCGGAGCCCCGTGTCTGGTTCGTAGGTGAACAGGCCGGGGCAGATGCCGGCGTCAAGGCTGCTGTCGACGAACAGGGCGTAGGAGAAGCGGTCGGGTTTCGCGCCGTCCGTGGGCGGCTGGCGCACCACGCGGTGGGCGACCGCGGCGACCGGGGTCGCCGTGGAGCGGGTCAGGATCTCCAGCGCGCAGCCGAAGTTGACGATGAAGGTGCCCGGGAGCGGGTCGATGGGCAGCCAGTCGCCGTCGCGGTCCACTTCCAGGCCGCGTTCGGTGGAGCGCAGGACCGTGACCCAGCCGGAGTCCTTGTGGGTGTTCAGGCCGCGCGCGGCCACTTCGGGGCGGAAGTGGTTGAAGGTGAGGGTGTGTGTCCCGTGACCGGTGAGGCTGTGCCCGGTGGCCTCGTCCCACAGCTCGCGCGGCAGGTCCAGGCGGGCGAGCACCGCGCGCTGCACGTCGAGGGCGAAGTCCCGCATGCGCCGGGCCTGGTCGGCGAGCGCGCGCGGGTAGACGCGGTCCCAGTGGGCGCTCGCCAGGAAGAACTGCTCGGTCTGGTCGGCGTCGCGGCGGAAGTAGCCCTGGTGGCGGCCGAGGTCCTCGGCCGTCCAGCGCTGGAAGCCGCGGTAGGGGTCGTCGCCCGCGGGTTGGTAGAAGGAGCGGGCGAAGCGGTCCCCCGCGTCCAGGTCGATGCCCGGGGGCCTGCGCACGTAGAAGAAGCCGTCCCGCAGCGCGTGCCGCAGGCCGTCGCGGCCGGTGAACAGCAGCTCTCCGTCCCGCAGTTCGGCCAGTTGCCAGTCCTTGGGCGCGGCGGTCGCCGGGTGTCCCGTCGCGGTGCTCATACCCGGGAGTGGAACGCGTAGCCGAGCTTGCCCGCCTTCTCCACGGAGAACTCGCGGAAGCCCTGGTACGGGCGCAGGGTGCCCTCGGTGTCGTACTGGTACAGGTCCATGTCGTAGCGGGGCCCCATGTAGACGGTGAACGAGGAGCGGTCGGGGGCGCCCGCTTCGGGGCGCAGTTCGGGCACCCGGTGGTAGACGGCGGTGACCGGGCGCGCCAGTTTCCTCGTCAGGACCCTGAAGGCGTCACCCAGGTTGACGGTGAAGTGCCCCGGGCGCTCGCGGACGGGAAGCCAGCGGCCCTCGTGCAGGATCTCGTAGCCGGGCTTGTCGGTGCAGATGGTGGTGATGAAGCCGCTGTCGGAGTGTTCGACGATCCCGGCGCGGTCGCTGAGGCCCGCGCGGTAGTGGTTGACGGTGGTGTAGCACAGGCCGGTGTCGCGGCGGGCGCCGCCGGTGATCAGCTCGCGGTCGTCCACGGGCACGCCCGCCGCGTCGAAGACACCGTCCAGGACGTCCAGGGTGAGGGCCTTCATGCGGCGCAGGACCGCGGTCACCTCGTCGGGCAGGTAGTCCTGCCACAGGAAGCTCTCCAGCTGGAGCTGCTCGACCTGGTCGGGCCGGTCCTCGTAGCCGAGCTTCGAGGCGGGGTGGCCGTGCTCTCGGTGGCCGCGGTGGCGGTCGTCCGGGCCGTCGGCGGGCCGGTAGAAGCTGCGGCAGAAGGCGAGGCCCGCACTGACGTCGAGGCCGTCGGGGACGGCCAGGTGGAACGCGCCGAGCCGCAGCGCCTCGTGTGCGGCGCCCGGTGTGGCGAAGCGCAGCCGTCCGGCGTCGACCTCGGCCGCGGGCAGGGTGAGGTGGGTGTCTTCGCTTGCGGTGTCCGTCGTCATGGTGCGGCTCTCCTGGCTCGGGGGGTCACTGCGCCTGCCTGGTGCGCGCGGCGCTCACAGGGCGCCGGTGTCGTCATGTCGCCATAGGGGGCTGGCTTCTTCGTAGAGCGCTGATTTCGTCACAGGGCTCCGGTGTCGTCATAGGTGCGGCTCACCTCCTGGACGGCGAACTCCGCGACCGACTGCAGGGGGCGCGCGACGCCGCCTTCGAGCCGGTACACCGTGCCGTCGAGCGTGGAGTCCAGGAAGGTCACGTACGAGAAGCGGTCGGGGCGGCCCGGGGGCCGCTCGGTGGCGACCACTCCGTGCACGTTGGCGCGGACGGGCCGGGGCAGCCGCTCGGTGAGGACTTCCAGGGAGCTGCCAAAGTTCACGACGAAGTGGCCGGGCTCGGGGTCGATCGCGCCGAGCTTCCCGTCGACCAGGGCGAGCAGGCCGGGTTCGACGGAGCGCAGCACCGTCACCCAGCCCGAGTCGCGGTGGAACTTGCAGCCGCGGGCGGCCCGCTCGGAGCGGAAGTGGTTGAAGGCGAGCATCTGGTGGCCGCGGTCGTCCGTGAGCCCGCCGGACACCTCGGCCCACAGGTGCCGGGGGACGTCCAGGTGCCGCAGGACGGCCCGCAGGACGGCGACGCCGAGCCCGGTCATGCGGCGCCCGAGCGCGGCGACCTCGTGGGGCAGCAGCGCCCAGTTGGCCTTCTCCAGGTAGAAGTTCTCCCACTGGTCGTGCGGCCGGTCGAAGTAGCCCTGGTACGTGCCGGGTGCCTGGAGGTCCCGGTAGCCGCGGTAGCGGTCCAGGGCGTCCCCGGCCGGGTCCTCGTGGAAGTGCGTGGCGAACCGGTCCCCGGCCGCGGTGTCGAGGTCACCGGGGACGCGCAGCAGGAAGAAGCCCTGCGCGAGGGCGCGGTCGAAGCCGTCGGCCCGCTCGAAGACCAGCTCGTCGCCGTCGATCCTGGACCGTTCCAGGGCGATCGGCGGGTAGGCGGCGCGCGCCTCGTGCTCGCCGGGCATGGGCGGCAGGCTGACCGGGGACCGGACCGTCTCGGACTCGAAGCCGCTCATGGGGTGCTCTCCCTGTCGCGCTGGACGGTGAGGGTGCCGGGCCGCGCCGGACGCGGCATGGAGGCGTGCCGCCGCAGGCTCAGGTCGGCGTCCTCCAGACGGACGGTGTAGTGCCCGTACAGCACCTCCAGGACCAGCGACTGCATCCGTACGGAGAACAGCCTCCCGGGGCACTTGCGGGGGTTCCGGGCCGTGTTGACCATGCTGAACGAGTTGATCTCGTACCGGCTCCGGGAGAGCAGCGAGGCCACTGTCTCCCGTTCCGAGCGGGCGATCGCCGCGATGTTGGCGGGCGCGAAGCGGCACGGTTCGGGGAACAGGGCGGGGTCGCGGTTGGCCTGCCGCCGGTCGAGCCACAGCATGGTGCCCGCCGGGACGGTCACGGCGGCGCCTTGGTGGCGCAGCGTGAAGGGTTCGGTGGTGCGGCGCCACAGGGCGCTGGGGTTGCTGCCGCCGAGGCGGACCGCCTCCAGGACCGCGAGGTCGATCACGGACGGCGCCGCCCCGGTGCGCGGGCGGCCGCCGCGCCGGGCGGCGGCGGTGACGGCGGCCTTCACCTCCGGTGCCGACTCCACGTATCCGATCGCCCACATCAGGCTCAGGGCCGTGGTGTCGTACGTCGCCACGATGAGGGTGCCGAGTTCCTTCACGCGGGCGGCGTCCAGGCCCGCGACGGCCGCGCGTGTGAAGGGCTCGCGCCACAGGGCGAAGCAGCGCCGGACGAGGTTGGACGCGGGCGCAGCGGCCAGGGCGTCGAAGTTGGCGGTGAGCAGGTCGCGCACGAAGGGGACGATGACGTCGAACTCGCGCATCGCGCGCGGGTTGTCGTTGGCGATGACGTCGGACGCCAGGTCGAAGAAGCCGCGGACGACGCCGCCGTACTCCGCCGAGTCCAGGTACTCCGGCAGCGGCCGCTGGGTCAGGTCGAGGACGCCGGGGATCATGCTGTCTACGTAGGCCGTGAGGGTCAGCGCGAACTCGTCGAGCGGGGTCGGGCGTCCGGCCGCGCGGGTGAGGTGATCGGCGGTGTGGCGGCGGACGGCGGGCTCCAGGGCCGCGACGAACGTGCCGCTGCCGAGGGAGCGTTCGACGGCTGCCCGCTTGGCGGGGCGGTCCGGGTGGTCGTGGGGCAGGGATCCCATGAAGTCGCCGAACAGCTCGCGGTTGGCGTCGGTGGAGGGCGCCAGGGCCTCGTCGCCGATCAGCGCGGTGTTGGTGATCTGGTACAGGGCGAGCCGCTCCCCCATCCAGAACGTGCACAGGCCGCCGTTGTCCTCGGCGCGGGCGCTGATGCCGGAGGCGCGGAAGTACTCCGACGCGGGCTCGCCGCGCACCACGGTGGCCTCATGAAACGCCGGGGCGTGGCCGTGCAGCCTGCTGGGGCCCCTGTGGTGGGCGACGACTCCGGGGAAGGGAGCGTCGGGCCCTTGCGGCAGGGGCACCTCGCGTGGTGGGCGCGGGGTGGGGCGGTCGCCTGCCGAGCGAGGCATGTCGTCTGTCGAGCAGGACGTGTCGTCTGTCGAGCGGGGGATGTCATCTATCGGGAGGGGCACGTCGCTTGTCGAGAGGCTCACGTCGCCGGTCGGGAGGGTCATGCGGCATCGCCTCCGCTCGGGGCGGTCGAGGGGTGGGGGGTTCGGGTGCCGGGCCCGTCACTCGGGTGCGCGCCGCCGGATGCCCCGGCGGACGCGGCGGCGTGTGTGATCCCGAAGTCGGCGTGCCGGTCGGACCACGTGCGCGCGTTGAACTCCCGCAGGAAGTCCGCGGAGTCGCGCACGGCCTCGGCGGAGCCGTCGGGGCGCATCTGGTACAGCTCGCCAGTGGCGGGCGGGTTGGCGAACGCCGCGAAGGAGAAGCGGTCCGCGGCGCCGGGCTCCGGAGTGCACCGCCTGACCCGGTGGAGGATGGCCCGCACCGGGCGCGGCAGGGCGGCGGTGAGCAGTTCGAAGGCGCCGCCGAAGTTCACCACGAAGTGGCCGGGGACGGGGTCGACGGGCACCCACGCGCCGTCGACAGCTGCCTCAAGGCCCGGTTCCTCGTTGTAGAGGACCGTCACGAAGCCGGTGTCCTTGTGCGGGGCGCAGCCCAGTTGGGCCCGCTCGGAGCGGTAGTGGTTCGCCGCGAACCAGTGGGTGCCACGGCCGTCGACGGCGCCGCCGGTGACCTCGTGCCACAGGGCCGGGTCGACGCCGAGCTCGGCCATCGCAGACCGCAGCACCAGCAGCGTCAGCTCGCCCATCCGCTCGGTCATGGCGCGAAGCGCGGGCGGGAAGTGCCGGGCGCGCCCGGGGGCGTCGACGAGCAGGTGCTCGGTCTGGAAGTGCTCCCGGTCGAAATAGATGTCCTCCAGCGCGCTGAAGCCGCGGTAGGGCCGGGTGGCGTCGGGGCCGTCGTCGGGCGGGCGGTAGAACTCGCGGCACAGGGTGATGCCGGGTCCGGCGTCGAACCCGGCGGGAACGGCGAGCAGGAAGCAGCCGTCGCGCAACGCGCGCGTCAGGCCGCCCCGGCCGTCGAAGGCCAGCCGGGTCCCGTCCACGGCGGCGCGCTGGAGCACCATCGCCGGGGCCGTCATCGGCTCCTGCCTTCCGGGGGCGTGGCGTCCGGGGCTTCAGTGCCCGCGTAGATCTCGTAGTCGTTCTCGTCGATGAGTTCGCGCGAACCGCAGACGCGCTCCAGGCCGACGCCGTGGACGTAGCGGAAGATGCCCTCGTCGTCACCGGGCAGGCAGCCGCTGGAGCTGAAGTGCCCGAAGCTGGTGCGGTCCTCCTCCTGGCGTGCGACCCGGTGCATGATCGCGGCCACGGGCATGCGGCTGCCCGCGGTCAGGATCTCCATGGACAGGCCGAAGTTGACGATGAAGCAGTCCGGGGCGGCCGGCACGGTCTCCCAGTGCGTGTCCCGGCTGACCTCGAGGCCGGGCGTGGTCGTGCGCAGCACGGTCAGGAAGCCGTCGTCCTTGTGGGAGCTGAGCCCGATGTCCTCGCGCGCGGGCCGGTAGTGGTTGAACGTCAGGTGGTACGAGCCCGCCGCCCGCGCGCAGCCGCCGGTGGCGCGCGGCCAGTCCCGCTCGGGGATGCCCACGTGGGAGAGCACGGAGCACAGCACCCGCCGGGAGAGCCGGGTGAGCGCCTCCCCGAGCTCGGTGATCTCCCGTGGATACGTACCGGGCCAGAACCGGCGTTCCAGAAGGAACTGTTCGATCTGGTTGACCCGCTGGTGGAAGCCGAGCAAGGGGTCACCGAAGCGGTCGCTGCGCAGGTCCCGAAACCGGCCGTACGGGGTGGCGGCGGGGCCCTCGTGGAACTGCCGGGCGAAGGTGTCTCCCGCGGACACGTCGAGGTCGTCGGGGATCTCCAGGAGGAACACGCCATCGCGGAACGCGCGGTTGCGCGCCGCGGAGCCCCCGAAGTCCAGCCCCTCGTCCATGCATCGGGCCCTCTCGAGCTGCGCCACACAGAGGGCGAGCTGGTCGGGCGAGCGTTTCGCGTAGACGTCTCGGTATATCTTGCCGCGCCGTATTTCAGGTACGGAGTAACGGTTCCCGAAGGCGGGTCCGCTGTACCCGGACGGCACTCCACCGCCCCCAAACGGTATCTCGCTGCCCCCGGGTGAGGCCTTTCCGGGCGGCGGTCCGTCGTTCCCAGGCGGAGGCGCACTGCCATCATAGCGCTCCCCGCCGCCTTGGGGCGCAGGGCCGTGGGCTTCGAATGCCGAGCTCACCATTCACCGGCCTTTCAGATGGAGGGACACCACGACGAGTTCACGCAATTCATCAGGCGCACCCGGATGCACACCCTTCGCGATTTCGGACAGCGTGCTGAACGACCCCGGATAGACCATCACCGGAAGGCCGCGCCGCTGGAGGCAGGCGAAGACGGCGAACTCCTCAAGGAAGTAGTCACTCGACATCCGAATCCGCTCGTCGAGATCGGCCGCGCTGATCCCTTCGGCCCGCTTTCGGTGGTAGGAACGGCCGAACGCCTCGACCGACGCACGGAACTCGTCGTCCTCGTCGAAGAACGCCCGCAGTTTGCCGTGAAACTCCTCATAGTCACCCCAGTTCTGCACCTCACCGCAGGTCAACAGGGTGAACTCGGTCGCGTCACGGTACTCGGCGAAGACCTCCACCGAGTCCCTCTCGAAACAGCGACCCAGTTCCAGAGCCCGCTCGCGAGCCGCCTCGGGTGCCATCCCTTGGGTCGACTGCAACGTGATGCGGTGGATGCTGTCCCCCACGAGCACCGTGCAGCGAGAGAATCTCCGGGAGATCCACTTGACCATGCTCGTGAGCTTGGGCGTGGTGAAGTTGCTGTTCTCAAGGCTGACGCCGAGAAAACAGGTTTCGTATCGCTCAAACGTACCCCTGCTCGACTCCGGTGAGACGGAGGCGATTTCGGCCTTGTAGCGCGTCCTGCGGGTCGGCGCCTGTCGCCTTCCGGGCGCGATCAGCTGCTGCGCGTCTAACGACATCACATCCGCCTGAGTTCGTGGGAAGCAGTGCAGGAATTACTGGTAACGAGGCTCGCCGCGAGATACCCGCACCCCTGGATCCACTCCAGCGGGCGCCACGGAAAACGCCTGGCGACTGCCCTTCCTATGCCGCAGGAAAGTACTAACAGGAGGTTGAAGCGGCAGCCAACACCCCGGGGTTCGATTCAGGCCGCAGCAGTCAAGGAGGTGGACTTTCCCCGCCCGTCGCGACAACACCCCAGGCCCGAGTAGGTGTAGGTGGCACGAAGGCGCCATCAACGAGCGGCGCCTGCCATCGGGCACCACAGGTGGTGAGGGAGCGGTGGCACCGCGTGGTGCCGCGTGGCACTACGGAGGCTCCTGAGACAGATGGACACCGCGAGAGTCATGCTTTGGCCATAGCTTTGACCTGGGAATTCCCCACCCTCTCCAGCCCACCTCACCCCGCCGCGACAGTCGAACCCGGGACCACCCCGACCCGACCGGCGACCATCAGCGCGGCGTCCCCCTCACCCCTCTCCTTGATGGCCGAAACGAGGCACTCACAGCGCAACCCATCCCGCTTTGACCGCATTTGAGGGGCGCGGATGCCTAACGCTCGACAGAGCCGCCGCAGGGTTGGCAAGGCCATCGGCGTCCGTTACGGTGATGTTGCTCCGGCCGCGCACCACACGGCGTCACCGTGAGCGTTCCTGAGGTCTTGAGGCCAGCCCCTCTCCCCCCGGCGCCTCCCTCACTCGGCTTCTCTCTTCCCTCCCTTCCCCCTCTGGCAGCCATGCCCCCTGTTGCGGGCACTCTCGGGCTGCGCACTCTCCCCCTGCCACACCAGCACCAGCGACGTGTCGACCGTCGACCGGCTCTCCCAGCCGACGGCCGCGCCCGCCGCACGGCAGTACACCCGCACGGCGCGACGAGGAAAGGCAGGACAGGACCGTGAGGACCACGAGGGCGGTGAGCACCGCGAGGACGGCGGGGACCGCGACCACCGCGGGGGCCGCGAGGCCCGCAGAGACCGCGAGGCCCGCCACAGCCGCAGGGACGAGGAGGCCCAGGCCATGACGCAGGAGGTCGGGACCGCGAGGCCGACGCCGTTCGCCACCCGGCGGTGGGCGCTCATCGCCATGTCCGTGGGAGTGTTCTGCATCCAGCTCGACTCCTTCGGGCTGAACCTCGCGCTGCCGCGCATCGGCCGCGACCTCCACGCCGGAGGCGACGGCCTGCAGTGGGTGATCAGCGCCTACCTGCTGTCCACCGGCACCCTGATGCTCGGCGCGGGCCGCCTCGGCGACCTGTTCGGACGGCGTCGGCTCCTGGTCACCGGGCTCGCCCTGTTCGGAGCGTCGTCCCTGGTCTGCGCCCTCGCCACGACCCTGCCCGTCCTCGTCGGCGCGCGGGTGGCACAGGGCGCCGGAGCCGCCATGATCATGCCGGTGGGCCTGTCGCTCCTGACCAACGTCTACCCGCGCGAACTGCGCGGGCGCGCCACCGGCCTCGCCCTCGGCATCGGCGGCATCGCCACCGCCTGCGGCCCTTTCATCGGCGGCGCCCTGACCGAGACGGTGTCCTGGCGGGCGATCTTCTGGCTCAACGTCCCCCTCGCCGTCCTCGGCGCCGTCTGCGCCTGCCGCACCGCCGAGAGCTACGACTCCGGCGCCTCCCGCACCGTCGACTGGGGCGGCCTGCTCACCGCCACGGCCGCGCTCGCGGCACTGAGCGTCCTCATCGACCGCGGGGCCGCGTGGCAGTGGCCCGTCGTCCTGGCCGGGGCCTTCGCCGTGGCGGCGCTCCTGGCCCTGTTCGTCCGGCGCGAACGCGTCGCCCCGCACCCCCTCGTCAAGCTGACGCTGTTCCACAACGGGCCCTACATGGCGCTCACCCTCGCGGGCGCGGCCGCCAACACCGCCACCGTGATGTTCCTGTTCGTCGTCCCCCTCACGCTCCAGGGGCAGTGGGACCTCTCCGTCTCCGCCGCCGGCGCCGCGTTCCTCGCCCCCGCCCTCGCCATGGCCATCGCGGGACCCCTCGCCGGGCGCGTGCCGTCGTCGGCCGCCGTGCGACTGATGCTGCTCTGCCTCGGCTCGGGCGCTCTCGTCCTCGCGGCGCTCTCCGTCGCGTCTTCCCTTCCCGTCTTCCTCATCACGGCCACCGCGGGCGGCGCCGTCCTCGGCGTGGCCAACGCCCTCACCCTCATCTCCACCCAGGCAGTCATCCGCCCCGAACGTGCCGGTGAGGCCTCCGGCGTCACCAAGACCGTCATCACCGTCGCGGCAGGCCTGGGTGTGGGCCTCGCCGGAGCCGTCACCAGCCAGGACCACGGCGTGGGCGCCGAAGCCGCCTCCGATGCCGCCCTGCGCATCACGGCCGCGGGATGCCTCGCCGTGTGCTTGCTCCTCGGGGGGTGGGTCGGCGCCCGGGAGCGGCGGGGGGAGCCCTCGCGACCCACGTGATGGCGGGCGACTCGTGTCTTTCCGCGTGCCCTCGGGCCGGACGGCACCGAGACGCGCGCCGCCTTCGACGCCGCCATGGCCGCCATGACCGCCATGACCGCCATGACTGTCGAGGCCGCCATGACCGCCGAGGCCGTCGTGGCCTCCCGCCGCATGGTCACCGCCACGCACCGCGAAGGCGGCCTGGCCCCATGCGCCGTGCCACGGGCGCCCGCCACCGCGCGCACCCCGGGCCCTGCCCCCGGCCTTACCCCGGCCCTCGCTTGAGCGTCGCGTCACATCCGCAAGCCCCTGGCCATCGGGCGGCTCGCCGACCGCGCGGCCATGAGCACCCGTACGTTCAGCCGTCACTCCGCCCGCGAGACGGGGCTCACCTCGCTGCGCTGGCTCATCCGGCAACATCTCGCCCGGGCGCGCGAGCTCCCGGAGACCACGGGCCTGCCCGTCGACGCCGTCGCCGAGCGCACCGGCTTCAGCACCGGCACCGGCAATGTCCTGCGGCGGCACCTCCACCGCCGACCCGGCACCACGCCGACCGCCGACCGGTGGAAGTTCGGGCCGGGCCGACCGCCCCCGGCCGCCGCCCCCAGACCCGTCGGCCCCTAGGCCCTGTCGTCAAAGTGATCTTGGGTTGTGGATCATGGGGTGGTGATACGCCGCCATGAACTGTCCGATGCCGAGTGGGAACTCGTGCAG
>NZ_JBWKEY010000014.1:0-323484 GCF_056435225.1 Streptomyces sp. NPDC043996 | reverse complement strand
CTTTCCGGCTTCCCGGTCCGTTCCGATTTCCTCGGTGCTTTCCGGCCTTTCGGCCTTCCTGCGGTGTTGACTCTATCAGATCCTTTCGGGCCTGACTCCCAGTCAACCGGGTTTGTCTTCCTGGCCGTTGGGCCGTTCCGACGAGTGAGACTTTAGCGGAATCTCGGCTCCCGACCTAATCGGGGGCGTTCCTTCGAACGCCGATTCCTCATTTCGCAATAAGCCATAGAAACGAGACGACGACGCCCTTCGCCGAAACGAAGTGACTGTGCGTCGATCGCTTGAATGGTTCTTGCGGAATGGCTGCCCGGGGACCGACCAGAGGTCGACGCTCACGTCGGGCAACTCGGAGAACACTACGTTCCGCCTCTAGGGGTGTCAACTCAGGGCCTCGGAGGGCTACTGTGGGCGCATGACTACGCACGCGTGCACCCAGCTGTGGTGGGCCGCCTGACGGCGGCCGTACTCACGCGTGTACTCAACGGCCGCCGCTTCGGCGGCCGTTCGCGTATCTCCCTCCGGAGGACCTGAACCCGGCCGTCGGGGCGACGGCCCCGTTCTGGAGGTGGAGAGAAGACATGACGCGGATCTTCAGCGGGATCAAGCCGACCGGGCACCTGACCCTGGGGAACTACCTGGGCGCCATCCGGCGCTGGGCTGAAGTGGATCAGCACCGGGCCGACTCCTTGTTCTGTGTCGTGGACCTGCACGCGCTGACCGTGGACCACGACCCGAGCCGGGTGCGCAGGCTCAGCCGGCAGGCGGCGACGCTCCTCCTGGCCTCGGGCATCGACCCCGAGCTGTGCACTCTCTTCGTACAGAGTCACGTGGACGAGCACGCCCGGCTCTCGTATCTATTGGAGTGCGTCGCGAACGACGGCGAGATGCGACGGATGATCCAGTACAAGGAGAAGTCGGCGGTCGAGCGCGAGCGGGGCGGGAGCGTGCGGCTCTCGTTGCTGACGTATCCCGTGCTGATGGCGGCGGACATCCTGGCGTACCGGGCCGACGAGGTGCCGGTCGGGGACGACCAGACGCAGCACGTCGAGCTGACGCGGGACCTGGCGGTGCGGTTCAACCAGCGGTACGGGCACACGTTCGTGGTGCCGCGGGCGACACGGCCCGAGGTGGCCGCGCGGGTGATGGACCTGCAGGACCCGACGTCGAAGATGGGCAAGTCCCACGAGTCCGGGGCCGGGATCGTCTATCTCCTCGATGAGCCGGACGTGGTGCGGAAGAAGATCATGCGGGCCGTGACGGACAGCGGGGGCGAGGTCGTGTACGACCGCGAGAACCGGCCCGGGGTCTCGAATCTGCTGGAGCTCCGCGCCGCTTGCGAAGGTGGGAACCCGGAAGCGCTGAGCGGTGTATATGAGTCGTACGGGGCGCTGAAGAAGGACACCGCGGACGCCGTGGTGGAGCTGCTGCGGCCCGTGCGGGAACGGCACAAGGAACTGGTGGCGGACTCCGCGTATCTGGAGGAGGTGTTGCGGGCCGGGGCCGAGCGGGCCAGGGGGCTGGCGCGACCGACGGTCGATGCCGCCTATCGAGCGATCGGGCTGCTGCCCCCTGCGGTCGAGGTGCCCTCGGGCGTGCCGGTGAACGCGGCGCGGTAGGCGCGTGGGCTGGTGGCGAGGCGCGATGCGAAGTGCTGTCGCATCGTGATCTCGCTGCCGAAGCCCGCACGGCGGGCCACCTCGGGCATGGGCAGGTCGGTGCGTTCCAGAAGCTTCTGCGCGGCGGCGACGCGCTGGTCGAGGAGCCAGCGCAGGGGGGTGGTGCCGGTCGCCGCGGTGAAGTGACGGGCGAAGGAGCGCGCCGACATGCCCGCGCGGTGGGCGAGGTCGGCGACGGTGAGCGGCTCATGGAGGTGACGGAGGGCGTATTCACGGACGGAGGCCAGGGCGTCGGCGTCGCGGTCGGCGCGGGGAGTGGGGTGCTCGATGAACTGCGCCTGACCGCCGGTACGGAAGGGGGCGGTGACCATCGAGCGGGCGATCGTCGCGGCGGTTTCGGAGCCATGGGCCGTGCGGACCAGATGCAGGCACAGGTCGATGCCGGCGGCGGTGCCCGCCGCGGTCCAGATGTTGTGGTCCTCGATGAAGAGGGCGTCGGGCACGACGTCGACACGGGGGTGATGCGTGCGCAGCAGTTCGACGAGATGCCAGTGGGTGATGGCTCGGCGGCCGTCGAGCAGGCCCGCTTGGGCGAGGGTGAAGGCGCCGCCGCACAGGGCCGCGATGGGGACGCCCCGGGTGTGGGCGCGGCGCAGGGATTCGAGGATCGGGGGTGGTGCGGGAGTCAGGTGCTCATCGAGGCCGGGGACGACGATCAGGTCGGTGCCAGTCAGGCGGGTGAGCCAGGCGAGGGTGCGGTCGGGGGTCAGGCTCAGGCCACCGCGCATGGGGACGGGCGCGGGGTCGGCGGCGACACGGTGCAGCTGGAAAGGGGGGACGCCCCGGTCGGTGCGGTCGGCGCCCCAAACCTCGGTGATCACGCTGACGTCGAAGGCGCGGATGCCGGGGAAGGCGAGCAGGGCGACGCGCTGGGGGCGCACCGGCTCCGGGCGCGGCTGCTCCGGGGGGACGGGCGACGGCCCGGTGGCGGGTGGCTCGAAGGTGAGCGGCTCGCTGGCGGGCGGCTCGCTGGCGGGCGGCTCACTAGCGGGTGACTCGACGGCAGACGGCACGCTGGCAGTAAACCATCGATCAGTGGCTTTTGTAGCCCTGGGATGGAGTGCCTCCGGGCGGCAGCATCGAGGGCATGGAGATCACGGAGAACGCGGCACTGGTCGTAGTGGACGTACAGCGGGGCTTCGAGGAGGTGGAGCACTGGGGAGCGCGGAACAACCCGGGGGCGGACGAGAACATCGCCGCACTGATCGACGCGTGGCAGACGACGGGGCGGCCGGTCGTGTTCGTACGGCACGACTCGCTGAAGCCGGACTCGCCGCTGCGGTCGGGATATGCGGGCAATGAGTTCAAGGAGTACGTCGAGGAGCGGCGTGGGAAGGGGGCCGGTGGCGAGCTGCTGGTGACGAAGAGCGTGAACTCGGCTTTCTACGGGACGCCGGATCTGGACGCCTGGTTCAAGCAGGCGGGGATCTCGCAGTTCGTGGTGACCGGGATCCAGACCAACATGTGCGCGGAGACGACGGCGCGGATGGGCGGGAACCTGGGGTACGACGTGCTGTTCGCGCTGGACGCCACGTACACCTTCGACCTGGAGGGCCCGTTCGGCTGGCGGCTCGGCGCGGAGGAGATCGCGCGGGCGACGGCGGTGTCCCTGCACGGGGGCGGGTTCGCGCGGGTGGTGACGACGAGCGACCTCATCACGGCGGCGGAGCTGAGCAGCCCGTCCGGCGTTTGAGGGCGAGGCCGCAGGCCGATGGCGGGGGCGAGGGGCACAGCCCTCAGCCCCCGGCGCGGGCAAGCACGTAAGTAAGGAGAAGGAAGGGAGGGGTCAGCCGCCGTTGCCGGAGGCGAGCTCGCGGCTGCGGTCGCGGGCGGCCTCAAGGGCGGCGATGAGGGCGGCGCGCACCCCGTGGTTCTCGAGTTCGCGGATGGCGTTGATGGTGGTGCCGGCGGGGGAGGTGACGCTCTCGCGGAGCTTCACCGGGTGCTCGCCGCTGTCGCGGAGCATGACGGCGGCGCCGATCGCGGCCTGGACGATGAGGTCGTGGGCCTTGTCGCGGGGCAGGCCGAGGAGGATGCCCGCGTCGGTCATGGCCTCGACGAGGAAGTAGAAGTACGCAGGGCCGGAGCCGGAGAGGGCCGTGCAGGCGTCCTGCTGGGTCTCGGGGACGCGGAGCGTCTTGCCGACGGCGCCGAAGACCGCCTCGGCGTGGGCGAGGTGAGCGGCGGTGGCGTGGGTGCCGGCCGAGATGACGGACATGCCTTCGTCGACGAGGACGGGCGTGTTCGGCATGACGCGGATGACGGGGATCTCCGGGGCGAGGTGGTCCTCGATGAAGGAGGTGGTGATACCGGCGGCGGCGCTGACGACGAGGCGCTCGGGGGTGATGTGCGGGGCGAGCTCGTGGAGCAGGGCGGCCATGTCCTGCGGCTTGCAGGCGAGGATGAGCGTGTCGGCGTGCTTGGCGGCGTCGGCGTTGCTGACGGGGTCGACGCCGTAGCGGGTGCGGAGTTCGTCGGCGCGCTCCTGGCGGCGGGTGGTGACCAGGAGGTCGGCGGGCGCCCAGCCGCTCCGGATCATGCCGCTGAGCAGGGCTTCGCCGATCTTTCCGGTGCCGAGTACGGCGATCTTCTGGCTCGGCTTGCGCGACTGGCTCATGAGCGAGGGCCTCCCGGGGTGCGTCGTTCGGGGCCATCCTCGCATCGGTCGGGGCGGCGTCGGCGGGGTGTCCGCTGAGCGGACGCTCCGGGTGGCGGACTCCCCTGGCCTGGCGGACTGCCCGGGTGGTGGGGTCAGGCCGTGCGGCGGCGGAGGGTGGCGGCGCCCAGGGCCAGGACGAGTACGGCGCAGCTGGCGACGATGGCGGCGTCGCGGACGAAGTCGCCGGTGATGTCGGCCTTGCGCAGGACTTCGTTCATGCCGTCGACGGCGTACGACATGGGGAGGACGTTGGAGATGGCCTCGAGGACGGGCTGCATCCGCTCGCGGGGTGTGAACAGGCCGCAGAGGAGGAGCTGGGGGAAGATCACCGCCGGCATGAACTGGACCGCCTGGAACTCGGAGGCGGCGAAGGCGGAGACGAAGAGGCCGAGCGCGGTGCCGAGCAGGGCGTCGAGGAGGGCCACCAGGAGGAGGAGCCAGGCCGAGCCGGTCACGTCCAGGCCGAGGCCCCACAGGGCGAGGCCGGTGGCGAGGGCGGACTGGACGACGGCGAGGGCGCCGAAGGCGAGGGCGTAGCCCGCGATCAGGTCGCCCTTGGCCAGGGGCAGGGCGAGGAGGCGTTCCAGGGTGCCGGAGGTGCGTTCGCGCAGGGTGGCGATGGAGGTGACCAGGAACATCGTGATCAGCGGGAAGATGCCGAGCAGGGACGCGCCGATGGAGTCGAAGGTGCGGGGGCTGCCGTCGAAGACGTAGCGCAGGAGCAGCAGCATCACGCAGGGGACGAAGACCATCAGCGCGATGGAGCGCGGGTCGTGGCGGAGCTGGCGCAGGACGCGGGCGGCCGTGGCGAGGGTGCGGTGGGTGTTCATCGGGGGCTCCGGTGGGGGGTGGGCGAGCTGGGGGCGTGGGCGGCGTTCGCCGCGTCGACCAGGTGGAGGAAGGCGTCCTCGACCGTGCTGGAGCCGGTGCGGGCGCGCAGGGCGTCGGGGGTGTCGTCGGCGAGGATCTCGCCCTCGCGCATGAGGAGCAGCCGGTGGCAGCGCTCCGCCTCGTCCATGACGTGGGAGGAGACCAGGATCGTCGTGCCGCGTTCGGCGGCGATGGTGTGGAAGAGGTTCCACAGGTCGCGGCGGAGTACGGGGTCGAGGCCGACGGTCGGCTCGTCGAGGACGAGGAGCTCGGGGGTGCCGAGGAGGGCGACGGCCAGGGAGACGCGGTTGCGCTGGCCGCCGGAGAGGTTGCCCGCGAGGGAGTCGGCGTGGTCGGTGAGGTCGACGTCGGCGATGGCGCGGTCGACGTCCTGGCGGCGGCGGGCGGCGGCGGGGCCGCGGCCGGGGGTGAGGACGGCGGCGAAGTAGTCCAGGTTCTGGCGGACGGTGAGGTCGTCGTAGACGGAGGGGTCCTGGGTGACGTAGCCGATGCGGGAGCGCAGGGCCGGGGTGCCCGCCGGGTGGTCCAGGACGGTCAGTGTGCCGGTGACCTTGGCCTGGGTGCCGACGACGGAGCGCATCAGCGTGGACTTGCCGCAGCCGGAGGGGCCGAGGAGGCCGGTGATCTGGCCTCGCGGGACGGTGAAGGTGAGGCCTCGCAGGACGGTGCGGGGGCCTCGGACGGCGGTGAGGGAGTGGGCGTGGATGGCGGGGGTGGTGGGGGTGGGGGTCGTCGGGGTCGGGGGTGAGGTCGAGGTATTCATCATGTGATGAATATTGCGCGCGGGGGGCCTCTCCGTCAAGGGGTTGCGGGGGTGTGCCCCTACGCGGGACGGGCTGGACCGGGCCGTTGGCCTGGTCCAGCCCGTCCTGTGGTGGGTCTGGTGGGGTTTATGGGGTCTGTGGGGTCTATGTGGGGGGCGGTGGGTGTGTGGGGGTGGGTGGTGGGGCCTCGCGGTGCGCCCCAGGCCCGCCCCTTCCCGAAACCGGGGCTGCCGCCCCGGGCCCCGCTCAACAGCAATTGGCGCTTCGCGCCTCGTCCTCAAACGCCGGACGGGCTGAATTTGTCCTCTATCGCCGGACGGGCTGAAACACCCGCTCGTCCTCAAGCGCCGTCGCTACTTCTGGTGGCGTTTGCGTTTGGACGGGTTGCCGGTGCGGCGCTTGGTGCGGCGGGTGTACTGGGTGCGGGCCTCTTCGTACTCCTCGCGGTGCAGCTTCTCGCCCGGGGCCTCCTTCAGGGAGCGGAGGAAGTAGGCGAGCAGCGAGCCGATGAAGCCGATGCTCATCAGGGAGCGCATGGACGCCACCGAGCGCGGGTCGTGCCGCTTGGAGAACCCCTCCCAGGTGCGGCGGAACGCGATCGCGCTGCAGATGGCGAACATGACGACCACGAGCAGGTTCACGAACGTGCCCACGTTCGCGATCTTCAGGCCGTCGTACGCGAAGCGCAGCACCAGGCAGCCCGCGACGGCCGCGGCGAGCGAGCCGACCGCGACGCCGACGCGGCGGAGGCCGTAGCCGTCGGTGTGCTCCAGCCACGTCGTGCCAAAGAAGCGGAGGGGCTCGGGCCGGGGTCCCGCGGGGGTCGCTCCGGTCGGTTCGGTCCGTGGTTCGTCGCTCACACCCTCGATTATCGCCCGGCCGGGCCCCTGGGCCGCCGCGGCTCACGCGCCCCCGCGCCCCGGCGAGCCACGCCGAATTCATCCCCCGCCTTGCCGCGCCTCCCGGCCGGGCCGCTAATTTGTGCGGACAGGCAAGATGACGGGGGACGACCGGCACGGGGAGGTCGAAAGAGGTGTCGCTCCGCTCGGGGGACCCTGAGGAGATCGGTGGCTATCCGCTGGAGGCGCGGCTCGGCGCGGGCGGCATGGGCACCGTCTTCCTCGCGCGCACGGCGTCGGGGCGGCCGGTCGCGATCAAGCTGATCCACCAGCAGTTCGCGAACGACGACGAGTTCCGCACGCGTTTCCGGCAGGAGGTCGCGGCGGCCCGCCGGGTCAGCGGCGCGTTCACCGCGGCCGTGGTCGACGCCGACCCCGAGGGGCGGCACCCGTGGATGGCCACCGCGTACATAGAAGGCCCCACGCTCGCCCAGCGCATCGCCCGGGGCGGCCCCATCGGCGGCACCGAGCTGCGCACGCTCGCCATCGGGCTCGCGGAGGCGCTGCGCGACATCCACCGCGCGGACGTGGTCCACCGCGATCTGAAGCCGTCCAACGTCGTGCTGTCCGCGGAGGGGCCGCGCGTCATCGACTTCGGCATCTCGCGCGCCGCCGACCAGCAGACGCTCACGATGACGGGGCGGGTCATCGGCACGCCGCCGTTCATGTCGCCGGAGCAGTTGCAGACCCCTCGGGGCGTCGGGCCTTCGTCGGACGTCTTCTCGCTCGGTACGTTGCTGGTGTACGCGGCGACGGGGCAGGGGCCCTTCGACGCGGACTCCCCCTATATGACGGCGTACCAGGTCGTGCACGAGGCCCCGGCGCTCGACGACGTGCCGGGCGCCCTGCGTGCGGTGGTCGAGCCCTGTCTCGCCAAGGACCCCGCCGTCCGCCCCACCATCGACGAACTCCTCGTACGGCTGCGGGACCTGCCCGGGGAGCTGGGCGTGGCGCGCGGCCGCGGCAACCGCACGCGGGACACGGACACCCAGCACCACCTGCCCGGGGACACGGGAAGCACGGCGGGCGCGAGGGGCGCGGAGAGCCCGGGGAGCACGGGGAGCACGGGAAGTACAGGAAACGCGGAGTCCGGGGCCGGGGCGTCGGGGCTCGGGCGGCGGTTGCGGCGGCGGTGGCGGCCCGTGCTCGCCGCCGTCGCGGCCGTCGCCGCGATCGCCGCCGGTGTCGCGCTGCTCCAGCCGAACACCACGAGCGGCTCGGACGGCGGCTCCGGCGGTCCCGACGGCAAGGACCGCACCGTCGCCGCCACCGGCGCGCCCCTCCCCCGCGGCTTCGAGGCCTGGCGGCAGTTCGTGCCGCCCGGCCAGGCGAAGATCACGGACGAGCTGCGCTGTGTGCCCCGGGGCGACTCGGCGTACTGCGGGGGCGGCGGCGTGGTCGCCACCCGCGTCCGCCTCGCCGACGGCAAGCGGCTGTGGACGGCGCACAGCCCCGGCATCCCCCCGCAGGGCACCTACTTCGTCGGTCTCGCCGGTGACACGGTCCTCGGCTACCGGATGCCCCCGGACGACACGGGGCGCGGCTCCGTCATGGCCCTGGACGCCGCCACGGGCCGGACGCTGTGGTCGGCCCCGTACGGCGGCCAGTCCCTGGCTCTCACCGGCCGTGAAGCGGACGCCGTGGTGACCGGCACCACCGTGCTCACCACCGACGCGGGCCGCACCCGCGTCGAGGCCCGCGCGGCCCGCTCCGGGAAGGTGCTGTGGCGGACCCCGTTCCCGTCGGGCGACGCCTGCGCGCCGCTGGCCGCGGGCGGGCGGGCGTATCTGATGTGCGGGTCGAGGGAGCAGACCAGGAGGGCCGAGGTCCAGCACGCGACGGTGCGCGGCATCGACCTGCGGTCGGGCGCTCTCGCCGGGTCGGTCGCGCTCGACGGGCCGCACCAGGTCCTCGGCGCGCACGGCGGGCGGCTCCTGCTGGCCAAGCGGCACGTGAGCGAGGTCGGCGTGATCGCGTACGACGCGCTCGTCAGCCTCGACGCGGACCGCGCGAAGGCGACGACGGCGCGGCTGGCGAAGCGGCAGGGCGGGGCGCCCGCGCTCGCCGGCGCGTCGGTGTACTTCACGCAGCAGAACGGCGAGGTCAGCGCGGTCGACGCGGGCTCCGGCAAGCTCAAGTGGACGCGTCAGGCGGGCGTGGAGGGCGCTTCGGGGCCGGTCGCCGGGCCCGGGGCGCTGTACTTCGCCTCGGCCAGCGGCCGGGTCGCGGCGCTCGCCCCGCGCGACGGCGAGCGGCTGTGGACGACCGACCCGAAGACGAACGGGTCGTCCAACGAGTACGGCGCGAGCCCGCGCGTCGCCCTCGCGGGCCGCGCGGCGATCGTCACCGGCACCGGGAACCTGGTGTACGCCTTCGACACGGCGAAGCCGCCGAAGTCCGGATGACCCGGGCTCCGGCGGCCGTAAACCGTAAGGAGCGGCCCGTGGCCCGTAGGCCCCGGGTCAGCAGCGCGGTGCCACGTACCCGTTGCTGCCAGTCCTGACGTACGTGTCGGAGACGTACCGGCCGCTGCCGATCTTGTCCCATATGTTCGAGGTCCCCGTCGGCCCCGTGACCCGCTCGCCCGGCTTCTGGCAGCTGATGGTGACGAGGGCGCCGGCCTGGACGCGGCCGACCTTCTCGTACGAGGTGCCGGGTCCTGAGCGGACGTTGACGTCCTCGACGACGGTGTAGCGGCGCGCGGTGGCCGCCTCGATGGTCAGTGCCGCCCCGTCCGCCACGTCGGCGGTGCTGGGCATCGTCAGTTCTTCGCTGCTCATGGTGATCCCCCGTATGTCCCCGTGTTCCACGTGAAACGGGCGGCGCGGGCCGCCCATGGCATGTACTCCACACCATAGACGCGCCCGCGCGCTACACCAGTTGCAGGACAAACGAGGACAGTCGCCCCGGCCGCCGGGTTCAGCCCAGCCGCGACACGTCCCGCACGGCGCCCTTGTCCGCGCTCGTCGCCATCGCCGCGTACGCCCGCAGGGCCGCCGAGACCTTGCGCTCACGGGACTTGGGGGCGTAGACGCCGCCGAGGGCCTCGCGGCGGCGGGCCAGTTCGGCGTCGTCGACCAGGAGCTCGATCGTGCGCCCGGGGATGTCGATGCGGATGCGGTCGCCGTCCTCGACGAGGGCGATGACGCCGCCGGACGCCGCCTCCGGCGACGCGTGGCCGATGGACAGGCCCGACGTGCCGCCGGAGAAGCGGCCGTCGGTGACCAGGGCGCAGGCCTTGCCGAGGCCGCGGCCCTTGAGGAAGGAGGTGGGGTAGAGCATCTCCTGCATGCCGGGGCCGCCCTTGGGGCCCTCGTAGCGGATGACGACGACGTCGCCCTCCGTGACCTGCTTGTTCAGGATCTTCTCGACGGCCTCGTCCTGCGACTCGCAGACGACGGCCGGGCCCTCGAAGGTCCAGATCGACTCGTCCACGCCCGCCGTCTTCACCACGCAGCCGTCGACCGCCAGATTGCCCTTGAGGACGGCGAGGCCGCCGTCCTTGGAGTAGGCGTGCGCGACGTCGCGGATGCAGCCGTTCGCGGCGTCGGTGTCGAGGGTGTCCCAGCGCTCGGACTGCGAGAAGGCCTCGGCGGAGCGCTTGCAGCCGGGGGCCGCGTGCCACAGCTCGACGGCCTCGCCCGAGGCCGAGCCGCCGCGGACGTCCCAGGCGTCGAGCCACTCCTTGATGGAGGAGGAGTGGACGGTGTGCACGTCCTCGTTGAGCAGCCCGCCGCGGTACAGCTCGCCGAGGATCGCGGGGATGCCGCCCGCGCGGTGCACGTCCTCCATGTAGTACGTGCCCTGCGGGGCGACGTTCGGGGCGACCTTGGCGAGGCAGGGGACGCGGCGCGAGACGGCGTCGATGTCGGTGAGGTCGTAGCCGACCTCGGCCTCCTGGGCGGCGGCGAGCAGGTGCAGGATCGTGTTCGTGGAGCCGCCCATGGCGATGTCGAGGGCCATGGCGTTCTCGAACGCGGCGTGGGTGGCGATGTTGCGCGGCAGGACGGAGGCGTCGTCCCCGTCGTAGTAGCGCTTGGCGATCTCCACGACCGTGGCGCCCGCGCGCTCGTACAGCGCCCGGCGGGCGGTGTGCGTGGCGAGGACCGAGCCGTTGCCCGGCAGGGACAGGCCGATGGCCTCGGTCAGGCAGTTCATGGAGTTGGCCGTGAACATGCCGGAACAGGAGCCGCAGGTCGGGCAGGCGTTCTCCTCGATGCGGAGGATGTCCTCGTCGGAGACGTTCTCGTTCGACGCGTCGACCATGGCGTCGATGAGGTCGAGTTTTCGGACGGTGCCGTTGACCAGGGTGGCCTTGCCCGCCTCCATGGGGCCGCCGGAGACGAAGACCGTCGGGATGTTCAGGCGCAGGGCGGCCATCAGCATGCCGGGCGTGATCTTGTCGCAGTTCGAGACGCAGATCAGGGCGTCGGCGCAGTGGGCCTCCACCATGTACTCGACCGAGTCGGCGATCAGGTCGCGTGAGGGCAGCGAGTAGAGCATGCCGCCGTGGCCCATCGCGATGCCGTCGTCCACGGCGATCGTGTTGAACTCGCGCGGGATGCCGCCCGCCGCGCGCACGGCCTCGCTGACGATGCGGCCGACCGGCGCCAGGTGGGTGTGGCCCGGCACGAACTCGGTGAAGGAGTTGGCGACGGCGATGATCGGCTTGCGGCCGATGTCCGCGCCCGGTACCCCGGAGGCCCGCATAAGGGCGCGCGCGCCCGCCATGTTGCGGCCGTGGGTGACTGTGCGGGACCTCAGCTCGGGCATCGTCGCTCGCTCCTCAAGAGTCATGCTTCGGGGCATGTGTGACTACGGCCGAGCGTACGCCGATGATCCAAGATCCGGACAGGGTGTCCGGATGACGGGACGGATGTCTCACGTCTCCGTAGGGCGCCTCACGTCTCCGTAGGACGCCTCACGTCTCCGTAGGGGTGGGTGCGGGGGCGGTGGCGGTCCCGGGGAACCCGGTCAGGTGCCCCTGCACCACCGGCGCGAGCCTGGCGACCAGCTCCTCCACGTCCGCCGACGCCAGGGGCTCGATCTGGATGACGTACCGGAGCATCAGGACGCCCACCAGCTGCGCGGCCGCCAGTTCGGCGCGCAGTTCCGCGTCGGGCAGGCCCAGGGTGCGGGCGATGCGGGCCAGGATCTGGCTGGAGACGAGGCGGCGGAAGACCGCGGCGGCCGTCTCGTTGTTCACCGCCGAGCGGACGATCGCGAGCAGCGGAGCGCGGGTCTCCGGGTTCTCCCAGATGCCGAGGATGAACCGGGTCAGGCGCTCGCCGACGCCGTCCGGCGGGCCGTCCTCGACGGCGGCCGGGGCCCGCAGGGCGGGCGCGAAGAGCACCTCGACGGCGGCGGCGAAGACCTGCTCCTTGGTGCCGAAGTAGTGGTGCACGAGCGCCGAGTCGACCCCGGCGGCCTTGGCGATGGACCGCACCGACGTCTTCTCGTAGCCGTTCTCGGAGAACTGCTCGCGGGCCGCGTCCAGGATCACCTCGCGCATGGCGGGCCCCTGCTCGGCCTGGGTGCGCGAGGGGCGGCCCCGGCGGCGGGGCGCGGGCTCGGGCGTCTGGCCGGTCACGGGCGCGGCACCTTCGCCGCGGCCGCCAGGTGCAGCCGGGTGAACGCGAGGGCCTCGGCGAGGTCGGCCTCGCGCTCGGCGCTCGACATGGCGCGCCGGGTGTTCACCTCGATGACGACATGCCCGTCGAAACCGCTGGTGGCGAGGCGTTCGAGCAGCTCGGCGCAGGGCTGCGTGCCCCGCCCGGGCACCAGGTGCTCGTCCTTCGCGGAGCCCTTGCCGTCGGCGAGGTGGACATGGCCGAGCCGGTCGCCCATGCGGTCGACCATCTGGAGGGCGTCCGTCCGTGCGGTGGCGGTGTGGCTCAGGTCTATCGTGAAGTGCCGGTAGTCGTCCTTGGTGACGTCCCAGTCGGGGGCGTACGCGAGCATCTCGCGGTCGCGGTAGCGCCAGGGGTACATGTTCTCCACGGCGAAGCGCACGTCCGTCTCGCCCGCCATCCGCCAGATGCCCTCGACGAACTCCCGCGCGTACGCCCGCTGCCAGCGGAACGGGGGGTGCACGACGACCGTCGACGCGTCCAGCTTCTCGGCGGCGGCGCGTGCTCGCTGGAGCTTCACCCACGGGTCCGTGGACCACACCCGCTGGGTGATCAGGAGGCACGGCGCGTGCACGGCGAGGATCGGGATCTGGTGGTAGTCGCTGAGGCGGCGCAGCGCTTCGATGTCCTGGCTGACGGGGTCGGTCCACACCATGACCTCGACGCCGTCGTAGCCGAGGCGCGCGGCGATCTCGAAGGCCGTCGCCGTCGACTCCGGGTACACGGAGGCCGTCGACAGGGCGACCTTCGCGTCCGGGATCCGCACCGCTGGTTCTGCCACGAAGGACAGCGTACGGGGCCCTGCCGGGGGCTCCCCACTCGGTCCATCAGCGCGCTCCGCGCGCGGGCGCCCCTTCCCGGAACCAGGGGGCCCCGCCCCCTGGCACCCCCGAAAAGCGTCGGCGCTTCGCGCCTCGTCCTCAAACGCCGGACGGGCTGGATCGGTCAGGACGCGGGCAGGTGGTCCAGTCGGCGGAGGATGACGCCCTCCCTGAGGGCCCAGGGGCAGATCTCCACCGATTCGACGCCGAAGAGGTCCATCGCGCCCTCGGCCACCAGCGCCCCCGCGAGCAGCTGCTCGGCCCGGCCCTCGGACACCCCGGGCAGCTCCGAGCGCTCGGTCGCGGTCATGGCGGCGAGCTGCGGCACCCAGTCCTCCAGAGACTTCCGCTTCAGCTCGCGCTGTACGTAAAGACCCTCGGCGGAGCGCGCCGCGCCCCCGAGCCGGGCCAGCTGCTTGAACGTCTTGGAGGTCGCGACGACGTGGTCGGGGCTGCCGAAGCGGCTGAACTCGCCCACGCTCCGGGCGATCTGGGCCCGCACGTGCCGCCGCAGCGCCCGTACGTCCCCCGGCTCCGGCGGGTCCTGCGTCAGCCAGGCCGCGGTGAGCCGCCCGGCGCCCAGGGGCAGGCTCACCGCGGCGTCCGGCTCCTCGTCGATGCCGTACGCGATCTCCAGGGAGCCGCCGCCGATGTCGAGGACGAGGAGCTTGCCCGCGGACCAGCCGAACCAGCGGCGGACCGCGAGGAAGGTGAGCCGGGCCTCTTCCGCCCCGGTGAGGACCTTCAGGTCGACGCCGGTCTCCTCGCGGACCCGGGCGAGGACGTCGTCGGCGTTGGTGGCCTCGCGCACGGCGGAGGTGGCGAACGGCAGCAGGTCCTCGACGCCCTTGTCCTCCGCGGCCTGGAGGGCGTCACGCACAGTGGCGACGAGCCGGTCGACGCCGTCGGGGCCGATGGCGCCCGCCGGATCGAGGAGCTGGGCAAGGCGCAGGTCGGCCTTGTGGGAGTGCGCGGGCAGGGGGCGAGCGCCGGGGTGGGCGTCCACCACCAGCAGATGCACCGTGTTCGAACCCACGTCGAGGACACCGAGTCTCATATACGGAACGCTACTGCGCTCGTGGCCGTAGCTGGTCCCGGGGCGGGCGTGGACGCGCATACCCTGGAGGCGTGCCAAAGACGAAAAAGACGAAGGCCGACAAATCGAAGTCCGCGCGCTCATCGGAGCCCTCGGACCTGTCGGTTCCGCTGTCGCGGGACGAGTCGGCCGCGTCCGGGAAGGCCGACAAGCCAGGCAAGCCTGACAAGGCCGATAAGCCCGATAAGGCTGACAGGGCCGATAAGGCTGACAGGGCTGGCAAGTCCGGCAAGGGTGGCAAGAACTTCAAGGCCGACAAGGCGGGTAAAGCGGTGCGCAAGCTGCGCAAGGCGGCCGCCGACGCGGCGCCCGCGGACGACGAGAAGGGCCTCGACTTCGCCCGCGCCTGGGTGGAGTTCCCGGACCCGACGGACGACGAGCAGCTCTTCCGCTGCGACCTGACGTGGCTGACGTCCCGCTGGACGTGCGTCTTCGGCAGCGGCTGCCAGGGCATCAAGGAGGGCCGCGCCGACGACGGCTGCTGCACGCTCGGCGCGCACTTCTCGGACGAGGACGACGAGAAGCGGGTCGCGGAGTTCGTGGACCGGCTGACGCCCGACATCTGGCAGCACCACGACGTGGGCCGCGAGAGCGGCTGGGTGTCGGTGGACGAGGACGGCGAGCGCCAGACGCGGCCGTACAACGGCTCGTGCGTCTTCCAGAACCGGCCGGGCTTCGCGGGCGGAGCGGGCTGCTCGCTGCACATCCTGGCGCTCAAGGAGGGCCGGGAGCCCCTTGAGACCAAGCCGGACGTGTGCTGGCAGCTGCCGGTGCGGCGGACGTACGACTGGATCGAGCGGCCGGACGACACCAAGGTGCTGCAGGTGTCCATCGGTGAGTACGACCGCCGGGGCTGGGGCCCGGGCGGCCACGATCTGCACTGGTGGTGCACGTCGGCGACCTCGGCGCACGGGGCGGGCGACCCTGTGTACGTCTCGTACCGGCCGGAGCTGATCGAGCTCATGGGCAAGGAGGGCTACGACCGGCTCGTGGAGCTCTGCGAGGCGCGCCTTGCGTCGCAGCTGCCGCTGGTGGCACCGCACCCGGCGGATCCGCCGCGCGCCTGACCCGGCCACGGGCCCGCTCAGCCCTGGCCCTGGTCCCCGCTCGGCGGGGGCGTGGAGCCGGGGTCCGTGGGCGTGGGCGCGGGGTCGGTGGGGGCCGGGTCCGTGGGGGTCGGGTCGGGGTTGGTGGGGGTGGGCGTCGGTTCGCCGTCGCCGCTCGGCGTGGGCGTCGGGTCGGGGTCGGAGGGGCCGGGGCGGGTGGGCGTCGGGCGGGGGCCCGGGTGGCTGGGCGGCCGGGAGCCGCCGTACCCCGCGAGGGAGACGACAGCGCCCGAGGGGCCGATCGTGACGCGCGCGCTCCAGTGGCCGGGCGGCTCGCGGTCGTCGTCGACGTACACCCGGATCGTGAACGATTCGCCCGGCGCGAGCGTTCCCGACGACTGGCTCAGCAGGAGCCAGGGCGCGCCGGTGCTCGCGGACCAGCGGACCGGTGAACGGCCGGACGCCGTCAGCGTGATGAGGGTGACCCCGCCGCTCGACCTGGCCTGGACGGCGATCCGTCCGGCGCCGGGAGCGGAGGGCTGCACTCCGGGGCTGATGACCTCTACGGAGACGCCCGGCTTGCCCCGTCCTGAGGCGAAGCGGGGGTCGGGGGTGGTCTTGGCGTTGCCCGCGTTCTCGTAGCTGTCGCGCGCGCGGGAGCCGTCCTTGCCGCCGGGGCCTTCGTCGGCCTCGGAGGCGCTGGAGGCGCGGCCGTCGGTGCCCTCGCCGGTCAGGGGCGCGCCTCGGTAGGCGGCCCACAGGGCGAGCACGGGGGCGGCGACGACGGTGGCGACGACCGTGGTCGTGACGGCACGCGCGCGGAAGCGCTCGCGGCGGGCTGCGTGGTCCTTGGGGTCCATGGGGAAGCCGCGCCGGTCGAAGCGGGGGCCGCCGCGCGCCCTGCGGGGCGCGCGCGGGACGTGGGCCATCGCGTGGTGCAGGGCCGCGCGCGGGGCCTCGATCAGGGGCAGCGCGGCCGGGGAGACGGCGGTGCCGGGCCAGGCGCTGGAGCCGGCGCGCTCGGCGGTGCGGCGGCAGCGCGGGCAGTCGTCGACGTGCCGGACGAGCTCGCGGCGCAGGGCGGTGCCGAGCAGCACCTGGTGGTCGCCGGTGAGGCGGGCGACGATCGGGCAGGTGCCGGTCTCGACGACGGCGAGCGCGGCGCGGGTGCGCTCCACCTCGCAGGCGGCGGAGGCGAGCAGCTCGCGGGTGGCCTCGGGGTCGAGGCCGAGGACGGCGGCGACCTCCTTGGGCGCGAGCTGGTGGCGCACGGCGAGCTCCAGGGCCTCGCGCTGCTCCGGCGTCGTGCCGGCCGCCTCCGGCCAGGCCAGCTGGGCGAGTTCGCGGCGGCGGGCGGGCTCGGGGTCGTCCGTGGCGAGCGGCGCGGCGAGCGGGGCGGGCGGATCGGTGGCGTGCGGGGCCGCGGGCGGGGTCTTCCCGGAGCCCGCGGCGTGCGCCCCCTGGCGGCCGCCCTTGCGGGCCTCGGCGAGTGCGCGCAGACACATCCAGCGGGCGAGTGCGTACAGCCACGCGCGCGTGTCGCCGTCCGGGCGGGTGCCGCGGCGCTCGGCGAGCGCGAGGACCTCGCCGAGGGCGGCGGTGGCGGCGTCGTGGTCGCACAGGACGGACAGGCAGTACGTGAACAGGCCGTCCAGGAATGGTTCGTAGCGCGCGGGGGGCGCTTGCGGGACCGCGCGCGGCACCACACGCTTGCGCGCGCCCGCATGCGCCCGGTGCGCGCCGGTGGTGTGCGTGGGGACTTCCGGACTGCTGCTCATCACCCGTGCGAAGTTAGGCGCATGATGCCGGGGCCTTCCTCCCCCTTGAGCACATTTAATCCTTACGGGTGAACAGATCCCTCAAAAGGGGACAGGAACACACGATTCCGTTGTCTGTTCGACCGCTGCCGCGCCGCAGTTTCCCGTGGCGATGGGGTGGCGCGGGCCAGCGGGGCCTGGCGGATCTTCGCGGGGTGCCCGGCGGCACTGGCGGCGGGGCGTCCGAGGCACCGGCGGCGGGGCGTCCGGCGGCGCCGACAGTGGGGCGTCCGGCGGCGCTGTCGGTGGGGCGTCCGGCGGCGCTGTCAGTGGCTGCCGCTACGGTTCCGTGCATGGCTGCCCGTACGAAGACCACCAAGGACCGTCCGTCCTACCGCTGCACCGAATGCGGCTGGCAGACGGCCAAGTGGCTCGGCCGCTGCCCCGAGTGCCAGGCCTGGGGCACGATCGAGGAGTACGGCACGCCCGCGGTCCGCACCACGACCCCCGGCCGCGTCACCACCTCGGCCCTGCCCATCGGCCAGGTCGACGGCCGCCAGGCGGCCGCCCGCTCCACCGGGGTGCCCGAGCTCGACCGGGTCCTCGGCGGCGGCCTCGTGCCCGGCGCCGTGGCGCTGCTCGCGGGCGAGCCCGGCGTCGGCAAGTCCACGCTGCTGCTCGACGTGGCGGCGAAGGCGGCCTCGGACGACCACCGCACGCTCTATGTCACCGGCGAGGAGTCCGCGAGCCAGGTCCGGCTGCGGGCCGACCGCATCAACGCGCTCTCCGACCATCTGTATCTGGCCGCGGAGACCGATCTGGCGGCGGTTCTCGGCCATTTGGACGCGGTGAAGCCCTCGCTCCTGATCCTCGACTCGGTGCAGACGGTCGCCTCTCCGGAGATCGACGGCGCGCCCGGCGGCATGGCCCAGGTCCGCGAGGTCGCGGGCGCCCTGATCCGCGCCTCCAAGGAGCGCGGCATGTCCACGCTCCTGGTCGGGCACGTCACCAAGGACGGCGCGATCGCGGGCCCCCGCCTCCTGGAGCACCTGGTGGACGTGGTGCTGCACTTCGAAGGCGACCGCCACGCCCGCCTGCGCCTCGTGCGCGGCGTCAAGAACCGCTATGGCGCGACGGACGAGGTCGGCTGCTTCGAGCTGCACGATGAGGGCATCACCGGCCTCGCCGACCCCAGCGGCCTGTTCCTCACCCGCCGCGCCGAGGCCGTGCCCGGCACCTGTCTGACGGTGACGCTGGAAGGCCGCCGCCCCCTGGTCGCCGAGGTCCAGGCGCTCACCGTGGACTCCCAGATCCCCTCCCCGCGCCGCACCACCTCGGGCCTGGAGACCTCCCGGGTGTCGATGATGCTGGCGGTCCTGGAGCAGCGCGGCCGCATCACCGCCCTCGGCAAGCGCGACATCTACAGCGCCACCGTCGGCGGAGTGAAGCTGTCCGAGCCCGCCGCCGACCTCGCGGTGGCCCTCGCCCTCGCCTCCGCCGCCAGCGACACCCCGCTGCCCAAGAACCTCGTCGCGATCGGCGAAGTGGGCCTCGCGGGCGAGGTCAGACGGGTCACCGGCGTCCAGCGCAGACTGGCGGAGGCCCACCGCCTCGGCTTCACACACGCCCTCGTGCCGGCCGACCCCGGGAAGGTCCCGGCCGGTATGAAGGTCACCGAAGTCGCCGACATGGGCGACGCGCTGCGCGTCCTTCCGAGATCGCGTCGCCGAGAGGCCCCACGGGAGGGCGAGGACCGCCGGTAGACTTTGCCCTGGTCTCGCCCATCCGTACGAACCAAGGCGTTCGGCACCGGGTTGGCCGAGGGCTCGGACAACCTGCGACCGGAGGAGTGCAGTGGCAGCCAACGACCGGGCAGCGGTTCCCGGCAAGCCCGGTGGAGGCTCCGGTGCCGACGTGATGCGCGCCTCCTTGAGCGCCGTCGCGCCGGGCACAGCCCTGCGAGACGGCCTTGAGCGCATCCTCCGGGGCAACACCGGCGGTCTCATCGTCCTCGGCTCGGACAAGACCGTCGAGTCGATGTGCACCGGCGGCTTCGTCCTCGACGTGGAGTTCACCGCGACGCGCCTGCGCGAGCTGTGCAAGCTCGACGGCGGCATCGTGCTGTCCTCGGACCTGTCGAAGATCCTGCGGGCGGGCGTGCAGCTGGTGCCCGACCCGACCATCCCGACCGAGGAGACCGGCACGCGGCACCGCACGGCGGACCGCGTGAGCAAACAGGTCGGCTTCCCCGTCGTGTCCGTCTCCCAGTCGATGCGCCTGGTCGCGCTGTACGTCGACGGCCAGCGGCGGGTCCTGGAGGACTCGGCGGCGATCCTGTCGCGCGCCAACCAGGCCCTCGCCACCCTGGAGCGGTACAAGCTCCGCCTGGACGAGGTCGCGGGCACCCTCTCCGCCCTGGAGATCGAGGACCTGGTCACCGTGCGGGACGTCACCGCCGTCGCCCAGCGCCTCGAAATGGTGCGGCGCATCGCCACGGAGATCGCCGAGTACGTGGTGGAGCTCGGCACCGACGGCCGCCTCCTCGCCCTGCAGCTGGACGAGTTGATCGCGGGCGTGGAGCCCGAGCGTGAGCTCGTCGTACGGGACTACGTCCCCGAGCCCACCGCCAAGCGCTCGCGCACAGTCGACGAGGCGCTGGCCGAGCTGGACTCCCTCACCCACGCCGAACTCCTCGAACTGTCCACGGTGGCCCGCGCGTTGGGCTACACGGGCTCGCCCGAGACGCTCGACTCGGCCGTCTCCCCGCGCGGCTTCCGCCTGCTCGCGAAGGTCCCCCGGCTGCCCGGCGCCATCATCGAGCGGCTCGTGGAGCACTTCGGCGGGCTGCAGAAGCTCCTCGCCGCCAGCGTGGACGACCTCCAGACCGTGGACGGGGTCGGGGAGGCGCGGGCGCGGAGCGTGCGCGAAGGGCTTTCGCGGTTGGCGGAGTCCTCGATCCTCGAGCGCTACGTCTAGCCCCCGGCGGGCCGCAGCGAACTCGGCGCCCCCTGCGGGGGGCGCGCCCCTTCCCCACCGCTCGCCCCGGCGCCCTCCGGCGCACACAGCCCTGCGGGCGCGCTCTCGCCGAGGCTGCCGCTTAGCGCACCGCGCTCCGGCGGGGTCGCGCCCTGGCGGGGCCGCGCCGCCCTCCGCCGCGCGCGGGTGTGCGGCCGGGCTTCCTTCGGGGGTGCCGCTTGTCGGGCCGTCCTCCGCCGCTTCGCGGCGGGTACTCCCGCCCACCCACCCGTGACCCAGCGGCGAGCGCATCGTGGGGTGGGGGTTGGGGGTTGGGGGGTGTGGTGTGCCTGGTCGCCCCGGTCGCCGGGGCGTCACGGGTGGGTGGTCCGGCGCGGAGTGGCGAGGAAGGGGGGCGCGGAGGCTGGGGTGCGGGGGAAGGGGTGCCGGGTCGCTGCGGAGTCACGGGCGGGTGGGTGGGCAGCACCGCCGCGGAGCGGCGGGGAAGGGGGCGCGGAGGCTGGGGTGCGCAGGGAGGGGCGCCGGGTCGCTGCGGAGCCACGGGCGGGCGGGTGGGCAGCACCGCCGCGGAGCGGCGGGGAAGGGGGCGCGGAGGCTGGAGTGCGGGGGAAGGGGCGCCGGGTCGCTGCGGAGGTACGGGCGGGTGGGTGGGGAAGCCTGAGGCGAAGGCGGGGGCGCGCATCCAGGGGCCAGTCCAGAGGCGGGCACCCCCACCACGGCCGCCCCGGGGCGGAGCCCGTGGTGGGGCTAGTCGGCCAGGAGGAGGAAGGAGGCCCGGGGCGCGCCCAGGGTCGGGGACTTGGCCTCGACCAGATACGTGCCGGGCTTCGCACCCCCCGCCGGCGGCGTAGCGCACTGCGGAGCGCTGGGCTTGCGGTCCCACTGCACGGCGTGCGTGATCTGCCCGCCCGCCGGCACCCGGAAGAGCAGGCTCGTCACGGCCGCCGCCGGGCAGTCGTCCGAGGACCAGATCTCGTCACCCGTATCGGACTGAGTGATCGTCAGGACCGTTCCCTTGGCGCCGAGATCGACCTTGCAGGCCTTGCCGCCCTTGTTCACGGCGGTCAGCTCCAGCTTCGGCTTCTGCCCGACCTCGTACTCGTTCCGCACACTGCGCAGCTTCAACTTCACCGTGCCGGGCGCGCAGTTGGCCAGCGTCGAGCCCGCGGGCAGCCGGTTGCCGGAGCCGCCGCCACCCTTGGCGCCGTCGTCGGAGCCCGCGCCGCCCCCGGAGCCGCCGGAGTCCTCGCCCGAGCCGCCGGAGTCCGAGCCACCGGAGTCACCGGAGCCGCCCGAACCGCCGGAGCCACCGGAGTCGTCGGAGCCCTCCGACTCGTCGCGGCCGCCCGGGTGTTCGCTGATCGCGGGGCCCGTGCCGGTGGGGCCGGGCGTGATGGACGTCGCGGGGCCGTTGCCCGACGGCCCGTCAGCGCCGTTCTTCCCGCCGCCCCCGCCCGAGACGAGTGCCCAGACGACGAGGAGCGCGAGGAGCGCCACCACGGACACCAGGATGGCCCTCCGGCGCCAGTAGATGGAGGAGGGAAGCGGACCGATCGGATTGCGCAGAGATCCCACGCCCAAACCTTACGAGAGAACCGCGCGTTGTCTGGCCCCACCCGCCGCCTCAGGTCACAACTTTTGCGGATCATCATCATGGTTCCGGCCACCTGGCCCGCCCCGCGCTTGACCTCCGTCCCTGTCTTTCGTCAGGTCCGATATCGGTCCATCGCTGGATGTGACGATTCGGAATCCCTCCGTACGGTCCGTAATCATGGACACCATGGATTCCTCCGGCCTTTACCTCGACATCACCGAGTTCGCCCACGACACCCCGACGTGGGTGCAGCATCTTGCCGAGGTGTGGACGGAACTGGGCCTGCTGCTGTTCGGCGCGCTGTTCGTCGTGGCCTGGTGGCGGGCCCGGAGCGGCGACTCGCGGGCGTTCGCCGTGGCGGTCCTGGCGCCCCTGGGCACCGCGCTCGCCTATGTGATCAGTGAGTCGGTGAAGTCCCTGATCGACGAGGAGCGGCCGTGCCGGGCCGTGAAGGGCGCGCTGACGCCGCTCGTCGAGTGCCCCCCGCACGGCGACTGGTCCTTCCCCAGCAACCACTCCACGATCGCGGGCGCCGCCGCCGTGGGCCTCGCGCTCGCCTGGCCCCGCATCGCCGCCCTGACGCTGCCGATGGCGGTGCTCATGGCCTTCTCGCGGGTGTTCGTGGGCGTCCACTACCCGCACGACGTGGGCGTCGGACTGCTCCTCGGCGCGGCCGTCGCGTTCCTCGCGGTACGCCTCGCCGCGCGCCCCGTGGCGCGGATCACCGAGACGATGCGGGGGTCGCGCGCGGCGCTCGTCACCTGGTTCGCGGGCTCCGGCCCGGCCGCGCCCGCGGCGCGCACCCCGGAGCCGGACCGGGCACCGTACGCCCCGCAGGCCGCGGCACCCTCGTACCAGTACGGCACCCAGGCCCCGTACGACGACTCCGCGCACCAGGGGCAGACGTACCAGGGACAGCAGGCCTACCAGCGGCAGACGTACCAGGGACAGGGGTACCAGGACCACGGCTACCACGGCCAGCACGGGTACCAGGACCAGCACCAGCCCTACCCGGGCCAGTCGTACGGCGACCCGCACGCCGCCCCGTACATCCCCCAGCAGTCCCAGCAGTCCCAGCAGCCCCACTACGACGGCCACAGCGGACATAACCGGCACGGCGAACATACCGGACACGGCGAGTACGACACCACATACGGCGACTACCAGCAGCCCCCGACCCACCGCCCCTGAAGCCGGAGTTCAGCGCGGCGTGCCCGGTGTCGACGGGGCGCCGTCGTCCGCGACGAGGCCCGCCTCGTAGGCGACGATCGCCGCCTGAACGCGGTTCTTGACCTCGAGCCGGTCGAGGACCGCGCTCACGTACGCCTTGACCGTGCCCTCCACGAGGTGCAGGCGCGCGGCGATCTCCGGGTTGGAGAGACCCGCCCCCACCAGGCCGAGGACCTCCCGCTCGCGCGGGGTCAGGGCGGCCACCCGCTGGCGGGACCGCGCCTCGCGGCCGATGCGGCGCGCCCCGAGCCCGTCGATGACGTGCCGGGCCACCTTCGGCGACAGGAACGCGGCGCCGCCCGCCACCGCCCGCACGCCCGCGATGAGTTCGTGCGGGTCGCCCGACTTCAGCAGGAACCCGGTCGCGCCGCCGCCGAGCGCCCGCGCGACGTAGGCGTCCTCGGAGAACGTCGTCAGCATCGCGACCGCCGTGCCCGGCAGCGTCCGTACGATCTCCTCGCCCGCGGCGAGGCCGTCGAGGCGGGGCATGCGGATGTCCAGGAGCGCCACGTCCGGGCGGTGCGCCTGGGCCAGTTCGATCGCCGCGCGGCCGTCGGCGGCCTCCGCGACGACCTCGATGCCCTCGCCCGCGGCGAGGATGGCGCGCACCCCGGCGCGGATCATCGCCTCGTCGTCGGCCAGCAGGACGCGGATCACCGGGCCCCTCCTTTCCCGCGCGTCTGTGCGCGCGCCTCGCTCCCGGTCCCCGCCTTGGGGATCACGGTCTTGTCCACGAGCTTCCCGTTCTCGAAGCAGAGCCTGAAGTGCGTGGACGAGGTGAACAGCTGCCCGTCCGCGCGGTAGTAGCGGCAGTCCGCGCCCCGCGGCGGCGGGACGGGCGCCCGCTCCACGGGCGGGTCGGCGACGCTCCGCTCGGGCAGCACGGCGGCGACCTCCGCCTGCGGCGCGCCGACGCGCAGCGCGGCGAAGTCGGCGGGCTTCAGGACGGAGTGCGTCTTCGTGTACGCGTACCAGCCGAAGCTCCCCGCGACGAGCACCGCGCCGGTCGCGGCGGCGGCCCCGAAGGCGAGGACGGTACGACGGCGGGCGTGGGCGAGGTGGCCGGAGGCGCCGCCCGGCGGCGCGGGCGCCCCCAGTCGCGCCCCCTCAGCTTCGTCCGCCGGGCCCGCGAGGGCGGCGGCCTCCGTCGCGTCGGCGGGTATGCCCGCCCGCACCCGGAAGCCGCCGCCGTGCGGCCCCGCCTCCAGCGAGCCGCCGAGCGCGGCCAGGCGCGTCCGCAGGTCAGCGAGTCCGGAGCCGCCGCCGGAGGGCGAACCCGGCTGCCGGGATGGCCCGTTGGTGACGGTGATCGTCGTACGGCCCCGGGCGCGGGTCGCGCCCACGGTGACGGGGGCTCCCGGCGCGTACTTGGCCGCGTTGGTCAGGGCCTCCTGCACCACGCGGTGGGCGAGCCGGTCCGCCGCCGGGTCCTCCCGGGACCCGGCCTCGCCCGCCCCGCCTTCGAGGTAGCGCACCTCAAGGCCGGACTCCGCCGCCCGCGCGACCAGTTGCTCCACCGTCTCGCCGGGCGGGGCCAGCGGCGCGGGTTCGTCGCCCTCGTCCCGCAGCAGGCCGATCACCGCACGCAGTCGGTCCGTGGCGTCGGCGGCGGCCGCGCGCAGGTCCGAGGCCGCCGCGCGGTGGTGCTCGGGCAGGTCGGCGGCCAGCTGCAGGGCGCCCGCGCGCACCGCGATCAGGCTCAGCTCATGGCCGAGCGAGTCGTGCATGTCCTGGGCGATCCGGGCCCGCTCGCGCAGCCGGGCGCGGTCGGCGACGATGCGCTGCTCGCGCTCCAGCTGGTCGGCCCGCGCGAGCGCCGCCGCGGTCAGCGCCCGGCTCTGCCGCAGATAGCGGCCCGCGAGCCAGGGGAAGACCGCGCCGAACAGCAGCGTGCCCATCAGGACCAGCCACTCGACGACCGGGTCGACGTCCCGCACGGCCACCTTGGCGGTGCCCGCCACCGCGACCGCGGCGAACGCGGCCAGGGCGGGCCGGGCCCGCGGACCGTGCCTGCCGAGCAGGAACGCGAACGCCGCGAGCGCCATGCCGTACGAGACCGTGAACAGCGACGGCGCGGTGGCCTCGCCGGGGGCGGCGGCGAGCAGGAACGCCAGCGCGGGGCGCCGCCGCCAGACCGCCGCGGCGGCCGCGAGCGCGGCAAGACCCGCGAGCTGCTGCCACACCGTACGCGGTTCGTTCAGACCGATGGCGTCGGCACTGGCCGCGGGAACGGCCAGGGCCAGCCAGAGCAGGGCGTCCACGCGGCGTCGGGATCTCACCCTCTGACGCTACTTCCCCCCGCCCCACCCCGAAATCTGCCGATCGTCAGGGACCAGCACCGCACCCAAGGACGAACACACGGCCCATCAAGCCCGTCCAGCACCCAAGGACGAGAGCACAGCCCATCAAGCCCGTCCGGCGATTGAGGACAAGCGCGCAGCGCGGTAACCAAGCCCGTCCGGCGATTAAGGACAAGCGCGCAGCGCGGCAATCAAGCCCGTCCGGCGTTCGAGGACGAGCGCGCAGCGCGACAACCCCGTCGCGGAGCGGCGGGAACCGGTCACGCCCTGCGCGTGGCAGGATCGTGGGCATGCCGACCGCACTCGCCTCCGACCGCGTATCCGACGGCACCGCCGCAGCCCGCCCCCTCCCCGCCGACCTCCACTCCCCCGTGATCGCCTGGTTCGAGGCGCACGCGCGCGACCTGCCGTGGCGCCGTCCGGACGCCGGGCCCTGGGGGGTCATGGTCAGCGAGTTCATGCTCCAGCAGACGCCCGTGAGCCGTGTCCTGCCCGTGTACGAGCAGTGGCTCGCCCGCTGGCCGCGCCCGGCCGACCTGGCCAAGGAGGCGCCCGGCGAGGCCGTGCGCGCCTGGGGGCGGCTCGGCTATCCGCGCCGGGCGCTGCGCCTGCACGGCGCGGCCGTCGCCATAACGGAGCGGCACGGCGGCGACGTACCGGCGGCCCACGCGCAGCTGCTCGCGCTGCCCGGCATCGGCGAGTACACCGCGGCGGCCGTGGCGTCCTTCGCGTACGGCCAGCGGCACGCGGTGCTCGACACCAATGTGCGGCGCGTGTTCGCGCGGGCCGTGGCCGGGGTGCAGTACCCGCCGAACGCGACCACCGCCGCCGAGCGCAAGCTGGCCCGCGCGCTGCTGCCCGAGGACGAGGCGACCGCCGCGCGCTGGGCCGCCGCGTCCATGGAGCTGGGCGCGCTGGTGTGCACCGCCAAGAACGAGGACTGCTCGCGCTGCCCGATCGCCGCGCACTGCGCCTGGCTGGGGGCGGACAAGCCCGCGCACGACGGCCCCGCGCGCCGCGGCCAGACGTACGCCGGTACGGACCGCCAGGTGCGCGGCAAACTCCTTGCCGTGCTGCGCGAGGCCGTGACGCCGGTGCCGCAGGCCGCGCTCGACCGGGTGTGGGACGAGCCGGTGCAGCGGGCCCGCGCGCTCGACGGCCTCGTCGACGACGGCCTCGTGGAGCCGCTGCCGGACGGCTTCTACCGGCTGCCGCTGACCTGACGGCCAAGGGCGGCGAAGTCCGATGCGGCGGGCGGCGAAGGGCCCTGTCAGCTCCCGCGTAACAAACCCACGGCGGCAAAACGGGCATTAGTACCCACACTCAACTGCGGGTTTACGGCTCGCCTACTTCTGTTACACAACCGACGTACAGCCGTGCGTCCGCCGCTGGCTGCTCCGCACAACGCCGTGACACGGCCTCCGTAGCTTCATTCCCGTACCGCACAGACACAAGGGATCGCGGTCAGCGAACCGGGGACGAACGGAACGGAGGCGGTTGGGAATGGCGCACGGCGAGGTGCTCGAGTTCGAAGAGTACGTCCGCACTCGGCAGGACGCCCTGCTGCGCAGCGCCCGGCGGCTCGTTCCGGACCCGGTCGACGCGCAGGACCTGCTGCAGACGGCGCTCGTGCGGACGTACGGCCGCTGGGACGGCATAGCCGACAAGCGCCTCGCGGACGCCTATCTGCGCCGCGTCATGATCAACACGCGGACCGAGTGGTGGCGTGCCCGCAAGCTCGAAGAGGTGCCGACCGAGCAGCTGCCGGACGCCTGCGTGGACGACGCCACCGAGCAGCACGCGGACCGTGCCCTGCTGATGGACATCATGAAGGTGCTCGCCCCCAAGCAGCGCAGCGTCGTGGTGCTGCGACACTGGGAGCAGATGTCCACGGAGGAGACGGCCGCCGCGCTTGGCATGTCGGCCGGTACGGTCAAGAGCACGCTGCACCGGGCGCTCGCCCGGCTCCGTCAGGAGCTGGAGAGCCGTGCCGCCGATGAGTCGGCAGGGTCCGCTGCGCGCGCGTTCGGACGTGAGGAGCGGGAGCGTTGCGCGGCCTGAGTCCCCGGGCCAGCCGATCCGGCCTAGCCGGTCGGCCGGGACGTACGACAACTGCGGGTGAGAGGCGGAAGGCGGGGAGTGCGGCGGTGGCCGTGCTCGCCGCCCTCGGCCTTTTGCTCGTGCTCTCCGGTTGCTCCACGGGCGGCTCCGGCACCCGAGACGAGGGCCCCGCCCGCACCGGAGCGGTGGCCTCCGCGTCCCCGTCCGGCTCGCCGTCACCGGCACCGAAGAACGTCGACGCGGTCAAGCTCCTCAAGCGGGACCCGAAGGTCAGCCTCGCCGTGAAGCGCGATCTGAAGCCCTGCGTCGAGGACGAGTACCCGGTGGACGTCTCCTACGGCAACCTGACCGGAGCAGCCTCGTCCGATGTCGTCGTAAACGTCCTGACCTGTGGTGACGCCGTGGGCATCGGCAGTTACGTGTATCGCCCCGACGGCAAGAAGTACGAGAATGTCTTCGCCGACGAGCAGCCTCCCGTCTACGCCGAGATAGACCGTGGCGCCCTGGTCGTCAGCAAGCAGCTGTACGGCGAGGACGGCTCCGTGGACGACCCCACGGGCGAGGACGTCATCACGTACCGCTGGTCGACGGACCGCTTCACCGAGCGGGGCCGCGTGCGCAACGACTACAGCAACGCTGTGGGCAGCGAACCGGCCACACCGAGCGACAAGTAACACCCGCAGATCCACAGATCCACAGATCCACAGACCCGCAGACCCTGCCCCGACTGAGAACCGGAACTGAGAGCACCCGATGGCAGAACACACCCATGTCCTGTTCGTCGAGGACGACGACGTCATCCGCGAGGCCACGCAGCTCGCCCTGGAGCGCGACGGCTTCGTGGTCACCGCCATGCCCGACGGCCTGGCGGGCCTCGACGCGTTCCGGGCGAACCAGCCCGACATCGCCCTGCTCGACGTGATGGTGCCCGGCATGGACGGCGTGTCGCTGTGCCGCCGCATCCGCGAGGAGTCCACCGTCCCGGTGATCATGCTGTCGGCGCGGGCGGACTCCATCGACGTCGTCCTCGGCCTGGAGGCGGGCGCCGATGACTACGTGACCAAGCCCTTCGACGGCGCGGTCCTGGTCGCCCGCATCCGTGCCGTGCTCCGCCGCTTCGGGCACGCCAGCGGCGCGGGCTCGGCCGCGGCCGCCGAGCAGGAGCGGGGCGGCACCGACGGCGGCGTGCTGACCTTCGGCGACCTGGAGATCGACACGGAGGGCATGGAGGTCCGCCGCGGCGGCCAGACCGTCGCCCTCACCCCGACGGAGATGCGCCTGCTCCTGGAGTTCTCCGCCGCGCCGGGCACCGTCCTGTCCCGCGACAAGCTCCTGGAGCGCGTGTGGGACTACGGCTGGGGCGGCGACACGCGCGTCGTCGACGTGCACGTGCAGCGCCTGCGCACCAAGGTCGGCCAGGACCGCATCGAGACGGTCCGCGGCTTCGGCTACAAGCTCAAGGCGTGAGCTTGCGGCATGCGGGAACACCAGGCGCTGGCCGCGCGGACGTACGGGACGCCGCCGTCGCGGCCCGGGGCGCGGTCCGGGCACAGGCGCCCTACGGCGTTCGGACGGCAGGACAGGGGGCGGCGATGCGCCGGGGCATGAGCACGGCGGCCCGGTCCGCCGGGCGCGACGAGGACGCCTGGCCGGGCGGGCCCGGGGGGCCGGACGGCGGGTGGTTCGCGCGGCTGCGGGAGCGCCTTTCCGCACTGGCCGGATCGCGGCTCCGCACCGGCGTGCGCTGGAAGATCGCCGCCGCCATCGGCCTGGTCGGCGCGCTGATCGCGATCGCGCTCAGCCTCGTCGTGCACAACGCCGCGCGCGTCTCCATGCTCGACAACGCGCGCGACCTCCAGGACGAGCGCGTCCAGATCGCCCAGCGCAACTACGAGACGCGCGGCTCCACCAGCTCCCTGTACGGCACCAAGATCGACGACCCGGAGATGCCGAAGGAGCTGCGCCGCAAGGTCCTCTCCGGGCGCCGCGCCACCTTCGTGCAGGAGCACCGCGACGGCGTGCCCGACATCTGGGCCGCCGTGCCGCTCACCAACGGGCACGTCCTTTCGGTGCACACCCGCTTCACCGACCGCAGCACCGCGATCATGAAGGACCTGGACCAGGCCCTCGTGATCGGCTCCATCTCGGTCGTCTTCGGCGGCTGCGCGATCGGTGTGCTCATCGGCGGCCAGATCGCCCGCCGGCTGCGCAAGGCGGCGACGGCCGCGGGCGAGGTCGCCCTGGGCCAGACCGACGTGACCGTGCGGGAGGCCATCGGCGGCGTCGTGCGGGACGAGACAGACGACCTCGCGCAGGCCGTGGACGCCATGGCGGACGCCCTCAAGCAGCGCCTCGAGGCCGAGCGCCGGGTGACCGCCGACATCGCGCACGAGCTGCGCACCCCGGTGACCGGGCTGCTCACGGCGGCCGAGCTGCTGCCGCCGGGGCGCCCCACCGAGCTGGTCAAGGACCGCGCGCAGGCGATGCGCACGCTCGTCGAGGACGTGCTCGAAGTGGCCCGGCTCGACTCCGCCTCCGAGCGGGCCGAGCTGCAGGACATCATGCTCGGCGAGTTCGTGACCCGGCGCATGGGCCTGCTGGCCACCGAGGTGACGGTGGCGGTCGTGCACGAGTCGGAGGTCACCACCGACCCGCGCCGCCTGGAGCGCATCCTGTACAACCTCGTCACCAACGCCGCCAAGCACGGCGAGCCGCCCATCGAGGTCAGCGTCGAGGGCCGCGTCGTGCGCGTGCGCGACCACGGCCCCGGCTTCCCTGAGGCGCTGCTCGCCGAGGGGCCGAGCCGCTTCCGCACCGGCTCCGCGGACCGCGCGGGCCGCGGCCACGGCCTCGGCCTGACCATCGCCGCGGGCCAGGCGCGGGTCCTCGGCGCCCGCCTCACCTTCCGCAACGTGCGCCCGCCGGGCGCCTCGGCCGACGAGCCCGCCGAGGGCGCCGTGGCGGTCCTGTGGCTGCCGGAGCACGCGCCGACGAACACCGGGAGCTACCCGATGCTCCAGCTGCCCGACCACATGTGAGCCGGGGCGGGCGGCGGGGTCAGCAGCCCCAGTCCTTGTCCAGGTCGAGGCCGCCCTCGCGCTCCTGGGTGAACGAGAACCAGTTCCCCGAGTCGTCACGGAAGATCGCCTCGGTGCCGTACGGGCGTTCCTGGGGCTCCTGGAGGAAGTCGACGCCGCGGGCCTTGAGCTTCTCGTAGTCCCCGTGGATGTCGTCCGTGTGCAGGGCCGCGCCGAGCACGCCCTTGCTGACCAGCCTGCGCAGCGCCTCGGCCGACTCGGCGTCCATGCCCGCGCCGCCCGGCACCATCAGGGCCAGCATCACCTCGGGCTGGTCCTTGGCCCCCACGGTGAGGAAGCGCATGCCGCCCTCGCCCAGGGTCATGTCCGTGCGGACCTCCAGGCCCAGCTTCTCCGTGTAGAACTCCTTGGCCCGGTCCTGGTCGAGGACCCAGAGGGTGGAGATGGAGAGTCCCTTGATCATGGTGTGCTCCTGTACGGGGGATGTGTCAGCGGTACGGGGGATGTGTCAGCGGGGGTTCGCCGCCGGCCCGGCCACCGTAAGCAGGTGCTCCGGGGCTCCGCTTCTCAAGAATTGCCGTGCTCGCCGCGGCCCGGGGTGTCCGGCCCCTGCCCGGCGCGGCCCGGGAAGGCTCCGGCCCACAGCAGCGCGTAACACCCCGGTATGAGCGCGGCGCCCCGGCCGACGTGCTTGCGGCGGTACTCGCTGGGGGTGAGGCCCGTGTGGCGCTTGAAGGTCGTCGAGAACGTGCCGAGGCTGGTGAAGCCGACCAGGACGCACACCTCCGTGACGGCGAGGTCCGCCGAGCGCAGCATGTCCTCGGCCCGCTCGATGCGGCGCCGTGACAGATACTGGCCCGGCGTCTCGCCGTACGCCTCCTTGAAGGCGCGCAGGAAGTGGAAGCGTGAATACCCCGCGCACGCCGCCACCGCGGCCAGGTCGAGCCCGGGGTCGGCCCAGTCGCGGTCCATCGCGTCCTTGGCCAGGCGCAGCTGCCGGAGTTTCTCCACGGTTCCGATGCTGGCACGCGCCACTGACAACGGCCCCCCGGCGGACCCGGGGACGGCGACGGCCCCCGGCACGATCGCGCCGGGGGCCGTGGTGGGCCGGGGTGCGGGGCGTCCGCTCGGACGGCCGCTGGGGCCGTCGCTCCCGCCCCGCGCGCGGAGTCCCCGTCCGCGCTCCCGGCCGGCCTATGCGTCGGCGGGCGCCGCCTTCTTGTCGGCGGGGGCGGCCCCCCGAAGCGGCGTCTCCCGCACGAACACCGCGGTGAGCAGGGCGGCCACCGCCATCACGGAGCCGAGCACGAACGCGGCGTGCGTCCCGGACGAGACGGCGTGCTGGTAGGCCTCGCGCACCGCGTCCGGCAGCTTGGCGAGGCTCGCCGCGTCGAGCTGCGCGGACTGCTCGGTGACCTTGCCGCCCGCGGCACCGGCCCGCTCGGCCATCTCGTCCTGCACCCGGCTGTTGAACAGCGCGCCCATGACGGCGACGCCGAAGGACGAGCCGAGCGTGCGGAACAGCGTGGCCGAGGAGGACGCGACGCCCATGTCCTTCATCTCGACGCTGTTCTGCGCGACGAGCATGGTGATCTGCATCAGGCAGCCCATGCCCGCGCCGAGGACCGCCATGTAGATCCCGGAGGTCAGTCGGGAGGTCTCGGTGTCCATCTGGGCGAGCAGGAAGAGGCCCACGGCCATCAGGACGCTTCCCGCCACGGGGAAGACCTTGTACTTGCCGGTGGCGGTGGTGACGCGGCCCGCGACGTTCGAGACGGCCATCATGGCGAGCAGCATCGGCATGAGCAGCAGGCCGGAGTTGGTGGCCGATGCTCCCTGTACGGACTGCTGGTACAGCGGCAGGAAGAGCATCGCGCCGAACATCACGAAGCCGGTCAGGAAGCTGATCACCGACATCAGCGTGAAGTTGCGGCTGCGGAAGATCCGCAACGGCATCAGCGGCTCGGCGGTCTTGCGCTGGACGAAGTAGAAGCCGACGAGCGCGGCGGCGCCGAGCCCGATGAGCTCCATGATCACGACCGAGCCCCAGGCGTACTCGGTGCCGCCCCAGGTGGTCACGAGGACGAAGGAGGTGATGCCGACGGTGAGCAGGGCCGCACCCAGGTAGTCGATGCGGCCGCCGCCCTGCTTCTTCGGCAGGTGCAGGACGGCGCTCACCATGAACAGGGCGACGACGCCGAGCGGCAGGTTGATGTAGAAGGCCCAGCGCCAGCCGAGGTGGTCGGTGAGGGTGCCGCCGACGAGCGGTCCTCCGATCATCGCGACGGCCATGACGCCGGTCATCATGCCCATGTACTTGCCGCGCTCACGGGGCGGCACCAGCTCGCCGATGATCGCCATGACGCCGACCATCAGGCCGCCCGCGCCGAGCCCCTGGACCGCGCGGAAGGCGATGAGCTGCCCCATGTCCTGGGCCAGGCCGCTGAGCGCGGAGCCGACCAGGAAGATCACGATGGAGGCGAGGAAGGCGCCCTTGCGTCCGTACAGGTCGCCGAGCTTGCCCCAGATCGGAGTGGAGGCGGCGGTCGCGAGGGTGTATCCGGTGACGACCCACGACAGGTGCTCCAGGCCGCCGAGGTCACCGACGATCGTCGGCATCGCGGGGCTCACGATCATGTTGTCGAGCATCGCGAGGAGGATCGCGACCATCAGCGCGAAGATCACCACGCGCACGCTGCGCTGGGGTGGCCCCTCCGCCACCTGCGCCTTCTCTTCACTGCCCGTCTTAACCGCTACCGCACTCGCCATGACGCTCCCCGCTCCCCACTCCCCGACCACTTACTTGCCGCCCGGCAAGTTGGCTACACTGAGGGAAGGTAGACCCCTAACTAGCCGGGCGTCAAGCAAGTTAGCTAGCCGGTCGTCAAGTAAGCCTCAAGGGATCGCAAAGGGCGTGTCACCTAGGGGCGGCGGAGGAGTGCGAGGATCGCCCCATGGGCACAGGGAAGCAGCAGCGCCGCGGTGACACTCGCCAGCGCATTCAGGACGTAGCGCTCGAACTGTTTGCCGGGCAGGGGTACGAGAAGACGTCGCTGCGGGAGATCGCGGAGCGTCTCGAGGTCACGAAGGCGGCGCTCTACTACCACTTCAAGACCAAAGAAGACATCCTCACCAGCATCTTCGACGACATGACCCGGCCCATCGACGAGTTGATCGTCTGGGGCAAGGAGCAGCCGCGCACGCTGGAGACCAAGCGCGAGATCCTGACCCGCTACAGCGAGATCCTCGACCGCGCCGCCCCCCTCTTCCGCTTCATGCAGGAGAACCAGGCGACGATGCGCGACCTGAAGACCGGCGAGAGCTTCAAGGACCGCATGTTCGCGCTCCTGGACATCCTCAAGGACGACGATCCGGCGACGCCCATGACCACGCAGGTGCGCTGCTTCAGCGCGCTGTTCACGATGCACGGCGGGATGTTCGTCCTCAAGGACGCCGAAGGCGACCCCGAGGAGAAGCGGAAAGCCATCCTCGAGGTCGCCATCGACTTGGTGACCCAGGCGCACCACGGCGCCGCCTGAGCCGGGGCGCACGCGCGGGGAGATCGTCCGCGCGTGCCCCACTCATGCCGCCGCGACGCGTGCGGCCGTCGGGTCAGACGCGCACGCCCTGCTTGCGCAGGAAGGAGACCGGGTCGACGGCCGAGCCGTAGTTCGGCGTCGTGCGGATCTCGAAGTGCAGGTGGGGACCGCTGGAGTTGCCGGTGTTGCCGGACAGGGCGATGCGCTGGCCGGTGCCGACGGCCTGGCCGACGCGGACCTCGACGCGCGACAGGTGGGCGTACTGCGAGTACGTGCCGTTGGCGTGCTTGATCACGATCGCGTTGCCGTACGCGGGGCCGTCACCGGCGCCGTTCGGCCCCGCCTTGACGACGGTGCCCGCGCCCGCGGCCTCGACGACCGTGCCGGTCGGGACGGCGAAGTCCTGGCCGGAGTGCTTGTGCGCCCACATGCTGCCGCCGAGCCCGAAGCTCGCGGAGAGGCGGTAGTTGTCGACCGGGTCCTGCCAGCGCGGAGCCGCCGGAGCCTTCTCCGCGGCACCCGCCACGCCCGCTCCGAGCACCGTCACCGCGCCGACGCCGAGGGCGACGGCGGCCGCGCGGACGCGGCGGGACGGACGGCCGGAATGGTGGGACTTCGAGCGCTTCGACATGAGGACCTCCGGGGCGGGCGGCACAGGGGTGCCGGGGGTACGGCTACGACGGGGACGCGGCCGCACGCTGAGACGTACGGGGGACTGCACAAACGGGGACTGCACAGACAGGGCCTGCGCAGACACGGCCTGCGCAGACACGGCCTGCGCAGACGGGGACTGCGCAGACGGGCACTGCACCTACGGGGACTGCGAACGGGAACCGCACACACGGGGACCGCGCATACGGGGAACCGCACAAGCGAGTCCGGCACACGAGGGGTGTGTGCCGGACGGCCATCCCTTGGTAACCCGCCTCCGGGGCGCCGCCCAAAACGCGCTTCTACTAGGGGCGGCCGTAGCCCTGGGGGTGGGTTGCGGGCCGAAAGTCCCTCCCGCGAGGCCGAAGGCCACCACTAACCGGCCTCGTATGTGACGTATGCCCTGTGCGTCATGTCACCGACGGCAAGATCCACCGCGGCGGGAATGTGACCGGCGCTACGCTCACGCGCATGGAACCCGCGGCCATCGGCATCCGTCTCGCGTCCGGAGTCGTGACCCCTCTGGTCAAGAAGCTGTTCACCCGCCCAGGACCGGGCGCGGACCTGGTGGACAAACCCGTACGTATCGACTCCTTGGTCTCTTTCAAGGGCGAGCGGCGGCACTTGACGAGGAAGGACCTGGCCGCGCTCGCCGCCGAACTGGTGCGCCAGGCGGTCCGCGCGGGCGAGCGCCCGCTGCCCGCCGACGAGGACCAGGCCGTCGTGCACGCCCTGGCCGACACCCTGCACGCGCTCGGCGACCTCACCCTGACCGACGTGGAGGCCGTGGAGCTGGGCCACGCCGAGCTCGCGGCCCGCCTGCGCCGCGCGGCCGGGGACCCCTCGCGCGACCTCTCGGCCGACGCCGCGTACTTCTACGTGCGCCTGCTCGACACCACGAGCCTGCACGTCCTGAACTACTTCACCCAGCGGTCGACCTTTGTCCCCCACACCCTCGTCCGGCAAAGCCGCCGCCAGGCGGAACTGATAGCCAAAGTTGACGAGCTGATCAAAAGGGACCCCCTGCCGGGAGCGGAAGACACCGCGTTCGAGCAGCGGTACCTGGAGTACGTGGCGAAGAAGCACGGCAAGCTGACGATCTTCGGGATCGACCTCGCCAACTCCCCGGGGAAGTGGCCGCTGGACGCGGCGTACATGAGCCTGATGGCGACGGGGCGCGAACAGCACCTCGGGGACGTCCAGGTGGGCGAGGAGTGGCACCCGGTCTTCGAGGCCAAGCTCGACCCGGCGCCGCGCCCCGCGGACCAGGCCCTCGCCTCCCACGACCGCGTCCTACTGCGCGGCGAGGCGGGCTCCGGCAAGACGACCCTCGTCCAGTGGCTCGCGGTGTCGGCCGCCCGCCAGGACCTGGACGACCGCATGGCGTACCTCTACGACCGCGTCCCCTACGTCCTGCCCCTGCGCACCCTGACCCGCCACGGGCAGCGCCTGCCCGCGCCCCGGGAGTTCCTGGCGTCGGTGGGCTGCCCGCTCGCCGGGGAGCAGCCGGACGGCTGGGAGGCGCGCGTCCTCAGGGCGCGCCGGGCCCTGCTCCTGGTCGACGGCATCGACGAGGTCCCCGACGCGGAACGCGCCCGCACGCGCGCGTGGCTCGCCGACCTCATGGACGCCTACCCCGGCAACCGCTGGCTGGTGACCTCCCGCCCCTCGGCCGTACGGGAGGACTGGCTGGCCGACGAGGACTTCACGGAGCTGACCCTTGCGCCGATGAGCGGCACGGACGTGGCGGCGTTCGTCCGCCGCTGGCACGCCGCCGCGACCTGCGGCGCCCCGGAGGAGGACGCCGCCCTCGCGGCGTACGAGCAGCAGCTCCTGGAGGCCGTCCGCGCCAAGCCGGACCTCGGCCGTCTCGCCACCAACCCCCTGATGTGCGGCCTGATCTGCGCCCTGCACCGGGACCGCAGGGGCTTCCTTCCCCTCGGCCGCAAGGACCTGTACACGGCCGCGCTCTCCATGCTCGTGCTGCGCCGCGACCGCGAACGCCACATGAACGTCCCCGAGGTGCGGGAGGAACCGCAGCTCCAGCTCCTCCAGCGGCTCGCGTACTGGCTGATCCGCAACGGCCGCACCGCGATGGACCGCTCACGCGCGGAGACGATCATCGCGGACGCGCTGCCCGCGGTGCCGGAGCTCGCGGCCCTCGGCGACGCGAAGGCGGTGTACGCGCACTTCCTGCACCGCAGCGGCCTCCTGCGCGAGCCGGGCCCTGGGACCGTGGAGTTCGTGCACCGCACGTTCCAGGACTTCCTGGGGGCGCGGGCCGCCGTCGACGAGGGCGACTTCGGCGTCCTCGCCGGTCACGGCGCCGACGACCAGTGGGAGGACGTCATCCGCATGGCGGTGGCGCAGGCGCGGCCCCGGGAGCGCGCGGAGATCCTGCGCGAGTTCCTCGCCCAGGGCGACGCCCTGCCCCAGGGCCACCGGCGCACCCGCGTCCACCTCCTGGCCGCGGCCTGCCTGGAACACGCGGCGGAGCTCGACCCGGCGGTGCGCGAGGAGGTGGAGCGGCACATGGCCGAGCTGATCCCGCCCGGCAGCGCCGAAGCCGCTCGTGAACTGGGCGGCGTCGGCCCCATGGTGCTCGAACTGCTTCCGGGGCCGGACGGCCTGGACGACACGGAGGCACTGCACGTCACCATCGCGGCCACCCACACCGCGTCGGACGCCGCGATCCCCTTTCTCTCCCGTTTCGTGGACCACTCCACCATCAGGGTCCGCAGCCAGCTGATGTGGGGCTGGGACAGGTTCGACCTCGCGCTGTACGCGGAGCAGATCATCGCGCGCCTCGACGACGGGGTGACCCACTTCACGCTCCGCGGTGACGAGCAGATCGACGAGCTCGTACGCCTCGGCCTGCGCCCGAAGCTCCTGGAGATCCGCGAGGGCGTCACTTCCGCGACGGCCTCCTCGCTGATCGCGGCCTGCGAGCCCACGTACCTGCGACTCGACTGGTCCCCGGCGTGCCTGACCCCGGAGGCCCTCGCCGCGCTGCACCGCCTGACCCACTTGCACGTGAACCGCTCAGCGGCACCGTGGGACCTGCGTCAGCTCCCCGCCGAGGCTCCGCTGCGCAGCCTCCAGCTCGAGTTGCCGGCCGGCACCGTGAACGGTCTGCACTGCCTGGACAGATGGCAAGGGCTGAAGGACGTGTTCCTCGGTCACACCGAGCCGAGGTCGGCCGCGACGTGGGAGGCTCTCGCGCGACTGCCGCTTCTGGAGAATCTCGAGCTGTCGACGCACACGCTGACCGACGTTCCCGCCGAGCTGCGCATGCCCGGCGTACGGAGTCTGACGCTGACCCTCACGAGCCCCTGGGAGACAGCGGTCAGCGAGCTGACGCGCGTCTTCCCGGACGTCAGGATGGTCGTCGTGTTCGGGAGCGACGCCGCCCACATCATCGACATGCGGGAGGGCGACCCACTCTCCCGCCTCGCACCGAAGCCCTTCGCCACCCCGTCTGTTTGAACCGCCCCCCCCGAACTCCCAAACCACCCCCACACGTTCGGATGACCCCGCAGAGTTCCCGCCCCTGTAAAGCGCGCCCTGCGCAAGCCTCGCCCCATGCGCAAGTATGAAGATCTGCTGGCCGAGGCGACGGCCACCGCGGAAGCCGCCCGCATGCGGGCACGCCAGGCCGTGAACACCGAACTGGTGCACATGTACTGGCGGATCGGGAAGCTGATCCTGGCCCGCCAGGCCGAGGACGGCTGGGGCACGGGCCTGGTCGCGCGCATGGCGACGGACCTGCGCGCGGCCTTCCCCCGGCAACGGATCTTCTCGTACCGGAACCTGGTGCAGACCCCGAAGATGGCGCACACCTGGCCCGCGCTGATCGCGCACCGCCCCGTGGCGCAGCTCCCCTGGACCCACATCACCGTGCTCCTCGACAAGCTGCACACGCGCGCGGAACGCGACTTCTACGCCACCGAGGCGGTCCGCAACGGCTGGTCCCGGGCCCAGCTGCACCTCGCCATCCGCCAGCGGCTGCACATCCCGCACGGCAGCGTGCCGGTGACGTACGACGTGACGCTGCCGGACGGCTCCCCCGCGCTCGACGAACTCGTCGGCGACCCCTACCGCCTGGACTTCGCGCGCCTGGACGAGCAGCGGCAGCCCGAGCCCACGTACGAGGAGTCCATCGCGACCCGGATGGTCCGCTTCCTGACCGGCCTCGGCTCCGGCTTCGCCTTCGTCGGCTGCCGCTACCCGGTGCTCGCCGGGGACCAGTACCACCGCGTTGACCTGCTCTTCTACCACCTCACGCTGCGCCGGTACGTCGCCTGCGCGCTCGGTACGACCACCGCGCGCCCCACCCACCTCTCCCGCCTCGACACCCATGTGAAGGCCGTGGACGCCCGGGTCCGCGACCCCGACCGGGACGCCCCCACCATCGGCGTCCTCATCGAGACCAGCAGCGGCCAGGCCACATACACCACCCTGCCCGCACGGGGCCGCCAACTCCTGCCCACCGAGGCGGACTTGGCGCGGGTCCTGCGCGATGCCATCGGCCCCGTCGACGCCGCCCCGCACCCGTGAGACGCTGCCGCCCGACCACAGGACCCGCACTCCGAAGGGGCGAGCCGCAGCCATGGATCCCGCGATACTCGGCACCCGGCTCGTGTCGAGCGCCGTCGCCCCGCTCCTGCGGAAGCTCTTCGTACGGGACGGTCCGGGCGCCGGGCTCACGGACCGCCCCGTACGCCTGTCGGCCCTGGTCTCCTTCCGCGGCGAGAAGCGCGCCCTCGACGCGGGCGACGTGCGGAAGCTGGCCGCCGAGCTGATCCGGCGCGCCGCGGATTCGCCGGGCGAACCGCCCTTCCCGCCGGACGAGGAGAGCGCCGTCACCGACGCCCTCACCCGCAGGCTCCTCGCCATCGGCGCCCTGGACATGGACGACGTCCAGGCCGTCCACCTGGGCCATCAGGCGCTCGCCCGTGAACTCCGCGTCCCCGCGCCGGACCTCTCGGCCGACGCCACCGCCTTCCTCGACTCCGTCACCGAGTGGGCGTGCGTGCACATCCTGCACTTCTTCACCCAGCGCAGCACCTTCACCGCCCGCACCCTGGTGGAGCAGAGCCGCACCCAGGCGGAACTCATCGTCAAAATTGACGAGTTGATCCGAAGGAACCCCCGCCCCAGCGCCCAGGACGCCGCGTTCGAACGCCGCTACCTCCGCCACGCCGCCGACAAACACAACCGCCTCACCATCTACGGCATCGACCTGCGCGAGTCCCCCGACCTGTGGCCCCTGGAGGTCGCCTACCTGACCCTGGAGGCGACCTCCTACGAGCAGGGGTCGCCCGGCGACGCCATGGGCTTCGCCCCCGTCACCGTCCAGCTCTCCGCCGACACCGTGCTCGCCAGCCACCCCCGGGTCCTGCTGCGCGGCGACGCGGGCTCCGGCAAGACGACCCTCGTCCAGTGGCTCGCCGTGACGGCGGCCCGCGAAGGCACCCGCATCCCCTTCGTCCTGCCCCTGCGCACCCTCGTCCGGGCCGCCGCCCTGCCCGCGCCCGACGCCTTCCTGACCGCCGTGGGCTGCCCCCGCACGGCCCCCGACGGCTGGGCCGAGCGCGTCCTGACCGCCGGGCGCGGCCTCGTCATGGTCGACGGCATCGACGAGGTGCCCGCCGCCGACCGCGCCCGCGTCCGCGACTGGCTCCTCGACCTCACCCGGGCGTACCCCGACAACCAGTGGCTCGTCACCACCCGCCCCACCGCCGTCCACCCCGCCTGGCTCGCCGACCGGGGCTTCCACGAGCTGACGCTCGCGCCCATGAAGCGCGCCGACGTCACCACCTTCGTCCGCCGCTGGCACGCCGCCGCCGACGCCCGGCACCACGAGGAGCCGCTGCTCGCCGCCCTGCACGCCAAGCGGGACCTGGCCGTCATGGCCACCAACCCGCTCATGTGCGGCCTGATCTGCGCCCTGCACCGCGAACGCCGGGGCTTTCTGCCCGAGGGCCGCAAGGAGCTGTACGACGCCGCGCTGTCCATGCTGCTCACGCGGCGCGACCGCGAGCGCGGCATGGGCCCGGTCGACGGCATCGAGCTGAGCGAGGAGGCCCGCCTCGACCTGCTCCAGTCCCTCGCGTACGGCCTGATCCTCAGCGGCCGCACCGAGATGGACCACGACGGCGCCCTGCTCCTCCTGGAGCGCGCCCTGCCGACGATCGCCTCAGCGGCCCAGCAGGGCGACGCCGGGGCCGTCCTGCGCCACCTGCTGCTGCGCAGCGGCCTGCTCCGCGAACCGGCGCCCGGTGTGGTCCACTTCGTGCACCGCACCTTCCAGGACTACCTGGGCGCGCGGGCCGCCGTGGCCGAGGGCCACCTGGACGCCCTCGTCAGCCACGCCGGTGACCCCCAGTGGGAGGACGTCATCCGCATGTCCGTGGCCCACGCCCGCCCCCACGAACGGGCCCGCCTCCTGCGCCGCCTCCTCGCCGCCGACGACTCCCCCCGCGTGAGCCTCCTGGCCCTGGCCTGCCTCCAGGACGCGACGACCCTGGACCCGGCGGTCCGCGAGGAGGTCGAAGCCCGCGCGACGGGCCTGATCCCCCCGAGCACGGCATCGGAGGCCCGCGCCCTGGCAGAGGCGGGCCCCCTGGTCCTCGAACTCCTCCCGGGCCCGGAGGGCCTCACGGACGACGAGGCACTGGGGGTGGTGCACACCGCCGCACTGGTGGGCAGCGAGTTTGCCTTGCCGGTCCTGAAACGCTTCCGGGGCCACGAGAGCAGCAGTGTGAGCGGCCGCCTGCTGGTCTCCTGGGACACCTTCGACACCGACGAATTCGCCGACGCCGTGGTCGCGCACGTCACCCGGCGAGGCGTGTACCCCACAGCCAGGACAAGAGAACAGGCAGAAGCGCTACGGCGGTTGGGCCCGCACCCCTATCTCAACATTTCCGGCTCCTACACCGCCGAGGAACTGCTGGCCTTCATCGATCCGAGCGTTCTCGAGCGCTTGTCCCTCTTCGAGAACCCCACCTTGGCGGATCTACGCCCCTTCCGGTGCCTGCGTCGTCTCACGACGCTTACGTTGTCCGGCTGCGCCCCAGAGGTCGATCTGGGCCCACTGGCCGACCTGGAGGTGAACTGGTTGCAACTGCTGCCTCATCGTGAACCCGGTGCCGTATCTGCCGTATCAGGGCTGAAACAGCTGACATCTCTGCGCACACTGGTTACCAACCACACCCTGAACGGTGGCGACCTCACCACGTGGCTGCCAATCGACGCCCCGTTGAACTCCCTCTCCCTCAACCCCGGCGCCATCGGCACATGCGGCCTGAAAGGCCTCTCGCGTTGGCCCGCCCTGAAGTACCTCCACCTCGGCAAAGGGCATTGCGAACTGACCGCTCGGGACTTCGGGGAACTGGCCGAACACCCCTCCCTCGACAACCTCCTGCTGTTCCGGCCGATACTGCCGGAGTTCCACGGCGCGCCCGAACTGCCCGGTATCGAAACGCTCCGCCTCTGGTCGCTCGACGGCACGGAGGACCTCTCCGCCTTGCGCCGGGTGTTCTCCCACGTACGCAAGGTCATCATCGCGGCAGCAACCGGCCACTGCCTGTCCCCCGACCACCTTCAGGAGTTCTTCCCCCACACCAAAGTCGAGGTCCTCAACATCTCCTTCTGGAACATTCCCCCCGCATAAACAAAAACGGGGCTGCCCCGGACCCAAAGGTCCGGGGCAGCCCCCACGCTCAGCTCAGCTCAGCTCAGCGCTGGCGTCACGCTTCCTTGCTCAGGTTGGGGCCAGAGCCCCCCGCCGCCGACTCGATCGGCGGCACATCCGGCAGCGCGGCCTTCTCCTCGCCACGGAACGTGAACGTGGCGGTCTCGCCCTCACCCTCCGTGTCGACGACCACGATGTGGCCCGGACGCAGCTCGCCGAAGAGGATCTTCTCGGACAGCGTGTCCTCGACCTCGCGCTGGATGGTGCGGCGCAGCGGCCGGGCACCCAGGACGGGGTCGTACCCCTTCTTGGCGAGGAGCTCCTTCGCGGACTGGGAGAGCTCGATGCCCATGTCCCGGTCCCGCAGGCGCTCGTCCACCTTGCCGATCATGAGGTCGACGATCTCGAGGATGTCGTCCTGGCTCAGCTGCGGGAAGACGACGACGTCGTCCACGCGGTTGAGGAACTCGGGGCGGAAGTGCTGCTTGAGCTCGTCCGAGACCTTGTTCTTCATCCGCTCGTAGTTGGTCTTCTTGTCACCCGAGGCGGCGAAGCCCAGGTTGAAACCCTTGGAGATGTCCCGGGTGCCGAGGTTGGTCGTCATGATGATGACCGTGTTCTTGAAGTCGACGACCCGGCCCTGGGAGTCGGTCAGGCGACCGTCCTCCAGGATCTGGAGCAGCGAGTTGAAGATGTCCGGGTGGGCCTTCTCGACCTCGTCGAAGAGGACCACCGAGAACGGCTTGCGCCGCACCTTCTCGGTCAGCTGGCCGCCCTCTTCGTACCCGACGTAGCCGGGAGGCGAGCCGAAGAGGCGCGAGACCGTGTGCTTCTCGCTGAACTCCGACATGTCGAGGGAGATCAGCGCGTCCTCGTCACCGAAGAGGAACTCGGCCAGGGCCTTGCTCAGCTCGGTCTTACCGACGCCGGACGGGCCCGCGAAGATGAAGGAGCCACCGGGGCGCTTGGGGTCCTTCAGACCCGCTCGCGTACGCCGGATCGCCTTCGAGAGCGCCTTGACGGCGTCCTTCTGGCCGATGACGCGCTTGTGGAGCTCGTCCTCCATGCGCAGCAGCCGGGAGGACTCCTCCTCGGTCAGCTTGAAGACCGGGATGCCGGTGGCCGTGGCGAGGACCTCGGCGATGAGCTCGCCGTCGACCTCGGCGACGACGTCCATGTCGCCGGCCTTCCACTCCTTCTCGCGCTTGGCCTTGGCGGCCAGGAGCTGCTTCTCCTTGTCGCGCAGGGAGGCGGCCTTCTCGAAGTCCTGGGAGTCGATGGCCGACTCCTTGTCCCGGCGCACGCCCGCGATCTTCTCGTCGAACTCGCGGAGGTCCGGCGGCGCGGTCATCCGGCGGATGCGCATCCGCGATCCGGCCTCGTCGATCAGGTCGATCGCCTTGTCCGGCAGGAAGCGGTCCGAGATGTACCGGTCGGCCAGGGTGGCGGCCTGGACCAGGGCCTCGTCCGTGATGGAGACGCGGTGGTGCGCCTCGTACCGGTCGCGGAGGCCCTTGAGGATCTCGATGGTGTGCGGCAGCGAGGGCTCGGCGACCTGGATGGGCTGGAAGCGGCGCTCGAGGGCGGCGTCCTTCTCCAGGTGCTTGCGGTACTCGTCAAGCGTGGTGGCGCCGATGGTCTGGAGCTCACCGCGGGCCAGCATCGGCTTCAGGATGGAAGCCGCGTCGATGGCGCCCTCGGCGGCACCCGCACCCACGAGCGTGTGCAGCTCGTCGATGAACAGGATGATGTCGCCTCGGGTGCGGATCTCCTTGAGGACCTTCTTCAGGCGCTCCTCGAAGTCACCGCGGTAGCGCGAACCGGCGACCAGGGCGCCGAGGTCCAGGGTGTAGAGGTGCTTGTCCTTGAGGGTCTCGGGCACCTCGCCCTTGACGATGGCCTGAGCGAGGCCCTCGACGACGGCGGTCTTGCCGACGCCGGGCTCACCGATCAGGACGGGGTTGTTCTTGGTGCGGCGGGACAGCACCTGCATGACCCGCTCGATCTCCTTCTCGCGCCCGATGACCGGGTCGAGCTTGGACTCGCGGGCCGCCTGGGTGAGGTTCCTGCCGAACTGGTCGAGGACCAGGGACGTGGAGGGCGTGCCCTCGGCAGGACCGCCGGCGGTGGCGGTCTCCTTGCCCTGGTAGCCCGACAGCAGCTGGATGACCTGCTGGCGGACGCGGTTGAGATCTGCGCCCAGCTTCACGAGGACCTGGGCGGCGACGCCCTCGCCCTCGCGGATCAGGCCGAGCAGGATGTGCTCCGTGCCGATGTAGTTGTGGCCCAGCTGAAGGGCCTCGCGGAGCGACAGCTCCAGGACCTTCTTGGCACGGGGGGTGAAGGGGATGTGGCCCGAGGGCGCCTGCTGGCCCTGGCCGATGATCTCCTCCACCTGCTGGCGGACCGCCTCGAGCGAAATCCCGAGGCTCTCCAGGGCCTTAGCGGCGACACCCTCACCCTCGTGGATCAGGCCCAGGAGGATGTGCTCGGTGCCGATGTAGTTGTGGTTGAGCATCCGGGCTTCTTCCTGAGCCAGGACGACAACCCGCCGCGCGCGGTCGGTGAACCTCTCGAACATCGTTAATCGCTCCTCAGAGCGGTCAGGCAGTAAGGGGTCGGTCCCCTCCCTGTCCTTCCGCAGCTTAGTCCCGCAAGCGGGGACCGCTCATTCCAACTGCCGACACCCGTCCGGATCACCCTCACTACGGTAAGGAACGGTTCCTGACTCCAACGCCGACACATGCTCCAACCTGATGGTGCGAGACGATGTTCCCGCAGGCCAAGCAGTTACCCACGCCATCAGTACGCCGTTGGCGAACGTGAGACGCCTGAACACCGCGTGTCGCCCCTCCCCACTAGGGATGTCTTACCCGTATGCACGGACACTCCATGCGGCGCGCACCGGTTCCCTCCGCTACGGGCGAACACCCTTGCGCCACGAAGAGCTCCAGTACACCCCCCGCCTCACCACTGTGCGCACACGATGCGCCACTGTGCGTGACGTACGCCGTAACTCAGGTGCGCCTTGGGCTGTTGCTCCTGGCATGGCCCTCCCCAGCGTTCCTCACCCCAGGCCGCCGGCCGAACAGCTTGACCGGTGCCCCTCCGCCCGGCGCGACCGCACGCTGGGCGATCGGGTACGGCGGTGGTACGAGCGGGACCTCGGCTGGACGGTGGCGCCGGGTGCTCCGGGGGCGGTAGTCCGCCTCGTCACGGGGCTGCGCTTCGACGTCCTGGAACTGCCGGCCGAAGCGGGCTTCGCCGCGCTGCGGCACCTGCGGCCGAAGGCGCCGGTGGCCCTGCGGGGCGGGACGATGCGGCTCTTCGTGGCCGCGGGCAGCGCCGAGGAACTCCCCGGGCTCCTTGACTGGCTTCAGTGGGGGGACATCCCCCTGGATCTCACCGCGATCGGAGCGGGCGGCCTGGTCGACGCGCCGACTCCACCCGGGCTTCCCGGCTCACGAGGGGCCGCCGTGTGGCTGCGCCCCCCGGAGCCCGGGCACGAGGTGGAGACGACGCTGCCGTCGCTCGCGACCCTGGCGCCGCGAGCCACGGACGGCAGCGGAACCGACCCCCATTCCGGCTCCGCCGCGGGCTCTGACCTCGTACGCCTCGTGGACACGGCGGCAACACAGTGCCATCGGGCCCGCTTGCGGCGCGCGACAAGTCAGCCGTTGGCCTTCTCGTAGGCCTCGCGAATGGACGCGGGAACGCGGCCGCGGTCATTGACCTCGAAGCCGTTGTCCTTCGCCCAGGCGCGGATCTGAGCCGTGTCCTGGCTACTGGACACCGCCGCCGCACGCCCCTTGCCCCGACCGCTCGAACGGCCTCCAGTGCGACGCCCGCCCTTGAGATACGGGTCGAGAAGACCGCGGAGCTTGTCTGCGTTGGCGGTGGTGAGATCGATCTCGTACGTCTTGCCGTCCAGCGCGAACGTCACGGTCTCGTCCGCCTCGCCGCCGTCGAGGTCATCGACAAGAAGGACCTGAACCTTCTGTGCCACCGGATTTCCTTTCATCGATAACTTCAGGGCCGGGCCATGCGGCGTGGGCCGCCGATTCGCCGCCCCCTGTTATATGCAGCACTGCAGTACGTCGGAAAGCAAACCGCTTTTCTCGGAAAAACACAAACCCCTGGGAGAGACCAGCTGCACGGGATCCCAGGAAACATGCGCGTTTCGGACATAGGGAACCAGGGCATGTGACAGCCCGGAATAGCCCGGTCACGATCACAGATGCAGAAGCATCCGGCTGTTGCCCAAGGTGTTCGGTTTCACTCGTTCGAGACCCAGGAACTCCGCTACGCCCTCGTCATAGGAACGCAGCAGCTCGGTGTAGACATCTGTGTCGACGGTATCGACGGGGGTCTCGCCGATCTCCACGAAGCCGTGTTTGGCGAAGAAGTCCACTTCGAAGGTGAGGCAGAAAACCCGCCGCACGCCGAGCCAGCGCGCGGTCCCCAGCAACTTACCGAGCAGCTGATGGCCCACGCCCGCGCCCTTGACCTGAGGATTCACCGCGAGCGTGCGCACTTCGGCGAGGTCTTCCCACATCACGTGCAGGGCCCCGCAGCCGACCACCTCGGCGTTGTCGTCGCGTTCCGCGACCCAGAACTCCTGGATGTCCTCGTAAAGCGTGACGGTCGCTTTGTCGAGCAGGATGCCCCGACGGACGTACGCGTCGAGCAGGGACCGCACGGCGGGCACATCGGTGGTGCGCGCCCTGCGCACGGAGACCGCATTTGGCGCGACGGCGCGGAGCGGCGCGACTTCGGTGGGCTCCGGCGGGAGTTCGTCGGCCTTGGCTGGCATGAGCGGACGCTATCGTTCGCCCGCGCCGCCCGGCGCGCCGGGGTTCTCGGCGTTCCCGGCGTTCCCGGCCGACGGGCTCGCGTTCTTGGCGGGCGGGCTCGTGTTCACCGCTGGTGGGCTCGCGTTCTGGGCGGTCTGGCCGGGGTTGTCCTGCGGCCGCTCGGGGTTCTCATGACCTTCCACCATGCGGACCGCGTCGGTCAGGGCTTCCCGCTGCTGCGGCGACATCATGCCGAAGAACGCGACGAGAGCGGCGGCGGGGTTGTCGCTCTGCGACCAGCCCTCGTTCATGAGCGCGGCCGCGTACGCGGCGCGCGTGGAGACCGCCTCATATCGATAGGCGCGGCCTTCCGCCTCGCGGCGTACCCACCCCTTCTGATGGAGATTGTCCAAAACGGTCATGACCGTGGTGTACGCGATGGACCGTTCCTGCTGAAGGTCTTCCAGGACTTCTCGAACGGTCACGGGGCGGTTCCACTTCCACACCCGCGTCATCACTGCGTCTTCGAGTTCTCCCAAGGGGCGAGGCACGGCAGAACAATAGTGGGCGAAGTGGCCGAAGTCACTGAAGCCGAGAAAGGCGAGAGCGACTTGACATAACACTCATTTTGGACAAAAAGGGCGCGGGACCGCGAGGATCAGGTGCTCCTCGCGGTCCCGCGCCAGAGGTGATCGCGGCCCGGTCGCCGGGCGGGCCGGGCGTGGCGCCGTCAGGCGGCGCCAGGCCCCGGGGTCTGCCGGGCGGACTCGGCGCGGGCGATCGCCGCGTCGACCGCGGCGTCCTCCTTGGCCTTGTTGGCGCCACCCTGGGTCTTGACGATCGTCACGATGAGGCCGACGAAGAACACGGCCATCACTACGGGGGGCAGGAGCGCGGAGACGTAGTCCATGCCCCCAGCGTAGCTAGCCCGCGGCGAGGCGCTGCGACGGGGCGGGCGGTGGCGACGGGCGCTTCGGCGGGAACACCTCGGCCGGGGTGGGCACCGGGCGCGGCCGCTCCGGCGGGGCGGCCGGGGGCTGTGCGGGGGTCTTCGGGCGGGGCGCGGTCCTGCCCTCGTCGGCGGCGCGCCCGCCGGGCAGCCCGATCAGCCGGGTGCGCGAGGGGGGCACCATGGGGCGGGGTGCCCCCGTCTGGCTCGTCCTCGTCTGGCTCGTCCTCGTCTGGCTCGTCCTTGTCTGGCCCGTCCCCGTCTCGCCCGTCCTCGTCTCGCCTGCTGCCGTCTCGCCCGCCGCCGCGAGCCGGGCGCGGACGTCACGCTCGGCGAGCGCCTCGCAGCGGCCGAGCAGGGCCGCCGCGCGCGGGGTGCCGCGCAGGGCGCGCAGCGCCGCGAGGTCGTCGGGGCCCGGCCGGTAGCCGATGGCGAGCACGTCCTCCAGGAGCTCCAGATACCCGGTCGCGGTGCCGGGCAGCGCCGCCCGGTAGCGCGCGAGGTCGGCCACCAGGAAGGCGCGCAGCCGGGCGCCTTCGCGCACCGCCTCGTCGATGTCGTCGGCGAGTCGCACGCAGTCCTGCACGGCCTGGTCGTCGAGGGCGCGGACGGTACTGGTGTGCAGGGCGAGGGCCAGGGCACGGCGGAGCACACGCAGCTCCCCCGCGCCGAAGGCCAGGCCGCCCCGGGATCCGTATGGCGTGGGCATGGGGTGACGATACGCCCGGAAGGGACAAAATCGTCTTAACTCACCCGTTCGCCGCACCGCGCGGCGCGGTGCTCAGCGGTGTTCAGCGGTGCTCAGCGGTGTTTATGGGGGCGCGGTGTTCACAAGCGGAGGGGTCCGGGGCCCGGAGAGGGCGGGGCGCGGTGGCCGCCTAGTCCGCCCGCCTTCGCGCGGTCGCGAACGCCACCGCTCCGACGCCGAGCGCTCCCGCCCCGCCCGCCGCGAGCCACGGCAGCACGCCCGCGCCGGTATCGGCCATCCGCCCGGCCGGGCGGTGCTCGGCGGCGGGCGTGGAGGACGGCTGGATGGTGGCCGTGGAGTCGGGGTCACCGCCCCGCTGCGCGCTGGCGCCGGGCTCGGCGGCCGTGGTGACGGACGCGGCGTCCCCGGCTTCCGGCGCGACGGCGGTGGCCGGGGCGGTCAGGGGCGTGACCTCGGACCGCTCCTCGTGCGCCGAGGCGGCGCCGACGGCGGGAGCGGCGGCGAGCACCATCGCGGCGAAGGCGGCCGTGATCGCCGCCCGCCCCCTGCGTCCCATTCCTCGCCCGCCCATCAGCCCCCCGGCAACAACCGGACACCCACTCAGAACCCCTCCCTGGAAGGACTCCTGTTGAGGGCTCCGGGTTGCTTGAGAGGCTGTCAGGGTTGCTTGACGGACTGTCAGGTACGGGACACGTTTCGCTCGTACACCAGTCGGAGCCCGATCAGCGTCAGCCACGGCTCGTGCTCGTCGATGACGGACGCCTCGCCGAGCACCATCGGCGCGAGGCCGCCGGTGGCGATGACCGTGACGTCGCCCGGGTCGACGTGCGGGCCCGCGAGCTCGCGCGCCATGCGGCGCACGACGCCGTCGACCTGGCCCGCGAAGCCGTACACGATGCCCGACTGCATCGCCTCCACGGTGTTCTTGCCGATGACGCTGCGCGGGCGGGCCAGCTCGATCTTGCGCAGCTGCGCGCCGCGCACGCCGAGGGCCTCCACGGAGATCTCGATCCCGGGAGCGATGACGCCGCCCGCGTACTCCCCGCGCGCGGAGACCGCGTCGAACGTCGTCGCCGTACCGAAGTCCACGACGATCGCGGGGCCTCCGTAGAGCTCGACCGCCGCGACCGCGTTGATGATGCGGTCGGCGCCGACCTCCTTGGGGTTGTCCATGAGGATCGGCACGCCCGTCTTGATGCCGGGCTCCACCAGGACGGCCGGTACGTCGCCGTAGTAGCGGCGGGTGACCTCGCGCAGCTCGTGCAGGACGGACGGGACCGTGGAGCAGATCGCGATGCCGTCGATGCCGTCGCCGAGCTCCTCGCCGAGCAGCGGGTGCATGCCCATCAGGCCGTTGAGGAGCACCGCGAGCTCGTCGGCCGTACGGCGGGCGTCGGTGGAGATGCGCCAGTGCTCGACGATGTCCTCGCCGTCGAAGAGTCCGAGGACGGTGTGGGTGTTGCCGACGTCGATCGTGAGCAGCATGGCGGGTTACTCCGTCCCGCGCGCGGGGGCCTCGGCGGCCTCCCTCAGGTCCAGGCCGACGTCCAGGATCGGCGAGGAGTGCGTGAGGGCGCCCACGGCCAGGAAGTCGACGCCGGTGCGCGCGTAGTCCGCCGCGTTCTCCAGGGTGAGGCGGCCGGAGGACTCCAGGAGGGCCCTGCCGCCGACGATGGCGACCGCCTCCTCGGTCTCGCCGGGCGTGAAGTTGTCCAGGAGGATCAGGTCGGCGCCCGCGTCCACGGCCTCGCGCAGCTGGTGGAGCGTGTCCACCTCGACCTCCACCGGCACGTCCGGGAAGGCGTCCCGCACGGCCTTGAAGGCCTGTGCCACGCCGCCCGCCGCGACCACGTGGTTGTCCTTGACGAGGGCCGCGTCGGCGAGCGACATGCGGTGGTTGACGCCGCCGCCCGTGCGGACCGCGTACTTCTCCAGGGAGCGCAGGCCCGGCGTCGTCTTGCGGGTGTCGCGGACCTTCGCGCCTGTGCCCTCCAGGGCGTCCGCCCACGCGCGCGTGGCCGTCGCGATGCCGGACAGGCGGCACAGGAGGTTGAGCGCGCTGCGCTCGGCGGTGAGCAGGTCGCGGGTGCGGCCGGTGACGCTCAGGAGCACCTCTCCGGCCTGGACGCGCGCGCCGTCCTCGACGTGCCGCTCCACCTCGAACTCGTCCGCGCACACCACGGAGAAGACCGCCTCGGCGACGCGCAGGCCCGCGACGGTGCCCGCCTCGCGCGCGGTGAAGTCGGCCGTCGACACGGCCTCCTCGGGGATGGTGGCGACCGTCGTGACGTCCACGGCGTCCGGCGAGAACTCCATGTCCTCGGCGATCGCCAGGTGCGCGATGTCCTCGACCTGGACGGGGTCGAGCCCGGCGTCGGCGAGGAGCAGGGCGAGCGACGGGTCGAGTCCGCACTCCATGGGGTCGTGTGCCGTGTCGCCGCAGCCGCAGGCGTCGCCGCAGCCGCTGTCGACGAGGGGGAGGTCGGGAGTGCTCACGTCGGTCACTGCTCCTGGGTGCTGGGGAAACGGGCGTTCTGAGTCGTACGGGTCGCGAGGGTCCGGTCGGGGTTGAGGCTGACGACGATGTGGCGCCCCCACGCCGCGTCGTCGCGCTCCGCGTGGTCCTCGCGCCAGTGGCAGCCCCGAGTCTCCTCGCGCCACTGCGCCGCCGCCACCAGGACGCGGGACACGCACAGCAGGTTGGTGGTCTCCCAGGCCTCCACGCCCGGCTCGGTGGTCTTGCCGTCCTCGGCGAGCGCGCCCGCCGCGTCCGCGTGGATGCGCGCGAGCCGCTCGGCGGCCTCGGCGAGGGAGGCTTCGGAGCGGAGCACTCCGGCGCCCTCGGTCATGATCCGCTGGATGGCGAAGCGGGCCTCGGGCGGCAGCAGCGGATGGGCCGGCTGCTCGGGCGTGACCAGTGGCGCGGGCACGCGCGCGTGGAGGGCGTCCGCCGCGTGCCGGGCGGCGATGTCGGCCGCGATGCGCTCGGCGTAGACCAGGCCCTCCAGGAGGGAGTTGGACGCGAGCCGGTTCGCTCCGTGCACGCCGGTGCAGGCGACCTCCCCGCACGCGTACAGGCCCTCCACCGTGGTGCGGCCGTGCGGGTCGGTGCGGACGCCGCCGGAGGCGTAGTGCGCGGCCGGGGCCACCGGGACGGGCTCGGTCACCGGGTCGATGCCGTGGGCGCGGCAGGCGGCGAGGATCGTCGGGAAGCGGGTCGCCCACATCTCGGCGCCGAAGTGGCGCGCGTCCAAGTACATGTGCTCGGCGCCCTGTTCGAGCATGCGGCGCGTGATGCCCTTGGCGACGATGTCGCGCGGGGCGAGCTCGGCGAGTTCGTGGGCGCCCACCATGAAGCGCACGCCGTCCGCGTCCACGAGGTGGGCGCCCTCGCCGCGCACGGCCTCGGACACCAGCGGCTGCTGTCCCTCGGCGTCGGCCCCCAGGAAGAGCACCGTCGGGTGGAACTGCACGAACTCCAGGTCGGAGACCTCCGCACCGGCGCGCAGGGCGAGGGCGACGCCGTCGCCCGTCGACACGGACGGGTTCGTCGTCGCCGAGAACACCTGGCCCATGCCGCCGGTGGCGAGCACCACGGCGGGCGCGCGCACGGCGCCCACGCCGTCGTGCTGGCCCTCGCCCATGACGTGCAGCGTGACGCCCGCCGCGCGCCCCTTGGCGTCCGACAGCAGATCCAGGACCAGGGCGTTCTCGACGGTGGCTATGCCGCGCGCGCGGACCGCGTCGACGAGGGCCCGGGAGATCTCCGCGCCGGTCGCGTCGCCGCCCGCGTGCGCGATGCGGCGGCGGTGGTGGCCGCCTTCGCGGGTGAGCTCCAGGGAGCCGTCGGTGCCCTCGTCGAACCGGGCGCCGGTCTCGATGAGGCGGCGTACGGCGTCGGGGCCCTCGGTGACGAGCGTGCGCACCGCCTCCTCGTCGCACAGGCCCGCGCCCGCCACGAGGGTGTCCTCCAGGTGCTGCTCGGGGGTGTCGCCCTCGCCGAGCGCGGCCGCGATGCCGCCCTGGGCCCAGCGCGTGGAGCCGTCGTCCAGGCGGGCCTTGGTGACGACGACGGTCTCCAGGCCAGCCGCCGCGCAGCGCAGCGCGGCGGTCAGACCGGCCACCCCGGAGCCGACGACCACGACGTCGGCGTCGAGCGACCAGCCGGGGGCGGGGGCGTGCAGCCGTATGCCGGTAGCACTCATGCGAAGGCTCCGTTCGCGGTCGGGCGGGGCTTCACGCGGAGGCTCCGAAGGTGAGCGGGATGTTGTCGATGAGGCGGGTGGTGCCGACCTTGGCGGCGATGGCGAGGACCGCCTCGCCCTGGTGGCCGGGGGTGACGTCCCTGAAGTCCGAGGGGTCGACCAGCGCCACGTAGTCCAGGGCGAGCGGCGGCGTAAGCCGCGCGGCCTCGTCGAGGACCTGGCGGGCGGCGGCGAGGACCGCGCCGGGACCGGCGGGCGCGGCCTGGGCCACGGCGTGCGCGTCGGCGGCGGCACGGGCCTCCCCCAGCGCGTTCAGCGCGTCCGCGCGCGCGGCGGTGGCCGGGGCGAGGGCGGCCCGCGCGCGCAGGGCCTCCTGCGCGGCGTGCCGGTCGCGGCCCGCGAACAGGGCCCGGGACAGCGCGAGCGCGGTGTGGCGCTCGGCGGGCGACAGATAGCGGTTGCGGCTGGAGCGGGCGAGCCCGTCCTCCTCGCGGACCGTCGGTACGCCCTCGATCCGCACGTCGAAGTTCAGGTCGCGCGCCATGCGGCGGATGAGGGCGAGCTGCTGGGCGTCCTTCTGGCCGAAGAGCGCGACGTCGGGTGCCGTCAGGTGCAGCAGCTTGGCGACGACGGTGAGCACGCCATCGAAGTGCCCGGGGCGCGTGGCGCCCTCCAGGACCGTGCCCATCGGGCCCGCGCTGACGCGCACCTGGGGCTCGCCTCCGGGATAGACCTCCTCTACGGAGGGCGCGAAGACGAGGTCCGCGCCCGCTTGTTCGGCGGTCTTCACGTCGGCTTCCAGGGTGCGCGGATAGCGGTCCAGGTCCTCGCCCGCGCCGAACTGCAGCGGGTTCACGAAGACCGTGACGACGACCTCACCGTCCGGGCCCGCCGTGCGCCGCGCCTCCTGGATCAGCGTGGCGTGCCCCTCGTGCAGGGCGCCCATGGTCATGACGACGGCCCGTGGGCCGCTACGCGCGCGTGCCCGCAGCCGCTCGGCGGCGTGCACCAGCTGGATGCCGCTCATCGGTCTCCTCCGTCCGCTCCGCCGTCGCCGGGTTCCTCGGGGCCGCCGGTGCCGCCCGTCGCCGCGCCGGGTCCCGCGAGCACGCCGAGCAGGTCCTCGGCGAGCTCCGGCTTGAGCAGGCCGTGCGCGAGCGCGCGGTCGGCGGTGGCGCGGGCCATCGCCAGATATCCGGCGACGGTCTGCGGCGCGTGCTTGCGCAGCTCCGCGACGTGCGCCGCCACGGTGCCCGCGTCGCCGCGCGCGACGGGGCCGGTCAGGGCGGCGTCGCCGGAGCGCAGGGCGTTGTCGAGGGCCGCGCCGAGCAGCGGGCCGAGCATGCGGTCGGGGGCCGCGACGCCCGCGTCCCGCAGCAGCTCCATGGACTCGGCGACCAGCGTCACCAGGTGGTTGGCGCCGAGCGCGAGCGCCGCGTGGTACAGCGGGCGGGCCTCCTCGGCGATCCACTCGGGCTCGCCGCCCATCTCGATGACCAGGGCCTCCGCGGCGAGCCGCAGCTCCTCGGGCGCGGTGACCCCGAAGGAGCACCCGGCCAGGCGCTGCACGTCTACAGGGGTGCCGGTGAACGTCATCGCCGGGTGCAGCGCGAGCGGCAGCGCACCGGCGCGCAGCGCGGGGTCGAGCACCTTGGTGCCGTACCGCCCGGAGGTGTGTGCCAGGAGCTGTCCCGGGCGCACCGCGCCGGTCTCGGCGAGGCCTTCGACGAGGCCGGGCAGCGCGTCGTCCGGCACGGTCAGGAGCACCAGGTCGGCGCGGGCCAGGACCTGGGCGGGCGGCACCAGGGGCACGTCGGGGAGCATGGCGGCGGCGCGCCTGACGGAGCTGTCGGAGACACCGGAGACGGCCACCGGGCGGTGCCCGGCCAGCTGGAGGGCCGCGGCGAGCGCCGGGCCGACGCGGCCCGCGCCGACGACGCCCACGGCGAGCCGCGCGGGGCGGTCCCTGGGGTCCGACCGCGCGTCTGGACGGGGCTCTGGGGGCTGCTCCGGCCGGTGTGGTGCGTTCACGCGATGACGCCTTCCGTTCCAGTCCGCTCGGGGTACCGGACGATTTCTCGTCATGCTAACGCGATCGGTTGGCGCGGCGCCGTCGGCTGTCCACAGGCTGTGGGCATTCGTACGACCGCGCGGGATGATCTGTGGATGACCGCAGACGAAGCGAGGAAAGCCCCCGAGGACGACGGGGCCGACGGGGCCGACGGGGCCGACGACGATCAGGCCCCTGACGAGCAGGCCCGGCGCATCGCCGCCGCCCGGGGCGCGGAGCGCCTCCTGTCACGCCCCCCGACGACCGTGCGCCTGGGTGAGCGCCTCGCGGCCCTCGACCGCGCGGCGGACGTCACCGACCTGGACGCCCCGCCCGACGTGTACGGCGACGGCGTGGTCGCCGAGCTGGAGGACGAGGTCGCGCGGCTGCTCGGCAAGGAGGCCGCCGCGTTCTTCCCGACGGGCACGATGGCGCAGCAGGTGGCGCTGCGCTGCTGGGCGGGCCGCACCGGCAACGCGACGGTGGCGCTGCACCCGCGCTCGCACCCGGAGGTCCACGAAGGGGGCGCCCTGTCGGCGGTGAGCGGCCTGCGCACGGTGCACCCCGCGGACGGCCCGCGCCCGTTCACGGCCGAGGACGTACGGGACTTCGAGGAGCCCTTCGGCACCCTGATGCTCGAACTGCCCATGAGGGAGGCCGGTTTCCTGCTGCCCACGTGGGAGGAGCTCCAGGAGGTGGTGGCGGCGGCGCGCGAGCGGGACGCCGTCGTCCACTTCGACGGCGCGCGCCTGTGGGAGTGCACACCGCACTTCGGTCGTCCGCTGCACGAGATCGCCGCGCTCGCGGACACCGTCTACGTGTCGTTCTACAAGTCCTTGGAGGGCTTCGCGGGCGCCGCGCTCGCCGGGCCGCGCACCCTGGTCGACGAGGCCCGCGCCTGGCTGCACCGCTACGGAGGGCTCGGTTTCCAGCAGTTCCCGACGGCCCTCGCGGCACGGCTCGGCCTGAAGGACGTCCTGCCGCGCCTGCCGGAGTACGTCGCCCACGCGCGCGTGGTCGCCGAGGCGCTCCGCGAGGAGCTGGTGTCCTCCCCGGTGCCCTGGTCGCGCGTGCACCCCGACCCACCGCACACCCACCAGTTCCAGGTGTGGCTTCCCTACGCGCCCGACGTCCTGAACGAGGCGGCGCTCGCGCAGGCCGAGGAGACGAAGACCCTGCTGTTCTGGCGCTGGTTCCCGGACGGTCCACCGGGCCTGTCCGTCACGGAGGTCACCGTGAACGAGCCAGCCCTGGCGTGGAGCGCCGCCGACGTCAGGGAAGCGGTCGCGGAGTTCGTACGCCGCCTCCCCTGAGGCCCCGGACGAAGCGGGCGACGGCGGCCCGCACGCGTCCGTGCGCGGGCCGTCCCCGCACCACGGCGGCGAAGCGCCCGTAGTCGCGCACCTCGCGCACGACCTGCCAGTCGTGCGCACCGGGCGCGGGCGGGGCCGGCTCGCCGTGCTGGGAGGCGCGGTAGGTGTCGAGCAGGTACTGCTGGGTGACGCTCATGACGTACGACCTTTCATGACAAAGGGTACTTAACGGGCGCATGGAGGGCGCGAAGAGCCCGTCCAGTGCCTGAGGAGGAATCGGGGAACCAGGGAAGAGCCGAGGGAAGGGAAGAGTCAGGGAAGGGAACGCGAGCCCTTGGGAGGGCCGACGCCATCAAGGAGGGGGCGGCGCCATCGCGGCCCCGGCGATGTCTCCACTGTGCACAGGGCCCCGGGGCCAGGTCTCGTCGATTGACGGCAGCCGTCAATCGGCGGCGGCGTTGTCAGTGGCACGGTGCACCATGGGGTCATGAGCGTGAGCATCGACATCACCGGCCTGACGCCGGACCGCGTCCATGTCGTGCCCTCGCCCCTCGCCGAGCTCGGCATGGCGCTGCACGCGCTGTCCGAGACCGGTCACCACCCGGGGCTGCAGGGCTGGGCGACCGCCGTGTCCGCGCGCCTCGACCAGGGCCTCGCGGACCGCCTGTGCGAGGCGGACTTCCTGTGGCGGACGACGTTCTCGGACGTCTTCGCGCCCTTCGCGGGCCTCCCCGGCAAGAACGGCCTGCCCGGCGCCACGCTCGCCGAGGAGCTCGACCAGCTGGACAAGCTGACGGACGAACAGTTCGTGGACGCCGCCCTGGAGTTCACCTGCCAGCTCGCCTACGACCAGAACCGCGTGACGGACCCGCTGAACGACCCGGGCATGCGCCGCCACGCCCTGGAGCTCGCCGCCGCCCGGGGCGAGCACCAAGTCGCGTTCACCGAGCGGCTCCTGGACGACCCGCCCGCCGTGCGCGCCTGGTTCCGCCAGCTGATGCAGGACTGCGACGAGGCGTTCTTCTCGGACACCTGGGCCCGCCTGAGCCACCAGCTGGCCGCGGACGCCCGGCACAAGACCGAGCTGCTGCGCCGCAAGGGCCTCGGGGAGGCCCTCAAGGCGATCTCCGGGGCGGTGTCCCTGGACGAGGAGAACCGGCGGATCACCGTCGACAAGATGGCGGTAGGCCACACCAGGACGGGCGACGGCGGCCTCGTCCTGGTCCCGACGAGCCTCGGCTGGCCCCACGTGATGGTCCTGCACCGGTACGGCTGGCAGTCCTCGATCACCTACCCCATCACGTCCCCCGGCCTGACCGGCCCCGCCTCCGTGGAGCAGCTCACCCGCCGCATGGCCGCGCTCTCGCACCCGGTGCGCATGCGCCTGTGCCGCCACCTGGCCCGCGGGGCGTACACCACGGGTGAGCTCGCGGACGCCCACGGCATGACGGCGCCCGAGATATCCCGGCACCTGAGCGTCCTGAAGAAGGCCGAGCTGATCACCACGCGGCGGCGGGGCCGGTACGTGCAGCACCAGCTGGACCTGGGGGTGGTCTCCCGCCTCGGCAGCGAGTTCATCGAGGGCGTCCTCCGCTAGCCGGGGCCCCGGCGCATCGGCGCTTCGCGCCTCGTCCTCAAGCGCCGGACGGGCTAGAACCTGCCGGTTTCAGCCCGTCCGGCGTTTGAGGACGAGGCGCGGAGCGCCAATATCGGTGAGCGGGGGAACGGGGGCAGCCGCCCCCGGAGCGGGAAGGGGCGGGCCTGGGGCGCACCGCGAGGGAACTAGCCCGCGCCGCCCCCCGCCCGCACCAGCCCCGTCTCATACGCGAGCACGACGACCTGCACCCGATCCCGCAGCCCGAGCTTGGTCAGAATGCGCCCCACGTGCGTCTTCACGGTCGCCTCGGACAGCACGAGCCGCGCCGCGATCTCCCCGTTGGAAAGCCCCTGGGCCACAAGGACCATGACCTCGCGCTCGCGCTCGGTGAGCCGCTCCAGCTCCTTGTGCTGCGGCTGCCCACCCGTGCTCGGCAGCATCGGCGCGAACCGGTCGAGCAGCCGCCGCGTCGTGGACGGCGCCACGACCGCGTCACCGCTGTGCACGGCACGGATCGCGGCCAGCAGCTCACCGGGCGGCACGTCCTTCAGCATGAACCCGGACGCGCCCGCCTTCAGCCCCGAGAAGGCGTACTCGTCGAGGTCGAAGGTGGTCAGGATCAGCACCTTCGGCGGATTGGCCTCCGAGCAGATGCGGCGCGTGGTCTCCACGCCGTCCAGCTTCGGCATGCGCACATCCATCAGGACCACGTCGACCGCCGTGGCCCGCAGCACCTGCAGGGCCTCGACGCCGTCGCCCGCCTCGGCGACGACCTCCATGTCCGGCTGGGCGGCGAGGACCATCCGGAATCCGGTGCGCAGCAGCACCTGGTCGTCGACGAGCATCACGCGGATGGACATCTCACGGTCCCTTCGGAGTGGGTCGACGGCGGCTCCCGGGCGGAAGGCCGCCGCGCGGCGGGCCGGAGCGGACCGCACGGGCGGAGTCAACCACGACGGCGCGGTTCCGGCGCACCGGTGATCCCAGTGGCATCGGTTGACAGGTGTCAGTGTGCGGGTTTCAGCGGCAGCAGCGCACTGATGCGGAACCCGCCCCCCGGCCGGGGACCGGCGTCCAGCGTGCCGCCGACCATGCCGACGCGCTCGCGCATGCCGATCAGGCCGTGCCCGCTGCCGTCGGCGCCGCCGTCCTCGTACAGCTCGTGCGGGGCGCCCTTGCCGTCGTCCTCGACGAGCAGCCCGAGGCCGTCGTCAAAGTAGACGAGCCGGACGCTCGCCCCGGCGTTCTCACCGCCGTGCTTGCGGGTGTTGGTGAGGGCCTCCTGGACGATGCGGTACGCGGTGAGCTCCACGCCGCTGGGCAGCGGGCGCGGGGTGCCCTCGACCTTGAAGTCGACCGGAAGCCCGGCGCCGCGCACCTGCTCGATGAGCTCGTCGAGCTGCTCGACGTCCGGCTGCGGCACGTACTCACCGCTCTCCTCGGGCTCGCCGGTGCGCAGCACGCCGAGCAGCCTGCGCATCTCGGCGAGCGCCTGGCGGCCTGTGCCGGAGATCGTCGCGAGGGCCTGCTTGGCCTGGTCGGGCGCCGCGTCCAGGACGTAGGCGGCGCCATCGGCCTGCACGACCATCACCGAGACGTTGTGCGCGACGACGTCGTGCAGCTCGCGCGCGATGCGGGCCCGCTCGGCCGCGACCGCGACCTTGGACTGCGCCTCGCGCTCCTTCTCCAGCCTGGCCGCGCGCTCCTCCAGCTGCGCGAAGTAGGCGCGGCGGGTGCGGATGGAGTCACCGAGCACCCAGGCGAGGGCGAAGGGCACGACCATGAAGACGGTGAAGAGGACCTTGCCCCAGCTGCTGATCGACTCCTCCGGCCAGCGCAGCTGCGCCAGCGGGGCCGCCGCGAGGCCGCCGGTGAGGGCGAACCGCGAGGCCCACTTCGGGCCGTCCGCGGCCGCCGTGTAGATGATCACGAGCATCGCGAAGTTCCAGGGCCCTGGCTGCACGTTGCAGGCGATCTGTGCCGTGCCGAGCACCGCGGCGAGGACCAGCATCTGCTCCGTCATCCGACGGCGCAGCGCGATCACCAGACTCAGGCCGACGAAGATCGGGACCGCCCAGAGCGTGATGTCGCGCCGCTCCGAGTCGGCGACGGCCACCAGGCTCAGCCCGGAGATACCCAACAGGACGAGTGCCCAGAAGGCGTCGACCCCTGTCGGGTGTCTGCGGAGAAAGTCATAGAGGCGCTGCACGTAACCCAGCGTAGGCAACCGTCCCGGTGCCCCGGGTCAACCGGAGGTCCGATCCGTACGGGCGTCTCGTACTCCCCAAGGTGGAGGTCCGCTTAACCTTCTCGCTGTGACGCATGAGGCACGGCGCGCGGCGCGGGGGTGGCGGGCGGCCGCCGAGGAGGCGCTGTACGGGCCGCAGGGCTTCTATCTCCGCCCCGAGGGCCCAGCGGGCCACTTCCGCACGTCCGTGCACGCCTCGCCCTTGTTCGCGGGCGCTGTGGCCCGTCTGCTGTGCCGGGTCGACGCCGCGCTCGGCCGCCCCGAGCCGCTCGCGTTCGTGGACGTGGGCGCGGGCCGCGGCGAACTGACCGCGGGCGTCCTCGCGGCGCTGCCCGCCGATGTGGCGGCACGCACGCGTGCGTACGCGGTGGAGCGCGCCGCACGCCCCGAAGGCCTCGACCCGCGCGTGACGTGGTGCGCCGAACCACCCGCCGGGGTGAAGGGCCTGCTGTTCGCCAACGAGTGGCTCGACAACATCCCCCTGGACGTCGCCGAACGGGCCGCCGACGGCTCGCCGCGCCAGGTCCTCGTGCGCGCGGACGGCACCGAGGAGCTCGGCGGACCGGTGACCGGTCCGGACGCCGACTGGCTCGCCCAGTGGTGGCCGCTCGGCGCCGAGCCGGGCCTGCGCGCGGAGATCGGCCGCCCCCGGGACGAGGCGTGGGCGGCGGCCGTGGCGACGCTCACGGGCGGCCTCGCGGTCGCCGCCGACTACGCGCACACCCGCGAAAGCCGCCCGCCCTTCGGCACCCTCACCGGCTTCCGCGACGGCCGCGAGACGGCGCCCGTGCCCGACGGCGGCTGCGACATCACCGCCCACGTGGCCCTCGACGCGTGCGCGCGGCCCGGCGCCCGCCTCCTGACCCAGCGGGCCGCCCTGCGCGCCCTGGACGTCCACGGCGGCCGCCCGCCGCTGTCGCTCGCCTCCAGCGACCCGGCGGCGTACGTCCGCCGCCTCGCGCGCGCGGGCGAAGCCGCCGAACTCACCGCACCCGGCGGCCTCGGCGACTTCGGCTGGCTGGCCCAGCCCGTCGGCATCACCCTCGACGACGTCCTACTTGCCGACTGACCGGCCGACTGACCGGCAGCATGATCAGCCGACTGACTTGCCGATATCTACTTGTCGATGTCGCCGACGACGAAGAACAGTGACCCCAGGATCGCCACCATGTCGGCGACCAGCTGTCCCGGCAGGAGTTCGGCGAGCGCCTGGATGTTGTTGTACGAGGCCGAGCGCAGCTTCAGGCGGTAGGGGGTCTTCTCGCCCTTGGACACCAGGTAGTAGCCGTTGATGCCGAGCGGGTTCTCCGTCCACGCGTACGTATGGCCCTCGGGGGCCTTCAGGACCTTCGGCAGGCGCTGGTTGATGGGGCCGCGCGGCAGGTCGACGATCCGGTCCAGACAGGCGTCCGCCAGGTCGAGCGCGTTGTGCGTCTGCTCCAGGAGGCACTCGAAGCGCGCCAGGCAGTCGCCCTCCTGCCGGGTCACCACCTTCAGGACGTCGCCCAGCTCGCCGTACGCCAGATACGGCTCGTCGCGGCGCAGGTCGAAGTCCACTCCGGAGGCGCGCGCGATGGGACCGCTCACTCCGTAGGCGTGCACGGCCTCTCCGGAGAGGACGCCCACGCCGCGCGTGCGGCCGCGGAAGATCTCGTTGCCGAGCACCAGGCGGTCGTACACGTCCATGCGGGAGCGCACCGAGGCGACGGCGGCCCGCGCGCGGGTGGTCCACCCGGCGGGCAGGTCCTCCTTGAGGCCGCCGACCCGGTTGAACATGTAGTGCATGCGGCCGCCGGAGATCTCCTCCATCACGTTCTGGAGCTCCTCGCGCTCCCGGAAGGCGTGGAAGACCGGGGTGATTCCGCCCAGTTCGAGGGGGTACGAGCCGAGGAACATCAGATGGTTGAGCACCCGGTTCAGCTCGGCGAGCAGGGTCCGGGTCCACACCGCGCGCTCGGGCACCTCCATGCCGAGCATGCGCTCGACGGCCATCACCACGCCCAGCTCGTTCGAGAACGCGGACAGCCAGTCGTGGCGGTTGGCCAGCATCACGATCTGCCGGTAGTCACGCGCCTCGAAGAGCTTCTCCGCGCCCCGGTGCATATAGCCGATCACCGGTTCCGCGTGCTCGACGCGCTCGCCGTCCAGGACGAGCCGCAGCCGCAGCACGCCGTGCGTGGACGGGTGCTGCGGACCGATGTTGAGCACCATGTCCGTGCTCTCGGCGGCGCCGCCGACGCCGACCGTCGTCTCGGTCAGCTCCGTGCTCCGCGCGTGCCGCGTCTTCCCGGTGTGCTCCGTCGTGGGGCTCATGCGCACAGTCTGACGCACCCGCGCGGCGACACCACTGTCAGATGCCGTACGTAGTCTTGAGGCATGGAAACGGGGACGGGTCAGGACTCCGGCGCGGTCACGGGCGAGCCCGTGTGGACCGGGCTGCCACGAGGACTGCTGAAGATGCGGCGCATGCTGCTCGTGGTGTGGGCGGTGCCGCTCGCGGCGGTGCTCGGCGTGCTGCTCGGGCTCTTCGCCGGGCCCGTCTGGGCGGCCTTCGCCGCGCTGCCGCTCGCGCTCGCGGCCTGGAACTGGCCGCTCCTTGAGCGCAACTGGCGCTCGTGGCGGTACGCGGAGCGGGCCGATGACCTCCTCATCAGCCGCGGCGTGCTGTGGCGCGAGGAGACGGTCGTTCCGTACGGGCGCATGCAGCTCGTCGAGGTCACCTCCGGCCCCGTGGAGCGGCACTTCGGCCTGGCGAGCGTCCAACTGCACACCGCGGCCGCCGCCACGGACGCCTGCATCCCCGGCCTCGACCCCCAGGAGGCCGAGCGGCTGCGCGACCGGCTCACGGAGCTGGGCGAGGCCCGATCGGCGGGGCTGTGAGCGAAGGTCTGGCCCCCGGGCCGCGCGAGGACGGCAGGGAGCGGGAGAGCTCCCAGGAGCCGCAGGAGGGCGCTGGCGCGCCCGTCGGCGAGGAGGCGGGCTCCGCGAGCGCCGCGGGGCCGGTGGAGGCCCCAGGGCCGCGCGAGCGGCGGCTGCACCCCGTCACGCCGCTGCGGCGGGCGTGGGCGCCCGTCGCCGTGCTCATCGGCTGGGCCTTCCACGACCCGGACGGCACCCAGCGCCGCCTGTCCGAACTGACCGCGACCACGCTCGCCCTCGGCGTCACGGCCGTCGTCGTCGGCGGCGCCGCGTACGGCTTCCTCAGCTGGTGGTTCACGCACTTCGCCGTCACGGAGACGGAGCTGCGCATCCGCACCGGCCTGCTGTTCCGGCGCACCGCGCACATCCGACTCGACCGGCTCCAGGCCGTCGACCTGACCCAGCCCCTCGCGGCCCGCCTCGTCGGCGTCACCAAGCTCAAACTCGACGTCGTCGGCACGGAGGACAAGGACGAGCTGGCCTACCTCAGCGAGCGCGACGCCGCCGCGCTGCGCGCCGAGCTGCTCGCGCGCGCCGCCGGTCTCGCCCCCGAGACGGCCCACGAGGTCGGCGAGGCGCCCTCGCGCCAGCTGCTGCACGTGCCGCCCCGCATGCTCGCCGTGTCCGTGCTGCTCACCGGCGCCCCCTGGGGGCTCCTGCTCACGGCCCTCGTCGTGCCGTCGTTCCTGTGGTTCCTGACCCACAGCCTCTGGACGGTCCTCGTGACCGCGCTGCCCATACTCGGCGGCGCGTTCGCGAGCAGCGCCGGACGCTTCGTCGGTGAGTACGACTGGACGGTCGGCGAGTCCCCCGACGGCCTGCGCCTCGACCACGGGCTGCTCGACAAGGCGCACGAGACGGTGCCGCCGGGGCGGGTGCAGACCGTGCGGATCGTCGAGCCGCTGCTGTGGCGGCGGCTCGGCTGGGTGCGGGTGGAGCTGAGCGTGGCGGGGTCGTCGAACGGCGTGCTCGTGCCGGTCGCCCCGCGCGCGCTCGCCGAGTCGGTGATCGAACGGGTCCTGCCGGGGGTGCGGGTCCCTGGCGACGACGAGCTGTCCCGGCCGCCCACGCGCGCGGCGTGGTGCGTCCCGGTGTGGTGGAAGGGGCACGGACTGGCGGTGACGGACGCGGTGTTCGCGGCGCGCCACGGTCTGCTGCGGCGCCGTCTCTCCCTGGTGCCGCACGCGAAGGTGCAGAGCGTACGGCTGGTGCAGGGCCCCTGGGAGCGGTTCAAGGGCGTGGCCGACGTGAAGGTCGACACCGGGGCGGACAGCACGGTGACCGCGCGGCTCCGGCCCACCGCGGAGGCCGCGGACCTCCTGCGCCGCCAGGCGGAGCGCTCCCGCACGGGGCGCCGGGAGGCGCGGCCCGACCGGTGGATGGCCTGAGGGGCCGACGGGTGGGCTGAAGGCGGGCCCCGAGGCCGCCTGAGGGGGCGCACGCGCGAAGGGGCGGCTGGGACCCGGCCGCGACGCGGCGGGAACCAACCGCCCCTGAAGCGGTGCGGTGGGACAGCGATCCGGTGGCTACGCCCGCAGGGCCGTGCGCAGGCCCTCCAGGTCGATCTGCTCCGTCTCGTCGTGCGCGGTCAGGTCGATGACCTGGCCGACACCGCGCTCGGCGTCGGTCGCCTCGTCCGACGGCTTGAACTCGGCCTCGGCCTCGGCCTCGGCCTTGTGGACCGCGAGCGCCTCATCGCCCACCACGTCGGCGAGGTCCGCGTTCTGTACGGCGTCCAGGGCGGCCGGGGCCGTGCTCTTCGCGGCCTCGCCCTTCGTGCCGAAGAAGTCGAAGCCGCCCTCGTCCGCCGGCTGGCGGACCCGCGCGGGGGGCACGACGGCCGCCGCGGCCGGAACCGTGAAGTGCCGGGCGGGCACGAGCTCGTCCCCGTCGCCGTGCTCAGCGGGCGCCTCGGCCGTTCCCGGCAGGTCACCGGCGTCCTCGTCACCGGCTTCCTCGCCACCGACTGGGGCGTCCGCGTCGCCACGCACGTCGATCACGTCGCCGTGCGTGTCGCCTTCGCCGCGGTGCTCGTCGAGGTGGGCGTCACCGCGCTCGTCGGCACCGCCGTCGCCGCGCTCGTCACCGTACGCGTCGACGTAGTCATCGCGGTGCTCGTCACCACGCTCCACATCGCGCTCGTCGTCATGCGCGTCGTCATGGGAGCCGTCGTACGCACCGTCGTACGCGCCGTCGTACGCACCGTCGTACGCGTCATCAGCGAGCATCTCCGCGGACACCCCGCCGGATGCCTCACCGAGCACCTCACCGGATTCCCCCGCGTCCGCCTCCGCGTCCGCCTCCGCGCCTGCCTCTACGTCCGCCTCCGCGCCCGCAAGGCGTGCCAGCGCCGCGTTGGCCCGCGCGTACAGCGGGTCCGTCAGCGTCGCCGTACCGGAGCGCTCGGGCGCCGCGCTGTCGGCCTTCTGGTCACGCGCGTCGCGTGCCGGTGCCGCCGGGAGCGCGGGCGGGCCCGACGTCTCCTTGGCGAGCAGCCGCCGCCCCTCCAGGGCGCTGGCGCGCTCGGTCTCAGCCGTCGCGTACCGCCGCAGCAGGGCCGCGTGTTCGTTGCGCAGCGCGGCCAGCTCGGCCCGCTTGGCGCGCAGCTTGTTCTCCAGCCTGGTCCGCAGCTCGCGGGCCTCTTCGAGGTCGGACTCGCACTCCGCTATCCGCTCCTCGTAGCGCCACTCCTCGCTCGCCCGCATCCGGCCGAGCTCGGCGACCCGCTTGCCCGCGGACTGGTCCCAGCGGCGCATGACGACCGAACCCACCACCGCGCTCGCGGCCGCGGCGGCGACGAGCGCGCGCAGCACCACGGGTTCCGCGAACATCCAGGCGCCGCCGGCGCAGACGAGGGAGAAGCCCGCGACCGCCGACGGCGGAAGCAGCCTGTGCAGTGGCGGGGAATGGCGGTGACGTCCACGTGGCATGGCCAGAAACTTACCGCGCGTAGACGAAGTCTGTTGCCCCGCCCGCCAAAATCCCGATGCCCCCACGGCAACTCCCCACCGAACCGAGCCACTTCCTTACAGCCCGATCACTCCATCTGCTGCGGCCGGATTCCGCAACCCGGCGCGCACGACTTCCGGATTCCCCTGTCCCCGCTCTCCGGAGCCCTCGCGCGAGTCCTGGCCACGCCGTGTGCGTACGGTCGCACGACGTGGCCCCGCCGTCCTGAGCGCGGTTACTTCTTGATCAGACCCTTGGACTCCAGATAGTCCTTCGCGACGTCGCCTTCCTTCTGTCGCTCCTCGTCGACCTTGCGGTTGAGTTCGATGAGGTCGTCCGTCGTCAGCGTCTTGGTGAGCTTGCCGAGCGCAGCGGCTATCTCCTTGTCGCCCGCGGACTTCTCGTTGATCACGGGAAGGATGTTGTCCGCGTTCTGGAGCTTCTTGTCGTCCTCGAGGATCACCAGGCCGAAGTTCTTCAGCGTCGCGTCCGTGGTCGTCGTCAGGACGAGCTGGTCCGTGCCGTTCTTCACGGCCTGCTTGGACTGCGTGGTGCCGACGCCCTTGGGGTCGATTCCGGTGACGTCGATGCCGTACTTCGACTTCAGGCCCGGCGCGCAGAACGGGCGCGTCTCGCATTCGTCACCAGCGGCGATCCTGACCTTCTCGCCGGACTTACCGAGGTCCGAAAGCGTCTTGAGCTTGTGCTTCTTCGCGTAATCCGCGGTCACCGCGAACGCGTTCTGGTCGACGGCCTCGCCCGCCGGAAGTGCCTTCAGGCCGCGCGGCTCCGCCAGCTTCGTGAGCGCGCGGTACGTCGCGTCGAGATCGCTGGAGGCGACCGGCTTCGCGTCCGAGCCGTTCTTCTTCAGGTTGAGGAATTCCGCGAGCGTGGCCGCGTATTCGGGGGCGACGTCGATGGTGCCCTTCTTCAGCTCGGGCTCGTACACCTCACGGTTCTGTACGGTCTTCACCGACGCGTCGTACCCGGCGTCGCGCAGCACGCCCGCGTACAGCTCGGCGAGCACCTTCTGCTCGGTGAACCGCGCCGAGCCCACCACGATCTCGCCCTTGCCGCCGTCCGACCCCTTGTCGTCCTCCAGGCTGTCCCCGCCGCACGCGGTGAGCCCCGCGGTCAGCGCCACGACGGCCGCGGCCGCCCCTGCGATCCGTCGCGCGCGACGCGTGCTGCTGTTCATCGGTGAACCACCATTCGAGAGTTTCAAAAACACACAGAGATCGAGACAGAGAACGAGAACGTCCGGGCAGGTCAGCCGCTCACGCGCGACCGCCCCCGCATCGGGTCGAAGACCCACCCCACCGCGACCAGGACACCCTCCACGACCAGGGCGAGCAGCGCCACCAGAAAAGCGCCCGCGACGACCTGCGGGGTGTTCTGGAGGTTGAACCCGGCCGTGATGATCCGGCCGAGCCCCCCTTCCCCCGCCATCGCGGCGAGCGTCGCCGTCGCCACGACCTGCACCGCGGACGACCGCACCCCCGTCATGATCAGCGGGTACGCCAGCGGCAGCTCGACCCGGGCGAACACCTGACGGCCGCTCATGCCCATGCCCCGCGCGGCCTCCACGACCGAGCGGTCCACCTCGCGCATCCCGACGTAGGTGTTCGTCAGGAGGGGCGGCACGGCGAACAGGACCAGGGCGATCAGCGTCGGCACGTCCCCGTGCTCGCCGAGCGGGGTGAGCGTGAGGAGGATAAGCACGGCGAGCGTGGGCACCGCGCGCCCCACGTTCGAGATGTTCACCGCGAGCGCGCCGCCCTTGCCGATGTGCCCGAGCAGCAGGGCCAGGGGCAGCGCGATGGCGCAGGCCACGGCGAGGCACACACCCGTGAAGTAGAGGTGCTCGGCGAGCCGGTGCCACACCCCCTTCTCGCCCTGCCAGTTGGCGGACGTGGTCAGCCACTCATAGGCGCCGGATATCGCGTTCATACGGGCTCAGCCACCTTGACCGCACCGGAGGCCGCGTCCGCCCCGCGGGAGAGACGTCTCTTGCGTATGCGGAAGGAGCCCGAGGCCCTCGTCCAGGGAGTCAGCCACCACTGGAGCGCGAGCAGCAGCAGGTCGGCGACGAGCGCGAGCAGGACGCACAGCGCCGACGCCGTGAGCACCTGGGCCTTGAACTGGGTGTCCAGGCCGTCCAGGATCATCGTGCCCAGGCCGCCCTTGTCCACGATGGCGCCGACCGTGGTGAGCGCCACCGTCGAGACCGTCGTGATCCGCACGCCCGCGAGCAGCGAGGGCAGCGCCAGCGGCAGTTCGACCTCCCAGAGCAGCCGCAGCGGGCCGTACCCCATGCCCTTGGCCGCTTCCCGTGCCTCCTCGGGCACGGCCCGCAGGCCCGCGAGGATGTTCCGGACGAGGATCGTCAGCGAATACAGCACGAGGCCCGTGACGACCAGCGAGGCGGAAAGCCCGAAGAACGGCAGGAGCAGCGAGAACATCGCGAGGGACGGAATCGAGTACAGCACGGTGGTGACGCCGAGAATCGGCGCCGCGAGGAATCTGAAGCGCCGCGCGAGCAGCGCGAGCGGCAGCGCCACCGCCACCCCGATCACCACGGACGCGGCCGTGATTCCCACGTGCTCCACCGTCGCGTCGATCAATTCCTGGCTGCGCGAGCGGACGTACTCGCCGCAGATCCAGTCGTTCGTCACGAGACAGCTCCGCTTGTTCACCCGCCCCGCCTCCCCCCGATTCCCCGAAGCCATGCCGCGGGCGCATGTGCTTCATCGCACACGCGCGGCATGTCCTGTCGACAGCACAAGACCGCCGCCCGACCCCACCCGGTCGGGACGCGTGCCCCAACGCACACGTCCCTCTGTCTGGCGACCCTAACGCCGAGCACTGACAATCGCCGAGACTCGTACGACGGGCGCAATACGGCCTTCACAGAACACGCGCCACAATGGGGAATCATGATCCGGTTCGAGCACGTGACCAAGCGGTACGCGGACGGCACGACGGCCGTCGACGATCTGTCCTTCGAGGTCGGCGAGGGTGAACTGGTCACGCTCGTCGGCCCGTCGGGCTGCGGCAAGACCACGACGATGAAAATGGTGAACCGGCTCATCGAGCCCACCAGCGGACGGATATTCCTCGACGGCGAGGACATATCCGAAATCGACCCGGTGCGGCTGCGCCGCCGCATCGGCTACGTCATCCAGCAAGTCGGCCTGTTCCCGCACAAGACGGTCCTCGACAACACGGCGACCGTCCCGCACCTCCTCGGCGTCAAGCGCGCCAAGGCCCGCGAGCGCGCCGCCGAGCTCCTCGACCTGGTCGGCCTCGACCCGTCGGTGTACGGCGACCGCTTCCCCGAGCAGCTCTCCGGCGGCCAGCGCCAACGCGTCGGGGTGGCGCGCGCGTTGGCGGCGGACCCGCCGGTGCTCCTGATGGACGAGCCGTTCGGCGCGGTCGACCCCGTCGTGCGCGAGCACCTCCAGAACGAGTTCCTCCGCCTCCAGCAGTCCGTGCGCAAGACCGTGTTGTTCGTCACGCACGACATCGAGGAGGCGGTGCGCCTCGGCGACCGCATCGCCGTCTACGGCCACGGGCGCATCGAGCAGTTCGACACCCCCTCCAGCGTCCTCGGCGCGCCCGCGACGGAGTACGTCGCGGACTTCGTCGGCGCCGACCGGGGCCTCAAGCGCCTGTCGGTGACGCCGATCGAGGAGGGCGACCTGGAACAGCCGCCCGTCGTCCACCTCGACGACCCGCTGCCCAAGGAGCTCGACGCCCGCTGGGCCGTCGTCCTGGACGGCGAGAACAACCTGCACGGCTGGCTCTCCGCCGAGCACGCGCGCGGGGGCACCGGCACGGTGCGCGAGCACGCCCGCCGCATGGAGGCGTGGCTCCCGGTCGGCGCGAGCCTGAAGCAGGCGTTCTCGACGATGCTCCAGCACGACGCGGGGTGGATCGCGGTCATCGACGAGCGCAGCGAGGGCCGCTTCCTCGGCGTCCTCACGCCGGGCCGGCTGCACGAGGCGCTGCGCCGCTCGACGGCGGCGGACGCGCGCGACATCGCGCGCGAGGACGTGGAACTGGAGTCGGTGGGACCGGTCCTCGGGGCCTGAGAGACGAAGGGCGGGCGGCCGCTGACCCCCGTCAGCCGCCGCCCGCCCTCATGAGACGTGCGTCACCGTACGTCCGGACAGACGCGCGTCACCGTACGTCCGAACCTCCGGTGAGCCGCTGGCTCAGCCACACCAGGGAGTTGGGGATCTCCCGCCGCCAGGTGTTGAAGTTGTGGCCCCCGCTGTCGAGGATCATCGACGACACGCGCGTGGGCGGCTTGACCTTGTCGATGAACTTCAGGGTGTCCTTGTAGTTGCCCTCGCCCTTCTTGCTGCTGCTCAGCAGCAGGGAGGTCTTCGGGGGCGGCATGTGGTCGAGGTACCACATGAGGTTGGCCTGGTTCTCCAGGTCCTTGTCCCCGTGGAAGAGGTTGCCCGTGGTGACGTCCTGGGCGGCCTTGTAGTAGCCGGACAGGCTCGCGGCGGCGCCGTAGACGCTGGGGTGGTGCATGGCGAGCTTCAGGGCGCAGTAGCCGCCCGTGGAGTCGCCGATGATGCCCCAGGAGTCGGGCTTCTTGCCCGCCCGGTAGTGCTGGATGATCGCGTCGGGCAGGTCCCTGGCGAAGAACGACTCCGCCTGCGGGCCGCCGGGGATGTCCACGCACTCGGTGTCGCGCGGCGGCGCCACGGTCGGCCGGAGCATGACCAGGATCATCGGCTGCATCTTGCCCTGCCTGGCCTGCTTGTGGGCGGTCTGCGGGTAGTGCAGGCCCTTGATGAGCGCTTCGGCGGTTCCCGGGTAGCCGGTCAGGACGACGGAGGCGGGGAAGGTGCGGTGGCGGTACTGCGGCTGGAAGTACTCCGGCGGCAGGTAGACGTACGCGGGGCTGGCGATCTTCGAGTTGCGGCCCTGGACCTGGATCTTCTGGATCTGTCCGCCGACGCGCGGCGTCTCACCGCCCGGGACGTCGACGGACTGCGTGTCCAGGACCTTGACCGGGCCCTTCTCGCCCTTGAGCACGTCGTGGTCGACGACCACGCCCTGCTCGGTCTCCTGCCCGAGCAGGTCGGCCCAGCTGGCGTAGAACCCGAACGCCTGGTTGGTGTAGAGACCAATCGACGCGAAGACCGCCACCTGCGTGGCCAGTAGCAGCCCTACGCGGCCCGTGATGGCGCGCCAGCTGCGGCGTGCGAGCCGCGGCCAGAGCCAGATCGTGCCGATGAACAGCAGCACGGCCAGCGCGACCGCGAGTGCCAGCACTTTGTTGCTCGTGAGACCCATGGGAAGATCCTGCCTGCGCTTTCTGCCTGTTCGCTCCCGGGGGCCGGAAGGGTGTGCTCCGGTTCCGGGGCGGAGCCCTGGCCCGGGTTTGGCCGTGGCTTTTCTCGCCTTTGCCGTACTTTTCCGCCAGCTTTGAGCCGGTTTTCTGGTCCGGAGTGAACCCGTGTCCCCAAAGGACCGTCCTAGAGGGCGCAATATCCCGGATGCCGCCTTTGGCGCCGGGTCGAAGCTCTCTCGCAGAACTACGGGATGCGATGTCTGTCAGGATAGATGGGGAAATGTCGGATGCGGTTCCAGAGGGTAAGCGCGGGCTGCGCCGAGTCCTTCGCGGCCCCCGCCCCGAAGCCGTCCCCGCCCTGGTCGCCAGAGCCTGCGCGCTCGTAGGGCTCCTCAACGTGGCGGCGGGGGTGTTCCCCCGCTTCCGCCACAGCCGGCTGCACACGTTCGCCGAGGTGCTCCCGGGCCTGTTCGGCCCCTTCGCCGCCGCCCTCGCGCTCAGCTGCGGCGTCCTGCTGCTCCTGCTCGCGCACGGCCTGCGGCGCAACAAGCGCCGCGCGTGGCGCGCCGCGGTGGTCCTGCTGCCCGCGGGCGCGGTGGCGCAGTTCGCGTACCGGCACTCCTTCATCGGCGTGCTGATCTCGATCGCGCTGCTCGTGCTGCTGCTGCGGCACCGGGAGCAGTTCGCCGCCCTGCCCGACCCGCGCAGCCGCTGGCGCGCGCTCGCGAACTTCGTCGTCCTCGGCGCCGGGTCCCTCGCCCTCGGCCTGGTGATCGTCAGCGTCCACCCGGACAAGGTCATCGGCGACCCCAGCATCAGCGAGCGCCTGATGCACGTCCTGTACGGCCTCTTCGGCGTCGAAGGGCCCGTGGACTACACCGGGCGCACCCCCTGGACCGTCGGCTTCTCCCTCGGCGCCCTGGGCCTGCTGACCGCCCTGACCACCATCTACCTGGCGTTCCGCCCCGAGCACCCGGCCGCGCGCCTCACCGACGACGACGAGGTCCGGCTGCGGGAGCTGCTCGCCAAGCACGGCGGCCGCGACTCCCTCGGCCACTTCGCGCTGCGCCGCGACAAGGGCGTGGTCTTCTCGCCGAGCGGCAAGGCCGCCGTCACCTACCGCGTCGTCTCCGGTGTGATGCTTGCCTCAGGCGACCCGATCGGCGACGTGGAGGCCTGGCCGGGCGCCATCGAGCGCTTCATGGACGAGGCCAAGGCCCACTCCTGGACGCCCGCCGTCATGGGCTGCTCGGAGACCGGCGGCCAGGTGTGGACCCGCGAGACCGGCCTCGACGCCCTGGAGCTCGGCGACGAGGCGGTGGTGGAGGTCGCGGATTTCTCCCTGTCCGGGCGCGCGATGCGCAACGTGCGCCAGATGGTCAAGCGAATCGAGCGCAATGGGTACGAGACGCGCGTACGGCGCATCCGTGACCTCGGCCCCCAGGAGCTGGAGCGTGTCCAGCGGGCGGCCGACGACTGGCGCGGCACCGACACCGAGCGCGGCTTCTCCATGGCCCTGGGCCGCATCGGCGACCCCGACGACGGCGACTGCCTGATCGCGACGGCGCACAAGACCGACGAGCAGCCCGGCCCGTACGGCGACCTCAAGGCCGTCCTGCACTTCGTCCCGTGGGGCAAGGACGGCGTGTCCCTCGACCTCATGCGCCGCGACCGCAGCGCCGACCCCGGCATGAACGAGCTGCTCATCGTGGCCGCGCTGCAGGCGGCGCCGAAGCTCGGCGTCGCCCGGGTCTCGCTGAACTTCGCGATGTTCCGCGCCGCCCTCGCGCGCGGCGAGAAGCTGGGCGCGGGCCCGGTCCTGCGCGCCTGGAGGGGCCTGCTCGTGTTCCTCTCGCGCTGGTTCCAGATCGAGTCCCTGTACAAGTTCAACGCCAAGTTCCGGCCCCGCTGGGAGCCGCGTTTCGTGGTCTACCGCTCCAGCCGCGACCTTCCCCGCATTGGCTTCGCGGCGATGCAGGCCGAGGGCTTCGTGACGCTCGCCCTGCCGCGCTTCCTGCGCCGCCGCACGGCCGGGCCCCGGCCGTGCCCCCACCAGGGGCCCGCGGCCGCGCGCTCGGCCGAACAGCGCGAGGTACAGGCGGCATAGCGCCCACGCGCGCGGGCCTACGCTTAAGGCATGAGTACGTTGCGCGGGCGGGGAATCGTCGAGGGGCTGCCCCCATGGGACCGCTGTGCGGTCATGGGCGTCGTGAACGTGACCCCTGATTCGTTCTCCGACGGCGGCCGCTGGTTCGACACCACGGCCGCCGTGAAGCACGGCGTCGACCTGGTCGCCCAGGGCGCCGACCTGGTCGACGTGGGCGGTGAGTCGACCCGCCCCGGCGCCACGCGCGTGGACGAGGCCGAGGAGCTGCGCCGCGTGGTGCCCGTGGTGCGGGAGCTGGCCGCCGAGGGCGTCACGGTCTCCGTGGACACCATGCGCGCCTCCGTGGCCCGCGAGGCGCTCGCGGCGGGCGCGGTGCTCGTGAACGACGTCTCCGGAGGGCTCGCCGACCCGGACATGGTCCCCACGGTGGCGGCCGCGGGCGCGCCGTTCGTGGTGATGCACTGGCGCGGTTTCCTGACCGACCTGCACGCCAAGCCGGTGTACGAGGACGTGGTCTCCGAAGTCGTCGACGAGCTCCACGCGCGCGTGCAGGCCGCGATCGAGGGCGGCATCGCCCCGGAGCGGATCGTCGTCGACCCGGGCCTCGGCTTCTCCAAGAACGCCGAGCACGACCTGGCGCTCGTGGCCCACCTGGACCGCCTGTGCGCGCTGGGCCGCCCGATCCTCGTCGCCGCCTCCCGCAAACGTTTCCTCGGCCGTGTCCTGGCGGGCCCCGGCGGCTCGCCGCCGCCCGCCCGCGAGCGGGACGCGGCCACCGCCGCGGTCTCGGCGATCGCCGCGCACCAGGGCGCCTGGGCGGTCCGCGTGCACGAGGTGCGGGCCACCGCGGACGCCGTCCGGGTGGCGCAGGCCGTGACGGCCGCGGGCGCGGCCGGAGCGGCGGGCACTCGGTGACCCGCGCCCGTACGGACGTCGAGCAGGTCGAGCGGGCCAACACCGCGTTCTACGAAGCACTGGAGCGCGGCGACTTCGACACGGTGTCCGACCTGTGGCTGGACCCGGCGGACCTCGCCGACGGCTCCGGCAGCGGCGGCCCGTCCAGCCTCACCACACCGATTCCCACCCTCTCCGGGGGCTCCTCCGGCCGGGACGGCCTCCACGGCGCTGAGAACGCCCTGGACGGCTTGGACGGCCTGGACGACGAAGACGACACGGACGACGCAGACGACGCAGACGGGGACGCCGGGGACGCCAGGGACGCCGGAGAGGGCATCGACGGCGACGACGGCGACAGCGACAGCTACGAGGAGGACGGCGCCGCCGCGATCTCCTGCGTCCACCCGGGCTGGCCGGTGCTCACCGGCCGCGGCGAGGTGCTGCGCTCGTACGCGCTGATCATGGCGAACACGGAGTACATCCAGTTCTTCCTCACCGACGTCCGGGTCAGCGTGGCCGGGGACACGGCCCTGGTGACGTGCACGGAGAACATCCTCAGCGGCGGCCCGGCCCCGCAGGACGGCGACGAGCTCGGGCCGCTCGTCGGGCAGCTGGTGGTGGCCACCAACGTGTTCCGGCGCACGCCCGACGGCTGGCGGCTGTGGTCGCACCACGCCTCCCCCGTGCTCGCGGAGTCCGGCGACGACGAGGACGACGAGACTCCCGCCTGAGGGGTGGCGGGCCGCCTCCGAGTGGGTAGGGGCACCCGCGAACGCCGCCGACCGGGCCCTACGGCGCCCCCGCGGGCGATCGCTGTCGGTGCCCGCAGGTAGATTCGAATGAGGCTGGTGTGCCGACCGCAGTCGGCAGCAGCCGGCCATACCGACGACTGTCAGGAGTGATTCGCGTGGATCGTGTCGCGCTGCGCGGCCTGAAGGCCCGCGGGCACCACGGTGTCTATCCGCGGGAGCGCGAAGAAGGCCAGACCTTCATCGTGGACCTGGTCCTGGGTCTGGACACCCGTGCGGCCGCCGCCGACGACGACCTGGCGAAGACCGTGCACTACGGCATCGTGGCGGAGGAGGTCGTGGCCGTCGTGCAGGGCGAGCCGGTGAACCTCATCGAGACGCTGTCCGAGCGCATCGCCCAGACCTGTCTCAAGCACGAAGGCGTCCTGGAGATCGAGGTCACGGTGCACAAGCCGGACGCCCCGATCACCGTCCCGTTCGACGACGTGACCATCACGATCACCCGGAGCCGCGTATGAACGTCCACAGCGACCCCACCGTCCAGCCGGTGCCCGCCTCCGTCGTGGAGCAGGTGGACGCCGCCGACACCACCCTGTCCAACCCGCACCGCGCCGTGCTCTCCCTCGGCGCGAACCTGGGCAACCGCCTGGAGACCCTCCAGGGCGCCGTCGACGCCCTGGAGGACACCCCCGGCCTCCGCGTCAAGGCCGTCTCTCCGGTGTACGAGACGGAGCCGTGGGGCGTCGAGCCTGGCTCGCAGCCGTCGTACTTCAACGCGGTCGTGGTCGTGAAGACCACGCTGCCCCCGTCCTCGCTCCTGGAGCGCGCGCAGGCTGTCGAGGAGGCCTTCCACCGCGTCCGGGACGAGCGCTGGGGCGCGCGCACCCTGGACGTCGACATCGTCGCGTACGCCGACGTCGTCTCGGACGACCCGGTGCTCACGCTGCCGCACCCGCGCGCGCACGAGCGTGCCTTCGTCCTCGCCCCCTGGCACGACGTGGAACCGGAGGCACAGCTCCCGGGCCGCGGCCCGGTGGCCGACCTGCTCCACGGCATCACCCGGGAAGGCGTCACGCCGCGCGCCGACCTGGAACTCCAGCTGCCCGAGTAGTCGTTAGGGTCTACCAGGACCGCCGCCGCGCCCCGAAGCGGGGCACGGCGACCACACCAGGCGATGACGGCGAGACACCGGCAAGACGAGACACCGGCAAAAGGGGCGACCTCCGGAATGAAGCAACTGCGCGTGAGGACGCTGGCGGGTCTCTTCGTCGTCGCCGGGGTGCTCTCCTGGGCGGGCGCCCGCCTGTGGGACTCGGTGGGCACGCTGCCGCGCGTCCCGCTGGCCGCTCCCATCGTCCTCGCGGTGATCGCCGCGGTGCTGCTCGCCACGGCGGTCTCGCTGCGCTCCCGGCTCCGCGCCCAGCGCGAGCGGCGGCCCGGCGCGAAGGGCGTGGAACCCCTGATGGCGGCCCGGGCGGTGGTCTTCGGCCAGGCGAGCGCGCTCGTCGCGGCGCTGGTGTGCGGCATGTACGGCGGCGTGGGCGCCTTCATGCTGGAGTATCTGGACATCCCCGCCCGCCGCGACCAGGCGTACTACGCGGGCTTCTCGGTCCTCGCGGGCATCGGCGTGATAGCGGCGGCGTTCTTCCTGGAGCGCGTCTGCAAGCTGCCCGAGGACGGCGACGACGAGCACGGGGGCGCGGCCCCGGCGGCCTGACCCCGGCGGACCGCGGCCCCCGGCAGCGGGGGCCGCGCCCGGCCGTCAGCGCGCCAGTATCAGGCTCATGGCCTCGGCGCGGGTCGAGGCGTCCCGCAGCTGCCCGCGCACCGCGGACGTCGTGGTCTTCGCGCCCGGCTTGCGGATGCCGCGCACCGACATGCACATGTGCTCGGCCTCCACGACGACGATCGCGCCGCGGGCCTCCAGGATCCGCATCAGCGAGTCGGCGATCTGCGTGGTCAGCCGCTCCTGGACCTGCGGCCGGCGGGCGTACACGTCGACGAGGCGGGCCAGCTTCGACAGGCCGGTGATCTTGCCCGAGTCGGCGGGGATGTAGCCGACGTGCGCCACGCCGTGGAACGGCAGCAGATGGTGCTCGCACAGGCTCACGATCTCGATGTCCTTCACCAGGACCATCTCGTCGTGCCCCAGGTCGAACGTGGTCGTCAGGACGTCCTCGGGCTCCTGGCGGAGCCCGGAGAGTATCTCCCGGTACGCCCGCGCCACGCGCGCGGGCGTCTCGCGCAGGCCCTCGCGGTCCGGGTCCTCGCCGACCGCGATCAGCAGCTCCCGTACGGCGTTCTCGGCCCGCTTCTCGTCGAACTCACCGATCGAGCCCTCGCCTGCCAGCGTCACGGGGTCGGTCATCTGTGCCTCGTTCCTGGTTCCTGAGTATGTGCGGACGGCCGAAAACAGCCGTGCCCCCCAGGCTAGAACCTGGGGGGCACAGCATCCATTCCGGGCCTGGTGATACGCCCGGGATCAGCTCTCGGGGCGGTCCTCCGGGGCCACCTCGATGGACTGGGTTTCACCGCTGGCGGCGGTGGTGCCGCTGGCGGCGGTCACCGCGGGGGTGGCGCCGTTCGCACCGTTCGTCAGCGACAGCTCCTTCGGGGAGAGCACCGGCGGGCGGGTCGACGGCGTGCGCCGCGTGGAGCCCGTCCAGGCCGGGCGCGCCGGACGCTTGACGATCGGGGCGAAGACCTCGGCGATCTCCTCCTTGCCGAGGGTCTCCTTCTCGAGGAGCGCGAGGACCAGGTTGTCCAGGACGTCGCGGTTCTCGACCAGGATCTCCCAGGCCTCGTTGTGCGCGGTCTCGATGAGCTTCTTGACCTCTTCGTCGACCAGCGCCGCGACCTCTTCCGAGTAGTCCCGCTGGTGCGCCATCTCGCGCCCGAGGAACGGCTCGGTGTTGTCGCCGCCGAACTTGATCGCGCCCAGACGCTCGGTCATGCCGTACTGCGTGACCATCGCGCGAGCGGTGGCCGTGGCCTTCTCGATGTCGTTGGCTGCACCGGTGGTCGGGTCGTGGAAGACGAGCTCCTCGGCCGCGCGCCCGCCCAGCATGTACGCCAGCTGGTCGAGCATTTCGTTGCGCGTGGTCGAGTACTTGTCCTCGTCCGGCAGGACCATGGTGTAGCCGAGGGCGCGGCCGCGCGACAGGATCGTGATCTTGTGGACCGGGTCCGCGTTGGGGGAAGCCGCCGCGACCAGGGCGTGGCCGCCCTCGTGGTACGCGGTGATCTTCTTTTCCTTGTCGGACATGATCCGGGTCCGCTTCTGCGGGCCCGCCACGACGCGGTCGATGGCCTCGTCCAGCATGTGGTTGTCGATGAGCTTCTGGTTGCTGCGGGCCGTGAGCAGGGCGGCCTCGTTGAGGACGTTGCTCAGGTCCGCGCCGGTGAAGCCCGGCGTGCGCCGCGCGACGGCGCCCAGGTCGACATCCGGGGCGACCGGCTTGCCCTTCTGGTGAACCTTGAGGATCTCCAGACGGCCCAGCATGTCCGGCCGGTCGACGGCGATCTGCCGGTCGAAGCGGCCGGGGCGCAGGAGGGCCGGGTCGAGGATGTCCGGGCGGTTCGTGGCGGCGATCAGGATGACGCCGCCCTTCACGTCGAAGCCGTCCATCTCGACGAGCAGCTGGTTGAGCGTCTGCTCGCGCTCGTCGTGACCGCCGCCGAGTCCGGCGCCGCGATGGCGGCCGACGGCGTCGATCTCGTCGACGAAGACGATCGCCGGGGCGTTCGCCTTGGCCTGCTCGAACAGGTCACGCACACGGGAGGCACCGACACCGACGAACATCTCGACGAAGTCGGAACCGGAGATCGAGTAGAACGGGACGCCCGCCTCGCCCGCGACGGCGCGCGCGAGCAGCGTCTTGCCCGTGCCGGGCGGGCCGTACAGCAGCACGCCCTTGGGGATCTTGGCGCCGACGGCCTGGAACTTGGCGGGCTCCTGCAGGAACTCCTTGATCTCGTGGAGCTCCTCCACCGCCTCGTCCGAACCGGCGACGTCGGCGAACGTCGTCTTGGGGGTGTCCTTGGTGATGAGCTTCGCCTTGGACTTGCCGAAGTTCATGACCCGGCTGCCGCCGCCCTGCATCTGATTCATCAGGAACAGGAAGACGACGACGATCAGGACGAAGGGGAGGAGGGACAGCAGGATGCCGACGAAGGGGTTCTGCTTCGACGGGGAGACGGTGTAACCGTCGGGGATCTGCTTGTCCTCGTACTTGGCCTGCAGCATCTTGGCGATCTCGACGCCCTGGTCGCCGATGTAGCTCGCCTGGACCTTGCTGCTGTCCTTGACCTTCTGGCCGTCCTTGAGCTCCACCTTGATGGTGTGATCATCACCGGTGGTGAGCTTGGCCGACTTGACCTTGTTGTCGTCGATGGCCTGTACGACCTGGCCGGTGTCCACTGTCTTGTAGCCGCCGCCCGAACCGACGACCTGCATCAACACGACCACGGCAAGGACGGCCAGCACGATCCACATGACTGGCCCACGGAAGTATCGCTTCACGTCCATCCCACGGAGCGAGGCCGCTCCGTACCTCCTGCCATAGTGAGTTTGATAAAAGACTGTTCTTCGGACCGTACCCCAGCATTGTGACCCGAAGCCGCGCGGGACTGCTGGCAATCCCGCCTTCGCATGCTCCAACGGCGGGAAAGGGCCGGGGGTTCCCGCCCGTCCACCCGGCGTACCCGTCTGCGCACCGGGGGCCACCCGTCGACCGGGTGCACCCCAGCGTCTTACGCCGCCCGGGCCGCCGTAGGCAAGCCCGGGCCGCGCGGGCGGTCAGCCGCCGTAGACGTGCGGGGCGAGCGTGCCGACGAAGGGCAGGTTGCGGTACTTCTCCGCGTAGTCCAGGCCGTACCCGACCACGAACTCGTTCGGGATGTCGAAGCCGACCCACTCGACGTCGATGGCGACCTTGGCGGCCTCCGGCTTGCGCAGCAGCGTGCACACCTTCAAGGAGGCGGGCTCGCGCGAGCCGAGGTTGGAGAGCAGCCAGGACAGCGTCAGGCCCGAGTCGATGATGTCCTCGACGATCAGGACGTGCTTGCCCTTGATGTCGGTGTCCAGGTCCTTGAGGATGCGGACCACTCCGGAGGACTGGGTGCCCGCGCCGTACGACGACACGGCCATCCAGTCCATCGTGACCGGGGTGGACAGGGCGCGTGCCAGGTCCGCCATGACCATGACCGCGCCCTTGAGCACGCCCACGATCAGCAGGTCCTTGCCCGCGTACTCCGCGTCGATCTTCGCGGCCAGCTCAGCCAGCTTCGCGTCGATCTCTTCCTTGGTGATGAGCACCGACTGGAGGTCGGTGCCCATGTCTTTCGCGTCCACCCGCATCACTTTCGGTCGTCCCACCGGCCCGCGGGAAACAGTCGGAGATCCACCAGAGATCCACCAGAGATCCATCGAAGATCCGTCGGAGGTCCCAGAGGTCCCTCACGGAATCCTCGAATCCGGCCTCCCGCGTCAGCCTTGCCGGATCACCAGTCTGCCACCCTGCCGCTGTGCGACGACTTTGCCAGGGAGATTGATGGCCCCCTGGCCGCGCCAGCCGGTGATGAGCCGGTCGACCTCTTCGATGTGGCGGGCGAACAGCGCGCCCGCCGGAGAGCCCGCCTCGATGGCCACGCGGCGCACGATGCGGCGGCGCACGGCGGGCGGAAGGGCGAAGAGTTTCGCGCACTCCAGACGCCCGGACGCGTCCCTGACCGAGGCCTCCGCCTGGGCGGCCCAGGCGTCCAGCGCGTCCGCGTCGTCACGTGACAGCTGAGCGGTGCGGGCGAGGGCCTCCACGACGCCCTTGCCGAGCGCCTTCTCCAGGGCGGGCAGGCCCTCGTGGCGCAGGCGGGAGCGGGTGTAGGCCGGGTCCGCGTTGTGCGGGTCGTCCCAGACGGGCAGGGACTGGACCATGCAGGCCTTGCGGGCCGTCTGCCGGTCGATGTGCAGGAACGGCCTGCGGTAGCGCCCACGGGAGCCGGAGACCGCCGCCATGCCGGACAGGGAGCGGATGCCGGAGCCGCGGGCGAGGCCGAGCAGGACCGTCTCGGCCTGGTCGTCCCGGGTGTGGCCGAGGAGGACCGCGACGGCGCCGTGGCGGTCGGCGGCGGCGTCGAGCGCCGCGTACCGCGCGTCTCGGGCGGCGGCCTCGGGCCCGCCGTCGCGGCCGACGGAGACGGCGAGCGACTCGACCGGGTCAAGGCCGAGCGCTGTCATGCGCGTGGCGACCTCGGCGGCGCGCAGGTCGGAGCCGGGCTGCAGACCGTGGTCAACGGTCACAGCGCCGGCGCGCAGGCCCAGCTTGGGGGCCTCGAAGGCGAGTGCGGAGGCCAGCGCCATGGAGTCGGCGCCGCCCGAGCACGCCACGAGCACGAGCGGCGAGGGGGGCTGCTCGTGTGCGGGGCGCGGGACGTGTGGGGGGTGAGGGGCGTGCGAGGGGGCGTGTTCGCGCTGGGCGGAGGCGTCGGTCAGTACGTCGTGGAGGACGCGGCGGACCGCCAGGCGTATCGCCGCGACCGCAGGATGGGGACCCATTCCGGTTGGTTCCCTTCATGAAGTTCGGGGGGTGAGCCTCGGGTCAGTCACTTCAGTGCCCACACGGGGTTCGTACCTCATGAACCCCACGCATGTGGTCACTGAGAGTGTGTCGATGGTGACAGAACCGGGCCGTTACCCGAGCATTGCACGCCTACCCATGGCTCACGGTCCCTCGGACGGGTGATTACGGGGGCGTTCTCCTGCCGTCCGCCGCATCTGTTCACTCAGTCTGCCCTACGGTGCACCCGCGCGACCCAGTCCGCTGGTTTGGCGATCTCCGCCTTGGTGGGAAGCGTGTTCGGGGAGGTCCACACGCGGTTGAAGCCGTCCATGCCGACCTCCTCGACGACGGCCCGGACGAAGCGCTCGCCGTCGCGGTACTGCCGCAGTTTGGCGTCCAGGCCGAGCAGCTTGCGCAGCGCCTGGTCCAGGCGGCTCGCGCCCCGCTGGCGGCGCTCCTTGAACTTCTCGCGGATCTCGCCGACGGACGGCACGACACCGGGACCGACCCCGTCCATCACGTAGTCGGCGTGGCCCTCCAGGAGCGACATGACGGCCGTCAGGCGGGCCAGGATCTCGCGCTGCGTCGGGGTCTGCACCAGGTCCACGAAGGAGCGGCCGCCGTCGTCCTCCTCGGCCTCCGGGCGGCCCCCGGCGAGCGACTGGGCGGCCTCGCGGATGCGCTCGATGACCGTCATCGGGTCGACTTCCGTCTCCCCGAGGAACGCCTGGATCTCACCCTCAAGGTGGTCACGCAGCCACGGCACGGACGAGAACTGCGTACGGTGCGTCTCCTCGTGCAGGCACACCCAGAGCCGGAAGTCGTGCGGATCCACGTCCAGTTCGCGCTCGACGTGCACGATGTTCGGCGCCACGAGCAGCAGCCTGCCGCCGCCGTTCGTGCCCGCCGGGAGCTCGCGGGTGGCCGGGGCGAACGTCTCGTACTGGCCGAGGACGCGCGAGGCCAGGAACGACAGGAGCATGCCGAGCTCCACGCCCGTCACCTTGCCGCCGACCGCGCCGAGGACGGCGCCGCCCGGGCCGCTGCCGCGCCGGTCCTTCATCTTCTCCAGGAGCGGCTTCAGGACCTCGCGGAACCCGGCGACGTTCGCGCGCACCCAGCCCGCGCGGTCCACCACCAGGACGGGGGTGTCGTGGATGTCGTCCGTACCCATCCGGGTGAACGAACGGACGTGCTCCTCCGAGGACTTGGCGTGCCGTCGCAGCTCCGCGACGACGGCTCGGGCCTCGTCCCGGCTCACCTCCGGGCCCGGCCGCACGAGCCGGGTCGCGGTCGCCACCGCGAGATTCCAGTCGACCATCTCCGCACCACCGAGGCTCGTCATGGCGTCAACGGTACGGGGTTGGCCGCGCCCGCGTACCGGGTTGGGGTGCCCTTCGGCCCGGCCCTGCTAGGACGCCGACGCCGAGGCCATGGCGTCCAGGGCCGCCTGGGCGCCCTGTGCGTCGGTGGTGCCCGTCGTCATGAAGGCGAACGCCAGGAGGCGGCCCTCCTTGGTGACGACCGTTCCGGCCAGGGTGTTGACGCCCGTGAGGGTGCCGGTCTTGGCGCGCACCAGGCCCGTACCGGGTGAACCCTTGGGATAGCGGTTCACGAGGGTGCCGGTGAAGCCCGCGACGGGCAGCCCGGTGACCACGGGGCGCAGTTCGGGGCGGTCGGGGTCGGCGGCGCGGGTCAGGAGCGCGGCGAGCAGCTCCGCGCTGAGGCGGCCCTCGCGGTCGAGGCCGCTGCCGTCGGCGAACTTCGCGCCGGACAGCGGGAGTCGCAGCCTGTCCAGGCGCTCCCGGATCGCCCGGGACCCGCCGGCGAAGCTCAGCGGCTCCCCCGAGGCCCGCGCGGTCTCGCGGGCCAGGGCCTCGGCGATGTCGTTGTCGCTGTGCGTCAGCATGCGCTCGACGAGGGTGGACAGCGGCGGCGACGAGGTCTTCGCCAGCTCCTTGGCGCGCGGCGAGGCCTTCGTCGGGCGCGGGCCGTCCTTGGCGTCGGCGGCGTCAGTGACCTCGATGCCCCGCTCGCGCAGCATCCCGGCGAACTTCCGGGCCGCGTCGGCGGCGGGCTCCGCGCTGCGCGGGGCGGGCCCCGAGGTGGAGTCGTCGAGGCGGCCCTCGTCGGCCATCAGGGCGCTGACCAGCGTGATGTTCTCGTTGGGGCCGATGGGGTGCTGCGCGGGTCCGGAGTAGCGGGAGGTGTCGTACGACAGCGTCACCGCGCCCTTGCCGCCGCGCTCGCGCAGGGCCCGCGCGGTGTCGTCGGCGAGCTCCCGCAGGCTGGCGTAGCCCTCGACGTAGCGGCCGTCCTCGCGCGCGGTGAGGGTCGGGTCGCCGCCGCCCACGAGGACCACCTCGCGGGAGTCGGGCTGAAGGACGGTCCGCGTGCGGAGCCGGTGGTCGGGGCCCACGGCGGACAGCGCCGCCACCGCGGTGGCGATCTTCGTGGTGGAGGCGGGGGTCAGCGCCTCGCCCGCGTGCTTGCCGTACAGGCGTCGGCCGGTCCTCGCGTCGACGACGACCGCCGAGCGCTCGGGGCCGAGCGCGCGCTCCTTCAGGATCGGGTCCAGGGCGTCGGCGAGCGCCTCGCGGTCGGGCGCGGAGCGGGCGGGGGCGCCTAGCCCAGCGAGCACCGACGGGGCGCTGGGCGCGGAACCGGGAGCGGAACCTCCGGAACCGCCCGCGTGATCTGCGCCACCCCTGGACTCCCGAGAGGCGGCCAGCTCCCGCTCGGCCGTACGCTGACCGGAGGAGTCCCAGGGTCCGGCCGCGGTGACCGCCACCGCCGCGACGGCGAGGCCCACGGCGGCAGAACCCGCCGTGACCTGCCATGTCTTGGCCGGCTTGGCTGTTCTCAGCTTCGCGGAAGGCTTGACGCCAAGCCGCCGCAGAAGCCGCAGCGGCCGTCGAAGCCACTGCCAAGGCTTGCGCTCGTCCACGACGACCTGCCCCTTTCGCGATCACACATCTGCGTGAGGGACACTTAACCACCCGAAGTATGTGCTGATCATGGAGGAGCCACCCGTGGAGTTCGACGTCACCATCGAGATCCCGAAGGGTTCGCGGAACAAGTACGAGGTCGACCACGAGACCGGCCGCATCCGCCTGGACCGTCGACTCTTCACGTCCACCAGCTACCCGGCGGACTACGGCTTCGTCGAGAACACCCTCGGCGAGGACGGCGACCCGCTGGACGCCCTGGTCATTCTTGACGAGCCGACCTTCCCCGGCTGCCTCATCAAGTGCCGCGCGATCGGCATGTTCCGGATGACCGACGAGGCGGGCGGCGACGACAAGCTGCTGTGCGTCCCGGCCTCCGACCCGCGCGTGGAGCACCTGCGCGACATCCACCACGTGTCCGAGTTCGACCGCCTGGAGATCCAGCACTTCTTCGAGGTCTACAAGGACCTGGAGCCGGGCAAGTCCGTCGAGGGCGCCGACTGGGTCGGCCGCGCCGACGCCGAGGCCGAGATCGAGGCCTCCTACAAGCGCTTCCAGGACAACGGCGGCCACTGATCACGGCCGGGGCGCCGCACCGGCCGCCCCGCACCCGCTCCCGAACGGGCCGTGTGACCTTCCCGGTCACGCGGCCCGTTCGCGTGTTCACGGCGGATGCGTGAGCATACTGACGTACGTAAGGTGCGCACGAGACCTACGTACACAGGAGCGAGGCATTACCGGTGGGTGAACCGGAGGCGGAAGACCGCAAGCCGCAGTCGGACGAGGCGCGCAGCGCCTTCGCCCCGGTGGGCGGGGTCGAACAGGCGCCGGGCCCCGAGGAGGACCACCCGTCGTCGGAGTTCACGATCCCGACGGGTCTGAAGATCCCCCCGGCACCCGAGGACACGGAGTCCTCGGCGTTCACCGCGCCGCACGCCTACGACGCGCGCCAGCAGCAGCCCGCGTTCACCCCGCCCGGCGGGGTGCCGGTGGTCCGCCTCACCAAGGAGGCGCCCTGGCAGGACCGGATGCGCACGATGCTGCGCACCCCGGTCGCCGACCGGCCCGCGCCGGAGCCGACGCAGCGGCACGAGGACGACGCGGGGCCCGCCGTGCCGCGCGTGCTCGACCTGACGCTGCGCATCGGGGAGCTGCTGCTCGCGGGCGGCGAGGGCGCCGAGGACGTGGAGGCGGCGATGTTCGCCGTCACGCGCGCGTACGGCCTCGACCGCTGCGAGCCGAACGTCACCTTCACGCTGATCGCCATCTCGTACCAGCCCTCGCTCGTCGACGACCCCGTCACGGCCTCGCGCACGGTACGCCGCCGGGGCACCGACTACACGCGGCTCCAGGCCGTCTACCGGCTCGTCGACGACATCAGCTCCGAAGAGGTCGACATCAGCCTGGAGGAGGCCTACCGGCGCCTCGCGGAGATCCGCCGCAACCGCCACCCCTACCCGGGCTGGGCGCTGACGGCTGCGGGCGGGCTCCTCGCGGGCGCGGCCTCGGTGCTCGTCGGCGGCGGCGTGGTGGTGTTCGTCGCGGCGGCGGTGGGCGCGATGCTCGGGGACCGGCTCGCGTGGCTGTGCGCGGGGCGCGGCCTTCCGGAGTTCTACCAGTTCGTGGTGGCGGCGATGCCGCCCGCCGCGATGGGCGTGGCGATCAGCCTGCTCGACCTGCCGGAGGTGCGGGCCTCCGCGGTGATCACCGGCGGCCTGTTCGCGCTGATCCCGGGGCGGGCCCTGGTCGCGGGCGTACAGGACGGCCTGACCGGCTACTACATCACCGCGGCCGCCCGGCTCCTTGAGGTCGTGTACCTGATCGTCGGGATCGTCTGCGGCGTGCTGATCGTGCTCTATCTGGGCGTGCAGCTCGACGCCGGCCTGAACCCGGAGACGTCGATCCACTCCACCGACCGGCCCGTGGTCCAGACGTTCGCGGCGATGGCGCTGAGCTGTGCCTTCGCGGTCCTGCTCCAGCAGGAACGATCCACCGTGCTCCTGGTGACCCTCAACGGCGGCGTGGCCTGGGTCGTGTTCGGCGCCCTCGCCCGTGCCGGGGACATCTCGCCGGTCGCGGCGACGGCGGCCGCGGCGGGCCTGGTGGGCCTGTTCGGACAGCTCCTGTCGCGCTACCGGTTCGCGTCCGCGCTGCCGTTCGTGACGGCGGCGATCGGGCCGCTGCTGCCCGGCAGCGCGACGTACTTCGGGCTCCTGGAGATCGCCCGCGACAACCTCAACCCCGGGCTCGCCTCGCTGTCCAAGGCGGCGGCCCTGGCCCTCGCCATCGCGATCGGGGTGAACCTGGGCGGGGAGCTGTCGCGGCTGTTCCTGAAGGCACCGCGCCTCGCGGCCCCCCAGGGACGCCGCGCGGCCAAGCGGACGCGCGGCTTCTAGGGCGCCTTCCGTGCCCCTCAGTACTGGTTGTGGCCGTGCTGCCGGGGGTCTTCGGGGTGCTGGTGCGGGGGCTGCTGCTGGCCCTGGCCCTGGTACCGCTGGTTCGGGTACGGGGACTGCTGCGGGTGCTGGGGCTGCTGGTACTGGGGGTCGCCCGCGGCGTCGCCGTACTGGTACTGGCCTTCGTACTGCCCCTCGTACCGCTGCCCCTCGTACTGGCCGTCGTACTGAGCCTGGTGCTGGCCCTGGTGCTGGCCTTGGTACTGCTGCTGGCCGCCCGCCTGGTGGCCGTACTGGTACTGCCCGTCGTACTGGGGCTGGTACTGCTGCGTGCCCGGCTGGGCGCCCGGCTGGGCACCGTACTGGGACGGGTACTGCTGCTGGGGGTGCTGCTGGTGCTGGTCCGGGTACCGCGGCTGCTGTGCCTGGTACGGGGACTGGTCGGGGTGCTGGCCCGGGTACGGGGACTGCTGGTGCTGCTGGCCCGGGTACGGGGACGTGCCGTGCTGGCCGTCCTGCTGGCGGGGCTGGTACGCGCCGGGGGTCTCGGGGGCGCTCTCGGGGGTGTCCGGTCCGGCCGCGGGGGCCTGGGCGGCCGCCTTCTTCTTCTGGGAGCGGGCCCGCAGGAGCTCGATGATGATCGGGACCACCGAGATGAGGACGATCAGGATGAGGATCGCTTCGATGTTCTTGTGGACGAACTCGTGCTTGCCGAGCCAGGCGCCGAGCATCGTGACACCCGCGCCCCACAGGATGCCGCCGAGGATGTTGAACGTGATGAACGAGCGGTAGCGCATGCCACTGACGCCCGCGATGATCGGCGTGAACGTGCGCACGATCGGCACGAAGCGGGCCAGGACGAGGGACTTCGGGCCGTGCTTCTCGAAGAACTCGTGCGCCTTGGTGACGTTCTCCTGCTTGAAGAGGCGGGAGTCCGGGCGGTTGAACAGCGCCGGGCCGACCTTCTTGCCGAACAGATAGCCCGCCTGGTCACCGAGGATCGCCGCGATGGAGATCAGCACGCACGCCAGCCACAGCGAGACGTCCAGCTTGTCCGTCGTGATCAGCAGACCCGTGGTGAACAGGAGCGAGTCACCGGGCAGGAAGAAGCCGATGAGCAGGCCCGACTCGGCGAAGACGATCAGGAGCAGACCCCACAGACCGAACTCGTTCAGCAAGTAGTCCGGATCCAGCCAGCTTGGTCCTAGCGCAAGCGTCGTCACGGTTCCGGGCTCCTGTGGGTGTGAGGCGTACGGCGGAGGGGTGCGGGCCGTGCGTGGTGATGGCATCGGCCATGCCGCCCAAAGCTATCAACGCGGGCCGGGAGCGACAGGTTCCATCGGTCGGATCCCGCTAGCCGCAGCGCCCTCCGCCGTCCGCCTCCTGTGCCTCAGGAGGCGTGCCGGGCCGCGTTCGCCACGATCGCGTCGCGCAGGTACACGGCGAGACCCGGGCGAATCGCCTCGTAGGTGGCGGTGAAGCGCGGGTCGTCCACGTACATGGCGCCGAGGCAGGCGTGCATCTCGTGCGAGCACCCGTAGTAGCTGTCGCAGATCAGCAGCCGGTGGTCCTCGGCCGCGTCCATGGCCGCCGCGGACGAGGCGGGCGTACCGGAGTCGAGGAGCTCCGCCACGCGCGCGTGCAGCGCGTCCATGGCGCTGTTGATCCGCTGCCAGTCGTCCTTGGTGTACGCGGCCGTGCGGCGGCGCGACTCGGCGTACGCCTCCGTGTCGCCCCAGCGGCGCTGGACCTCCTCTTCGTGCTGGTCGGGGTCGAAGTCTCCGAAGACCTCGAACTTCTCCTCGGGCGTGAGGTTGATTCCCATGCGTCTCGCCTCCATGGCGGTCTCGACGGCCGCGGCCATCTCCTGCAGCTTGGTGATGCGCTCGGTGAGCAGCCCGTGCTGACGCCGCAGGTGCTCCTGCGGGTCGGAGTCGGGGTCGTCGAGCAGCACGGCGATCTCCTCCAGCGGGAACCCGAGCTCCCGGTAGAAGCGGATCCGCTGCAGCCGGTCCAGGTCGGTGTCGCTGTAGCGACGGTGCCCGGCGTGGCTGCGCGCGCTCGGCGTGAGGAGCCCGATCTCGTCGTAGTGGTGCAGGGCACGCACCGTGACCTTGGCGAGGCGCGCCACCTGGCCGACGGGGTAGGAACCACTCACCGCCCGCTCCCTTCGCTGCTGTCGTGCGGGTACGAGGACAAGCCTGGGTCCTCACGTCGCGTGAGGTGCAAGCCCGGACGGCTCGGGATGCTACGTCCCTTTCGCCCGCCTACGGTGACCGGGAGAGCCCGCCCCCTCTTGAGGCTTCGGAGGCACCGCCATGTCGCTGCACCGTGGCGCGGACGACCGCCGCGACGAGCGCCCGCTGTCCGTGAACCCGTTCTTCGGGGAGGCCGATCCGGTGGGCGGCATGACCGAGGCCCCGCCGAAGCACCGCCTTCCGAAGGACCCGCTGCCGCCCATGACCGCGTACCAGCTGGTCCGCGACGAGCTGATGCTCGACGGGAACGCGCGGCTGAACCTCGCCACCTTCGTCACCACCTGGATGGAGCCGCAGGCGGGCGTGCTCATGGCGGAGTGCCGGGACAAGAACATGATCGACAAGGACGAGTACCCGCGCACGGCCGAGCTGGAGCGGCGCTGCGTGGCGATGCTCGCCGACCTGTGGAACGCGCCGGACCCGGCGGCGGCCGTCGGCTGCTCGACGACCGGCTCCAGCGAGGCCTGCATGCTCGCGGGGATGGCGCTCAAGCGGCGCTGGATGAAGCGCAACGCCGACCGCTATCCCTCGCGCGAGGCCCGGCCCAACCTCGTGATGGGCGTGAACGTGCAGGTCTGCTGGGAGAAGTTCTGCGACTTCTGGGAGGTGGAGGCGCGGCAGGTGCCCATGGAGGGCGACCGGTACCACCTCTCCGCCGAGGCCGCCGCCCAGCTGTGCGACGAGAACACGATCGGGGTCGTGGCGGTCCTCGGGTCGACGTTCGACGGCTCCTACGAGCCCGTGGCGGACGTCTGCGCGGCCCTGGACGCGCTCCAGGAGCGGACGGGTCTCGACGTTCCCGTCCATGTGGACGGGGCCTCTGGCGCGATGGTCGCGCCCTTCCTCGACGAGGACCTGGTGTGGGACTTCCGGCTGCCGCGGGTGGCGTCGATCAACACCTCGGGGCACAAGTACGGGCTCGTCTACCCGGGCGTCGGCTGGGCGCTGTGGCGCACGCCCGCCGAGCTGCCGGAGGAGCTCGTCTTCCGCGTGAACTACCTGGGCGGCGACATGCCCACCTTCGCCCTGAACTTCTCCCGGCCGGGCGCGCAGGTCGTCGCGCAGTACTACACGTTCCTGCGGCTCGGCCGGGAGGGCTACCGGGCGGTGCAGCAGGCCTCCCGGGACGTGGCGCGCGGCCTGGCCGGGCGGATCGCCGCCCTCGGGGACTTCCGGCTGCTCACGCGGGGCGATCAGCTGCCGGTGTTCGCCTTCACGACGGGGGACGACGTGAGGGCGTACGACGTCTTCGACGTGGCCCGGCGGCTGCGGGAGCGGGGGTGGCTGGTGCCCGCCTACACCTTTCCCGCGCACCGGGAGGATCTGGCGGTGCTTCGGGTGGTGTGCCGCAATGGGTTCTCCGCGGATCTGGCGGAGCTGTTTCTGGAGGATCTGGGGCGGTTGCTGCCGGAGCTTCGGCGCCAGCCGGGGCCGCTGACGCGGGATCGGGGGGTGGCTACCGGGTTCCACCACTAGGGGGTGCCCTCGCGGGGCGCCCCAGGCCCGCCCCTTCCCGCTCCGGGTGCGGCTGCCCCCGTTCCCCCGCTCAAAGCTTTTCGGCGCTCCGCGCCTCGTCCTCAAACGCCGGACGGGCTGAAACTCTCGCCGCAAGCGGCAGGTTTCAGCCCGTCCGGCGTTTGAGGACGAGGCCGCAGGCCGATGCTCTTGGGGGTCCAGGGGGCGGAGCCCCATGGTTTCGGGAAGGGGCGGGGTGGGGGAGGAGCCCCCGGCAGGGAACCCCTACGCGCTCAGGTTCCTGAAGCGGCGTACCGCCAGAGGGAGGAACAGGGCCGTCAGGAGTACCGGCCACGCCAGGGCTAGGGCCGTGGCGTGGGTGGCGGCCCAGGACGTCTCCGCCACCCCGGGGTCGTTCCCGAACAGGTCACGGACGGCCGCGGCCGTCGCCGACATCGGGTTCCACTCCACGACCGCCCCCAGCCAGTCCGGCATCGTCTGCGGCACCGTGAACGCGTTGGACAGGAACCCGACCGGCCACACCAGGATCTGCACGGCCGTCACCAGCTCCGGCTTGCCCGCGACCATCGCCAGGTGGATGCCGAGCCACAGCATCGCGAACCGCAGGAGCATGAGCAGCCCGACCGCGCCCGCAACGCCGGCGAGGGAGCCGTGCCAGCGCCAGCCGATCGCGAGGCCGACGCCCATCATGGCGAGGAGCGAGGCGAAGGACTGGAGCATGTCGGCGGCCGAACGGCCCACCAGGACGGCGCCGTTGGCCATGGGCATGGACCGGAAGCGGTCCACGACGCCCTTGTTGAGGTCGGTGGTGACCGCGACCATCGTCGCGTCCAGGCCGAACGCCATGGTCAGCGCGAACATCCCGGGCACCAGGAAGTCGACGTAGTCGCCCTGGATGCCCTTGCCGCCGCCGATCAGGTAGTTGAACATCAGCAGGAGCATCACGGGGAAGGCGAGGCCCACGAGGACCTGTACGGGCTGGCGTGCCCAGTGGGCGAGTTCGCGCCGGGTCATGGTCCAGCAGTCGGTCAGGGCCCAGGCGAGCCGTGAGCCGCCCGCCGCGGGCTCCAGGGGCAGGGTCGTCATACGGTCTCCTCCGTTCGTGCCCGCGCGGCCCCGGCGGCCGCCGCGTCGTCGCCGCGTCCGGTCAGGCTCAGGAACACCTCGTCGAGGGTGGGCCGGCGCAGCGCCACGTCCTCCGCCTCGATGCCCGCGTCCTTCAGCGCGCGGACGACCTGGGCGAGGGCCTCCATGCGGTCGGTGACGGGGGCGCTGGCCAGGCGCCGGTCGGCGTCGACCGTGACGTCGGAGGCGTCGCCCGGCAGCAGCCGCGCCGCCCGCACTAGCTGGGCGCCGTCCCGCACCACCACGTCGATGCGGTCGCCGCCGATCCTGGCCTTCAGGTCGTCCGCCGTGCCGTCGGCGATGACCCTGCCGCCGTCGATCAGCGAGATGCGGTCGGCCAGTTGGTCGGCCTCCTCCAGGTACTGGGTCGTCAGGAGGACCGTGGTGCCGCCGCCCACCAAGGAGCGGACCGCGTCCCACACCTCCATGCGGCCGCGCGGGTCGAGGCCCGTGGTCGGCTCGTCCAGGAACAGCACCTCCGGTTCCGTGATCAGCGACGCCGCCAGGTCGAGGCGGCGGCGCATGCCGCCGCTGTACTGCTTGACCGCCTTGCGGCCCGTGTCGGCGAGGCCGAAGCGCTCCAGGAGCTCGTCGGCCCGCAGGCCCGCGCGGCGGGCGCCCAGGTGGTGCAGGCGCCCGAACATCTCCAGGTTCTGGCGGCCGCCCAGCTCCTCGTCGACGGCCGCGTGCTGGCCGAGCAGGCCGATGCGGCGGCGCACCGCCCCCGGCTCGCGCCGCGCGTCGTGCCCGGCGATCTCCACGCGGCCCTCGTCCGCCCTGAGCAGCGTGGCCATGATCCGCACCGCGGTGGTCTTGCCCGCCCCGTTCGGGCCGAGGACCCCGTGCACCGTGCCGCGCCCCGCGACCAGGTCGAGGCCGTCCAGGGCACGCTTGTCCCCGTACCGCTTCCCTACGTTCTCCATGACGATCGCGTTCGCCATCCGTCTCCCTCCGGGCCCGCACTCCCGCCAGCTAGTCAATCTTGACTAGCCTCCGGCGGAGAAGGTACTGCCCCGGGAGCGGGTTAGTCAAACTTGATTAATGGAGAGATTGTGCGCCTGGTCAGCGCTCGTCCTCGACGTGCCTCTCCCCCGTCGCGAACGGGTTCTCCTCGCCCTCGGCGAGGACCCCGACGAACGGCTCGCCCTCGCCCGCGAAGGTGTACGCGCCGTTCTCCACGCGCTCGATGAGGCCCTTGGTCCACTCCGCGCCCGCGTCGGCCGAGTGCACCCACATGTTCATGATCTCGCCGATGTGGCCGAGCTGTTCGGGGCCGTCCTCGGGCGTGTAGTACTCCGTGACGGAGTGGCGCCAGTCCTCCAGGGCGAGCACCCGCTCCTTCAGGAGCGCGACGACCTCCGCGCGCGGCAGGTCGACCATGAAGCCGACCGCCGCCGAAAGGACGTCGGGCTTCTGGTCGTGGGCGACGGTGACCAGGGCCGCCCGGAGCAGGGCCAGGAACTCCTCGGTGCCCTTCTCCGTGACCTCGTACTCGGTGCGGGGCGGGCCGCCCGCCGTGGACGGCGCCGTCTCGTGCTCGAGCAGCAGGCCCTGCTTCGCCAACTGCCGCAGCGCGTGGTAGATCGAGCCCGGCTTGGCGTTGGACCACTCATGGGCGCCCCAGTACTCCAGGTCGTTGCGCACCTGGTAGCCGTGGGCCCGCCCGTGCTGGCGCACCGCCCCGAGGACGAGCAGCCGGATCGCCGACATTCACCGCACCCTTCAGCCTGCTGTTCCGCGTGATTTGTTCCGCGTGATTCATCAACTTTGACTAGGGTACGGCTCTGGCTGCTCGCCCGCCCGTGCGGTTCACCCCCAGGACTGACCGGACTCCAGGGCCACCAGCTCGAAGGCGGTCTTGCCGTCCAGGGACTCGCGGATGATGTCCGCGTGGCCCGCGTGCCGGCCGATCTCCTCGATCAGGTGCAGCATCAGCCAGCGCATGGACACCTCCCCCTTGGGGAACCAGGGCGCATCGGGCAGCGGGAAGGTGTCGTCGAGGCTCGGCACGGACCGGATGAATTCCTCGGTCTCGGCGGCCACGCCCTCCCAGAAGGCGAGCACGTCGGCGAGCGTCTCGCCTTCGACGAGCCGGAAGCTCTCGCCCCAGGTCTCCTGGGTGCGCTGGCGCTCGTTGGGCTTCCGCTGGGCCATGCGCAGCCAGTTCAGCTCGGCCTCCGCGACGTGCTTGACGAGGCCCGCGAGGTTCAGCTCGCTCGCGCTCGGGCGGCTCGTGGCCTGCTCGTCGCTCAGACCGAGCACGGAGCGGCGGATGCCGCCGCGCTGGGCGTCGGCGAAGGCGATCAGCGCGCCGCGCTCGTCGCCGTGGGCTTCAGCGTTCACGTGAGTGGGCATGAGGGCCCCTTCCCTGAATCCCCCGAAGGGGTTCCGCCGGGCTTTCCGACACCTCATAAGCTACGGACCCTTGAGGACAGTTACGGTCCTCAAGGGTCCGGGGGAAGCCGGATTTCTCAGCGCCGGTTCCTCGGCGCCGGTTCCTCGGCATCAGTTCCGCAGCGCCAGTTCCTCCGCGCCCGCTCCTCCGCGTCAGAACGGGAAGCGCGAGCGGCCGTGCTGCACGGAGATCCACTTGTGGGTGGTGAAGGCGTCGACGGTCGACTCTCCGTTCAGACGGCCCACGCCGGAGCGCTTCTCGCCGCCGAAGGGCACGATCGGCTCGTCGTGGACGGTGCCGTCATTGATGTGGATCATGCCGGTGCGGACGCGCTGGGCCAGGCGCACACCGCGCTCGACGTCGCCGGTGTGCACGGCCCCGCTCAGGCCGTACGGCGTGTCGTTGGCGATGCGGACGGCCTCGTCCTCGCCGTCGAAGGGCATGATCAGCGCGACCGGGCCGAAGATCTCCTGGCGCAGCACCGGGGCGTCCTCGGGCAGGTCCGTCAGGACGGAAGGGAACACCAGATTGCCCTCGGTGCCGCCGTGCAGCAGGGCCTTCGCGCCCGCCCGCACGGTCTGCGCGACGAGCGAGGAGACGCCGTCGGCCTGCGAGGAGTTGATGAGCGGGCCGATGTGGGTGTCGGGGGACGCCGGGTCGCCGACCTTCAGAGTCTTGACCTTGGCGACGAACTTCTCGGTGAACTCCTCTTCCACGGAGCGGTCCACGAGGATGCGGTTCGCGGCCATACAGACCTGGCCCTGGTGCACGAAGCGGCTGAAGACGGCGGCGTCCACGGCGTAGTCGATGTCCGCGTCGTCCAGGACGATCAGGGCGCTGTTGCCGCCGAGTTCGAGGACGCAGCGCTTGAAGGTCTGGGCGCAGACCGTGGCGACGTGGCGGCCCACGGCGTCCGACCCCGTGAAGGAGATGACCGCGGGCACCGGGTGCTCGATGAGCGCGTCGCCGATCTCGGCGATGTCCGTGATGACGACGTTCAGGACGCCCGGGGGCAGCCCCGCCTCCTCGAAGATCTTCGCGACCAGGGAGCCGCCGAGCACCGGCGCGTTCTGGTGCGGCTTGAGGACGACGGCGTTGCCGAGGGCGATCGCCGGGGCCACCGACTTGATCGAGAGGAGGAAGGGGAAGTTGAAAGGGCTGATGACGCCGACGACGCCCACCGGGACGCGGTAGAGCCGGTTCTCCTTGGTGTCGTCCGGCGAGGGGAGTATGCGGCCCTGGGGGGCGAGGGCGAGGTGTATCGCCTCGCGCAGGAACTCCTTGGCCAGGTGCAGCTCGAAGCCCGCCTTGACGAGGGTGCCGCCGAGCTCGGCGACGATCGCCTCGGTGATCTCACCCTCGCGCTCCTCGACGATGCGCAGGGCCTTCTCGAACACGGCACGGCGTGTGTACGGGTTGGTCGCGCCCCAGGCCTCCTGCGCGCGCTGCGCCGCGCGGTAGGCCTGGTCGATCTCGTCGGCCGTGGCGACCGTGATGGACGCCAGCTTCTCCCCGTCGTACGGATTGAAGTCGATGATGTCCCAGGAACCGGAGCCGGCCTTCCACTCACCGTCGATGTACTGGTGAGCCAGATCGGTGAAGAAGGACATGAGACGAGACCCCTTGCCGCACGAGAGCAGACATCTGAATTCTCGTCATACTACTGACGATTCAGGTCAGTTGGAGTAGACCACGGAGAAGGTCTCTGCTGTCGGCCGGATCAGGACAGTCCTCCTGGAGCTCGGCCATCGCCCGCTCGTACTGGGCGACTTCCTCCCGCTTGTCCAGATACAGGGCGCCGGTGAGCTGTTCGAGATAGACGACGTCCGACAGATCCGACTCCGGGAAGCTCAGCATCGTGAAGGCGCCGCTCTCGCCCGCGTGCCCGCCGAAGGTGAAGGGCATGACCTGCAGCGTCACGTTCGGCCGCTCGGAGATGTCGATCAGGTGCTGGATCTGCCCGCGCATCACCTCGCGGTCGCCGTACGGCCGCCGCAGGGCCGCCTCGTCGAGCACGCACTGGAACTGGGGCGCGCTCTCGGACACGAGCAGCTTCTGGCGCTCCAGGCGCAGGGCGACCCGGCGGTCGACGTCGACCTGGTTGATCTTGCCGCTCCGGATCGCCCGGCCCGGGCCTGCGAGCTTGCCCGCGGCGGCCTTCATGCCGCGCTCGACGACGGCGTGGGCGTACGCCTCGGTCTGCAACAGGCCGTTGATGAACTGGACTTCGTAGACCCGGATGAGCGACGCCGCGCCCTCCAGACCGATATATGTCTGGAACCAACCGGGCAGTACGTCGGAGTAACTGTGCCACCAGCCCGTCAGGTTGGCCTCCTTGGCGAGCGAGAGAAGCGCGGCCCGCTCCGCCTCCTCCGTGACGCCGTAGAGCGTGAGGAGGTCTTCCACGTCCCTCGACTTGAAGCTCACCCTGCCCAACTCCATGCGGCTGATCTTCGATTCGGACGCGCGGATCGAGTAACCGGCCGCCTCACGGGTGATGCCGCGCGCCTCCCTCAGGCGCCTCAGTTGCGAACCCAGCAGGATGCGCCGTACCACCGAGCCGCTCGACTCCCCAGCGGTCACTTCGCTCAGTCCTCCCCAAGGTGTGAGACTCGCAGTGTGCCATTAAACGCTTCGGGCGGTACTCGTTCGGTTACGGAAAGGGAAAGCGTAAGGCAGGTCTCCGCAAGAAACCGTAGGAAGAAATGGGCAAGAAGCGCCCTAGGAGCGGTCAAGTCCGGCGCGTGCACGTGCATCTGCCCTTGCATCTGCTGTACGCATTCGGAACCATGGTCCGCGCGCCACTGCTCCGCCTTCGCTCTACCGATGCTCTATAGACGCTCAACCGACGCTCTACCGACCGGCCGTACTGACCGCGCCACCGTTCGATCGCTTCGTACCGCGAACCGCGAAAACCGGGGAGTGCCTCGCATGGGGACGAATGGATCAACCATGCTCGAGCCATTAAGGCAGGGCCTTCCTCCGCTCGACCCCTCCGCGGTCTCCAGCGCGGCCTCCTGCGCCCTCCCCTCCCGCTATGAAGCGGTCGGCAGCGCACGGCAGTTCACCCGCAGGACACTCACGTCCTGGGAGCTCGACGACCGGTTCGACGACATCGCGCTCGTGGTCTCCGAGCTCGTCACCAACGCCCTGCGGCACGCGCTTCCCGCCGACCGGGCGCACGCCGAGATGACCTGCGTGGTGGGCGAGGACGCGCCGGTGCGGCTGCACATGATGCGCTGGACGTCACGTCTGGTGTGCGCGGTGCGGGACCCCAGCGACGAGAGCCCGGTGGCGCGCGAGGCCGGTGACGCGCTCGACGACTTCGCGGCGGAGTCGGGCCGCGGCCTGTTCCTGGTGGACTCGTTCAGCGACGGCTGGGGCTGGCACCCGCTGGCCGGGGCGCTGAGCGGCAAAGTGGTGTGGGCGCTGTTCCAACTGGCCTGACGCGGACCCCCTCGGGCGGCCCGCGGCCCTGCGGCCGGCCGGAACAGCCCTGCCCCCGTTTCCCGCGGGTGGTGTGCGCCCCCGCGTCCCCGTGAACGATCCTCGTTCCGCGGTGCCCCCGCGAATGATCGTTTCTGCTGCTTTCGCCGCCGCCCGCGGCGGCTTCGGCGTGCGCTGGATCTGACTGGATCGGACTGGATCGAGCGGTCAGGCGCCGAGCAGGTGGTCGAACTCGCCGTCCTTCATGCCGAGCAGCATGGCCTCTATCTCGGCGCGCGTGTAGACGAGCGCGGGCCCGTCGGGAAAGCGCGAGTTGCGGACGGCCACATCGCCGCCCGGCAGCTTCGCGAACTCCACGCAGGAACCCTGCGAGTTGCTGTGCCTGCTCTTCTGCCAGACCACCCCGTGAAGATCCGTGGCCGCCATGCCGTTGAACACGTCGTGCACAGGTCGCTCCCCGGTGGTGCCGTGGCCGTTGTTGTAACCGTCAACTGTCCCGGATCATAGCTGTGTTCATGTGCCGATGCATGGGCAGATGCACGTGCACGCGCCGTGGTGAGCTGGTTACAGTCCCTTCGGCGCCCGCGCGGCACCCCCCGCGGCATGAGAACGCGAGGCCCCGCCCATGATCTTCCGGACAACCCGTCGTGCCTGGTTGTCCGGATCGAAACCCTCGTGCTCTAGGAACAGACGCGCTCCGGGCCCATCTGGTGGCAGCCTCGCGCCGAAGTGACGCTCAGGCGCGTCGAGGTGACGCTCAGCGGGGCCCTTGCCCACATTCCGGCCAGAACCGCTCGTACGGAGTCAGCCAGTCGCGCACCCCGGTGAGCGGAACCGCTTCAAGCCGGTAGATGCGCTGGCGCCCGAGGCGCCGCTGGGAGACGAGACCGGCGTCCCGGAGCACCTTCAGATGCTCCGAGAGGCTCGGCCTGCGCATGTCGAAGTGGTCGGCGAGGGCCTTGACGGGCTGCGGTCCGCCGTCCCGCAGCAGGCGCAGGACTTCGCGCCGGGTGCCGTTGGCGAGCGCGGCGAAGAGCCGGTCCTGGGGCTCACCGGTGGTGACCATGCTGGGCGCCGCCTTTCCGCTCACGGCCCGGCTGTCCCGTCTGATGGCGGGGGGCCGTCGGTGGTGACGATCATGATCCCGTACGGGGTTCCCGCCAGCGCCCCGATCATGCCCGAGTCGTTGCACGGGAGCGGCCACGCGCCCCCTTCGCCCACCGAGAGCCGGGGCGCGCCCCGTCGACAGGCTAGGGCCTCAGCGTGACGCGTACGGCAAGAGCGCCATCTCGCGGGCGTTCTTGACCGCCCTGGCCAGCTGCCGCTGCTGCTGGGCCGTCACATGGGTGATCCGGCGCGAGCGGATCTTGCCGCGGTCCGAGAGGAACTTCCGCAGCAGCTGGGTGTCCTTGTAGTCGACGTAGCCGTCGTACGTGCTGCCCGCCTGCTCCAGGGGATTGGGGCGGGACTTGGGGGGTTTGCGGTCGGCGCGGCGCGGGGGCATGGGTCAGACCTCCAGGAGGGTGTCGAAGGCGGGGGGCAGGTTCTTCCAGGAGGCGCGCCCGGCGGCGTACTCCTCGTCCGTCAGGAGGCAGGACTCCAGGACCTGTTCGAGGGCGTCGCGGTCCAGTCCTGGCGAGGTGAACACGAGGTGCTGGCAGCAGTCGCCGTGCTCGGGGTGCCAGTCGAGCGCGGCGGCCGCGCGCCGCACGGGCGGGACCAGGTCCCAGGCGGCGTCCGGCAGCGAAGCGAGCCAGGGCCCGGCGTTCTCCACGCACAGCGCGCCGCCCGCCGCGTCCCAGGCCAGCAGCGTGTCCGGCCGGTCGGCGAGCCAGAAGCGGCCCCGGCTGCGGGCGGCCGCGCAGGTCAGGTCCTCCAGGGCGGAGTAGAGCCGCTCGGGGTGGAAGGGGCGCTCGCGGTGCCAGACGAACGTGGTGACGCCGCTGTCGTCGGCCTCGGCGGGAAGCAGCGCGCACGCCGGGTGCTGCGCGGCGGCGGCCGCCTCCACGTCGAAGCCCGCGAGCATGGCGCCCGCCAGGTCACCGTGGCCGATCGGGACCTGGCGGGCCGTCGGGTGGAGCTGGGCGAGGAGCGCGCGGTCCTCGGCGTCGGCGGCGTCGGTGTCGAGGACGGCGAGCACCGGCGGGTACTCCAGCTGGCGGGCCCAGGTGTCGGCGACGGTGCGCTGGTCGGTGGCGGCCGCGGCGAGCCCCGCCTCCGCCAGGTCGTCGCCGTTGCCGAGGCAGGCGAGGAGCAGGCTCGGGTCGACGGCCGTGAGCACGCCGCTCAGGCGCAGCGCCCGCGAGCCGTGCCCCGCGATGACCTCGGCCATCGCCTTGGGCTCGACGGAGTCCCACAGCTCGACGACCGCGAGCCGGGTCAGACCGGCCGCGGCGAGCCGCTCGAGCTCGGGCACGAGGTCCTCGCGCAGCGCGCAGCAGGCGCAGTCGTTGACCAGCGGCGCCTCGCCGGTGGAGAGCACGCCGGTCGCGTCGCGCACGGTGCGGGTGACGCTGCCGCGCGGGGCCGCGGAGAGGTCGTGGTGCAGGGCGACGCTGTCCGGGACGGTGGCGAGGAGCCGCGCCACGGCCGCCGCCCTGGCCTCGGCGTGCAGGCCCGCGACGACGGCGACGTCCATGGGGGCGCCCATCAGCGGGCCTCGCCGTCGGGGGCGTGCGCCGCGCGGGCGCCGTAGCGGCGCTCGAAGCGTTCCACGCGCCCTGCGGTGTCGAGGACGCGCTGCTGGCCCGTGTAGAAGGGGTGGCTCGCGGAGGACACCTCGACGTCGATGACGGGGTAGGTGCGGCCGTCCTCCCAGTCGATCGTCTTGTCGCTGGTCGCCGTCGAGCGGGTGAGGAAGGCGAAGCCCGCGGCCTTGTCGCGGAAGACGACGGGGCCGTACGGCGGGTGGATGTCGGGTCGCATCAAGATCAGCGCTCCTCTCGGAAGTCGACGTGCCGGCCGGCCACCGGGTCGTACTTGCGCAGGGTCAGGCGGTCGGGGTCGTTGCGGCGGTTCTTGCGGGTCACGTAGGTGTATCCGGTTCCGGCGGTGGACCGGAGCTTGATGACCGGGCGGATGTCGTTGCGAGCCATGCGGGCTAGTATATGAAAATGAATCCCATTTCCAAATGGATGGGACCGCGACCGACCGAGAGGTGCGTCACCTTGTCCGCCCACTGCCAGCTCACCGGCGCGAAGCCGGGCTTCGGCAAGACCGTCTCCCACTCCCACCGGCGCTCGTCGCGCCGCTTCGACCCCAACGTCCAGAGCAAGCGGTACTGGCTGCCGAGCGAGGGCCGGTACGTGCGCCTGCGGCTGAGCGCCAAGGGGATCAAGACCGTCGACGTGATCGGCGTCGAGGCCGCCGTGGCCAGGGTCCGCGCGCGGGGGGTGAAGGTCTGATGGCCAAGAAGAGCAAGATCGCCAGGAACGAGCGGCGGCGCGCGGTCGTCGCGCGGTACGCCGAGCGGCGGGCCGAGCTGAAGGAACTCATCCGCCGCCCGTCCACGCCGGAGGCCGACCGCCTGGCCGCGCGGCGGGAGCTGACGCGCCAGCCGCGGGACGCGAGCGCCACGCGGGTGCGCAACCGCGATGCCGTGGACGGGCGGCCGCGCGGCTATGTGGGGACGTTCGGCCTCTCCAGGGTGCGGCTGCGGCAGCAGGCGCACGCCGGGTTCCTTCCGGGGGTGCGCAAGTCCTCTTGGTAGCTAGAGGCGCGCTGTCCCGGGCCGGGGCGGGGCGGGCTTCAACGGGCCGTGGGACCTTCTGGGTTCCGCGGCTCGTTGGGGTTCTGCGGCTCGTTGGGGTTTGGGGGGTTGTCGGGGGACGGGGGCTCTTCGGAGGTGGTGGGTTCTTCGGGGGTGGTGGGTTCTTCGGGGGCCGTCGCTCGTACGTCGGTGTCCGTGCCGTCGACCAGCATCGGCGGGGGTGTGGTGTCCAGGGCGTCGGAGAGCTCGTCGAGGGCGGCCAGGAGCAGGCTCGCGCCCCGGCGCACGACCCGGTCCGGCACGCCCTCGCCGTCCCAGGTGTCCAGGGCCTCGCGGACCGGGCCCCAGGCCGGGACGCGGCGTTCGCGCACGGCCTTGGCGCCCTGGTCGGTGGCGGTGCGCAGGGCGTCGGCGAAGCGGGCGGCGGCCGGGACCGGGGGCGTGCCGCGCTCCGGCAGGTGCGCCTCCAGGAGCATCGCGACGCGGCCGATCTGCACCAGGGCGTGCTCGGCGTCCTGTGCGGCGCCCCGGGACAGGCCCCGGTGGCGCACCGGCTCGTGCCGGGCGCGGTCGGCGGCCTCCTGCCAGGCGACGCGGGCGTCGCGGGCGGCGAGCAGCGCCTCGCGGACGTCCCCGCAGCTCTTGCCCGCGGGCTCGGCGTAGTGGGCGACGACCGCGGCGGCGTACCGGCCGTCGGCGGCCAGCCAGTCGGCGAGGCGGGTGCGCAGGCGCGGGGTCTCCCAGGCCGGGTAGAGGGCGTACGCCAGCATCGCGAGGAGGCCGCCGAGCAGGGTCAGGACGGCGCGCTCGGGAACCGTCTGCGTCCACTCCTCGCCGCCCATGCCGAGCAGGAACACGACGTACGCCGCCACGCAGGCCTGGGCGGCGAACTGGCCCGTGCGCATCAGGAGGTACATCAGGCCCGCGGAGGCGACGGCGAGGGCGGCCGAGAGGTGGGTGCCCGGGTGGGTGAGCTGGACCAGGCCGGTGGCGAGGGCGACGCCGACGAGGGTGCCCGCGAAGCGGGCCACGGCGCGGGAGTACGTCTGGGAGAAGTCCGGGCGCATCACCATCACGGAGGCCATGGGGGCCCAGTAGGCGTGGCCCAGGGGTAGGTGCGTGCCGAGGGCGTAGCTCGTGACGGCGACCGTGGTGACGCGGGTGGCGTGGCGGGTCACCGGGGAGGTGCGTCTGGTCAGTTCCGCGCGCATCGCCTTGGCGGCGGCGGGGGCCAGGGCGGTGAGGGTGGGGCGGCGGAGGGTGCGGGGCGCTGCGGGTGCGCTTGCCTCGCGGGGCGCCCCAGGCCCGCCCCTTCCCGATCCGGGTGCGGCTGCCCCCGTTCCCCCGCTCACAGCAATTGGCGCTTCGCGCCTCGTCCTCAAACGCCGGACGGGCTGAGTCTCCGCGCCGCCCGCCACCTCCACCACGTCCCGCAGCAGGGCTCCCAGGCGGGTCGCCGCCCGGTGGGGTGGGCCGTTGAGGATGGCTCCGGTGTCGGGGGTGCGGAAGGCCGCCACCGCCGGGGGCGGCAGGTTCACGGGGGCGCCGTGGCGAATGGCTCGGGCGGCGGCGTCGAGGATGTCGGCCGCCGCGGCCAGGAGTTCGCGGACGCGGGCGCGTTCGGGGCCCTCGTCGGGGACGCCGACGGCGGGGTCGGCCAGGGAGGCGAGGACCGGGCGGATGCGTTCGGCGAGGCCGCGGGCGCCGTGGAGTTCGGCGGGGCGGGTGCGGGCCTGGCGCGGGGTGATCGTGGCGGCGTCGCGGGCCGCCATCAGCGGGGCGGGGTCGAAGGGGGCCACCGGGTCGTGGCGCAGGCGGCGGGCGTAGTCGGCCTCGGCGGCCAGCGCGTCGGCGAGGGCGTCGCGGTGGGCGCCCCAGCGGCGCACCGGGAACAGGACCACCAGGGCCGCCTGGACCAGGCCGCCCACGACCATCATCGCCGCGTGGCCCGCGGCCGCGGCGAGCGAGGTGGGGAGCGTGACCGTCACCAGCATGATCGCGACATTGGAGGTGGCGATCAGGCCGATGGTCGGGCCCGCGGCCCAGCTCAGGCCCGCGAGGAAGGTCCACAGGGCGAGGAGCGCCAGGAAGAGGAGCTGGTGAGTGCCCGTCGCGTAGCCGAGGAAGGTGGATACGGCGAGGCTCGTGCCGGAGGCGACGGCGAGTTCGGGGCGCGGGCGCCAGCTGCGCTGGAACGTGGCGATGGCCGCCTGGTAGGCGCCGAACGCGGAGCTCGCGGCCACCGCGGGGCCGAACAGCGCGAGGCTCGCGCCGATCACGAGGGCGAGCCCCGCGGCCCCGCGCAGCGCGACAAGGGGCTCCAGGCGGCGGCGCTCCACGGCGAGCCCCGAACGCGTCGTCTGCCGCAGTGCTCGCCACCAGGTCACGGAGCGATCGTACGGAGGTTTGGGGGTGTTTAGCCCTTGATGTCCGCTGGCTATGCCGGTTGCTTGGCGGGTTTCGCCCGGGTGGCGCGGACCGCGTCCAGGTACTCGGCGATCGCGTCCCGGTTGCGGGTCAGGCACTCCACGCGCTCGGTCATGCGGTCGCGTTCCAGTTCCAGGGTGGCGAGCATCTCGGGGGTCGCGTCCGGGAAGTGGATGACGCGCGGCTTGTTCAGGCAGGGCAGGATCTGCTTGATGAGGCGCGTGGGGAGCCCGGCGTCAAGGAGGCCGCGGATCTGCAGGACGCGGTCGACGTAGAACTCGTCGTAGTCGCGGTAGCCGTTCGGGGTCCTGTCGGCGACGATCAGGCCCTGTTCCTCGTAGTAGCGCAGCAGTCGGCGTGCCGTGCCGGTGCGTTCCGACAGTTCCCCGATGCGCATGGTCACCCCCTGGTGTTCGTGTCCGCGCCCTCGCCCGGAAGCCTCACACGGGCGTGAAGATTAGCGCTCGACGCCGCCGCCGCGCCCTCGGCCCAGCCCGCGCCGTCGACCACGCCCCGCACGCGGGTCGTGGTCGTCTCCGGGAACATCCGCTCCGTACGGTCGGTGACCGCGACGTCCCGCGCGGCGAGCACCGGGAGCAGCGCCCCGCCAGCGGCGGCCCCCTCGTGCGTGACGGGCGCGGCCGCGGCCTCCAGGCGGGCGCCTACGCGTTGGGCGTACGCCATCCAGAACGCCTGCCGGAACGTCTTCGTACGTTTGCGGCCGCCCGCCCGCTGACCGGCCTCCGCCTTCGTCATCGCGTGCGCGCCCTGGACGAGCAGGGAGGTGTGCAGCAGCTCGACCACCTCCAGGTCGGGGGCGTAGCCGACGACCGTGGAGAACGCGAAGGGCTCGTTCCACACGGCGCGGCAGCGGTTCGCGGTGGCGACGGCGTCCAGGAGGATCGCCTTCGCCGTCTCGTACGGGGCATCGACGCCGACGCGGCAGGCGCCGGGGGCGTCCGGGGCGTGGGTGCGCGCGGCCAGCAGGGCCTCGTCGACGCTGTAGCGGGCCATCAGCTCCTGCGCCTTGGCGGTCAGCGCCTCGGCCTCCTCGGGGAATCCGGTCGCCTCGGCCTTGGCGAGGAGCGCGCGGATGCGGGTGAGGGTGCGCGGCTCGCCGGGCGCGGGGGCCACGTCGCGCAGGGTGCGCGGGGTGCCCGGCGGCGGCCCGACCGGCTCGATCGCGGGCAGCCGCAGCAGGAACCGGTACAGGGTGAGGACGGCGGTGGCGTGCGTGAAGCGGTCCGGGGCGCGCCAGGGGGCGTGCGCGTCGAGCGCGGCGAGCTGCGCGGGCCAGCGCGCGGGCAGCTCCTCGGGGGCGTAGCGGCGGGACTCGGCGCGGATCAGGTCCGCGGCCAGGCGGACCTTGGGCTCGTCGAGGTCGCGGCGGGCGAGCCGCAGCACGTCGGCGGGCTGCCAGCCCCGCTCCCAGGCGCGACGGACGAACCCCTCGCCGCGGCGCAGGACTTCGGCGTCGGCGCCGGGTGCGGCGGCGAGGAGGGAGGCGGCGGTGTCCAGGGCGGTGTCGGGGTCGGGGTCGGCCAGGCGGCTCGCGCGTCCGGCGCGGCCCCGGCCGCCGCCCTTCGGAGCCCTCGCGTCACCGGCGCTCCCGACGTGCGCCGCGGCTCCGTACAGCGCCGTCGCGAACGCTTCGTCGATCACCGAGTCCATACCCCTAAGGGTAGGTCTGGCCCTACCTTCGATCCGCCCGGCAGTGGGCGTGAGCGCGACGGCGCCCGGCGGTTGGCTTGAGGCATGATCCTCTCCTCGCTCCGTTCCCGGTGGACCGGGTTCCTCGGGGCCTTCGTCGCCGTCGCCCTCGGGGTGGCCCTGACCGCCGCGATGGGGGTGGGGCTCGCCGCGAGCGCGGCCGGGCCGCCGCGCGGGCCCGAGCGGTTCGCGGACGCCCCGGTCGTCGTCCTGGGACGGGACACGCTGAGCGTCCCGGTGCGGCGCGGGCCCGACATCGGCACCGCGACCGAGCGGCTCGCTCATCCACACCCTGTGGACAACGCTCTGCTGCGGGCGCTGCGGCGGCTCGGCCCGGTGCGCGCCGACGGCTCCCCTAACGCCGTCGGCGTCAGCGCGCCCGCCGCCGACGTGCGCGCCGCCGTCGCCGCGTCCGGCACCGGCGCGCGGGTGCTCACCGGCGCCGAACGCCGCCGCGCCGACCCCGGAGCCGAGCGCGACGAGCGGGCCCTGGTCTCCGTGAACGCCTTCCTCGGCACGGCGGGCGGCGTCGCCGCGTTCGTGGCGGCGTTCGTGACCGCGTCCACCTTCGCGCTCGTGGTGGCGCTGCGCCGCCGCGAGTTCGGGCTGCTCCGCGCGGCCGGGGCGAGCCGGGGGCAGGTGCGGCGGCTGCTGCTCGGGGAGGCCCTCGCGGTCGGGGCGCTCGCGGCGGCCGCCGGGTGCGCGCTCGGCTCGTGGGGCGCCCCGCGCCTGGCCGCCGCGCTGGTGGACGCGGAGGTCGCGCCGCCGTGGTTCACGGTCGCCGAGGGGCTCCGGTGGACCTGGTGGCCGTACCAACTCGCCTTCTGGAGCGGCCTGCTCGTCGCCCTCGCCGGGGCCTGGAGCGCGGCGCGGCGGGCCGGCCGGGTCAGCCCGGTGGAGGCGCTGCGCGAGGCCTCGCTTGACACCGGCGTGATGCCGTTCGGCCGCCGTATCGCGGGCGCGGCGCTGCTCGCCGGGGCGCTCGGGCTGCTCGTCTGGACGCTCTGGCGCGACCCGTCCGACCTGCTCAAACGCAAGACGTACACGACCCAGCCGATGATCCTCGCGACGGCCGTCGCGGCGCTCGCCCCGCTCCTCGTCCGGCGGGTGGTGGCCCTCTTCCGCCGCCCCGCCGCGCTGCGCCGGGGCCGGAGTCGCCCGGCCCTCGCGCTCGCCCGGATCGTCCGCGCCAACAGCGGCGCCGGAGTGCGCCGCACCGCCGCCGTCGCCGCGCCCGTCCTGGTCACCGTCGCGCTCGCGGGCTGCCTGTTCGGCTCGGCGGCGACGGTCGGCCACGCCAAGGCGGCCGAGGCGCGCCAGCGGACCGCCGCCGACCTGGTCGTCACCGGGCGCGCCCTGAAACCGGTGGCCGGGGTGGCGGGCGCGACCGTCGCGGCCTCCGCGGCCACCGCCGTCTTCGTCCGCGAGGACGGCGGCAGCGCCCTCGTGCGCTCCCAGGCGCGGGCCGTCGCCGACCCGGCGGCGTTCGCGGCGGTGACCCGGCTGCCGGTGGTCGCGGGCGACGTGACCGACCTCGACGACCGCTCCATCGTCGTCAACGAGGAGTGGCGGCAGCGCCGCGTCGGCGCGCACGTGACGGTGTGGCTCGGCGACGGCCGCCGGGCCCGCCTGCGGATCGCCGCCGTCCTCGCCCGCGGCACCGGCGACAACGGCGCGTACGTCACCGCGCGGAACGCGGCGGCCCCCGCCGACCGGCTCGACGTCCGCCTCGCGCCCGGCGCCGACCGCGCCGCGGTGACGGCCGCGCTGCGCGCCAGCGGCGGCGAGGTGCGGCCGGTCGGCGACTGGCTCGCGGCCGAGTACCCCGGAGTGAAGCGGCAGACCCGCCTCGGCCTGCTGATGCTGCTCGCGCTCTGCCTCACGTACACGGCGATCTCGCTGGCCACCACGCTCCTGATGACCGCGCCGGTACGGGCCCCCGAACTGCGCTCCCTGCGCCTCGCGGGCGCCACCCCCGCCCAGGTCAGGATCGTCGCCGCCGGTGAGGCGGCCCTCGCGGTGGCGGTGGGCGCGCTCCTCGGCCTCGCGGTGACCGCGGTCGGCCTCGGCGGCCTGGCCGCGGCCCTGCTCAGGCTTTCGGTGCCGGTGGGCGCGGGGGTGCTCGTGGTGCCGTGGGACGTGATGGGGGTGTGCGTGGGCGTGTGTGCGGTGGTGGCGGTGGGGGCTTCGGTGGCGGCGGCGATGAGAGTGATGAGAGGGACGTCGGTGACTTGAGGGGTGGTTCAAGGGGTGGCTTGAGGAAGGGGCGCGCGGGGCGTGTCAGGAGTCGCCGCCCTCGTCGATCAGGCGGCGGACCTCCCGGTCGATGAGGCCGAGCCGGGCCTCCGCCACGAGCGGCACCGCGCGGCGCTGGCGGCGGGCCTCGTGGGTGTCGATGTCGACCGTCACCAGGCCCGGCTCCCACTTCGGGGCCTGCGCGACCACCGTGCCGCGCGGGTCCACCACCCGCGAACCGCCCCAGAACGACGCCCCGTTCTCGTTCCCGACCCGGTTCACGAACACCACCCAGCACTGGAGCATGCGGGCCGTGTACGAAAGGAGCGTGTCCCAGTACAGGACCGTGTCCATGGCCTCCGGGTCGAGGCTCGCCGCGCTGTTCGTGGGCACGATGATGACCTCCGCGCCGTCCTGCACCGCGAGCCACGGAAGGACCGGCTGCCAGGCGTCGTTGCAGACCAGCGTGGCCGCCCTGCCGTGCCCGCCGGGCAGGTCGTACGCGCGCAGGTGCTGCCCCGGACTGACGTGCTTGCGCTCCTCCCAGGCCAGGTAGTTCGGCAGGTAGAGCTTGCGGTGCGCGTGCACGAGGCCGCCTCCCGCGTAGTACGCCGACGTGTTGTAGGCGCGCAGGCTGGTGTGCTCGTGCAGGCCGATGAGGACGTCGGGGCCGAGCAGGGACAGGCCGAGCAGACGGGGGTCGTCGGCGGCGATCGACGTGTCACGGCGCAGCGCGCCCAGGTGGTAGCCGTGCAGGCTCAGCTCCGGGAAGACCACGAGGTCGGCGGCCTGGTCACGGGCCTGGGTCAGATACTCGCGGGCGGCCTCCAGGTTCTCGTCCACCTCACCGAGCACACAGTCTGTCTGGGCCAGGGCGACTCGCATGGACCGAGCGTGGCAGGGGCCGGTGGGGGCGGCATGCGGGGCGGGGCCATGTGGGGTTCCCGCCGGGCTGCGCCGGGGGTCGGCTCCCGGGGGCCGGGTCGCGGGACGCGCGGGAGAGCGGCCAGGGGCCCGTTGTCAGTGGTGGGTGCGATCGTCGGAGTGTGGAAGCAGAGCGGTGGGCGATCGCGGAGGACGGGCCGGGGGTGCTCGTCGTGCCGCTGGGGGACGACGGGAGGGCCGTGGGGCCCGTCGTGCGGGAGGCCGCGCTCGCGGAGGCCGTGCGGCGGCGGCCCCACGTCGGGCGGTGGGTGTGGCGCGCCACCGCCGAGCTGTATCCACGGCTGCTCGCGGCGGGCGTACGGGTCGAGCGGGCGTACGACATCGAGGCCGCCGAAGGCCTGCTCCTCGCGCACGAGGGGCGCCACGGCGAGCCCCGCTCGGCGGCGGCCGCCTGGGCCAGGCTCAAGCGAAGACCCGTGCCGCCGGACCCACCGCCCCGGGCCGCCGTGCCCGGCGCGCAGGACTCGTTGTTCGACCCGGCCCCGGCCTCTCCCCTGCCGTTCGAGGCACTGCTCGAGGTGTACGCCGCGCAGGTCGAACGGCACGGCGAGACCGCGGACCCGGGGCGGATGCGGCTGCTCACGGCCGCCGAGTCGGCGGGGGCGCTGATCGCCGCCGAGATGAACGCGGCGGGGCTGCCCTGGCGCGCCGACGTCCACCGCGAGGTCCTGACCGAGCTGCTCGGCGAGCGGTACGGCGGCAGCGGCGAGCCGCGCCGCCTGGCCGAGCTCGCCGACGAGGTCTCCGCCGCCTTCGGGCACCGGGTGCGCCCCGACCTGCCCGCGGACGTGGTGAAGGCGTTCGCGCGGGCGGGCGTCAAGCTGCGCTCGACGCGGAAGTGGGAGCTGGAGGAGATCGACCACCCCGCGGTGCGGCCCCTCCTGGAGTACAAGACGCTGTACCGGGTCTGGACCGCCCACGGCTGGTCCTGGCTCCAGGACTGGGTGCGCGACGGCCGCTTCCGGCCGGAGTACACCCCGGGCGGCTCCGTCTCCGGCCGCTGGACCACCAACGGGGGCGGCGCCCTGCAGATCCCGAAGGTCATCCGGCGCGCGGTGGTCGCCGACCCGGGCTGGCGGCTCGTCGTCGCCGACGCCGACCAGCTGGAGCCGCGCGTCCTTGCCGCCGTCTCCCGCGACCGCGGCCTCATGGACGTCGCGGGCAGCGCGGACGACCTGTACACACGCCTGTCGGACCGCGCCTTCTCCGGCGACCGCGAGCACGCCAAACTGGCGGTCCTCGGCGCGGTCTACGGCCAGACCTCCGGCGACGGCCTGAAGAACCTGGCCGCGCTGCGCCGCCGCTTCCCCGCCGCCGTCGCGTACGTGGACGAGGCGGCGCGCGCGGGCGAGGAGGGCCGCCTGGTGCGGACGTGGCTGGGGCGGACCAGCCCGCCCGCCGCGGGGTCCGGCGGGGCGGACGACGAGGACGCCCTCGGCGAGGCCGGGATTCCGCAGGAGGCCGCCGCCGACCCCGAAAGCGGCGGCCGCGACGGCGAGTTCACCCCTGGCTACGCCTCCACCAACGCCCGCGCCCGCGGCCGCTTCACCCGCAACTTCGTGGTGCAGGGCAGCGCCGCCGACTGGGCCCTGCTGATGCTGGCCGCGCTGCGCAAGGCCACCGCGCACCTCCGGGCCGAGCTGGTCTTCTTCCAGCACGACGAGGTGATCGTGCACTGCCCGGCCGAGGAGGCGGAGGCGGTCGTGGCGGCGGTGCGGGACGCGGGGGCGCTGGCGGGGCGGATCGCGTTCGGGGAGACGCCGGTGCGGTTTCCGTTCACCACGGCGGTTGTACGGTGCTATGGGGATGCCAAGTGACTCCGGTGCCCGGGGGCTTCGGTGCCCGCCGGTGATCGCGCTGCGCGCTCGCCCTCAAACGCCGGGCGGGCTTGAACCGTTGCCGCTTCGCGGCTCGTCCTCAAGCGCCGGACGGGCTGAATTTCCGCGCTGCGCGCTTGTCCTCAAGCGCCGGACGGGCTTCATCTGTCGGCGCTTCGCGCCTCGCCCTCAAACGCCGGGCGGGCTGAATTTCCGCGCTGCGCGCTTGTCCTCAAGCGCCGGGCGGGCTTGGGCTGTCGGCGCTTCGCGGCTTGAAGTGGTGAGTTGTCTCAGTTCGTTCACCACTCTCTCGCTCACGCCGTCCAAGGTCTCCAGGGCTGCCAGGGATGAGCGCCAATGGGCGTGGGCCTCTTCGGTGTGGCCCTGGGTGTGGAGGAGGAGGCCGAGCTGGTGGCGGGTCAGGGCGGTCATGTGGGTGTCGCCCCGGTGGCCCGCGCGCTCCAGGAGCAGGGCGCACTCGCGGGACGCGTCGGCGGTGCGGCCGAGGGCGCGCAGGGAGCGGACGAGGCCGAGGCGGGTGTGGGACTCGCCGTGCCAGTCCTCGTACTCGCCGTGGACGCGCAGGCTGACCTCGAAGTGGCCGAGGGCGGCGGCCGGTTCGCCGAGGGCGAGGTGGGCGTAGCCGATGTTGCAGTGCGCGGACTGGCGCACGACGGCGTGGCCGACGCGTTCGCCGATGGCGAGGCTGCGCTCGTGGTGGGTGATGGCCACGCGCGGGTCGGCGTGCTCGTACAGGTTCCCGAGGTGGCTGAACGTGATGGCCTCGCTGAGCGGGTCGTCCAGGGCGCGGGCCAGGCCGAGGGCCTGGTGGAGGGCGCCCGCGGCCTCGGAGCGGCGGCCCAGGCCGTCGAGGAGCAGGCCCCGGTGGTTGAGGCCGCGGCGCACGCAGGAGACGCGGTCCAGGCGGCGCCACAGCGCGAGCGCCTCGTCGTTCAGGGCCAGGGCATCCCCGGCGCGGCCCGTCAGGAAGCGGTGGCCCGCCAGGTCGGTGAGCGCCTGGGCGGTGGCGGCCGGGTCGCCGTGGCGGCGCGCGGCCTCGACGGCGACGGCGGCGAGCACGCCCAACTCGGTCAGACGGCCCCGCCGTTGCAGATACGGGAAGAGGTGCCGGACCAGGGCGGGCACCAGGCCGGAGGCGTCGTCGGCGTGGCGCCCGGCGAGGGCGACGATGTTGGCGAGCTCCTCGTCGGCCCAGGCGAACGCCGCGTCGACGGTGGCAAAACCGGGCGTGTCGCCCTCGGCGGGCACGTACTCCGCGAGGCGGTCCACCCGGTCCTGCCCCGGTGGCGCGATCGCGAGCAGCGCCGCGCGGGCGGTGTCCGCATACCAGCGCAGGGCGGCGTCGGCGGGCCGGCAGCGCGCCTCGGGGGCCCGCCCGGTCTCGTGGGTCTCGCGTGCGAAGTCCCGTACGAGATCGTGCGGGGCGTAGCGGCCGAGTGCCGTCTCCTCCAGGAGGGCCACGTCGACGAGGCGGTCCAGGGCCGCCTGCGCGCGCCAGCGCGGGACGGCGAGGAGCCGGGCGAGCAGCGGGGCGCCGTACGCGGGCAGGTCGAGCCCGCCGATGGTGGCGAGGGCGCGGGCGGCGTCGCGGTCGGCGTCCCGGTCGGAGGTGCGCAGCGCGTCCAGGGCGACGTCGAGGGAGCGCCGCACGCTCAAGTCGTCGTACTCCAGGTGCCGTAGCGGGCCCCCGCAGTCGGTGAGCAGGCCTGCGAGGGCGTCGGGGGTGAGCGCGCCGCGGGCGGCGAGGCGGGCCGCGACGACGCGCAGCGCGAGCGGCAGCCGCCCCGCGAGCCGCACCAGGGGGTGCTCCGGGCCGAGCCCCTCGCGCCCGGAGGCGGCGCGAAGCAGCGCCGCGCTGTCGTCGGCCGACAGCGGCGCCAGCGGGACGCGGACGGCGCCGTCGAGCGCGGTGAGCGGGGAGCGGCTGGTCACGAGGGTGGCGCAGCCGGGGCCTCCGGGCAGCAGCGGGCGCACCTGCGCGGCGCTCGCGGCGCCGTCCAGGACGAGGAGCGTGCGGGTGGGCGCGAGCAGCGAGCGCAGCAGCGCGGCCGCCGCGTCCGGGTCATCGGGGGCGTGCCGCGCCTCGGCGCCGAGGTCCCGCAGCAGCGCGGCCAGGGCCTGGCCGGGGGTGAGGGGGGCGACGCCGGGGGTCGCCCCGTGCAGGTTCAGATACAGCTGCCCGTCGGGGAACCGCTCCCGCAGCCCGTGCGCCACGTGCAGCGCGAGCGCGCTCTTGCCGACGCCCGCCATGCCGGAAAGGACCGCCACCGGCGCCGCCGCGGTACCGAGCAGCTCCCGCAGCCTGGCGACCGCGTCCGTGCGGCCGGTGAAGTGCACGGGCGCGGGCGGCAGTTGCGCGGGCCGGGGCGCGCGGCTCGGGGACGCCGCGGTGGGCCGCCCGCCCGCGAGCACGGAGCGGCGCGCCCTGGCCGTGGCGGCGCCGTCGCCTCCGGGCGCGGCGGGTGTCGGCCTGGCGCCGTCGCGGCCCCGCAGGACCTCGGCGTGCGCGTCGCGCACCGCGTCGCCCGGCTCCACGCCCAGCTCCTCCACCAGCCTGCGGCGCAGCGCGCGGTGCACGGCCAGGGCCTCCGCCTGGCGTCCCGTGCGGTGCAGCAGGAGCATCAGCTGGCGGTGGAAGGCCTCCCGCAGGGGGTGTTCGGTGACGAGCGAGGTCACCTCGGGGATGAGCGAGGCCAGTTCGGCGGCGGATCCGGAGGCGGTGGATCCGGGCGCGGTCGCCGCGTGCTCCAGGGCGGCGTCGTAGCGCCACTCCAGGACCAGCAGCCGTGACTCCTCGAGGCGCTGGACGAGGGCCTCGCCCGCGCCCGCCGCGGGCAGGCCGGAGAGCGGGGTGCCGCGCCACAGCGCGAGGGCGGCGAGCGCGGCGCGTTCGGCGGCGGGCCAGTCGCGGGCGGCGTGGGCGACGCGGGCGCGCGCCGCCCACTGCTCGAAGACGCGGACGTCGAGTTCGCCGTCGGCGACGCGGAGCCGGTAGCCCGGCGGTACGGCGCTCAGCCGCGCCGGGTCGTCCAGGAGGCGGCGCAGGCGGGTGACGTGGTTCTGGAGGGAGGCCCGCGCGGAGGCCGGCGGCTCCGCGGCCCACAGCGCCTCCTTGAGCGCGTCCGCGGAGACCACCCGGTCCGGTGCGAGGAGCAGCGCGGTGAGCAGGGCGCGGGCCTTGGGGCTGCGTACGGGGTGGGGGACGCCGTCGGCGTCGTACACGGCGGGCACGCCGAGGAGCCCGAACCGCAGCTCGCCTGCCATGCGCGTTCCGCTCCCCCGGTGCCCGACGCCCCCATGGGCTGTCGCGGCCACGCCAAGTTGGGGGCCGTTGGGGCCATGTTAGCGATCTGTTGGCGGCGGCTGATGTGATCACCTCATCGGACCTGGCCCCGCCGGTGCGTGCGCTTCGGCGCGTGGCTCGGGGGAGTGTCACCGGCGCGGCCGGGTCCGCCCAACGCCCCCTGGGCGGCCTCACGCAGGCCGGGGTGCTCCTTTTTCCCCCACCCACCCGCCCCTCCATCGCGCTCCGCGCTCGTCCTCAAACGCCGGACGGGCTTGATTGCCGCGCTTCGCGCTTGTCCTCAAACACCGGACGGGCTGAATCCCCGCGCTCCGCGCTTGTCCTCAATCGCCGGACGGGCTTGATGGTGCCGGTTACGGCAGGTATTTCAGCCCGTCCGGCGTTTGAGGACGAGGCGCGGAGCGCCAATGTCTGTGAGCGGGGGAACGGGGGCAGCCGCACCCGGAGCGGGAAGGGGCGGGCCTGGGGCGCACCGCGAGGGTCACGTCACCGGGAGCAGCAGCGTGAAGACCGTCCCGCGCCCCACCTCACTCTCCACCTCCACCGTCCCCCCATGCGCCTGCACAAGGTTCCGCACGATGGCAAGCCCAAGCCCACTGCCCCCCGTGGCCCGCGTCCGCGACTTGTCGGCGCGCCAGAACCGGTCGAACACATGAGGAAGATCCGCCGCGGCGATCCCGGTCCCCGTATCGGCGACGGCGATGACCACGCGGCCGCCCGAGGCCCGGCAGGTCACGGTGACCTCCCCGCCCCGGGGCGTGTGCCGGATCGCGTTGGAGACGAGGTTGCCGACGGCCTGCCGCAGCCGCAGCGGATCGGCGGTCAGCCACGGCTCCCCCTCGGCGCGCGCCCCGATCCGCACGCCCGCCGCGTCCGCCCGCGCCTGGTGCGCGGCGACGACCTGCTCGGCGAGGTCGGCGGCGCACGCGGGCTCCCGGTGCAGCCGCAGCGTGCCCGCGTCGGCGGCGGCGAGGTCCTGGAGGTCGTTGACGATGTGCTGCAGGAGCAGCGCCTCCTCCAGGAGCGAGGTGACGAGCTCGGGGTCGGTCGCGACGACCCCGTCCTCGGCGGCCTCGAGCCACCCCCGGATGTTCGACAGCGGCGTACGCAACTCGTGCGCGACGTCGCTGACCATGGCCTTGCGCTGCTCCTCCAAGGCCCTGCGGTGCTCGGCCATGTCGTTGAACGCGGCGGCGAGCTGGCTGATCTCCCCCGCCGAGCGGGCCGGCACCGGCTCGGTGACCTCGCCGGACTTCATGCGCTGCGTGGCCGTGGTGAGGGCGCGCAGCGGCCGCGTGAGCCGGGTCGCGGCGAACGCCGTGACGGCCACGGTCACCGCGAGGACCGCCGCGGCGAGCCCGGTGATGCGCGTGACGTTGGCGGCGGAGAGCCGGAAGCCGCTCGCGGAGGGGCGACTCCCGTCCTGGCTGGTGATGAAGAGCAGGGCGGGTGAGGAGACGTAGGGGGCGAGCTGCTCGCGGCGGGCGCTGTCCACGCAGGTGGCGGCGAGCGCCTCGGCGGGATCGACGGCCTCGCCGGGCGGCGCGGGCGACGGCGTCGGGGGCTGCTTGACGCCCTCGGTGCCCCCCGGGTCCCCGGCGTCCCCGGGCTTCGAAGGGGCCGAGGGCGCCGGGGACTCCTCGGACGGCGGCCCCACGACCACGGCACCGTTCGCGAACAGGCGCGGCGCGCCGTCGCGCGCCACGGTCAGGCCCAGCTTCAGCGGGTCGTGGCCCTTGCGGCGCATGCACGCCTCGGCGAGCTTGTTGATCTTTTCGAGGGCCTTGCGCTCGGTCTTCGTCGGCGCGGTGAGGTAGTCGCCGCCGCAGCGGTAGTCCGCGAGCTGCCGGACGCCCTCGTCCTGCACCTGGACGTACGGGCGTCCGCTCGGGCTCTCCACGGTCTTCGCCGCGACCCCGACGCCCCGCAGGCAGCCGAGGTACTTCTCCGTCACCGACCGCAGGTCCCGCCGCTCGTCGGCGGGCAGCCGGAACGGCCCCACGGCGCGCGGGTCGATGCGGTCCACGGCGCCGGTGCCGGTGCCGAGGCCCTCGCCGGAGTCGGGGCCCGCGCCGATGCCGAGGGCCTCCGCGGTGTCGTCGCCGCGCCCCGTGGCCAGCGCGGAGTCCACGGCGAGCGGGTCGACGACGGCGGACGCGCGGGCGGGCAGCCGTCCTTCGTGGTGCGGGTCGCGGCTGGCCGAGTCGGCGATGACCTTGCGGTCCTGGGTGGTGAGGGCGATGCGGCGGCCCGTCTCGACGGAGAGGTCCCGTACGGTCCGGTCGGCGTCGCGCCAGTTGGGCGTGGTCGCGGCGAGCCCGAGGAGACGGTCGTAGATGCGGGCGTCGTCGGCGAGCACCTGCCCCTGTTCCTGGCGGATCGCCCCGGACGTGGTCTGGGCGGCGAGCCAGGCGGTGGCGGCGATCGACAGGACGGACACCAGCGCGGAGACGGCGAGCAGCCGGGTCAGCAGGCTCTTGCGGACGGGGACACGGGTGCGGACCACTCCGCCGTCACCGCCACGGCCGCCGCGCCCGCCGCGCCCGGTGGGCGTCTTCGCGCCGCCCTCGGTCCTGGCCTCACGCCCCACGACGCCCCGCCGGGTCCGCCGCGCCCTGGTGCGCGGCGAGCTTGTAGCCGACCCCGAAGACGGTGACGAGGCGGCGCGGGCGGCGCGGGTCGTCCTCGATCTTCTTGCGCAGGTTGAGGACGTGCACATCGACGGTACGGGCGGATATGTACCCCGATGACCCGTGGATGCGGTCCAGGAGCTGGGGGCGCGTGAACACCCGCTCCGGTTCCGCCGCCATCGCCGAGAGGAGTTCGAACTCGCCCGGCGTGCACTCCACCGGACACCCGTCCACGGTCACCTCGTGCCGCAGCGTGTCCACGACGAGCCCGCCCGCGCGAAGCACCTGGGTCTCCGCCTCGGGCGGCGGCCGGTGCGCGGCTCCGCTGGCGCGGCGCAGCAGGGTGCGCACGCGGGCCATCAGCTCACGGGGGCTGTACGGCTTGGTGAGGTAGTCATCCGCACCCAGGTCGAGGCCGAGCAGCAGGTCGTCCTCAGTGGAGCGGGCGGTGAGCATGAGGATGGGCAGCGTGCCGGTGCCGCGCTGGCCGTCGGCGGGGCCGGGCTGCGGGGCCGACCGCAGCACGCGGGTCACCCCGAGCCCGTCGATCTCCGGCATCATCACGTCGAGGATCAGCAGGTCGGGGTCGTGCCGCCGGACCTGCTCCAGGGCGGTGCGCCCGTCGTGGGCGACCCCGACGGTGTGGCCCTCACGTTCCAGATAGCGGCGGATGAGGTCGGCCTGCTTCTCGTCGTCCTCCGCCACCAGGACAAATGCGCACATGCGCCCGAGCATAAGCGGCGGTGCTCCGCCTCCGGTCCGCGCGCCCGCGCCCTAACAGGATCCTCATAACCCCGGGGCGCGGGCCGGACCGCCGCAGATGCCGGAGGGGTGGCGGCCGCCGTCTCCCCAGCGGCCGTCTCGGCGGTCACCGTCACCTCAGCGGCCGTCGCCGCCCCCTCGCACCGCCGTGAGCGCGGCTCGCGCGGCGGCCGCCCAGTGCGGGGCCCCGGCGCGTTCGGCGACGGCGAGGGCCTGCCGGTAGTGGGAGGCGGCGGCGTCGGGCCGCCCCAAGGCGACGGCGAGGTCGCCGAGTTCGCGGGCCACGGGACCGAGCGCGAACAGGCCGCTGCCCCCGCCCGCCAGCTCCGCGCGGGCGGGCAGGAGGCACTGGTACGCGGCCTCCATGAGCGCGGTGTCGCCCCGGCGGGCGGCCGCGCGGGCGCGCAGGCACCACTGGAGTTCGAGCAGCTGACCGGGGACGGGCTCCTCGTCGACCGGCTCCTCGTCGACCGGCTCCTCCCCCGCGTCCTCGGGAACACCCAGGCACACCAGGGCGAGCCGCAGCGGCTCTTCCTCCTCCATGCCGCTCATCCCGCTGCCGCGCAGCCGCCCGGCAGCGTCGCGGTACGCGGCCGCCGCCTCCTCGGCCCGCCCGGCGACGGCAGTGCGCAGCGCCCCGTACCAGCCCGTGAACACAGCCACCAGCGGCAGCCCGTACCGCTCGGCGAGGCGGTCGGCGGCGGCGGCGTTGTGGTCGGCGCGGTCGAAGTCGGCGAGGGCGCTGTGGGCCTGGAGCAGCATGAGGTGGCCGAGGACCTCGAAGGTGGGGAGCCCGTGGCGGGCGGCGAGCTCGACGAGCTCCACGCCGACGCGGGCACGCTCCGGGGCGAGCCCGGGGCGGTGGAAGGTGTGCAGGAACCGCCCGTTGAGGGCGAACGCGAGCAGCCCGGCCGCCTCGTCACCGCCCGCCGGGGCGGCACCCAAGACCTCCCCCTCGCCTCCACCACCCCCATACAGCGCCCGCGCCAGGGCCTCCGCCTCCCGGGCCGCCTCGGCGCCCGCGGTGCCGGTGTCGCCCCGGGTTTCCATGGCGAGGGCGGTCAGCGCGCGGCAACGGGTGACGCGCCGGTCCCGGGTGCCGTCGTCGGGGAGCGCCGCGAGGGCCTTCGTGGCGGCGGCCACGACGCGCAGGGACAGGTCCTCGTCGTCGTTGCGGGCCCAGATCCCGGGCACGTCGAAGGCCCCGACGACGTGGGCGGCCGTCTCCGCGTCCCCGCTCGCCTCGACGACGGCGAGCGCGTCGGCCCGGTGCCGCCGCGCCTCGGCGAGCCCACCGGTGACGGCGAGGTTCCGGACCAGGCCCATCAGCGGAACGAGCCGCCCGGGCGCGGAACCCGCCGCCCCCGCCGCCCTGTCGTACGCCTCCAGCGCGGCGCCCCACCACCGGCCCGCCCGGTACGGCGCCCCCGCCGCCTCGGCGCGGCGGGCCGCCTGGGAGGCCGCGGCGGTGGCGCGGGCGGACGTCGCGCGGGTCGCGGCGGTGGTGTAGTGGTGCGCGATCGCCTCCACGGCGTCGGGGCGCAGGGCCTCCAGGGCCTCGGCGACCGCCGTGTGCAGCCGGGCCCGGCGCGGCCGCGACAGGTCGCCGTACACCGTCTCGTGGACCAGCGCGTGCGCGAACCGGACGCGCTCGGCGGCCAGTCGGCCCGCCTCGGGCTCCGCGAGGAATCCGGCCCCGGTCGCGGCCTCCACGGCGTCCAGGACGGCGTCCGCGCCGCCCTCGTCCGCCGCGAGGGCGGCAAGGACGTCCAGGTCGGCCTCCGCCCCGACCACGGCCGCCTGCCGCAGCACGGCGCGCGTCGGCGGCGCGAGCGCGGCCAGACGCGCCCGCACGAGATCCCGTACGCCCACGGGGACTTGCGACAGCGCGGCGGCGCCGTCAGCCGCGTACAGACGGGCCAGTTCCCGTACGAAGAAGGGGTTGCCGCCGCTGCGGCGGCGCACGGCGCAGGCGGTCGCGGCGTCGACGGGCCGCCCGGAGACGGCCGCGAGAAGATCGCCGACCGCCCGCTCGGTGAGCCCGCCCGCCCGCACCCGCACCGGCTCCGCCCGCGCGACGCGCCCCAGGAACGCGCCGAGCGCGGGCGGCACTTCGGTGTCACGGTAGGTGCCGACGGCGAGCACGGGCCGCGCGGGCGGGGCCGCCGTCAGGGCGGCGAGGAGGTCGAGGGTCTCCTCGTCGGCCCCGTGCAGATCGTCGAGGACCAGCAGCAGCGGCCGCTCGCGCGGGGCGAGCCCGACGAGCTGCCCGGCCACCCACCGCGACCGCCGCAGCCCCGCCCCGGCGGGGTCCGCCCCAGCCCCGAGCGCCTCCGCGTCCCGGGCCGGGAGCCCGAGTTCACCGAGCAGCTCCGTCCAGGCCCACGCCGCCGGGGCGCCGCCGCCCTCCGGTACGCGCCCCCAGGCCGTCGTCCAGCGCGCCGCGCCGAGGCGTCCGGTCAGCTCACGGGCGAGGGCGGTCTTGCCCGCGCCCGCGTCGCCGGAGAGCAGGGCGAGGGTGAGCCGTCCGGTACGGGTGGCCGCGTGCGCGGCGGCTTCGAGCGCGGCGAGCTCAGCGTCGCGCCCGATCAGTGCGGCACCGCCGGGCGCGTCCGGACCGACCGGCTCCGCCGCCGCCCGGGAAACCCCGCCCGCCCGCACCTCCGGCGCCCCCGGCACCCGCTGCGCCAGGATCTCCCCTTCCAGGCGCCGGATGCCGTCCCCCGGGTCAAGGCCCAGCTCTCCCGCCAGGGTCTCCCGTGCCCTGCGCAGGGTCGCGAGGGCGTCGCCCTGGCGGCCCGCGCGGTACAGGGACAGGGCCAGGAGCTGCCACGCCTCCTCGCGCCAGGGGTGGGCCTCGACGTGGGGCTCCAAGTCGAGGGCTACCTCCGCGGCGCGCCCCAGGGACAGCGCCGCGCGGGCCCGGCGCTCCACGGCGAGCAGGCGGAGCCCGTCCAGGCGGGCGACCTCCGCGCGGGCCCAGTCGGTGTCGGCCCACTCGACGTAAGCGGGCCCGCGCCACAGGGCGAGCGCCTCGTCCAGGGCGGTGAGCGCGGCCTCGGGCTCCGGGGACCCGGGGTCCAGGAGCCGCCCCGCGTCCCGTACGGCCGTCTCGAACCGCCACGCGTCCACGGCGTCCGGCGCGGCGAGCAGCGCGTACCCGGGCCCGGACGTCACCAGGAGCCGGGCGGGCGCGCGCCGCTCCCTGCCGGGTTCGAGGGCTTTGCGGAGCGCGCCCACGAAGGTGCGGACGGTGCCGACGGCGGTCGGCGGCGGCTCGTCCCACAGGTCGTCGACGAGCCGGGCCACGGGCACCGTACGGCGGCGGGCGATGAGGAGCCGGGCGAGGACGGCGCGGTGCCGGGGGCCCTTGAGGCCGAGCTCGCGCCCCCGCGCGTCGCGGGCGCGCAGCGGCCCGAGCACGTCCAGGGTCACCGCCTCCGGCACGGCCCCTGACACGGCCCCTGACGTCGCGTTCTCCTCGTCGTCCCGCTCCGGCACCCCCTCAACGTACCCGCTCGGCGGACACCGCTCAGCGCGTGCTGATCCAGCGCTGATCCGCGCCCCGCAGGCTGAGGGCATGACACACAGCACCCCCACCGAACCCCACGCCGAAGGCATCGAAGGCATCGAAGGCGTCGAAGGCGTCGAAGGCTTTGACGGCATCGAGGGCATCGAAAGCTTCGAGGGCTTCTCCCGTCACCGCGTCCCCGTCACCGACGAGGGCGCCGCGGGCGTCCACCTCGCGGCCGTCGTCGGCGGCAATCCGTCCGGCAGCCCGGTCGTCCTGCTCCACGGCTTCCCGCAGACCCGCCTCATGTGGCGCCACGTGGCGCGGGACCTCGCGGCCGACCACACCGTCATCTGCCCCGACCTGCGCGGCTACGGCGCCAGCGACAAACCGGCCGAGGCCGCGGACGGGCAGACGTACGCCAAACGCACCATGGCGGCGGACGTGGTGGCCCTGGCCCGCGCGCTCGGGCACGAGCGGTTCGCGCTCGCCGGGCACGACCGGGGCGCCCTCGTGGCGATCCGCGCGGGCCTTGACCACCCGGAAGCGGTCACGCACCTGCTGTCCCTCGACGTGCTGCCGACGCTCGACATGTGGGACGTGATGCGCGGCACGACGGGGGCCGTCGGCTTCCACCTGTACCTGATGGCGCAGCCGCCCGGCCTCCCCGAGCGGATGATCGCCGCCGACCCGGACGCGTTCTTCGGCCACTTCCTCGACGCGTGGGCCAAGGACGCGACGGCGATCCCCGACCACGTACGGGCCGCGTACCTGGCGGCCTGCCGCGAGGCCGTGCCGTCCATCGTGGCCGACTTCCGCGCGTCGGCGGCCGCGGACGTCGAGCACGACACGGCGGACCGCCTGGCCGGGCGGGGCCTGCGGATGCCGGTGACGGTCCTCCAGCAGGACTGGGGCGCGGCCCTCGGCTTCGACGCGGCGGGCCTGTGGCGCCGCTGGGCCCCTGACCTCGCCCACGAGACGGTGCCGTGCGGCCACTTCATGGCGGAGGAGGCACCGGAGCGGGTCACGGACGCGATCCGGAAGCTCCTGCTCCGATAATGCCCGCGGCGGCCCGCGGGCGAAGAGGGGAGTTTTTACCACCGACTTCGGGCCACCGCCGCTCCAATAATGAATCCATGAACCCCCTACGGCAGCAGCCCGCGGCGCCCCACGGCAAAGACTCCCCGGCCGCACCGGCACCGACCGCTTCAGGCCCGACCGCCTCGGGCCCGACCGCCTCGGGCCTGACCGGCTTCCGCCGCTGCGTGACGCTGTGGCTCCTCTCCTGGCGCGCGCTGTGGCTCTCGCTGTGGCTCGGGGTCGTGTACGCCGAACTCCGCAACCCCGTGGGCCTGCGGCTGCTGCCCGGGGCGGTCCGGGCGACGCGCGACCTCGCCGACCGCCAGCGCGCGCTCGCGGCCCGCTGGTCCGGCGTCGACATCCCGGCCCCGTACGCCGAACTCCCCGCGACCGGCGGGGCCGAGGCGCTGCGGGCGCAGCTGCTCGACAAGGGCAACCAGGTCCACCGCGACTGGCGCTGGACCACCCTCGACCCCTACCTCGGCGGCGCGCTCACCGTCGTACCGCTCCTGCTGCTGCTCAGCGGCGTGTGGGGCGCGCTGACCGCGCTGTACGGACCGAGCGCGGCGGAGGACTGGGGCAGCCTGTGGTACCTGTTCATCCCCGTCTACGACGAGGTGACGGCGGTCCTCGCGGGCGTGCTCGCCCTCGCCGCGTTCCCGCTCGCCCTCTGGTCGGGGCCGCGCCTGCTCACCCGGCACGCCCGCTATCTGCGCGTCATGCTCGCGCCGAGCGAGGCGGAGCTGCTCGCGGCGCGCGTCGAGCACCTGAAGTCGAGCCGGTCCGACGCCGTCGACACGCAAATGGCCGAAATCCAGCGCATCGAGCGGGACTTGCACGACGGCGCGCAGGCCCGTCTGGTCGCGATGGGCATGACCCTCGACGCCGCCGAGCACCTCCTGGTGACCAATCCGGAGGCCGCGCGCGACCTGCTCGCGGAGGTCCGCGAGTCCTCCACCGCCGCCCTCAAGGAGCTGCGGGACCTGGTCAAGGGCATCCATCCGCCGATCCTGGCCGACCGCGGACTCGGCGATGCCGTACGCTCCCTCGCGATGATCTGCCCGCTGCGCACCGAGGTCGAGATCGACCTGCCCGCCCGCCCCGAGCCCCCGGTCGAGTCCGCCGTCTACTTCGCGGTCTCCGAGCTGCTCACCAACGCCGCCAAGCACTCCGGCGGCGAGCGCTGCTGGCTCGACCTGCGGCACGAGGGCGGCGCCCTGCGCGTCACGGTCACCGACGACGGCCAGGGCGGCGCCGATGTCGCCACGGGCACCGGGCTGCGGGGCGTGGAGCGCCGCCTCGCGCACTTCGACGGCGTCCTCGCCGTGAACAGCCCCGTCGGCGGGCCGACCCTGGTGACCATGGAGGTGCCGTGCGCGTTGTCCTCGCCGAAGACCACTTCCTGCTGAGGGACGGCGTCACCCGGCTCCTGCGGGCCTTCGGCCACGAGGTCGTCGCCGCCGTCGACAACGGCCCGGACCTGCTCCCCGCGCTCATCGGCCACCGTCCCGACGTCGCCGTGGTCGACGTCCGGCTGCCGCCCGCGTTCTCCGACGAGGGCCTGCGCGCGGCGGTCGCCGCCCGCACCGAGGTCCCCGGCCTGCCGGTCCTGCTCCTGTCCCAGTACGTGGAGCCCTTGTACGCGCACGAGTTGCTGGCGACGGGCACGGAGGGCGTCGGCTACGTCCTGAAGGAACGCGTGTCGAACGGCGCCGAGTTCATCGCCACCATCGAGCGCGTCGCGGGCGGCGGCACCGCCATGGACCCCGAGGTCGTCTCCAAGCTGCTCGGGGGCCGCGCCCGCGACGAGCCCCTGGGCACGCTGACCCCGCGCGAGCGCGAGGTCCTGGAGTGCCTGGCGCAGGGCCGCTCCAACGCGGGCATCGCGGAAGCCCTGTTCGTGACGGAGAAGGCGGTCGCCAAGCACGTGGGCAACATCTTCACGAAGCTGGCCCTGCCGCAGTCGGAGACGGACAACCGCCGGGTGCTGGCGGTACTCGCGTACCTGGACCGCTAGCACCCCTCACCCACTCCCCGAGGCCCCTTGGATCAAAGACAGCCACCGCGGACCGCGCCGACGAAGGCCGCCCACGCGGGGGCGGCGAAGACGAGGGCCGGGCCGCGGGGGTCCTTGCTGTCGCGGACGGGGACGGGGGCCGGAGGGCGGGCGCCGCGCGCCCGCGGGCAGGCGTCGCTGACCTCCAGGCAGCTTCCCTCGTTGGGCCCGCTGTGGGTGGACCTGCGCCAGGCCCGCAGGACCGAGGAGTCCGGGAGAACGTGTTCACTGGGGCTCATGCTCGTATTCCTCCGCGACGGACCTCATGACGGCGAGCGACTCGCGCCACGGCAGTGCATCGCCCAGGGCGAGATCGTAAGCGGCCAAACACTGCTGCACTACTGACGGGGAGTCCCAGACCTTCCCCGTCCGCCACCCTTCCACGTAGACGACCGGAGGCAGGTCCTCGAACCACATCAGCGAGACCATGCCTTCCATCAGCGCGTGCGCGCCCGCTCCGAACGGAAGGACATACGGCAGCACTCGGCGGCGCTCCCCCAACTCCACGATATGCCGCAGCTGCTCCGCCATCACGGCGGCGCCACCAACGGGACGCCGCAGCACCGCCTCGTTCAACAGGGCCCACACCACCGGCGTCTTGATGTCGTCAAGAATGCGCGCCCGCGCGAGGCGTGTGTCGACGGCCCTGTCACACTCCTCCGGCGACATCGGCGGAAAGCCCATCCGGAACAGCGCCCTCGCGTATCCGGCCGTCTGCAGAATCCCGGGAACGGATTCCGACGCGTACTCGCGAATCACCGTCGCCTGCTGCTCAAACTCCTTTGCATCCTCAAAGTGTTCGGCCACCTTGCGCCCGGCGGACGCGGGCAGGAACCGTACGAAGACCCCACCCGCCTCCAGCGCCACGTCCAATCGACGGGCGTCATCCACATTGGGACGACGGCGGCCCGCCTCGATGTGCGCGATGTGCGTACGCGACATGATCGCCCGGACGCTCAGCTCTTCCTGAGTGAGCCCGGCGGCTTCGCGACGCGCCCGCAGCTCCTCACCGTATCGGAGACGTGATTCCGGATTGTCCACAATTGCCATGCTCAACTACCCCCCGTGTCACAGCAGTTGTCACCCCGCGACCTCTGGCGAGCCTAACCACGACCTGCGCAGTGTGTGGCCGGAAAGCCACACCGAGCGAAAGGCCTTCTCATGGCAACAGCACGCCCCGCCCACGGCCGCGACGCGTTCGTCGCCCACTCCACCATCGACGTCTACGGCCCCGGAAAGGTCCTCGGCGTCGACGGCGAACACCGCCGGGTCCGTTTCATCCACTTCATAGGAACGGTACGAGCGGTGGACCTACGCCCCGCCAACTCCAAGGAACGCAAGGAACTAGCCGCGTGGCTCCGCCGAAAGTCGGAGCGCTACAACAATGAGTGGTAGCGAGGGCCAGGCACGAAGTCCCAGCCCGTCCGGCGCTAGAGGACGAGGCGCGAGGTTCCAGCCCGTCCGGCGTTTGAGGACAAGCGCGCAAGCGCGGAGATCCAGCCCGTCCGGCGTTTGAGGACGAGGCGCGAAGCGCCAATGCGGTTGAGCCGGGGGCCCGGGGGCGGCAGCCCCCGGTTCGGGAAGGGGCGGGCCTGGGGCGCCCCGCGAGGGCCCACGCGGAACCACCCCCCTGGTTGAGAGGTGAATAACGTCCGAAACCGTCCCGTATCGGAACCCCCCGCCCCCCTCCTAGGCTGACTCCCCCACTTCCGGGAGGCAGACATGACAGACACAACGGCACTGTCCGAGGGCGTCTACTTCATCAGGAACGAGGCAACCGGCACCTACGCCACCGTACGACCGGGCGCGGGCGAGAAGCAGGGCGCGAAGGTCGTACTGGAGGAGCGCCGAGCCGAAGACGGCCAGGCCCGCCACGCCCAGCTGTGGCACATCCGCCCGAACGCGGCCCGCGAGGGCGCCTGGACCATCCAGAACGTACGGAGCACGCTGCGGATCGACATCATGGCGGGCCGCGACCGCGCGGGCGCAGCCGTGCAGCAGTGCCCCGCGGAGTCCCGCGACGACCTGCTGGTGTCCCAGCTGTGGCGCCCGGAGCCCACGGCCGACGACGTCTATGTGTGGCGGAACGTCAACAGCGGCAAGAACCTGGCGGTGCGCGGCGAAGGCCACCAGACGGGCGCGCACCTGGAGCAGGCGAACCCCCTCGGCGAGCAGGACCGCGGCACCCAGCTGTGGCGCCTGGAGCGCGCCCCCGCGCTCGGCGCGGCCAAGGGCTTCGACGCGCTGACGGCGAGCGTCGTATCGGGCCGCGGCGGCGCGATCGGCGCCGCGCTCACGGGTCTCACCGGCCTGACGAAGGGCGTCCTGGACGCGGGCGGCGGCGTCTTCGAGACGATGGCGAAGGTCGTGCCGGACCCGAAGGCGCCCTACCTGCGGTTCGACGGCTTCCGCGGCGACGAGTTCATCCGCTTCTCGCAGCGGCACGGCATCGAGGCCGGCCCCAAGAAGATCAGCGAGCAGTTCCCGCGCCTGCCCGAGGGCTTCCTCGGCGGCTACGAGGACGTCCTGACCGCCCGCAAGCACAGCGGCCACTCCCATGTGGGCATCGTCCAGGAACGCGCCTGGGAGTTCTCGGAGCGCTCGGCGAGCACCACGCCGGTGGGCCTGGCGGAGCTCCTTCCGCCGGACGCCCGGGTCCGCGCGGCCACCATCGCCGACGCCCAGGGCACCACGGTGGCCCTGTTCACGGACACCACCGTGGTGCGCGTCGACGCGACGTTCGCGCCCCCGGCCACGGAGGTCCGGCTGCCGCACGCCCCGGCCGCGTTCCAGCGGGAGCTGGACACCGCGACCTCGTACGCCGTGGACGACGAGATGCACTTCCTCCTCGTCAAGGGCGAGGAGTTCGCGGTCGTCACCGAGGGCAAGCTCGTGCACGGCCCGGCCAGGCTGGGCGACGCCTACCCCTTCCTCACCGGGGTGTGGCTGTAGCTCCCTCGACGACTCCCCCGGCGGCTCCCTCAGCAACTCTCTCGACAGGCCGCGCCGCGAGCACGTGCGCGTGCTGAGTGAGCTCCCCCTCGTACGGCTCGCGGACCAGCTGCGCGGTCAGGGCGAACCCCGCCTCGCGCAGCTGGTCCGCGATCCAGTCCGGCCGCCGGCGGTGGAAGTCGAGGTCGACGTCGTGGCCGAAGGCCTCGTCGAAGTGGCGAAGCCCGTCCCCGGCCTGGAAGCCGAGCAGGAGCGGGGCGCCGGGAACGAGCGCGCTATGGAACCCGGCGAAGACCTTCGGCAGGTCGGCCGCCGGGACGTGGATCGTCGAGTACCAGGCGACCAGGCCGCCGAGGGAGCCGTCCGGGACGTCGAGCCCGGTCATCGAGCCCTCGTCGAACCGCAGCCGGGGATAGGCGGCGCGGGCCTGGGCGAGCATGCCGGGCGACAGGTCGACGCCCCGTATCCGCAGGCCGAGCGAGGCCAGGTGCGCGGTGACGTGCCCGGTGCCGCAGCCGATGTCGACGACCTCCCCGGCGCCCGCGTCCCGCACCAGCTCGGCGTAGGCGCCGAGCGTGGCGCGGGTCAGCGGACAGGCGTCCACCTCCGCGCGCCACCGCTCGTGGACGGTGGGCGCGAGGGCGTCGTAGGAGGCGCGGGTCTTGGTCAGATAGCTCTCTTCGGTCACGGGCAAGGACCGTAGTGGGCGCCACTGACAGCGCGGCTACACCTCCTGCGGAGCCACCGTCGGCAGCGGAAGGGGCGCCGACATCGGGTACGCCGAGGGCGCCCCGCCCGCCTCGCGCGACTTCGGCAGCCACAGCGAGAGGATCGCGCTGACCCGGTCGAAGACGGGCTCGGCCCGCAGCGGTGCGGGCAGCAGCGCGCCCAGGGATTCGCCGCGCTCCAGGTCATCGTTGCGCGACGCGATGGTGTGCAGTCCGATGAGCCGGTGCTCGGGCTGGTGCAGCAGCCAGACACCGCCGAGCCCGCGCGCCTCGGCCTCGTCCCGCACGGACGCCCAGACCCCGTCGAGCGCGCCCTCGGCGTCCCCCTCGTACCGGAACCGCTCGAACCGGCTGACGTGGTGGTCATCGAGCGGCGTGAAGTTGTGCGCGCCGACGACCCGCCACACGTACCGCTCCACGTTCAGGAAGAACGGTCGGCTCCAGAACTTCACGCCCGGCTCGAACTCCAGCTCCTCACTGGTGAACCGCTCGTAGTCGAGGACGTCCCGCCACGTCTCGAAGAGGTACCGCCCACCGGTGAAGTGCGTCCCGCCGAACGGCTCGAACCGGCTCGGCATGTACTTCGCGTACATCCCCGGACGGGCGTCCATGACGCGCCGCTCCACCTCCTGCTTGTCGACGATCTCCTGCACACCGACGCCGTCCGCGAGCGGAAAGTCGGACGTGAACGCAGCCTCCATGGGAACCGGCCCGACGCCGTACCCCTTGATGGGCCCTGCCCCATACGCGTACGCAGCCACAACAAGCCTCCAACGACTCTTCTTCTACTTCTGCCAAAGACGACGGCACAGCACAGCACGGCACGGCACGGCGCCAGAAAGCACCAGATAGGCCCCCGGTCCGCACTCAGTACTCAGCACTCAACAGTCGGCACTCAGCAGTCGGCGCCCGGCGGCGCCGCACACCAGAACCATAATCCGAACACCGACCAATCTCCAAACACTGTTCAATCTTTACCCGCCGTACCATGTCCGTATGACACCTCCCACGGATGGCGCCCCCGCGAGCAGACGCGCGCGCCACCGCGCCCAGACCACGGCCGAGATCAAGGCGACCGCCCTGCGGCACCTGACGGAGGGCGGCGCCGACGCCGTCGCGCTGCGCGGCATCGCGCGGGACATGGGCATGGCGCCCGGCACCTTCTACAGCTACTTCGACACCCGCGAGGCCCTGCTCGCGGCGCTCGCCGCCGACGCCTACCGCGCGCTCGCCGCGCGGCTGCGCGAGGCCCGCGACAGCGCCCCGGACCCGGCGGGCCGCGCCGTGGCGCACGGGCTCGCGTACCGGGAGTGGGCGCTCGCACACCCGCAGGAGTTCCGCCTCCTGTTCAGCGGCCGCAGCCCGCACGCCGACACCGCCGACACCACAGAGGCGGAATACGACCTATGCCTAGGCATAGTAGAAATCGCCACCACGGCCCCTCCCACCCCCTCCACCCCCACCAACCCCCCATACACCTGGACCGACTTCGCCCCCGCCTTCACCAAGGTCGCCCGCGCCGCCTTCCCCACCCTCACCCCCGAAACCCTGGCGCGCTCCCTCCGCCTCTGGGGCCGCATGCACGGCCTGGTCACCCTGGAAATCGACGGCCTCCTCCACCCCCAGACCACGACCCCGGAACGCCTGTACCGCGATGAACTGAGGGACATCGCGACCTGGTTGCACGACTCCCCACCGGGTCCCTGAGCCCAGGCCGCGAAGCATCCCCCGGGCAGGCGGGCAAGGAGCGACGTGTTCGAGCGGATGGGTGGGCGCCGACAGAGGCCGACGTCTTCGGCGACGCCGCCGAGGACGACGGCCTCACGCCGGCGCCGCAGATGCGTCCATGGAACGAGAAAACCCCAGGTCAGAATCGTTCTGACCTGGGGTTCCAGATGAGCCGCCTTCGGGATTCGAACCCGAGACCTACGCATTACGAGTGCGTTGCTCTGGCCATCTGAGCTAAGGCGGCGCGCGTCCCGCACCTATGGTGCGATCAGCAACGTCAGCAAGTCTACACAGTTTCCGGGGGTGCTCCGTACACCCCTCCGCGCGGGGGCGCGGAGGGGTGTGAGCTGGGGTTACGTGCAGCGCTTGGCGTGCTGGGGGGTGCGGCCCTCCAGGAGGTACGTGTTGATCGTGTCGTCGACGCAGCGGCTGCCCCGTCCGTACGCCGTGTGGCCGTCGCCCTCGTAGGTGAGGAGGCGGGCCGAGGAGAGCTGGGAGGCGAGGGCCTCGGCCCAGCGGTAGGGGGTGGCGGGGTCGCGGGTGGTGCCGGTCACGAGGATCGGGGCGGCACCCTTGGCCTCGATGCGGCGGGGCTCACCGGTGGCCTTGGTGGGCCAGTACGCGCAGTTCAGGGCCGACCAGGCCAGGCCCTCGCCGAAGACCGGGGAGATCTTCCGGAACTCGGGCAGGGCGTCCTGGACGTCCTGGGGAGAGGTGAAGGCCGGGGGCAGGTCGAGGCAGTTCACGGCGGCGTTGGCGTACATCAGGTTCGAGTAGGCGCCGTCGCCGTCGCGCTCGTAGTAGCTGTCGGAGAGCGAGAGGAGGGCGGAGCCGTCGCGGTTGCGCAGGGCCGCGGTGAGGGCGTCGCGCAGCTGGGGCCAGGCCGACTCGTCGTACATCGCGGCGATCACACCCGTCGTCGCGAGCGCCTCGCCCAGCTCGCGGCCGCCGGAGGGGCCCGGGTCGCCCGCGGCGATCGGGTCGCGGTCGAGGCTGGTGAAGAAGGCCTTCAGGCGCTTGCCCGCGTCCGCGGGGTCCTTGCGGCCCAGGGGGCAGTCGGACTGCCGTACGCAGTCCTTCGCGAAGGACTGGAACGCCGTCTCGAAGCCCTCCGTCTGGTCGCGGGTCATGCGCCGGGCCGTCAGGGAGGGGTCCATCGCGCCGTCCAGGACCAGGCGGCCCACGCGGTCGGGGAAGAGCCCGGCGTACGTCGCGCCGAGGAACGTGCCGTACGACGCCCCCACGTACGTCAGCTTCGCGTCACCCAGGGCGGCCCGCACGATGTCCATGTCGCGGGCCGCCTCCGCCGTGGACACGTGCGGCAGGAGGTCGCCCGCGCGCTTCGCACAGCCCTCCGTGAACTTCTTGTACGAAGCGGTCAGTTGGGCGGTCTCCGCCTTGTCGTCAGGGGTCACGTCCGTCTGCGTGTACGCGTCCATCTGACGGTCGTCGAGGCAGGTAACGGGCTCGCTGCGGGCGACGCCGCGCGGGTCCACCGCCACCATGTCGTACCGGGCGCGGATCTTCTCGGGGTAGCCGAGCGCCGCGTACGACTGGAGGTAGCCGATCGCGGAGCCCCCGGGTCCGCCCGGGTTGACCAGGAGCGAGCCGAGGCGGTCGGCCCGCTTGCCGGTGGCCTGCTTGCGGGACACCGCGAGGCGCAGGTCGCCCGCGCCGGGCTCGGCGTAGTCCCGGGGCGCCCGCAGCGTCGCGCACTCGAAGTCCGGCACCCCGCACGCGCGCCAGCGCGGCTTCTGCGCGTAGTACGACGCCAGCTCCTTCGGCGTGGCCCGGGGCTGCGCGGCCATGGCGACGTCCGCCGCCGAACCGCCCGACGAGCAGCCGGAGATGAGCAGTCCGGCGGCGAGCAGCGCGAGGCCGCCCCGGCGGAGGCGGGAGCGCCGGAGGCGGCCCACGGGGCGGGGGGCTCCGGCGTGACGGGTGGTCTCCATCACGCGAGCGTAACGCTCGGCGTTGGAACGATCACCATGCGTGCCCGTATGGGTGATTCGGCCTGGCGAGGGGCGAGGGGCGAGGGGAGGAGCTGGCGGGCAGCGACAGGGGCTGGGGGCGTCGGAGGGACCGGGGGGCGGGGGGGGTGGCTGCGGGCCTCTCAGCCCGGCAGGGGCGGAGCGGGGCTCGGCCCGGCCAGGGCGAGTGCGGGGCCCGGCCCGGCCAAGGCAAGTACGGGCCCAGCTCGGCCGGAGCGAGTGCGGGGGCCCAGCCCGGCCAAGGCGAGCCTGGGGCTCAGCCCAGCCGGAGCGAGTGCGGGGCCCAGCCCAGCCAAGGCCAGCCCGACGCCCAGCCCAGCCGGAGCAAGTCCGACGCCCAGCCCAGCCGAGCCCAGCGCAACGCCCAACCCAGCCAAGGCCAGCCCGACGCCCAACCCAACCAAGCCCAGCCCAACGCCCAACCCCGCCAAGCCCAGCGCAACGCCCAGCCCAGCCGGAGCAAGACCGACGCCCAGCCCAACCAAGCCCAACGCCCAACCCCGCCAAGCCCAGCCCGACCCCCAGCCCAGCCCGACCCCCAACCCCGCCAACGCAAGCGCCCCGCTCACCCCGCCCGCAGTGCCACCGTCATCGCCTCCACCGCAAGCAGCGGCGCCACGTTGCGGTCCAGCGCCGTGCGGCACGCGCCGATGGCCTCGATGCGGCGCAGCGTCGACTCCGGCGTCGTACCGCGCGCTATCCGCTCCACCATGTCCTGCACCTCCGTGTTGGCGAGGGGCACCCGGGAGCCCAACTGGAGGGCCAGCACGTCCCGGTAGACCCCGGTCAGGTCGATGAGCGCCAGGTCGAGGCTGTCGCGCTGGGTGCGGGTCCTGCGGCGCTTCTGCTTGTCCTCTAGCTCCTTCATCACGCCCGCCGTGCCGCGCGGCATCCGGCCGCCCTGGGCCGCGCCGAGCGCCGTCTTCAGGTCCTCGGTCTCCTTGGCGTCCACGTCCTCGGCGACCTGCTTGGCCTCATCGGCGGCCGTGTCGATCAGCTCCTGGGCGGCCTTCAGGCAGCCGCCGATCTCCTCGACGCGCAGCGGCAGCTTGAGGACGGCGGCCCGGCGCTGGCGCGCGCGCTCGTCGGTCGCGAGGCTGCGGGCGCGCGCGATGTGGCCCTGGGTGGCGCGGGCGGCGGCCGCGGCGGCCTCCGGCTCGATGCCGTCGCGCCGCACCAGCATGTCGGCGACGGCGGCCACCGACGGGGTGCGCAGCGTCAGGTGGCGGCAGCGGGAGCGGATCGTGGGCAGCACGTCCTCCAGGGAGGGCGCGCAGAGCAGCCACACCGTGCGGGGGGCGGGCTCCTCGACGGCCTTCAGGAGGACGTTCCCCGCGCCTTCGGTGAGGCGGTCGGCGTCCTCCATGACGATGACCTGCCAGCGGCCCCCGGCGGGCGAGAGCTGGGCGCGGCGGACCAGCTCACGGGTCTCCTTGACGCCGATCGACAGCAGGTCGGTGCGGATGACCTCCACGTCCGCGTGCGTACCGATCAGACTCGTGTGGCAGCCGTCGCAGAAGCCGCAGCCGGGTTCGCCGCCGAGCGCGCGGTCCGGGCTCACGCACTGCAGGGCGGCGGCGAAGGCACGGGCGGCGTCGGCACGGCCGGAGCCGGGCGGGCCGGTGAACAGCCAGGCGTGCGTCATCTTCGACGACTCGGGCGGCGGCGCGTCCGTGCCGACGGCGGTGACCAGGGTGTCGGCGTCCCGCGCGGCGGCCGCGAGCTGCTCGCTCACCTTCTCCTGGCCCACCAGGTCGTCCCATACCGGCATGGGTCACCGCCTTCGCCTTGCTGCCGCGTCACGTGCCGCGCTGTCGGAAATCATTGTGGGGCACGGCACTGACAACGCCGCCCGCGACCGTGGTGACCTGGGCTTTCACGCCGTCGTACGGTCAACAGCGCGCCGCCCGAGCCCGGGTGTCAGCGCTGCCGCCCGCCACCCGAGCCAGGTGTCAGCGCTGCCGCCCGCCGCCGTCCTCCGGCTCGTCCTCGCGCGCCCCGCCGAGCAGTTCGTCCGCGAGCGACGGCAGGTCGTCCAGCGGCGTCTCCTCCGCCCAGTCGGAGCGGGCGCGGCGCGGGACGCCGTGCTCGTCGACCTGGGGAAGCTCGCGCGTACGCTCGTTCGGACCGACGTCGCCGCCCCGCGCCGGACGCTCGTCGCGGAAGTAGCCGGGCGGCACCTTGTCCGACACGTCAGCACGCGCCGCGCCGCCGCCGTCCTCCCGTACCTGCGGAAGCACCGCCGTCTCGTCCGCCGCACCAAGCACACGCACCTGCGGAAGCACAGCGGTCTCATCGGCGGCACCGGAACCAGAGGAACCGGCGGCACCAGCGGCTCCGCCCTCGGTGACCCGGGGCAGCTTCGCCGTCTCGTCGGCCGGGCGCGCCGCGTTCGGGTCCACGACCGGCGTCAGGACGGTGGTCTCGTTGTCGGGCATGGCGGGTGTCGTGGGCGCGGTGGAGGCGGCGGGCGCGTCCGGCGACTTCGACAACCGCGGCGGCTTCGGCGACTCCGGCGGGGCGGGCGGTGCCGCCGGGGCCGGTGCCTTGACCGGAGGCGGCGGCGGGGGCGTCCGCATCGCCGTCGCGGCCTCGGCCGCCTCCGCGAGGCGTCGCGCCTCCTCCGCCCGACGCAGCGCCTCCTCCGCCTTGCGCTGCTTCTCCAGGCGCCGCTCCTCCGCCTCGGCGCGCAGCCGCGCCTCCTCCTCGGCCTCGCGGCGGCGACGCTCCTCCTCGGCGGCCCGCGCCTGTTCCTCGGCGAGGCGCCGGGCGCGCTCCTCCTCGGCCTTCCGGCGGGCCTCCTCGGCGCGCTGCCGGGCCTCCTCGGCCTGGCGCTCGGCCTCGCGACGCTGGGCCTCCTCCAGCTCGCGCCGCTTGCGCTCTTCCTCCTCGGCGCGCAGCTTGGCGAGCTGCTCCTGGCGTTCGCGCTCCTTGCGCTCCTCCTCGGCCTTGCGGGCCGCTTCCTCCTCGGCGCGGCGCCGCGCCTCCTCCTCGGCCTTGCGGCGGGCCTCTTCCTGGGCCTTGACCTCGGCTTCGGAGAGCGGCAGGACGACGTCGAGGCGGTGCCGGATGACGGTGGTGACCGCCTCCGGCTCCTGGGCGGCGTCGACGACCAGGTACCGCCCGGGGTCGGCGGCGGCCAGCGTGAGGAAACCGGAGCGCACGCGCGCGTGGAACTCGGCGGGCTCGGACTCCAGGCGGTCGGGCGCCTCGGTGAAGCGCTCGCGGGCCGCCTCGGGCGCCACGTCGAGCAGGACGGTCAGATGCGGTACGAGGCCGCCGGTCGCCCAGCGGTTGATGCGGGCCACCTCGGTGGGCGACAGGTCGCGGCCCGCGCCCTGGTAGGCCACGGACGAGTCGATGTACCGGTCGGAGATCACCACGGCCCCGCGCGCGAGGGCGGGCCGCACGACGGTGTCGACGTGCTCCGCGCGGTCGGCCGCGTACAGCAGTGCCTCCGCGCGGTGCGAGAGACCGGCCGACGACACGTCCAGGAGGATCGACCGCAGCCGCTTGCCGACCGGCGTGGCGCCCGGCTCGCGCGTGACGACGACCTCGTGGCCCTTGCCGCGGATCCAGTCGGCGAGCGCCTCGGCCTGTGTGGACTTGCCCGCTCCGTCGCCGCCCTCCAGGGCGATGAAGAAGCCGGAGTCGGCGGGCGTCTGCACCGGGTCGTCGCCGCCGCGCAGCGCGTCCCGCAGGTCGTGGCGCAGCGGCACGCCCTGCCGGTCGTCGGCCTTGGCGAGGACGAGCGCGGCCACGGGCAGCAGCAGCGCGCCGACCAGCATCAGCGTGAAGGAGGCGCCCCCGTGGTCGAAGACGAACTTGCCGTTGGCCATGCGGTGCGGCCCGATGACGGCGGCGAGCAGCGGTGCCACGAGCGCGGCGAGCGCCACGGTGAGCCGTACGGCCGCCTGGAGGTGCTCGGTGGTGCGCGCCCTGCGGTAGTCCTCGACCTCCTGGTCGAGCAGCGCGTGCCCGGTGTTGGCGGCGACGCCCGCCGCGACGCCCGCGAGCAGCAGGATGAGGAGCACGGTCGTCAGGTCCGGCACGAGCCCGGCCACGAGCAGCGCGACGCCGGTCAGGGCGATCGCGAGGGCGAGCAGGCGGCGGCGCGACAGGGACGGCAGCAGCGCGGGGGCGAGCCGGATGCCGACGACGGTGCCGCCGGTCAGGGCGCAGACGAACAGGCCGTAGGTGACGGGCCCGCCCTGCAGGTCCTTGGCGTGCAGCACGGCGACCGCGACGGCCGAGGCGACGGCTCCGGCGACGGCGGCGCAGGCGGCGACGAGCAGCGGGATGGTGCCCGTACGGCCCTTGTCGGCGCCGCTTCCCGTACGGGGCCTGCGCAGGCCCTCCAGGGGGCTTCGCGCGCGGGGGGTCTGGGTGCCGGGCAGGCGCAGGGCGTAGACGATCGTCGCGGACGCCGCGAACAGTCCGGCCGCGAAGAACGCGGCGAGCCCCGCCTGGTGCAGGTCGAACCAGTCGACTCCGGAGCCGAGCAGGTTGCTGACGAGCGTGACCGCGACGAGCGCGAACGCGGCCAGCGGCAGCGCGATGAATCCCGTACGCAGCGAAAGGCGCCGCAGGGCGTCCATGTGGTCCGGCAGCGGGCGCACGGCGGCGCCTTCCGGAGGCGGCATGGGCAGCAGCGCGGGCGCGGCGCTCTCGCGGGCGACCGTCCAGAAGCGCTCGCTGACGCCGACGACGAAGGAGGTGACGAGGAGCACGGCGAGCGCGCTGTCCGGCGTCCAGTCGATCCACAGGGGCGCGCAGATCAGCAGCGCGGCCCGCACGCCGTCGGCGCCGACCATGGTCCAGCGGCGGTCCAGGGGCCCGTCGGGCGAGGTCAGGGACGTGAGGGGGCCGAGCAGCACCGCTCCGAAGAGCAGCGTCGCCAGGATGCGCGCCCCGAAGACGGCGGTGACGGCGATCGCGACGCCTCGGTAGCCGCCGCCGAACGAGCCGTCCGCGATGGCCGCCTGCAGGCCGAGGACGACGAGCACGAGCAGCGCCAGGGCGTCACCGACGCTCCCGACGAGGTGCGCGCTCCACAGCCGCTTCAGCTGCGGTGCGCGCAGCAGGGCCCGCACCGCACGCTCGCGGGAATCCGCGACCAGGGAGTCGTCGGGCGCCGTGGACGTGGCGGGTGGCTGCTCGGCACGCGTCATCCGTCCAGCCTATCTGGAGGCCCGTCGTCCCCGGGGACGACGCCCGAACATACGGGCGCCGTCCACAGAAGCCTGACGTGCCGGACCGCGAAACGTCACACTCGGACCCGACGGTCCAGGGCCCGGCCCTCTGGGCCCGGCCGCTCCGACGTCAGTCGGCGGCCTCGGCGGTCGCCGTCTTCTTGGCGACGGCCTTCTTCGTAGTGGTCGTCTTCTTGGCGGCCGTCTTCTTAGCCGTCGTTTTCTTGGCGGCGGTCTTCTTGGCTGCCGTCTTCTTCGCGGGAGCCTTCTTCACCGCCTTCTTGGCGGTCTTCTTCGCGGGGCCCTTGGCCCGCTTCTCCGCGAGGAGCTCGTAGCCGCGCTCCGGGGTGATGTCCTCCACGGAGTCGGCCGCCCGCAGCGTCGCGTTGGTCTCGCCGTCCGTCACGTACGCGCCGAAGCGGCCGTCCTTGACGACGACGGGCTTGCCGCTGACCGGGTCCTCGCCGAGCTCCTTGAGCGGCGGCTTCGCGGCGGCGCGGCCGCGCTGCTTCGGCTTGGAGTAGATCTCCAGGGCCTCGTCGAGGGTGATCGTGAAGAGCTGGTCCTCGGTCTCCAGGGAGCGCGAGTCCGTGCCCTTCTTCAGGTACGGGCCGTAGCGCCCGTTCTGCGCGGTGATCTCCACGCCCTCGGCGTCCGTGCCGACGACGCGCGGCAGCGACATCAGCTTGAGCGCGTCCGCCAGGGTCACCGTGTCCAGGGACATCGCCTTGAAGAGCGAGGCCGTGCGCGGCTTGACCGCGTTCTTGCCGGTCTTCGGGGTGCCCTCGGGGAGCACCTCGGTGACGTACGGGCCGTAGCGGCCGTCCTTGGCGACGATCTCGCGGCCCGTCTCGGGGTCCGTGCCGAGCTGGAAGTCGCCGCTCGGCTTGGCGAGCAGCTCCTCCGCGTACGCGACCGTCAGCTCGTCCGGAGCCAGGTCGTCCGGGACGTCCGCGCGCTGGTGGTTCTCGGAGTCCTTCTCACCGCGCTCTACGTAGGGGCCGTACCGGCCGACGCGCAGCACGATGTCGTCGCCTACGGGGAAGGACGACACCTCGCGGGCGTCGATCGCGCCCAGGTCGGTGACGAGCTCCTTGAGGCCGCCGAGGTGGTCGCCGTCGCCGTTCCCGGCGTCCGCCGCGCCACCGGTCGTCCCGGTGCCGTCGCCCTCGCCGAAGTAGAACCGCCGCAGCCACGGCACGGCCTGGGCCTCGCCGCGCGCGATGCGGTCGAGGTCGTCCTCCATGCGGGCGGTGAAGTCGTAGTCGACGAGCCGCCCGAAGTGCTTCTCCAGGAGGTTGACCACGGCGAAGGAGAGGAAGGACGGCACCAGGGCCGTGCCCTTCTTGAAGACGTAGCCGCGGTCCAGGATGGTGCCGATGATCGACGCGTACGTCGACGGGCGGCCGATCTCGCGCTCTTCGAGCTCCTTGACCAGGGAGGCCTCGGTGTAGCGGGCCGGGGGCTTGGTGGCGTGGCCGTCGACGGACATGTCGTCGGCGGACAGCGCGTCGCCCTCGGAGACCTGCGGCAGACGGCGCTCGCGGTCGTCCAGCTCGGCGTTCGGGTCGTCGGCGCCCTCTACGTAGGCCTTGAGGAAGCCGTGGAAGGTGATGGTCTTGCCGGACGCGCTGAACTCGGCGTCCCGGCCGTCGGCGGTGCGGCCGCCGATCTTCACGGTGACCGAGTTGCCCGTGGCGTCCTTCATCTGGGAGGCGACGGTCCGCTTCCAGATCAGCTCGTAGAGCCGGAACTGGTCGCCGGTCAGACCGGTCTCGGCGGGCGTGCGGAAACGATCACCCGAGGGGCGGATCGCCTCGTGCGCCTCCTGCGCGTTCTTGACCTTCCCGGCGTACGTGCGCGGCTTGTCCGGCAGGTAGTCGCTGCCGTACAGCTGCGTGACCTGCGTGCGCGCCGCCGTGACCGCGGTGTCGGACAGCGTCGTGGAGTCCGTACGCATATAGGTGATGAAGCCGTTCTCGTACAGCTTCTGGGCCACCTGCATGGTGGCCTTCGCGCCGAAGCCGAGCTTGCGCGAGGCCTCCTGCTGCATCGTCGTCGTACGGAACGGCGCGTACGGAGAGCGGCGGTACGGCTTGGACTCGACGGAGCGGACCGAGAAGTCCGTGTTCTCCAGGGCGGCGGCGAGCGCGCGGGCGTTCGCCTCGTCCAGGTGCAGCGTGTTCTGGCTCTTCAGCTGCCCGACGGAGTCGAAGTCGCGGCCCTGGGCGACGCGCTTGCCGTCGACCGTGGTGAGGCGGGCCACCAGCTGCGAGGGGTCGCTCAGATCACCGGCGCGACCGGTGCCGAAGGTTCCGGTCAGGTCCCAGTACTCGGCGGAGCGGAAGGCGATGCGCTCGCGCTCGCGCTCGACGACGAGCCGGGTGGCGACGGACTGCACGCGGCCCGCCGAGAGCCGCGGCATGACCTTCTTCCACAGCACCGGCGAGACCTCGTAGCCGTACAGGCGGTCGAGGATGCGGCGGGTCTCCTGGGCGTCGACCATGCGCTTGTTGAGCTCGCGCGGGTTGGCGACGGCACCCTGGATCGCGTCCTTGGTGATCTCGTGGAACACCATGCGCTTGACGGGGACCTTGGGCTTCAGGACCTCGAGGAGGTGCCACGCGATGGCTTCGCCCTCGCGGTCCTCATCGGTGGCGAGGAAGAGTTCGTCGGACTCCTTGAGGAGATCCTTGAGCTTCTTGACCTGCGCCTTCTTGTCGGCGTTGACGACGTAGATGGGCTGGAAGTCATGCTCGACGTCCACGCCGAGGCGGCGCACCTCGCCCGTGTACTTCTCGGGGACCTCCGCGGCGCCGTTGGGAAGGTCACGGATGTGCCCGACGCTCGCCTCGACTACGTATCCGGGGCCGAGGTAGCCCTTGATCGTCTTCGCCTTGGCAGGGGACTCGACGATGACGAGTCGGCGGCCGCCCTGTGCGGTCTCGCTGGTCGGGGACAACTTCGCTCTTCTCTCCGGTCGACGCTCGGTAGGCAGTGCGGGGACGGCGCCCCGGGGGGTCGCCGTGACGGCGCTTGCGGTTGCGCTGTCGCTGCGGAGTGTGACGGTACATCCCGCCCCCGTGTCAAACGGGAAAAGCCCGCAACGGCCACTCGAACGGTAACCCGACTACCGCCATTCCTGCCGCCTGGGCTGGCCACTGGGCCCTGACCGGCCGCGATTCAAGCCCGTCCGGCGTTCGAGGACGCGGCCGATGGCCGATTCACGGGGTGCGAGGGGCGGGGTCCCTGGTGGGGGAAGGGGCGGGGCCTGGACGCCCCGCGACGGGCTCGGCGGCCGGTCTTACGGGCTCCGCGGTCGGGCTCACGCGCGCGTCGGCCGGGTTCACGCGCGCGTGAAGGACCACACCGGGCTCATGCGCGCGTGAAGGACCACACCGCCAGGGCCAGGGCGGCGAAGCCGGCCAAGGAGGTCAGCGTGGCGGCCGCGGTCTGGTGCACGCCGTGGGCCACGGGCGCCCGGTGGGCGACCCGGGCCCCGGTCCACAGCAGCAGTGCGGCCCCGAACAGCGCGAACACCGTCCCGGCGAAGATCGCTGGTCCGCTCTCCATGGCCTGGCCTCCCGTGCCGTCCCGGTCCACGGCCCCCTCTTGGGTGCCCCGGTTGCGGACGCTGGCACGCCCAGGCGGCGGAACCGCGAAGTCCGGGTGAACGGCGGGCGGCGAGGCGGGGCGGACAATGGCCGGTTCCCAACGCGGAAGGGCTGACTCCGGGTGGGTGGGGCCATGGGTCACGGGCAGCGATGGCCGGTCGTCACGTTACGTAGAAAGACCGCTCACCAGCCGTACGCGTCCCGGGCGCCATGGCGCCCTCGCGGCGTACCCCGGCCCTACTCGACCACCGGCTCCAGGAACCCCTGCTCCACCAGGAGCCGGATCTGGGCCGGGGTGCGGTCGCGAAGACCCACCGGGTCCTCGCCCATGAGCTGGGCGATGGCGTCGAGGATGCGCCCGGCGCTGAGCGAGCCGTCGCACACGCCCGCGAAGCCCGCGCCCACCGTGTCCACGCGGGTCGCCCGGCGCATGCCCCGGTTCTGGCGCAGCACCACGTGCTCGGGGTCCTCGGCGCCCGGCAGGCCGACCTGCTCCTGTACGACCTCACCGGCGAGCCTGAAGTGGTCGGCGAGCAGCGCCGCGTCGTCGCGCGTCCGCAGGTAGTCCTGGCGGGCGAAGTGAGACCGGACCGTCTCGCCGAGCGGCTGTTCGACGGGGTGCGGCCACTCCTCGATCGTCACGGACGGCTCGGCGGCCCCGGACTTGCGCAGGGTGATCCAGCCGAAGCCGACGCCCTTGGTCCCGCGGGCCTCGAACTCGTCGAGCCACGCGTCGTAGCGCGCCGCGTACTCGGCCGGGTCCATGCGGTGGTCCCCGGCGTCGCGCAGCCACAGCTCCGCGTACTGCGTGATGTCCTGCACCTCGCGCTGCACGATCCACGCGTCACAGCCTCGCGGCACCCAGGAGCGGACCCGATCCGTCCACTCCTCGCCGTCCACGTGCTGCCAGTTGGCGAGAAACTGCGCGTACCCCCCTTCATTCAGCCTGGCCCCCGCCTGCTGAACGATCGAGCGGCACAGATCGTCCCCGCCCATGCCGCCGTCCCGATACGTGAGCCGGGCGCCCGGGGAGATCACGAACGGCGGGTTCGACACGATCAGGTCGTACGTCTCGCCGTCCACCGGCTCGTACAGCGAGCCCTCGCGCAGGTCCACCTCCGGCGCCCCGGAGAGCGCGAGCGTGAGCCGCGCGAAGTGCAGGGCGCGCGGGTTCAGGTCGGTCCCGGTGACCCGGGTCGCGTGCTGGGCGGCGTGCAGGGCCTGGATGCCGGAGCCGGTGCCCACGTCCAGGGCGCTGGCCACCGGCGTGCGCACGGTGATCCCGGCGAGCGTCGTGGAGGCACCGCCGACGCCGAGCACCACGCCTTCGTCGCGGCTGCCGATGCCACCGGCCCCGCCGACCGCGCACCCGAGGTCGGAGACGATGAACCAGTCCTCGCCGTCGGGCCCTCCGTACGGCCGTACGTCGACGGTCGCCCGCAGTCCGCCCGCCCCGTCCGCGTCCTTGTCCTCCACGAGCCAACCGCTCTCCAGGAGAAGACCGACCGGCAGAACGCCCTCCACGCGCGCGTGCGGCACGGAACGCTGGAGCAGGAAGAGCCGTACGAGTGTCTCCAGGGCGCCATCGCCCCGTGTGGCCCGCAGCGCGGGCACGGTCTCGCTGCGCGCGAGGGCGGCGTACGCGGACGCCCCCAGGAGTTCGAGCAGCCCGTCCGCGGTGAAGTCGGCCCCCAGGAGGGCCTCCCTCAACCGGGCGGAAACCGCGGAGACCGCTGGGACATCAAAGGCACCGGAGGCGTCGAAAGCGCCGGAACGGTCGGACAAAGGCAGGCCATCACTCACGCCCACATTGTGACCCGTGGCGGCGGGCTCCGCTGTCGGCCGGGGGGACGGAGCCATTGGCGGGGGGGCGGAGCCGTTGGCCGGATCAGAGAGCGCGGCCGGAGAGCGCCGCGCACAGACACGGACAAGCAGACTCGGACAACGGGCACGGACAACGGGCACGGACAACAGGCGCAGACAACAGGCGCAGACGGCAGGTACAGGCAACAGGCACAGACAACAGGCACAGGTAAGCCCCATGCTCCTGGACAACGGTCCTTACGCCACGCCCCCGATGACCGTCGCCACGACCTTCTCCACTGCTCCGGCCTCCGGCGGGGTGCCCTTGCGGTCGGCGAACAGCAGGTGTCCGGCGCCGATCAGCGTGGGGGCGAGCGTCTCGACGTCGGCGCCGGGCGCGACGCGGCCGAGGTCCCGCTCGGCGGTGAGATACGCGGCGATCATCGCGGTGGCCTCCGCGAGCACCGGCACCCCGGTCGGCCGGGCCGCGCGCAGCCGGGCCCTGAGCTCGTCCCGGGAGGTGACGAGGCCGACGATGGCCACGGCGACCGACCCGAAAAGCTCCGTGAGGGCGCCGCTGAGGTTGCCGGCCACGGTGCCGCTCCCTGCGGCCTCGCGCAGGACGGCGGCCTGACGGTCGATCCGGGCGACGCGGTCGAGGACGAGCTCGGCGAGGAAGGCGTCGAAGTCGGCGAAGTGCCGGTGCAGGACGCCCTTCGCGCAGTCCGCCTCCGTGGTGACCGCCCTGCTGGTCAGCGCGCTCGGCCCGGCCCGCAGCAGGACCCGCTCGGCGGCATCGAAGAGTTGCTCGCGCACGTCGCGGATGGCTACTCCTGTCGGCACAGCACGGCTCCTCTCCGCACGCCGGGCGGACTCACGACGAGCGAATTCACGATGGGCGGACTCACGACCGGCGGACTCACGACCGGCGCGACGATTGACGAGTGGGCATGTGCCCACCCATAGTGGGCACATGCCCACTATACCGTCGTGGCAGCCCTCTTCCCCTGAACGCGAACCACATCAACACCACGCGCTGGCCACGTCGTTCGGCGCGGACGCCGAGCGCTACGACCGCGCCCGGCCCCGCTATCCGCAGGCCTTGGTGGACCGGATCGTCGCCGCGAGCCCCGGCCCTTCGTTCCTGGATGTCGGTACGGGTACCGGCATCGCCGCCCGTCAGTTCCAGGCGGCCGGGTGCGAGGTGCTCGGCGTGGAGGTCGACGCGCGGATGGCCGCCTGGGCGCGACAGCGCGGCCTGCGCGTCGAGGTGGCGGCGTTCGAGGCCTGGGACCCGGCGGGCCGGGCCTTCGACGCGGTCGTCTCCGGGCAGACCTGGCACTGGGTGGACCCGGTCGCGGGCGCGGCCAGGGCCGCGCGGGCGCTGCGGCCGGGCGGCCGCCTCACGGCGTTCTGGAACGCGGGGAGCCCTCCGGGCGAGCTGGCCGGGGCCTTCGCCGCGATCTACCACCGGCTGCTGCCCGGCTCCCTGGCCGCCCGCCAGTGGACGGCGTCCCCCACGGACCCGTACGCGGACCTCGGCGCCAAGGCGGCCGACGGCATGCGGCGCACGGACCTGTTCGGCGCCCCCGAAGAGTGGCGGTTCGACTGGGAACGCCCCTACACGCGCGACGAGTGGCTGGATCAGCTGCCCACGACCGGCGGCCACACCCAGCTCCCGCCCGACCGCCTTGCGGCGGTCCTCAGGGAGGTCGGGGCCGCCGTGGACGCGGCGGGAGGCGGCTTCACGATGCGCTACACGACGGTGGCGGTCGGCGCGGTGCGGATCGGGGCGTAGCGAAGGCCCGGCACACGCGGAAGGGGCGCCCCGCGTCGGAGGGGCACCCCTAGGGCCGAGCGTCGGCGGACGTACCGTCAGGACGCCTTTGGCGGACGTACGTCAGCCGACCGTCGGAGACGGTACGTCAGGACGCCGACGGTGAGCTTCCGGCCTTGCAGCCGTCCTGCTTCCGCATCGCCTTGCCGACCTCACCGGACTCCAGCCGCTTCTGCGCGGTGTTCTCGCTCTTGCTGAGCTTGCCCAGCTCCTCGGCGACCTTCGCGAGGTCGTCCGCGAAGGCCGACTGGTCCTTGGTGTTGAGCTTGTCGGTCCGCGCCTTCAGGTCCGCGTACGACTTGGCGAGGCCGTCCAGCTCCTTGGTGGCGTCGGTCAGCTTCTTCTCACCGTCGTCGACCGGCGGGGCGCCCGCCTTCTTCAGGGCGGCGCTGCGCTCCTTGTAGGCGTCGGAGATGTCCTGGAACGCCTGCGAGTCGGTCTTCTTGACCTCTTCCGGCGAGCTGTTGTCCGCGGTCTGCTTCTTGATCGCGGCATTGGCGTCGGCGATCTTCTTGGACTGCGGCTGGACCGCCGTGTCACAGACCTTCTCGGCCCAGTCGTCCAGCTTCTTGTTGCCGTCGTCACTGCTGCATCCCGACAGCGCCAGTACCAGTACCGCACCGCCGGACAGCGCGGCCGCGAGCTTCTTGTTCACCGGATTGGTCCCTTCCATGGCTCTCGGCCCCGGAACTTACACGCCACCCGGGCGGCGACCGCATGCCAGGGGCCCGTTACCCCCCTATTGCAGCCATTTGCACCAAGGCGAGCGGGCCGAGAGAAGGCTCACGCGGCCCGCGGCGGCCCGCGGACGCGCCACGGGCGGACGGCGCCTCAAAAGGCGCCGCCCGCCCGCGTGTTGGAACGGACCAAGACGGTAAGGACCGGGCTACGAGACGATCGCCGGGTCCACCGACTTCGCCACCTGGCCCGCGTTGCCCTCGTCCCCGACGGCGATCCCGCGCCGCTTGGAGACGTACACCGCGCCGACGATGACCGCGATGGAAAGGGCCGCGATCAGCACGCGCATCGCGACGCTCTTGTCCTCCCCGTAGCTGAACTTGACGACCGCGGGCGCGATGAGCAGCGCCACCAGGTTCATCACCTTCAGGAGCGGGTTGATCGCCGGGCCCGCGGTGTCCTTGAACGGGTCGCCGACCGTGTCGCCGATCACCGTCGCGGAGTGGGCCTCGCTGCCCTTGCCGCCGTGGTGACCGTCCTCGACGAGCTTCTTCGCGTTGTCCCACGCGCCACCGGAGTTGGCGAGGAACACCGCCATCAGCGTGCCTGTGCCGATCGCGCCAGCGAGGAACGCGCCGAGCGCGCCGACGCCGAACGTGAACCCGACCGCGATCGGCGTGAGCACGGCGATCAGTCCGGGCGTGGCCAGCTCGCGCAGCGCGTCCTTGGTGCAGATGTCGACGACGCGCCCGTACTCCGGCTGCTCGGTGTAGTCCATGATCCCGGGACGCTCGCGGAACTGCCGCCGCACCTCGTAGACCACGGCCCCCGCCGACCGCGACACCGCGTTGATCGCGAGCCCCGAGAAGAGGAAGACGACCGCGGCGCCGAGGATCAGGCCCACCAGGTTGTTCGGCTGTGAGATGTCCATCACCAGGTTCATCGGCGCGCCGTCACCGAGTTTCTGGCCGACGTCGTCGGCGGCCTCGGCGATCGCGTCGCGGTACGAGCCGAACAGCGCCGAGGCCGCGAGGACGGCCGTGGCGATGGCGATGCCCTTGGTGATGGCCTTGGTGGTGTTGCCGACGGCGTCCAGGTCGGTGAGCACCTGCGCGCCCGCGCCCTGGACATCGCCGGACATCTCGGCGATGCCCTGCGCGTTGTCGGAGACCGGACCGAAGGTGTCCATGGCGACGATGACGCCGACGGTGGTGAGCAGGCCGGTACCGGCGAGCGCCACCGCGAACAGGGCGAGCATGATCGAGGCGCCGCCGAGCAGGAACGCCCCGTACACGCCGAGCCCGATCAACAGCGCGGTGTAGACGGCCGATTCGAGCCCGATGGAGATGCCGGCGAGGATGACGGTGGCCGGCCCCGTGAGCGAGGTCTTGCCGATGTCCTTGACCGGGCGCCGGTTGGTCTCGGTGAAGTAGCCGGTGAGCTGCTGGATCAGGGCGGCCAGGACGATGCCGATGGCCACGGCCACCACCGCGAGGATCCGCGGGTCGCCGTCCTTCGCCAGGATCGCCGCGTCCTCGACGCCCTTCAAGTCGGCGTACGACGACGGCAGGTACACGAAGACCGCCACCGCGACGAGCGCGAGCGAGATGAACGCCGAGATGAAGAAGCCGCGGTTGATGGCGGTCATGCCGCTGCGGTCGGAGCGCCGGGGCGCCACGGCGAAGATGCCGATCATCGCGGTGACCACACCGATCGCCGGGACGATCAGCGGGAAGGCGAGGCCGGAGTCTCCGAACGCGGCCTTGCCGAGGATCAGCGCGGCGACGAGCGTGACGGCGTACGACTCGAAGAGGTCCGCGGCCATCCCCGCGCAGTCGCCGACGTTGTCGCCCACGTTGTCGGCGATGGTCGCGGCATTGCGCGGATCGTCCTCCGGAATGCCCTGTTCGACCTTGCCGACCAGGTCGGCGCCGACGTCGGCGGCCTTGGTGAAGATGCCGCCTCCGACACGCATGAACATCGCGATCAGCGCGGCCCCGAGGCCGAAGCCCTCCAGGACCTTCGGCGCGTCGGCCGCGTACACGAGCACCACACAGGAGGCGCCGAGCAGACCGAGCCCCACCGTGAACATGCCGACGACGCCGCCCGTACGGAAAGCGATCTTCATGGCTTTGTGCGATACGGCGGTGAGATCCTTTTCCGGTTCGCCTTCCGCCGGTGTCGCTTCCCTGGCCGCGGCGGCCACGCGGACATTGCTGCGCACGGCGAGCCACATACCGATATAGCCGGTGGTGGCCGAGAACGCCGCGCCGATCAGGAAGAACACCGACCGGCCGATGCGCTGATTCCAGTCGTCCGCGGGGAGCAGCATGAGCAGGAAGAACACCACGACGGCGAAAACGCCGAGGGTCCGCAACTGCCGCCACAGATAGGCATTCGCGCCTTCCTGTACCGCTGCCGCGATCTTCTTCATGCTGTCGGTGCCCTCGCCGGCCGCGAGCACCTGGCGCACGAGCACCCAGGCGACCGCCAGCGCCGCGATCGCGACGGCCGCGATGACCATCACGATGAGCCGGTTGTCGTCGGTCAGTACCGGACCCGCGAGGATTGAGGGGTGGTCAAACTGATGAGGGGTAGAAAGCCCCGCCATTCGTCCTCCTTGACGCTTGGGCTGAGCTCAAGATGTGGACGGATTGTAGGGAGCCGGACCTGATCAAAACAGAGCGCCGTCAACGGAATTGGCGCACAGGTGCGGGTACACAAAAGATCGCGCGAGATGATTGACCCCGAAAGCGGTAATGCCCCAAAAGCATTGACGCCGCCCGCTGACTTGATCGACGATCACCGTCATCCATCGCCCCACCAGTCACACAAACAAAAAATCTGCTCACGCATACGGCGAACAGATATGTGTGGCAGATATATGCAATGAATATGGCGACGGTCAGGAAAGCCCCGGCGTCCAGCGACGAGCAAGCCCCGCGACGGCGGACGGATCAAGCCTGTCCGGCGTTGCGACGGCAGGCAGATCAAGCTCGTCCGGCGTTGCGACGGCGGTCAGAACAAGCCCGTCCGGCGCTTGAGGACGAGCGCGCAGCGCGAAACGGGGGCGGCGCGGTGGCCACGGGCCCGGCTGAGACACCGGGGGCCACACAAGGGGCCTGCTGAGGGCGCCCCCGCCAGAAGCCGTTAGGGGGTCGTCGGCCAGCTCATCCGGATCAGGCCCCCGCTCTCGTTCGCGGTGACCTCCACGTCGTCCACGAGGCCGCTGATGACCGCGAGGCCCATCTCGTCCTCGCCCTCGGCCTCCGGGTCCTCGCCCGCGCCGGGACGCCCGCCGGACGCGTCCGCGGGCACGACCCGCGGCGCCTCGTCGCCGACCTCGATGGAGAACTGCTTCTCCTCTTCGACCAGCGCCACCCGCACGGGCTGTGTGATGCCGGCGGCCTGATGCAGACCCACAGCCCGGGTGCAGGCCTCGCCGACCGCGAGCCTGACCTCGTCGAGGACGGCCTCGTCCACCCCTGCCCGTCGCGCCACCGCGGCCGCCACCAGTCGGGCGGTCCTGACGTGCTCGGGCAGCGCGCTGAAGCGGAGTTCAACGGTGGCCATGCGTCCCCCTCGGACATACACGCGTGCTGTCGGAGGGCCGGGCCGACGGCCCGGCCCTCCGCCGTACTGCCACTCCGGGCCTCGCCCGGAGCCCCGGGCGAGGCCCGGGACATCCGGCTCAGTCGGTGGCCGCGACCGCTTCCTCGACCGAGGTGTGGATCGGGAACACCTTGGTCAGGCCGGTGATGCGGAAGATCTTGAGAATGCGCTCCTGGTTGCACACCAGGCGCAGCGAGCCCTCATGGGCCCGCACGCGCTTCAAGCCACCGACCAGCACGCCGAGTCCGGTGGAGTCGAGGAAGTCCACGCGCTCCATGTCGACGACGAGATGGAAGCTGCCGTCGTTCACCAACTCGACCAACTGCTCGCGCAGCTTGGGCGCGGTATAAACATCGATTTCGCCACCGACCTCGACGACCGTACGATCGCCGACGGTACGGGTCGACAGAGACAGGTCCACGGATCCTCCAGCACCTTGCTATCGAGCGGTCGCCCCTCGGGACACCTCGGCCCACGCCCCCGGGACGGATCGCCAGCCGCGATGGCATTCAATCACTTACGGGCAGGCGTGCACGACGCCTTAGGACCATTGTCCATCCCCGCAGTGACACACTCGATGCCGATGGCCAACTTTTCCCCTTCCGGAGGACCCTCGGCGGACACCCCGGCCCGCGTCTCCCCGCGGACGGTCCTTGACCGGCTGACCACGGGGCCGAGCCGAGCTGCGCGCGTCACTCATACGGAGCACCTGCCCCCCAGGGCGGCCCGCTATGCCGTCTGGCCCGATCGCATCCGCTCCGAGGTCATCGCCGTCGTCCAGAAGGCCGGAATCGATCACCCCTGGGCCCACCAGGCACGCGCCGCCGAACACGCGCTGGACGGCGAGTCCGTCGTCGTCGCCACCGGCACCGCGTCCGGCAAGTCCTTGGCATATCTCACACCGGTGCTCTCCACCCTCCTGGACGGCGCCGAAGCCCCCAACGGCCGCGGCACCACCGCCTTGTACCTGGCCCCCACCAAGGCCCTCGCCGCCGACCAGCGCCGCGCCGTGCGCGCCCTGGCCGAGCCCCTCGGCAACGCCGTCCGGCCCGCCGTGTACGACGGCGACACCCCCGTCGAGGAGCGCGAGTGGGTGCGCCAGTACGCCAACTACGTGCTGACCAACCCCGACATGCTGCACCGCGGAATCCTTCCCTCCCACCCCCGCTGGTCCTCCTTCCTGCGCGCGCTGCGCTACGTCGTCATCGACGAGTGCCACACCTACCGCGGCGTCTTCGGCTCGCACGTCGCCCAAGTCCTCCGCCGTCTGCGGCGCTTGTGCGCCCGCTACGGCTCCGACCCCGTCTTCCTCCTCGCCTCCGCGACGGCCGCCGACCCCTCGGTCGCCGCGCGGCGCCTCACCGGGCTGCCCGTCACCGAGGTGTCGGACGACGCCTCGCCCCGGGGCGAGGTCGTCTTCGCCCTCTGGGAGCCGCCGCTCACCGAACTCCACGGCGAGAAGGGCGCCCCGGTCCGCCGCACCGCCACCGCAGAGACGGCCGACCTGCTCACCGACCTGACCATCCAGGGCGTCCGCTCCGTCGCCTTCGTACGCTCCCGGCGCGGCGCCGAGCTGATCTCCGTGATCGCCCAGGAACGCCTCAGCGAGGTCGACCGCTCCCTGGCCCGCCGCGTCGCCGCCTACCGCGGCGGCTATCTCCCCGAGGAGCGCCGCGCCCTGGAGCAGGCCCTGCACTCCGGGGAACTCCTCGGCCTCGCCGCCACCACCGCGCTCGAACTCGGCGTGGACGTGTCCGGTCTGGACGCCGTCCTCATCGCGGGCTATCCGGGGACCCGCGCCTCGCTGTGGCAGCAGGCGGGCCGCGCCGGGCGCTCCGCCCAGGGCGCCCTGGCGGTCCTTGTGGCCCGCGACGACCCGCTGGACACGTATCTCGTCCACCACCCCGACGCGTTGTTCCAGCAGCCCGTCGAGTCGACCGTCCTCGACCCCGACAACCCGTACGTCCTCGCGCCCCATCTGTGCGCGGCCGCCGCGGAGCTCCCGCTCACCGAGGACGACTTGCCGCTGTTCGGCCCGGCCGCCGAGGAGCTGCTGCCGCAGCTGGAGGCCGCGAAGCTGCTGCGCCGCCGCACGACGGCCTGGCACTGGACCCGCCGCGAGCGCGCCGCCGACCTCACGGACATCCGCGGCGAGGGCGGCCGTCCCGTGCAGGTCGTCGAGGAGGGCACCGGGCGGCTGCTCGGCACCGTCGACGCCTCCGCCGCGCACACGACCGTGCACGAAGGCGCCGTCCACCTCCACCAGGGCCGCACGTATCTCGTCCGGCGCCTTGACCTCGAGGACTCCGTCGCGCTCGTCGAGGAGGCCGTCCCGCCGTACTCGACGACCGCCCGCGACACCACCGCCATCTCCGTCCTGGAGACGGACACCGAGATTCCCTGGGGTCCCGGCCGTCTCTGCTACGGCTCCGTCGAGGTCACCAACCAGGTCGTCTCCTTCCTGCGCCGCAAGCTCATCACGGGCGAGGTCCTCGGCGAGACCAAGCTGGACCTGCCGCCGCGCACCCTGCGCACGCGCGCGGTGTGGTGGACGGTCACCGAGGACCAGCTCGACGCCGCCCGGATCAACCCGGAGATACTCGGCGGCGCCCTGCACGCCGCCGAACACGCCTCCATCGGCATGCTGCCGCTGTTCGCCACGTGCGACCGCTGGGACATCGGCGGTGTCTCCGTGCCGCTGCATCCGGACACGCTGCTGCCTACGGTCTTCGTGTACGACGGTCACCCCGGCGGCGCCGGGTTCGCCGAGCGCGCCTTCCACACCGCCCGTGACTGGCTCACCGCCACCCGTGAGGCCATCGCCTCCTGCGAGTGCGAGGCCGGGTGCCCCTCCTGCATCCAGTCCCCCAAGTGCGGCAACGGCAACGAGCCCCTGCACAAGCGCGGTGCGGTGCGCCTGCTCACCACGCTCCTCAAGGACGCCCCCACGGGCTGACCCCGAGGCGGCGGGGGCGCTGACCGACGCTGGCTTCGCCGGATTCAGCGCCCCGCCCTGGCTGACGCGATCGCCGTCACCGTCACCATCACCATCACCGTCACCGTCACCGTCACCGTCGCCGTCGCCGTCGCCCGCGAAGTCTGAGGGCGTGGATCCCATCGGTTCGGAAGGCACCGCCGGAACCGACGGCCACACCTGCGCCGCAGGCCCCGTAGGTCCCATGGACCCCCTGGGTGTTGCAGACCCCTCAAACCCCTCAGACCCCGCAGGACCCACAGACCCTGTAGAACCCACAGACCCCGCAGGACCCGCAGGCCCCGCCCGTGCCCTGACCTCCACCGCGAACGGCCCGAACTCCGCCGTCGCCGTGACATCCGACACCTCGCCCCGCAGCGCACACCGCACGACGCGCGTGCCCTGTGCGAGGGCCACCCGCCGGGCGTCCGCGCACGCCTGCCGCGCTCCGTCCGTCCAGTGGTCCGCCGCCGCGAGCGCCGCCAGGTCAGCCGCGCCGCCCGCCTTGTGCCGGGCCACCACCACCTGCCCCACCGCCAGGACGGCGCCGGTGATCGCGCACAGCACGGCCATGACGACGGCGGCCCACACCGTGGCGGCACCCCGGTCCGCGCCCGGCCCGCCGCCCCGTCTCACTGGCCCCCAGGCCCGCCTCACCGGCCCGCCCCCACCGTGTCCTCGGCCAGCGCCACGGCCTCCGCGCGCAGCCGCACGCCGAGCCCCAGCGCTCTTGGTCCCGGTGCCGGGGCTGCCACCTCGACCCGCACCAGATCCCCGTCCCGGCGCACCACCACGCGCGCGCCCTTCGGTGCCGCCTGCCGGGCCGCCGCCACCGCCGTGCCCGTCGGGTCCTGGCGAGCCATCGCCCGGGCCCCGGCCCGGGCCGCGTCCACGCACTGGATCTGCGCGGACGCGGCCAGCAGGGCCCACACGAGCGCCATGGTGAACAGCACCAGGGTCGGCAGCACGACGGCCGCCTCCGCCGTGACGAACCCGGCGTCCCGGGGCGGGCCGCACCCCTTCGCGCGGCCCGCGCCAGCAGTACCGCCCCTTACCCGGGCAGCGCTCCCGTCAGAACGGCACATGGAGCGCCCTCTCCACCAGCGCCTGCAGCTCCGCGCGGACCGGCCCGCTCGTCACCACTTTGTAGAGCAGACCTGCGAAACCCACCGCTGCGATGAGCCCCATCGCGTATTCGGAGGTCGCCATGCCTACGTCATTGGCACCCTCGCGCAGTCGGCACATCCGCCGCGCCGACCACCCCCTCATCCACTCCTGGCCTTGGCTCTGGCTCTGGCCTTGGGCCTGCCCTCGCCCTAGACCGTGTCCTCGTCCTCGCATGACAACCCCCATGAGATGTCCGTTCGTTACCTATGTCCGTCGTTGGCTGCGGCCGCTGCCTCCCTACCTGCGGCCGCCTTCTCTCGCCCCATGGCCGCCCTGTCCCGGCGGCCGTACGACATTTCGCCCCTCCGAGCCCCTGTGCAGAGCCCCCGTGCAGGGCCCTTGCGTGGAGCCCCTCGCCCCAAGGCGCCGCCCTCAGCGGCTAGCCAGCAGTCCGCCCGCGAGGCCCATGACCACTGGCAGCACTCCGATGACGAGGAACGCGGGCAGGAAGCACAGCCCCACCGGCGCCGTCATCGCCACCGCCGCCCTGCGGGCCCGGGCTGTCGCCTCGCGGCCACGCTCGGCCCGGCAGTCCGCCGCGAGGCGCGCTACCGGTCCTGCCGCCGGTGCCCCTGACTCACCGGCCCGCTCCAGGAGGCGGGCCAGCGCCCCCGCACCCGCTATGCCACCCAGCTGCCGCCAGGCGTCCGCCGGTTCACCACCGAGCCGCACCTGGGCCGCGCCCCATGCGAGGCGGTCGCCGACCGGGCCCCGCAAGGACTCCCCGACCGCCTGCGCCGCCGCGACCGGTCCGGCGCCCGCCGCCACACACGCCGCCACGAGGTCCGCCGCCAGCGGGAGTTGACGGGCGGCCTCCGCCGCGTCGAACTCCTCCGCCCGTCCGTCGTTCCGGCGTATCCGCGCCACGGCCCACCCAAGGCCCGCGCCGACCACGAGCCCCGTCACCCCGCCCACCAGCACCCACCCGGCCGCCACCGCTCCGGCCACGGCCAGGCCACGGCTCACCGCTGTCCGCCGTCCAGGCGCCGGGCCACTCCAACGGGAGCGCCATGCGAGGTTCCTGCACCACCACCGCCCTGGCCGACCGTCCGCGCTCAGCAGCGCCAAAGCCCGGCGTCCCACCGCTCGTTCACGCCGTGACACGATCACCGTGAGCATCAGCCACAGCGCGGCCGCCGCTACCCACACCGTCACCCCCAGCCTGTGGATAACCTCGGCTTCAGTCATCACCCCTCCGCCCTTCGCACGATCCGCAGCGCCCACCAGGCGCCCGCTCCTTCGAGGAGCCCGCCCACCAGCAGGCAGCCCCATCCCGGCCCGGTGTGCAGCAGCACCCGCAGCGGTGCGGCACCGAGCGCGGCGCCCATCAGCAGGCCGAGGGCGGGCAGTCCGGCGAGCAGGACCGCCGTGGAGCGGGCGCCCGCCAATTGGGCGCGCAGGTCCGACCGCTGGTCGCGCTCCGCCCTCAGGGCGCCCTCCAGGCGCTCGAGGCCCGCCGCGAGCCCGGCTCCCCGGTCGACGGCGACCCGCCAGCAGGCCGCGAGCCCCAACAGCCCTTCGGCGCCCGGCTCCCGCGCCGCGTCGCGCAGCGCCCCGGGGACGTCCCCGCCGAACCGCGCCGCCGCGAGCACCCCCGGCCACGCCCCGCCGAGCCGCTCTTCAGGGGCTCCACCGGCTGCCCCGGGATCGGCTGGAGCGTCCAGGCCCTCCGTGGCCGTCCGCAGTGCCTCCCCCGGCTGCCGCCCCGCACGCACCTCGCCCGCGAGCGCCCCGCACAGAGCGATCACCGCGTCCGCCCGCAGCACCCGGGCCCGGCGGGCGGCCCTGGCCGCGCGCACCCGCCGCGCCAGTGGCATGCCGACCGCACCCGCCAAGAGCGGCGCCACCGATTCCCCAACAAACGCGACGGCCAACCCGGCGACAGGGAGCCACACTTCACGGCCCACCCGAGTCCGCGCCCGGGCGGCCGCCCGCCGCCACCGGCGCCCCCTGGCCCGTGGATCGCCCGCCGCGCACACCGACCTCGCCCGTTTGCGCACCCGGCCCCGCGTCCGCCCGCCGAGAAGCCACACCGAGCCGCCCGCGCACAGCGCCGCACCGCACGCCGCCACCGCGCTCATGTCTCCTCCCCCCGGTCGTCCCGGCTTCCGAGCAGCGCGCTCAGCCGCCGCCAACCGCGCTCGTGGACGAAGCCGCGCTCGCCCCACCGCAGCGCGGGCACCGTCGCCACCAACCCAGAGGCCTCCCGCTCAAGGACGTGCACCTCTGCGATGCGGCGCCGGCCGCCCCGGTCCCGCACGAGGTGGATCACCACCGACAGCGCCGCCGCCAGCTGGCTGTGCAGCGCCGCCCGGTCGAGCCCGGCGGCCGTGCCCAGGGCCTCCAGGCGGGCGGGGACGTCCGCCGCGGCGTTCGCGTGCACCGTGCCGCAGCCGCCCTCGTGGCCCGTGTTCAGCGCGGCCAGCAGGTGCACCACCTCCGCGCCCCGCACCTCTCCCACGACGAGGCGGTCCGGCCGCATCCGCAGGGCCTGGCGCACGAGATCGTCGAGGCCGACGGCGCCCGCGCCCTCCTGGTTCGCGGGCCGGGACTCCAGGCGCACCACGTGCGGATGCTCGGGGCGCAGCTCCGCGGAGTCCTCGGCCAGGACGATCCGCTCCCCCGGGCCGACCAGGCCCAACAGGGTGCTCAGGAGCGTCGTCTTGCCGCTGCCCGTGCCGCCGCTGATCACATACGACAGGCGGGCCTCCAGGAGGGCTCGCAGGACGGACTCACCACCGGGCGGCACCGTGCCCGCCGCGGTCAGCTCCGCGAGGGTGAAGGCCCGGGGCCGCACGACCCGCAGCGACAGACATGCCGAGCCCACGGCGACCGGCGGGAGGACCGCATGCAAGCGGGTGCCGTCCGGAAGGCGGGCGTCCACCCAGGGCCGCGCGTCATCCAGGCGCCGTCCCGCGACGGCCGCGAGACGCTGGGCGAGCCGCCGCACGGCCGTCGCGTCCGCGAACGTCACGTCCGTCAGCTCCAGGCCGCCGCCGCGGTCCCGCCACACCCGGTCCGGCGCGGACACCAGCACGTCCGTCACCGACGGGTCCGCCAGGAGCGGCTCCAGCGGGCCCGCGCCCACGAGCTCGGAGCGCAACTGCTCTGCGGCACCGAGGACTTCAGCGTCCCCCAGGACGCCTGCCTGCGCCCGCAGTGCTTCGGCGACGCGGGCCGGGGTCGGCTCCGTGCCGTTCGCGGCGAGCCACTGCCGCACGCCGTCCAGCATCCGCGCGCCCACGACCGCGTTCATACGCGCCCTCCGCTGGCATCGACCGGAAGTCGCTGCCAGAAGGCCGCGCAGAACCGGGAGAGCGGCCCGCGCGCGAGGCCGCCGGGCGGCCGCCCGCCGTCCTGGGCCGCCGTGAGGCCGTGCTCCCAGGGCAGCTCGCCGACGAGCGGCAGACCTAGCAGCCGCGCGATCTCGTCCGCGTCGAGGCCATCGCCGCCCTCGAGCACTCCAGGGCCCGACCGCCCGGCGGCGGCCACGACCCGCAGATCCCTGAGCACCATGCCCGCGGCCGAGGCCACCCGGCGCGCCCCGGCCACGGCGCGCAGCTCACGGGGCACCACCAGCAGACCGACGTCCAGCTGGGCCAGCGCTTCCCCCACCGTCTCGTCCACACGGCGCGGCAGGTCCACGACGACCACGCCGCCGCGCCTGCGGGCGGCGGCCAGGACGGCCCGCATGGCACCTGGGGCGACGGCCACCGTGTCGCCCCGGTCCCAGCTCAGGACCCGCAGGTCGTGCAGCTCGGGCAGGGACTCCTCCAGGGCGCCGCCGCCGACCCGGCCGCGCGACTGGGCGAAGGCGGGCCAGCGGAGCCCTTCCGCCGCCTCGCCGCCGAGCAGGACGTCGAGCCCGCCGCCCAGTGGGTCCGCGTCGATGAGCATCGTGCGCCGCTGGCGCGCGGAGGTGACGGCCAGCGCGCACGCCAGCGTGGACGCCCCCGCGCCGCCGCGGCCGCCGATGACTCCGACGGTGAGCGCGGGCCGCCCCACGCCCTCGGCGACGTCCGCGATGCGGTCCACCAGCCACTGCTCGCCGTCCGGCAGGACGAGGACCTGCTCGGCGCCGATCTCCACCGCCCGCCGCCACACGTCCGAGTCGTCCTGATCCCGCCCAACCAGAACGACCCCTCGCCGCCGCTCGGCCCCGCGCACCCGTGTCACCGCGTCGTCCCCGACCAGGACCAGCGGGGCCGACTCCCAGCCGCCCCCGCGCTCGGGCACCCCGTGGTGCACCTCGGGCCGCGCGCCCGCCGCGGCGCACAGCCGCAGCAGGTCATCCAGCAGGTCCGCGTCCTCGGTGACGATCAGTGGTGCGGCGGGCCGCCCCTCGGACGGCGGCGACACATCGCCCGTAATGACTCCGGCCACGATCTCCAGCCCCCTCTCGCTGCAAGTCCTCGAATGCGCACGTGTGCGCATCCCGATCCGCGCTCGCGAAGGCCCGCCAGTGCAATCCGGCCATGAACTTCACGAGCGGAATCAGCGTGCTGCGATCCCGGAAATCGTGTGGATCTTGGTCAATAACTGTGGAGAAGACGGGGGCTGTGAATATCTCCGTCACCCATACCGGTGACGACCCGAACGACTTCCACAGCGCAGCCCCATGACTACGCACAGTGATGAATCTTGGGCAAGGCTCAGCGGCGCCTCATCGGCCGTCGAGGCGGTCCGACGATCGCGCGAGCGCGGAGAAGCGGAATGAAAACCCACCCGGACATGCGACGACCCCCGCCGGGGGGGAGAGCGGGGGTCGTCCCCTCGGTCCGACTCGGGGGGGGAGGAGCCAGACCGGGTTAGCACGGTCGCGAACGATCCGTGACTTCCATGGTGTACCCGAGAGCCTTCTCAGGCAAACCCACGCGCCTCAGCTTACGCCGAATGGTGGGCGCCTATGCTCGGGCTCGTGGAAAACCACTCCTTGCCTCGCACAGCCGCCTTCTTTGACCTGGACAAGACGGTCATTGCGAAGTCGAGCACCCTCACCTTCAGCAAGTCGTTCTACCAAGGCGGTCTGATCAACCGCAGAGCGGTACTGCGTACCGCATATGCCCAGTTCGTGTTCCTCGCCGGCGGCGCCGACCACGACCAGATGGAGCGCATGCGCGAGTACCTGTCCGCGCTGTGCCGGGGGTGGAACGTGCAGCAGGTCAAGGAGATCGTCGCCGAGACCCTGCACGACCTGATCGACCCGATCATCTACGACGAGGCGGCCTCCCTCATCGAGGAGCACCACACGGCGGGCCGGGACGTCGTGATCGTCTCCACCTCGGGCGCCGAGGTCGTCGAGCCGATCGGCGAACTGCTCGGCGCGGACCGGGTGGTGGCCACGCGGATGGTCGTCGGCGAGGACGGCTGCTTCACCGGCGAGGTGGAGTACTACGCGTACGGCCCGACCAAAGCGGAGGCGATCAAGGAGCTGGCCGAGTCGGAGGGCTACGACCTGGAGCGCTGCTACGCCTACAGCGACTCGGCCACCGACGTGCCGATGCTCGAGTCCGTCGGGCACCCCCACGCGGTCAACCCGGACCGGGCCCTGCGCCGCGAGGCCCTCGCGCGCGAGTGGCCGATCCTGGACTTCCACCGGCCCGTGCGGCTCAAGCAGCGGCTGCCCGCGCCGCCGCGCCCCGCGCTCGTCGCCGCTGCCGCCGTGGGCGCCGCGGCCGCCACCGCGGGCCTGGTCTGGTTCGCCAGCCGCCGCCGCGCCGCAGCCGCGGGCTGACCGGCGCCGGAGGGGCCTGATACCCGCCCCCAGAAGAGGCGCGACAGGCACGCGCGCGTGACGCGTGACCGGGCCCCGCACAGACGGGGTGAGCACACTCCGCGCGGACGGTGCGATCGCACCCCGCGCGGACGGTTCCGACGTGCCCCAAGGGGCGACCGGAAACGTACGCCCGATTCATCCTTGTTTGAACCTAAAAGTAAAGAAGTGCGGCCAGGGCTTCCGCTCGCCCCAGGACAGGAGTACAAAGGAGTCAACGGCCCGCGAGACCAAGGACATCCGAGAGGATTACCTTTAACCGCACGAGTTGGCCCCACGGACCGAAGCATGGCCATCGAGCACCCACGCGACGTCGACCCGTCGATTACGGGCCAGCCGCACCAGGTGACGGGCAAGGTTCCCGACCTGATGGGCAACATATCGAGGACGCTTGGTAACCCGGTGAACATGCCAGCGGCGGTACGAACACTCGTACCGCCGCAACCCTGTTCAGGGCCTTTCACACCACCGGGACGCCCCGAAGGCACACGGCCCGGCCCTGCGACTCGCCTCGAAGGCACACGGCCCCGCCCAGCGAGCCGCCCCGAAGGCACACGACTCCGCCCTAAAGGCCGCCCCCGGCCCTACGCCGCGCCCCGCTGCAACGCCTCGCACACCGCCGTCGACTCCCTGGCGCCGAGCTCAACCGCCCTGCCGCAGTGGGCGATCCAGGACGCCACGCCCTCCGGAGTGCCGGACGCGTAGTCCACGAGCGCCGCCGCGTAGGCCGCGCGCCCCAGCTCGGCGTGGCCCGCCTCAGCCGGGCAGATGGACTTCGGGTCGAGGCCGCTGCCCACCAGGACGACGCGCGCGGCAGCCCGCGCGACCAGCCCGTTGTGCGAGCCGAAGGGCCTGAGGACCGCGAGCTCCCCGTGCACGACGGCCGCCGTCACCAGGGCGGGCGCCGAACCGCCGTCGACGATCAACCGCGCGAGCCCCTCCAGGCGCCCCGCCACCTCATCGGCGCCCGGCAGCGGCAGACCCGCCAGCGGCTCCAGATCGGCCAGCGGCTCGTCCACGGGCTCGCCCGCGAGCCGGGGCCGACCCGCCGCCCCCTCGGAGTCCGCCGCGGCCAGCAGGTGCAGCCGCGCCAGGACCCGCTGCGGCGACTGCCGCCACACGGACAGGAGCTGCCCCGCCTCGGCCGTAAGGCGCAGCGCGGCGCCCACGACGCGGGCCTCGCCGTCACCGCTGAAGTCGCTGCGCCTGCGCACCTCTTCGAGGGCCCACTCGGCCCCGGAAAGGACCGCGGAGCCACGGGCTCCGCGCAGTGCCGCCTCCGAAGTGATCTCGTTGCCGCGGCGGCGCATGATCCGGTGCCCATAGACACGGTCCACGGCCTTGCGCACGGACTCCACGGCTTCGGGGACGCCGGGCAGCGCACCCAGCGGGGCCAGCGGATCGGGTGTCGTACTCATGAGTACGACCCTACGCACTGAAGGCCGCGGCCCCACGAAGGAGTGGTCTTCTTCACTCAAGCCCCGCGCCGCCGCAAGGGCCACCACTACGCTAACCGACCATGAAAATCGCTTTCGTGGGGAAGGGCGGCAGCGGCAAGACCACGCTGTCCTCGCTCTTCATCCGACACCTCGCCGCCACCGGCGCGCCCGTCATCGCCGTGGACGCCGACATCAACCAGCACCTGGGCGCCGCGCTCGGCCTCGACGACGAGCAGGCCGCCGAGCTGCCCGCCATGGGCGCGCGGCTGCCGCTGATCAAGGACTATCTGCGCGGCGCCAACCCGCGCATCCCCTCCGCCGAGACGATGATCAAGACGACACCGCCCGGAGAGGGCTCCCGGCTGCTGCGGGTGCGCGAGCACAACCCCGTGTACGAGGCGTGTGCCCGGTCCGTGGAACTCGACGGCGGCGCCGTGCGTTTGATGGTCACCGGGCCGTTCACCGAAGCCGACCTCGGTGTCGCCTGCTACCACTCCAAGACCGGAGCGGTGGAGATGTGCCTGAACCACCTCGTCGACGGCCGCGACGAGTACGCCGTCGTCGACATGACCGCCGGCTCGGACTCCTTCGCCTCCGGCATGTTCACCCGCTTCGACGTGACGTTCCTCGTCGCCGAGCCGACCCGGAAGGGGGTCTCCGTCTATCGCCAGTACAGGGACTACGCACGCGACTTCGGCGTCACCCTGAAGGTCGTGGGCAACAAGGTGCAGGGCCAGGACGACATCGACTTCCTGCGCGAGCAGGTCGGCGACGACCTCCTGGTGACCGTGGGGCACTCAGACTGGGTGCGCTCCATGGAGAAGGGCCGCCCGCCCCGGTTCGGACTCCTGGAGGACACCAACCGCCGCGCCCTGCAGACACTTCAGGACGCCGCCGACGCCACGTACGAACACCGCGACTGGGAGCGGTACACACGCCAGATGGTGCACTTCCACCTGAAGAACGCACAGAGCTGGGGCAACGCCCGGACCGGAGCCGACCTGGCGTCCCAGGTCGACCCCGACTTCGTGCTGCGCGAGCAGACGGTCGCCACTGCCTGAACACCCGGGAGACGCGGGAGGCGCGGCGCGCGCCGGTCCGCCCGGCCCGCGTCTCCCACCCCGGCTGCCGCCAGGGCTACGGCTTGGCCGGTCCCGCCTGCGGCTTGGCCGGTTCCGCGCCCGGCACTCCCTTGGGCGCCGGGGCCGGGCGGGCCGCCAGGAAGGCGGGCCAGCCCTCCTTCGGGGCCTTGCCCACGCCGAGCTTGGTCAGCCTGGCGAGGGTCCCCGGATCCTGGGCGTCCAGCCAGTCGACGAGCTGCCGGAAGGACACGCACCGCACGTCCCGCTTGGTGCAGACCCGCTCGATGGTCTCCTCGATGGCGCGCATGTACGTGCCGCCGTTCCAGGACTCGAAGTGGTTGCCGATGATCAGCGGCGCGCGATTGCCGTAATAGGCGCGGTCGAAGCCCTTCAGCAGGCCGTCGCGCATCTGGTCGCCCCAGTACTCATGCCGGGACGGGTCGCCCTGCGAGGTCGAACCCGACTGGTTCACCATGAAGTTGTAGTCCATGGTGAGCGTCTCGAAGCCACGGCCGGGGACGGGGACGAGCTGCATCGACAGGTCCCACAGCCCCTCCTTCTTCTTCGGCCACAGCTGGTTGTTCACACCGCTGGTGTCATAGCGGAAGCCGAGTTCGCGCGCCGCCCGCATGAAGTTCGCGCGCCCTTCCAGGCAGGGTGTGCGGGCGCCGATGAGTTCCTTGTCGTAGTCGAAGGGCAGCGGCTGACCGCCCTTCGTGCCCGTGTTCGTCCGCCAGGCCTTCACGAAGGACTTGGCCTGCTGGATCTCGCTCTTCCAGTCGGCGACGGACCACTCGCCGACGCCGCGGCCCGCGCCGCAGAAGTGCCCGTTGAAGTGCGTGCCGATCTCATTGCCCTCGAGCCAGGCGCCGCGGAGCTGGTCCACGGTGTCCTTGATTCCCTCGCGGTCGTTGAAGCCGATGTCCGAGCTGCCGGGCAGGTGCTGGGGCGGCTTGTAGAGCCTGCGCTTCTCCTCGGGGAGCATGTACACGCCGCTGAGGAAGTACGTCATCGTGGCGTTGTTCCGCTTGGCCACCTCGCGGAAGTGGGAGAACAGCTTCTGGCCGTCCTCGCCCGCGCCGTCCCAGGAGAAGACCACGAACTGCGGCGGCCGCTGGCCCGGTCTCAGCCGCTCGGGCCGGGGCAGCAGCGGCTGTTTCCCGGTGAAGGCGGTGGAGCCGTCGCCGATGAGGCGGACCGGTGACTTGGGCGCCTGGGCGCCGACCGGCTTCTTCGCCCCGGGCGCGCCCTTCCTCGGCTCGGACCCGCCGTCGCCGCACCCGGCCAGGGCCGCGACGCACACCACGAGAGCGGCGAGTCCGGCAGTGGCCCGCCGGGACGTGACGGCCACCCCGCGCGCGGCGGCCGTCCTCTGCTTGGCGGCCATCTCCGCCCACCTACTTCCATGCATACAGGGACAGAACCCCAGAAACTTCGCACGGAGTGATGGGCCCTACGTTCCGACAAGCCGACGACCTGATTTATTCACTCGTTGGAGTGGTCACTTACCCCATATGCACCGAAAATCCTGCCGTGACCTTTACTCTGCATTACGATTCGTTTACCGAGAGTTGAGTCATCCCGCCGCTGCAACGCCGTGACCCACGGCCGCGACCCGCCCTCCGGCATCCCGTCGGAGGACCCCACGATCCGCGACCGCGCCGCCCCGGAGGAGACGGGAAACATGCCCGCACGCATCCCCACACGCGCCACCGACTCGGCCCACTCCCCCCACCGCCAGCAACCGCACGGCCCGCCGCGGCAGCGCCGCTTCCGCATCGCCGGCGCCGACCTCTCGGCGTCCATCGCCGTCTTCCTGATCGCTCTGCCGCTGTCCCTCGGCATCGCCCTCGCCACCGGCGCCCCGCTCCAGGCGGGCCTCGTCGCCGCCGCCGTCGGCGGCCTCGTCGCCGGACGCCTCGGCGGCTCCCCCCTCCAGGTCAGCGGCCCCGCCGCCGGGCTCACGGTCATCACCGCCGACCTCATCCAGCGCTATGGCTGGCGGACCACCTGCGCCCTCACCGTCCTCGCCGGAATCACCCAGGTCGGCCTCGGCTGTCTGCGCGTGGCGCGCACGGCCCTCGCCGTCAGCCCGGCCGTCGTGCACGGCATGCTCGCCGGGATCGGCGTCACCATCGCCGTCGCCCAGCTGCACATCGTCCTCGGCGGCACCCCCCAGAGCTCCGTGCCGGACAACCTCGCCGCGCTGCCCGCCCAGTTGGCGGACGCGCACCTGGCCGCCCTGTCGATCAGCGCCCTGACCCTCGTGGTCCTGCTCGTCTGGCCCCGCATCCCCGGACGGGCGGGGCGCGCCGCCCGCGTCATCCCGGCCCCGCTGGTGGCGGTCACCGCGGCCACCTGCCTGGCGGGCTCCGCCCATCTGCGCCTGGACAAGGTCGAGCTGCCGTCCTGGCGCAGCCACGCCCTCGCGGGGCTGCCCGAAGGGCCCGCGCTCGGGCTCGTCGCGGCCGTCCTCACCGTGACGCTGGTGTGCAGCGTCCAGTCGCTGCTCGGCGCCGTCGCGGTGGACAAGCTCACGGCCGCACGGGCCCCCTCGGGCACCGGCGTCGGCCGCTCCGACCTGGACCGCGAGCTGCGCGGCCAAGGCGTGGCGAACATCGTCTCCGGCGCCCTCGGCGGGCTCCCGGTCGCCGGAGTCGCCGTGCGCAGCGTCGCCAATGTCCGCGCGGGCGCCGTCAGCCGGAACTCCACGATGCTGCACGGCGTTTGGGTAGTAGCGGCCGCACTCCTGGTCGTGCCCCTCCTGGAGTTGATCCCGCTCGCCGCCCTCGCCGCCCTCGTCATGGCCATCGGCATCCAGATGGTCAGCCTGAACCACATCCGTACGGTCACCCGCCACCGCGAGATCCTCGTCTACGCCGTCACCACCGCCGGCGTCGTCCTGCTCGGTGTCCTCGAAGGGGTCGTGCTCGGCGTCGCCGTCGCCGTGGCGGTCGCCCTGCACCGCCTCGCCCGCACCCGGATCACCTGCGAGGAGGACGCGGACGGTGTCCACCATGTCCACGTCCGGGGCCAGTTGACGTTCCTCGCCGTGCCCCGGCTCAGCCGCTGTCTGCACCACATCCCCCACCAGGCCCACGCCGTCGTGGAGCTGGACGGCTCCTTCATGGACCACGCGGCGTACGAGACGCTGCAGAGCTGGCAGGACGCGCACGCCGCGCACGGAGGCACCGCCGAGATCACCGGCCGCGGCGGCCACCGCATCGCGTACCCCACGAGCGTGTCCCACTGCAGCTGCCGCCCCTGGACGCCCTGGCGCAACCACCACTGCGAGGAGCCCTCGCGGACCCCGCCGAGCGACCGCCCCGAGCCCGCCCACCAGCACCAACTGGCCAAGGGCATCAGCGCCTTCCAGCAGCACACGGCGCCCCGGGTGCGCGGGGAGCTGGCCCGGCTCGCCCGTGAGGGGCAGCGGCCCGCGCAGCTGTTCCTGACGTGCGCCGACTCCCGCGTGGTCACCTCGATGATCACCTCAAGCGGCCCGGGTGACCTCTTCGTCGTACGGAACGTGGGCAATCTGGTCCCGCTGCCCGGATCCGAGAGCGGCGACGACTCGGTGGCGGCGGCGATCGAGTACGCGGTGGACGTGCTGAAGGTCAAGTCCATCACCGTGTGCGGGCATTCGGGGTGCGGCGCGATGCAGGCGCTGCTCGCCTCGCCGCCGTCCGGGGCGCAGACTCCGCTCAAGCGCTGGCTCCGGCACGGGCTGCCGAGCCTGGAGCGGATGGCCGCCTCCAGCGCGGCCGAGGCCCCCGGCAGGCTGGCGCCGCGCCTTGCCGGGCGGGCCCCCGCGGACGCGGTGGAGCAACTGTGCCTGACGAACGTGGTGCAGCAGCTGGAGCACCTGCGAGCCCACGAGGCGGTGACCCGGCGGCTCGCCGAAGGCTCCCTGGAACTGCACGGGATGTACTTCCACGTGGGCGAGGCACAGGCCTATCTCCTGGCTGAAAACGTACGTGTCCCGGACGGCACGGCGACGGCCCCCTCCGGTGCGCCCGAGGAGCCGCCCGTGCTCGACGAGGTGTTCAGCCAAGTGCGGCCCGCACCCCACGCGGAGGCCACCCCGACCGGCTGAGACGACGGCCCGTCAGGGGCTCCCCAGGCCCCACGGCCGCCCCGGCCCGCACCGGCGCCCGGAGCCCCCACCAACTCCCGAAGACCACCCCGGACCTGCGGCGCAGCTCCGTGCCATCCTCTGACTGGGAGGCGCCCCGGCCCGCTCCAGACCCTCGGCGAACCCCTACACCCCACTAAAGGTCTAAACCAATTTCCGGTCAGCCCTTGTCACCAGGGCCGAGTGTCTGATGAGCTGTGGCCTGGGACACAACGGACACCCTGGGAAAGGGAGATGTCGTGAGCAACGAAAGCCTGGCCAACCTTCTGAAGGAGGAGCGTCGCTTCGCGCCGCCGGCCGATCTGGCCGCGCGGGCCAACGTCAGCGCGGAGGCGTACGAGCAGGCCAAGGCTGATCGGCTCGGCTTCTGGGCCGAGCAGGCCCGCCGGCTGAGCTGGGCCACCGAACCGACCGAGACGCTCGACTGGTCGAACCCGCCGTTCGCGAAGTGGTTCAAGGACGGCACCCTCAACGTCGCGTACAACTGCGTCGACCGCCATGTCGAGGCGGGCCTCGGCGACCGCGTGGCCATCCACTTCGAGGGCGAGCCGGGCGACAGCAGGGCCATCACCTACGCCGAGCTCAAGGACGAGGTGAGCCGCGCGGCCAACGCCCTGACCGAACTGGGCATCGGCAAGGGCGACCGGGTCGCCGTGTATCTGCCGATGATCCCGGAGGCGGTCGTGGCGATGCTGGCGTGCGCCCGCATCGGCGCCGCCCACTCGGTGGTCTTCGGCGGCTTCTCCGCCGACGCCATCGCCGCGCGCATCAAGGACGCCGACGCCAAGCTCGTCATCACCGCCGACGGCGGCTACCGCAGGGGCAAGCCCTCCGCGCTGAAGCCCGCCGTGGACGACGCGCTCACCCGCGAGGACGTCCAGGGCGTCGAGAAGGTCCTGGTCGTGCGGCGCACCGAGCAGGACGTGGCCTGGACCGAGGGCCGCGACCTGTGGTGGCACGACGTGGTCGGCCGCCAGTCCGCCGAGCACACGCCGGAGGCGTTCGAGGCCGAGCAGCCGCTGTTCATCCTCTACACCTCGGGCACCACGGGGAAGCCGAAGGGCATCCTGCACACCTCCGGCGGCTATCTGACGCAGGTGTCGTACACCCACCACGCGGTCTTCGACCTCAAGCCGGAGACCGACGTCTACTGGTGCACGGCCGACATCGGCTGGGTGACCGGCCACTCGTACATCACGTACGGGCCGCTGTCGAACGGCGCGACCCAGGTGATCTACGAGGGCACGCCGGACACCCCGCACCAGGGCCGCTTCTGGGAGATCGTGCAGAAGTACGGGGTGACGATCCTGTACACGGCGCCCACGGCGATCCGTACGTTCATGAAGTGGGGCGACGACATCCCCGCCAAGTTCGACCTGAGCAGCCTGCGGGTGCTCGGTTCGGTCGGCGAGCCGATCAACCCCGAGGCGTGGGTCTGGTACCGCAAGCACATCGGTGCCGACAAGTGCCCGATCGTGGACACCTGGTGGCAGACCGAGACCGGCGGCATGATGATCTCGCCGCTGCCCGGCGTGACCGAGACCAAGCCGGGCTCCGCGCAGCGGGCCCTGCCCGGGATCGCGGCGACCGTGGTGGACGACGAGGCCAACGAGGTGCCGAACGGCGGCGGTGGCTATCTGGTCCTCACCGAGCCGTGGCCGTCGATGCTGCGCACCATCTGGGGTGACGACCAGCGGTTCATCGACACCTACTGGTCGCGCTTCGAGGGCAAGTACTTCGCGGGCGACGGCGCCAAGAAGGACGACGACGGCGACATCTGGCTGCTCGGCCGGGTCGACGACGTGATGCTCGTGTCCGGGCACAACATCTCCACCACCGAGGTGGAGTCGGCGCTCGTCTCGCACCCGTCCGTGGCCGAGGCGGCCGTGGTCGGCGCGGCCGACGAGACCACCGGTCAGGCGATCGTCGCCTTCGTGATCCTGCGGGGCTCGGCGTCGGAGTCCGCCGACCTCGTCGGCGAGCTGCGCAACCACGTGGGCGCGACGCTCGGCCCGATCGCCAAGCCGAAGCGGATCCTGCCGGTGGCGGAGCTACCGAAGACCCGCTCGGGGAAGATCATGCGGCGGCTGCTGCGTGACGTGGCGGAGAACCGCCAGCTCGGCGACGTCACGACGCTCACGGATTCCTCCGTGATGGACCTCATCCAGTCGAAGCTCCCGGCCGCGCCCAGCGAGGACTGACCCGCACAGCGGCAGCTCAAGGCCCCCGGCGCTCCTCGCGCCGGGGGCCTTTTTGCGCCTGCCGATGTGCCCTTTTGTCCTTAAAGTGACATTCACCGGACGCATCCGCCGCACCCCACCTGCCCCCCGTCCAGGCGATTAGGTAAGCTAAAGATCAACGTCAACAAAGCGATAAGAAAAACACCCTAGGTGCGCCGGGAAGTCTGGTCGGCATGAGCTCAGCCCTGCCTACCCGACGGAGGTCGACCCCTGTGGCCGCGCCCACCAGCAGCAAGCGCAAGATTCTCGGACGCCTCTCCCTGCCCGAGCGCACCTTCGTGGCCGATGCCCTGCGCACCGAGACCGTCGGCGGCGTCCTGCTGCTCATCGCCGCCATCACCGCCCTGATCTGGGCGAACACCCCGCTCAAAGAGAGCTACGAGAGCGTCAGGGACTTCCATCTGGGCCCCGGCTCGCTCGGCCTCGACCTGTCCCTCCAGCACTGGGCCGGCGACGGACTGCTCGCCGTCTTCTTCTTCGTCGCCGGCATCGAGCTCAAGCGCGAGCTGGTCGCGGGCGATCTGCGGGACCCCAAGGCCGCCGCCCTTCCCGTCATCGCCGCGATCTGCGGCATGGCCGTACCGGCGCTCGTCTACACGCTGGTCAACACCGTCGGCGGCGGCTCCACGGACGGCTGGGCCGTCCCCACCGCCACCGACATCGCCTTCGCGCTCGCGGTCCTCGCGGTCATCGGCACCTCGCTGCCCTCGGCGCTGCGCGCCTTCCTGCTGACGCTCGCCGTCGTCGACGACCTCTTCGCGATCATGATCATCGCGATCTTCTTCACCAACGACCTGAACTTCGCCGCGCTCGGCGGCGCCGCGATCGGCCTCGCCGTCTTCTGGCTGCTGCTGCGCAAGGGCGTACGGGGCTGGTACGTCTACGTCCCGCTGGCCCTCGTCATCTGGGGCCTGATGTACAACAGCGGCGTGCACGCCACCATCGCCGGTGTCGCCATGGGCCTGATGCTGCGCTGCCACAAGGTGGAGGGCGAGCGCCACTCCCCCGGCGAGCACATCGAGCACCTGGTGCGGCCCCTCTCCGCGGGCCTCGCGGTGCCGCTGTTCGCGCTGTTCAGCGCCGGTGTGGCGGTCTCCGGCGGCGCGCTCGGCGATGTCTTCACCCAGCCCGAGACCCTCGGCGTGGTGCTCGGGCTCGTGCTCGGCAAGGCACTCGGCATCTTCGGCGGCACCTGGCTCGCCGCGCGCTTCACCAAGGCCGAACTCAACGACGACCTGGCCTGGCCCGATGTCTTCGCGGTCGCCTCGCTCGCCGGAATCGGCTTCACCGTATCCCTGCTCATCGGCGAACTCGCCTTCAGCGAGAACCCGGCGCTGGCGGACGAGATCAAGGCCGCCGTGCTCGTCGGCTCCCTGACGGCGGCCGTGTTCGCCGGGATCCTGCTGAAGATACGGAACGCCAAGTACCGCGCGATGTGCGACGACGAGGAGCGCGACGAGGACCTCGACGGCATCCCGGACATCTACGAACAGGACAATCCGGACTATCACTTGCGGATGGCGGCGATCTACGAGAAGAAGGCCGCAGAGCACCGCAGGCGTGCACACATGTCGGCCGGGTCGGGCGATCGGGACCTTGGTCCGGCATGATCTGACCAGAACCTTCCGCGCCGCGCCGGGTACGCGTCTCGCCGAGCCGCACTCGTCGAGCCGCGCCCCGGGCGCACGCGGACCGGCAGACACAGAAATGAGGAGTACGCGATGAGCGCACCCGACGGTCCCGTCGGCACCGAACGCAGCCTCGGCCAGCTCGTCTCCGCGGCGAGCAAAGAGATGTCGGAGCTGGTGCACGACGAGATCGCGCTGGTCAAGGCGCAGCTGACGCAGGACGTCAAGCGCGGTGCGATCGGCAGCGCCGCGTTCATCGCGGCCATCGCCGTTCTCATCTTCTCGCTGCCGATGCTCAGCTTCGCCCTCGCCTACGGCATCCGCACCTGGAGCGGCTGGAACCTGGCCATCTGCTTCGTGCTTTCGTTCGCCGCCAACGTCCTGGTGGCCGCCGTGCTCGCCTGGATCGGCGTGATCTTCGCGAAGAAGGCCGCGAAGGGCAAGGGCCCGCAGAAGGCGGCCGCGGCGGCCAAGGAGACCGCCGCCGTCCTGTCGAACGTCAAGCCGCGTCCCCGGGCCGTGAGCCCCACGGGTGCCCTTGAGCTCGAGCCGGGTGAACGAGCCAAGGCTGTGGCACGCTCGACTTCATGACGGACCCCGCCAGTACCCCGCAGCACTCCTTGGCCACCCCCTCCGCCGTCCGGATCGAAGGACCCTGGACGCACCGGGACGTCGCCGCCAACGGCGCCCGCTTCCACATCGCGGAGCTCGGCGACGGGCCGCTGGTGCTGCTCCTGCACGGCTTCCCGCAGTTCTGGTGGACGTGGCGGCACCAGCTGGTCGCGCTCGCCGACGCGGGCTTCCGCGCGGTGGCGATGGACCTGCGGGGGGTCGGCGGCAGCGACCGCACCCCGCGCGGCTACGACCCGGCCAACCTGGCCCTCGACATCACCGGCGTCGTCCGCTCCCTCGGCGAGCCGGACGCCGCGCTCGTCGGGCACGACCTGGGCGGCTATCTGGCCTGGACGGCCGCCGTGATGCGGCCCAAGCTGGTGCGCCGCCTCGCCGTCTCCTCGATGCCGCACCCGCGGCGCTGGCGGTCGGCGATGCTGCGGGACCGCAGGCAGACCGCGGCGGGCTCGTACGTGTGGGGCTTCCAGCGGCCGTGGCTGCCGGAGCGTCAGCTGGTCGCCGACGACGGGGCCCTGGTGGGGCGTCTGATCCGGGACTGGTCGGGGCCGCGCCTGCCGGACGACGCGGCGGTGGAGACGTACCGCCGCGCGATGTGCATCCCGTCCACGGCGCACTGCTCGATCGAGCCGTACCGCTGGATGGTGCGGTCCCTGGCCCGCCCCGACGGCATCCAGTTCAACCGCCGCATGAAGCGGCCGGTGCGGGTGCCGACACTGCACGTACACGGGTCCCTCGACCCAGTGATGCGCACCCGCAGCGCGGCCGGGTCCGGGGAGTACGTCGAAGCGCCGTACCGCTGGCGCCTGTTCGACGGCCTCGGGCACTTCCCCCACGAGGAGGACCCGGTGGCGTTCTCCAACGAGCTGGTGGGCTGGCTGAAGGACCCCGAGCCGGACCGCTGACGGGCCCAGGACCCGGCCCGCGCCGCGCCCCCGTCACCCAGACGAGGGAACGCCTGTCCTACGAACGCCAATTGCCCGACGCATAGGCCAATTGGGGCCCTTGGGCGCGGTTACCGACCTTGAGGCACGGGCACACGTCCGGGTATGGGCTGGACGCACGACTACAGTGACGTAGCACGCAAGCGCCGGGCGCCCGTGGTGAACGGCCACGAGAGGGGCGGCCCGCGCGAGTCGGGACCCGCGGGGCCCCCTCAAGCCATCGGCATTCCGCGCATCCTGCGCCGCAGGGCCCGCTGGGTCTCGGCGCGCCTGAGGCATACCCGCGACTAGGGCGGAAGGGCCCTTCAGAACCGCCAGTCGCGGTTCCCGCGGCTAGAGCGCGCACCCCTGGCTGTCGACCTCCTGGTTGGCGGTGCGGCCGCGCTCGATGTCCTCGCGGACCTCGTCCACCGTCAGGGCGTAGCCCGTGTCCGGGTCGTCGAGGGACTTGGCGAACACCACGCCGTAGACCTTGCCGTCCGGGGTGAGCAGCGGGCCGCCGGAGTTGCCCTGGCGGACGGTCGCGTACAGCGAGTACACATCGCGGCGGACGGTGCCCCGGTGGTAGATGTCCGGGCCCTTGGCCGTGATGCGGCCGCGCACGCGCGCGGCGCGCACGTCGTAGGGGCCGTCCTCGGGGAAGCCCGCGACGATGGCGCTGTTGCCGCTGACCGCGTCCGAGGAGGCGAACTTCAGGGCGGGCGCGGGCAGGCCCGGCACGTCGAGCACGGCGATGTCGCGCTCCCAGTCGTAGAGCACGACCTTGGCGTCGTACTTCTCGGCCTCGCCGCCTATCTGCACCCTGGGCTCGTCGACGCCGCCGACCACGTGCGCGTTCGTCATGACCCGGCGCGGGGCGAAGACGAAGCCGGTGCCTTCGAGGGCCTTGCCGCAGCTGTGCGCGTCGCCGCTGACCTTCACGATAGAGCGCTTGGCGGTGACGGCGACCTGGCTGCGGGCGAGCTTGGGGTCCGGGGGCGGGACCTCCTTGATCGGCTCGTTCGAGTACGGGCTGAAGACCTGCGGGAAGCCGTTGCGCGCGAGGACCGAGGAGAAGTCCGTGAACCAGGTGTCGGCCTGCCCCGGCAGGGCGCGGTCGACGCCGAGGAGCACCTTGGAGTTGCGGACCTCCTTGCCGAGCGTGGGCAGCGTGGTGCCCGCGAGGAGGGAGCCGATCAGCCAGGCGACGAGGAGCATGGCGACCACGTTGACGAGCGCGCCGCCGGTGGCGTCCAGGGCCCTGGCGGGCTGCCAGGTGATGTACCGGCGGAGCTTGTTGCCCAGGTGCGTGGTGAAGGCCTGCCCCACGGAGGCGCAGACGATCACGACGACGACGGCGATGACGGCCGCGGTCGTGGTGACCTTCGCGCGCTCGTCGGTCATGGCGTCCCAGACGACCGGCAGCAGATACACCGCGACGAGGCCGCCGCCGAGGAACCCGATCACCGAGAGGATGCCGACCACGAAGCCCTGGCGATACCCGACGATCGCGAACCACACCGCGGCGAGCAGCAGCAGGATGTCCAGCACGTTCACCGATTCAGTCCTCGCCTCGCATGGTTCCCCGCCTCGCGTCGCGGTCGCCGCCGCGCGGCGCGTGGCGCGCGGCCCGCGCCGTCCCCGGCCCCGGTGGCCCTGGCTCCCGCAACCTTGTCATGAGCCCCAGTCGAGCGGGACGCGGCGGTCGCGGTCCCAGGGGCGCTCCCACCCGGCGAAGTGCAGGATCCTGTCGATGAGGCCGGCGGTGAAGCCCCAGACCAGGGCGGACTCCACGAGGAACGCGGGGCCCTGGTGGCCGCGCGGGTGCACCGCCATCGCGCGGTTCGCCGGGTCCGTGAGGTCGGCCACGGGGACCGTGAAGACGCGGGCGGTCTCGGCCGGGTCCACGACGCCGACCGGGCTCGGCGCCCGCCACCAGCCGAGCACCGGCGTCACGACGAAATCGCTCACCGGGATGAACAGGCTGGGCAGCACGCCGAAGAGCTGTACGCCGTCGGGGTCGAGGCCGGTCTCCTCCTCGGCCTCCCTGAGCGCGGCCCGCAGCGGTCCCTCTTCGGCCGGATCCCCGTCCTCCGGGTCGAGGGCGCCGCCGGGGAACGACGGCTGGCCCGCGTGCGAGCGCAGGGAGCTGGCGCGCTCCATGAGCAGCAGCTCGGGCCCGCGCTCGCCCTCACCGAACAGGACGAGCACGGCGGACTGCCGCCCCGCCCCGTCCTTCGGCGGCAGGAAGCGGCTGAGCTGATCGGGCCGCACGGTGGCGGCGGCACGGGCGACGGGCGCGAGCCAGGGGGGCAGGCCGTCGGCGGTTACGGGGACGGGGGCGGGGCCGTTGGGCACGGGGCCGTTGGACGCGGGGTTGCTCGGTGCGGGGCCGTTGGCCGCGGGGGTGCTCGGCGCGGGGTTGCTCGGCGCGGGGCCGCTCGCCACCGGATCGCTCGGTGCGGGGCCGCCCGGCGCGCTGCCATTCGCCACGGGGTCATTCGCAGCGCGGGCGCACGCCACCGGGTCGCTCGGCGCGCTGCCGTTCGTCGCGCGGCCGCTCGCCACGCGGCCGCTCGGCACGGAGTCATTCACCACGCGGTCGCACGCCACCAGGTCGCTCGCCACCGGGTCGCTCGCCACGGAGTCATTCGGCACGCTGCCGTTGGCCACGGGGCCGCTCGGCACGGGGCCGTTCGCCACGGGGTCGCCCGCCGCAGGGGCGCTCGGCACGCTGCCGCTCGCCGCGGGGGCGCCCGCCCCGCTGCCGTTCACGACGACGCCGTGCGCGCGGGCCCTCGCCGCTTCGGGTGTGCCCGCCTCGTGCGCCTTGTGCGTCTCGCCGTCGTCGCTCATGTCCCTGTCGCCTGTGTGCGTGTCACTCGCGTGCGTCATCGGCCCCCGGCCCCTGTCCGTCTCTGCACAACGCCCTCGCCCCCGCGGATGGTTCCACCGCGGCGGGCCCTCGGTCACCCGGCGGCGCCCAGCGGCGGCGCGGGCCTGCCCGGGTAGTCCGGCGGGGGCTTGAGGCGCTGGCCCGGCAGGCCGCCCTTCTCGTACTTCAGGAGCTTCTTCGCCTTCTCCGGGTCCGTCTCGCCCTCTCCGTACGCGGGGCACAGGGGGGCGATCGGGCAGGCGCCGCAGGCGGGCTTGCGGGCGTGGCAGATGCGGCGGCCGTGGAAGATCACGCGGTGCGAGAGCATCGTCCAGTCGCTCTTCGGGAAGAGCGCGCCGACGACGGCCTCGACCTTGTCCGGGTCCGTCTCCTCCGTCCACTTCCAGCGGCGCACGAGGCGGCCGAAGTGGGTGTCGACGGTGATCCCGGGCAGGCCGAAGGCGTTGCCCAGGACGACGAAGGCCGTCTTGCGGCCCACGCCGGGCAGCTTCACCAGGTCCTCCAGGCGGCCGGGGACCTCCCCGCCGAAGTCGTCCCGCAGGGCGGCGGAGAGTCCCATGATCGACCGCGTCTTGGCGCGGAAGAACCCGGTCGGCCGGATCAGCTCCTCGATCTCCTCCGGGTTGGCCGCCGCGAGGTCCTCCGGCGTCGGATACCGGGCGAAGAGGGCGGGGGTCGTCTGGTTGACCCGCAGGTCCGTCGTCTGCGCCGACAGGACGGTGGCGACGAGGAGCTGGAAGGGGTTCTCGAAGTCGAGCTCCGGGTGCGCGTACGGATACACGTCCGCGAGCTCGCGGTTGATCCGGCGGGCCTGGCGGACCAGGGCGGTGTGGGACTTGGGGGCCGCGGCCTTCTTGTGGGCGGGGGCCTTGGCCGCGGGGGGCTTGGCAGCCCTCGCCGCCACCCCCTTGGCCGACTTCGCCGCCGGGGCCGCCTTGGCCGTCCCGGCCGCCTTGGCCGCCGTCCGTTTCGCCGTCCGTTTCGCGGTCCCCTTCGGCGGGGCCTCCCCGGCGGCAGCCGGCTCCGAGGTGGGCCGAGCGGCCCGTGAAGCGCCTTGATTCGCCATGTGGCCAGCGTACGGGCCCCCACTGACACGGACGGCGGAGATACGCACTTGTCACCGCGACGGACACACAGCGGTCGCACGACGGTCACCGCGGCGGGCCCGCGGCGGCCGCACGGCGGACCCGCGACGGTCACCGCGACGGACCCGCGACAGGCATCGCAGCAGGGCGCGCGCCGGGGCTTACCCCCCGTTACACACCCCGCACGCCCCTCACCCCACGCCCCTCACGCCCCGAATTGCGACCGTTTTGTCCGTTTCCCAGGGGTGGCGGAAACGTGTTCGCCCACAGCAGAATTGCTCCGGACGACCCCGACCGACTCGGCCGTGGCCTGTGTTCTCACGGGCCCGGCGGCGGCTGTCCGGACCGCGGCCGCGTGGCCGCGGTCGGCGCCGAACCCCCGGATCAGCCCCCAATTGGCCCCCTTCCGCATTGCCTCCGTCACAAGTGCGGCAGACTTGAGTGACTGATCACACTGTTTGAACCGTCCGGCAAACTGGGGGAACCGCCCCCTGATGCAGGTCGACAAGGAGAGAACTCGTGGACGACGTTCTGCGGCGCGCCCCGCTCTTCGCGGCGCTCGATGACGAGCAGGCCGCGGAGCTCCGCGCCTCCATGAGTGAGGTGACGCTCGCGCGCGGGGACGCGCTTTTCCATGAGGGCGACCCCGGAGACCGCCTGTACGTGGTCACCGAAGGCAAGGTGAAGCTCCACCGCACCTCCCCCGACGGGCGCGAGAACATGCTCGCGGTCCTCGGCCCCGGCGAGCTCATCGGCGAGCTGTCGCTCTTCGACCCGGGCCCCCGCACCGCCACCGCCACCGCCCTCACCGAGGTCAAGCTGCTCGGCCTCGGCCACGGCGACCTCCAGCCCTGGCTGAACGCCCGCCCGGAGGTGGCCGCCGCCCTGCTGCGCGCCGTCGCCCGGCGCCTGCGCAAGACCAACGACCAGATGTCCGACCTGGTCTTCTCGGACGTCCCCGGCCGTGTGGCCCGCGCCCTGCTCGACCTGTCCCGCCGCTTCGGCGTGCAGTCCGAGGAAGGCATCCACGTGGTGCACGACCTCACGCAGGAAGAGCTCGCCCAGCTGGTCGGCGCCTCCCGCGAGACGGTCAACAAGGCCCTCGCGGACTTCGCGGGCCGCGGCTGGCTGCGCCTGGAGGCCCGCGCGGTGATCCTCCTGGACGTGGAGCGGCTCGCCAAGCGCTCCCGCTGACCCTTCCAGCCAGCGCCCGCGCGGTCCTCGTACGAAACCGAGGTACGACACCGAGGTACGGCACCGGGGTACGACACCCGCGTACGACATCTCCGTACGACATCCGGGGCACGCCACAAGACGACTTCCCGTCGTCATGGCGTGCCCCGTGCCGTTCCCCGCTGCACAGTGGCCCCATGACCACCCTCAGCCGCGGACTCGACCCCCAGGGGTACATCGAGCGCGAAGGCTCGCTCGGCCGGATCCAGGACGCCTTCCTGCCCGTGGTCGCCGCCGCGCGCGACCAGGTGGCGGACGTCTTCGGCAAACGGCTCGACAGCGCGTACCTGTACGGTTCCGTGCCGCGCGGCACGGCCCGGCGCGGGCGCTCCGACCTCGACCTGCTCCTGGTCCTGCGCGAGGAGCCGACGGCGGCGGACCGCGCGGAAGCGGACTGCGTCAGGGCCGCCGTCGACCAGGAGTTCCCCGTGGTGGACGGGGTCGGCATTCTCCTGGAGAGCAGGGAGCGGACCCTCAGCGAGCCGGAGACGTACGACCTCGGCTGGTTCGTCGCCTGTCTGTGCACGCCCCTGCTCGGCGAGGACCTGGCCGAGTTCCTGCCCCGCTACCGGCCCGAAGGGCGCCTCGCCCGCGAGACCAACGGCGATCTCGCCGCGCGCCTGCCGCGCTGGCGCGAGGGCATCGCCGCCGCGGCCGACGACGCCGCGCTGCGGGCCCTGTGCCGGCGGATCTCCCGGCACCTCGTACGGACCGGCTTCACCCTCGTCATGCCCCGCTGGGGCGGCTGGACGAGCGAGCTGCGCGCGATGACGGAGGTCTTCGGCCGGTACCACCCGGAGCGCGCCGATGCCATGCGGGCGGCCGCCGACGTGGCGTACGAGCCCGTGGCCGACCCCGGGACGCTGCGCGCGCTCACGGACGACCTGGGGCCGTGGCTGGAGCGGGAGTACACCGCCACGCACGGCACCAAGCCGCCCCGTCCAACGGGCCCGAGGCGCTAGATCAGCCCGTGCTCCTTGAGGTACTCCAGCTGCGCCCGCACCGACAGCTCCGCCGCGGGCCACAGGGAGCGGTCCACGTCCGCGTACACGTGCGCCACGACGTCGGACGCCGTCGCGTGGCCGTTCTCCACGGCCGTCTCCACCTGGGCGAGCCGGTTGGCGCGGTGGGCCAGGTAGAACTCGACGGCCCCCTGGGCGTCCTCCAGGACCGGCCCGTGGCCGGGCAGGACCGTGTGGACGCCGTCGTCGACGGTCAGCGAGCGCAGGCGGCGCAGCGAGTCCAGGTAGTCGCCGAGGCGGCCGTCGGGGTGCGCGACGACCGTGGTGCCGCGGCCGAGGATCGTGTCGCCCGTCAGGACCGCCCGGTCGGCGGGCAGGTGGAAGCAGAGCGAGTCGGCGGTGTGGCCGGGGGTCGGCACGACCCGCAGCTCCAGGCCGCCGGTCGTGATCACATCACCGGCGGCGAGGCCCTCGTCGCCCAGGCGCAGCGCCGGGTCGAGGGCGCGGACCTTGCTGCCGGTCAGCTCGGCGAAGCGGGCGGCGCCCTCGGAGTGGTCGGGGTGGCCGTGCGTGAGCAGGGTGAGCGCGACGCGCTTCCCGGCGCGCTCGGCGGTCGCGATCACCTCAGCGAGGTGCGCCTCGTGCAGGGGCCCCGGGTCGATGACGACGGCCAGGTCGGAGTCCGGTTCGGCGACGATCCAGGTGTTGGTGCCGTCGAGCGTCATCGCGGAGGGGTTCGGGGCGAGGACGTTGACGGCGCGGTCGGTGGCGGGGCCGCTGAGCACCCCGCCACGGGGCTGGCCCGGCAGGGCCGCTGCTTCGGTCATGCGGGGAGGGCTCCCGTCGCGTTCGGGGTGGTCGGTGCCTGCGGCCGGGTCATGCCGCGCCGCCGGAGGGGATGTGCTTGGTGAACTCCTCGTGCCCCGGCCAGGAGAGCACCAACTCGCCGTCCTCAAGGCGCGCTTGGGCCAGGATGGGGGTGAGGTCGCGCTCGGCGGCCGCGGCCACGGCGCCGACGGCGCTCGGGTGGGCGGCGAGCTGGCGCAGGGTCGCGATGGTGGGCGGCATCATCACGAGTTCGCCGCGGTCGTAGCGGGCGGCGGCCGCGGCGGGGCCGATCCAGACCGTGCGGTCGGCCTCCGTGGAGGCGTTGCGGGTGCGCTGGCCCTCGGGGAGCGCGGCCACGAAGAAGAACGTGTCGTAGCGCCGGGGCTCGAACTCGGGGGTGATCCAGCGGGCCCACGCGCCCAGGAGGTCGCTGCGCAGCACCAGGCCGCGCCGGTCGAGGAACTCGGCGAAGGACAGGTCGCGGGCCACCAGGGCCTCGCGGTCCGCCTCCCAGTCGTCGCCCGTGGTGTCGCCGACGACGGTGTCCGGGGTCGGGCCCGCGAGCAGCACGCCCGCCTCCTCGTACGTCTCGCGGACCGCGGCGCACACCGTGGCCTGCGCGGCGGACTCGTCGACGCCGAGGCGGGCCGCCCAGAAGGCCCGGGGCGGGCCCGCCCAGCGGATGTGCCGCTCGTCGTCGCGCGGGTCGACGCCGCCGCCGGGGTAGGCGTAGGCGCCCGCCGCGAACGGCATCGAGGTGCGGCGCCGGAGCATGTGCACCTCCGGCCCTTCCGGGGTGTCCCGCAGGAGCATGACCGTCGCGGCCGGGCGCGGGGGTGCCGGGGTCAGCTCGCCGCTCGCGAGGGCGCGGATGCGGTCGGGCCACTCCGGGGGATACCACTGCCCATTTGCCATGGGCGGAGGCTATCCGAGGTGGAGCGGATGTTCGAGGGTCACCTTTTCCGCGGGCGCCCGCCGCGCGGGACGGGCCCCGGGGACGCGAACGCCGCCCCGGCCGTGGGCTCGGCCCGGCCAGGGCGGCGATCGATGCGACGGGGGCTAGCTCCTAGGCCTTGAGCTCGACCTGGACCTCGACCTCCACGGGCGCGTCCAGCGGCAGCACCGCCACGCCCACCGCGCTGCGGGCGTGCACGCCCGCGTCGCCGAGCGCGGCACCGAGCAGCTCGCTGGCGCCGTTGAGCACGCCGGGCTGGCCGGTGAAGTCGGGGGCGGAGGCGACGAAGCCGGTGACCTTCACGACCCGGGCGATCCGGTCCAGGTCACCCGCGACGGACTTCACGGCCGCGAGGGCGTTGAGCGCGCAAAGCCGGGCCAGGTCCTTGGCCTCCTCGGCCGTGACCTCCGCGCCGACCTTGCCGGTGACGGGCAGCTTGCCGTCCACCATGGGCAGCTGGCCCGCCGTGTACACGTACACCCCGGACTGGACGGCCGGCTGGTAGGCAGCGAGCGGCGGAACGACCTCGGGCAGCGTGTGCCCGAGCTCCGCGAGCTTCGCCTCTACGGCGCTCATGCCTGCTTCTCGCGCTTCAGGTAGGCCACCAGCTGCTCCGGGTTCGGCCCCGGGACGACCTGGACGAGCTCCCAGCCGTCCTCTCCCCAGGTGTCCAGGATCTGCTTCGTGGCATGGACGAGCAGCGGCACCGTTGCGTATTCCCACTTGGTCATACGGCGACTGTAATGCCTGGCACAGGCGACCTCGTGCGTAGCCCGCGAGGGGACTGGTTAGGCTCGAAGGCGTGAGCAGGCTCCAGGTCGTCAGCGGCAAGGGCGGTACCGGCAAGACCACGGTCGCCGCGGCCCTCGCGCTCGCCCTCGCGACGGAGGGCAAACGCACCCTCATCGTGGAGGTCGAGGGCAGACAGGGCATCGCGCAGCTCTTCGAGACGGAGGCGCTTCCGTACGAGGAACGGAAGATCGCCGTCGCCCCCGGGGGCGGGGAGGTGTACGCCCTCGCGATCGACGCCGAACTGGCCCTCCTCGACTACCTCCAGATGTTCTACAAGCTGGGCGGCGCGGGCCGCGCCCTGAAGAAGCTCGGCGCGGTGGACTTCGCGACCACGATCGCGCCCGGCCTGCGGGACGTCCTGCTGACCGGCAAGGCCTGCGAGGCGGTGCGCCGCAAGGACAAGAGCGGGCGGTACGCGTACGACTGCGTGATCATGGACGCCCCGCCGACCGGCCGCATCACCCGCTTCCTCAACGTGAACGACGAGGTGGCGGGGCTCGCGAAGATCGGCCCGATACACAACCAGGCGCAGGCCGTCATGCGCGTCCTCAAGTCACCTGAGACGGCGGTGCACTTGGTGACGCTCCTGGAGGAGATGCCCGTCCAGGAGACGGCCGACGGGATCGCCGAGCTGCGGGCGGCGGGACTGCCCGTGGGGCGGATCGTGGTGAACATGGCGCGCCCGGCCCCGTTCGACGAGGCGGCCCTCGACCTGGGCCTGCGGCGCCCGCCCCACGAGGACATCGCCGCGGCCCTGGCGGCCGCGGGCCTCGGCGGGTCCCGGGGGGCCGCGCGGCTCGTCGAGCCGCTGCTCGACCAGGCCGCGGAGTACGCCGAACGGCACGCCCTCGAGGGCGCCCAGCGGGCCGTACTCGGCGGCCTCGGCCTGCCCCTGCACGAACTGCCGCTGCTGTCCGACGGCGTGGACCTCGCGGGCCTGTACGAGCTCGCGGCCGGGCTGCGGGACCAGGGGGTCTCGTGACCGCGGCAGCCACCGACACCCGGAAGCCAGGAAGCCAGGAAGCCCATGCGCCTCGATCCGGCACGTGATCCGCTCGACGTCGACGCCCTGCTCGACGACCGCAAGACGCGCATCGTGGTGTGCTGCGGCTCGGGGGGCGTCGGAAAGACCACGACGGCGGCCGCGCTCGGTCTGCGCGCCGCCGAACGGGGCCGCTCGGTCGTCGTGTTGACGATCGACCCGGCGCGCAGGCTCGCCCAGTCCATGGGCATCGACTCGCTGGACAACGTGCCGCGGCGGGTGGAGGACATCAAGGGCGAGGGCGAGCTGTACGCCATGATGCTCGACATGAAGCGCACCTTCGACGAGATCGTCGAGGCGCACGCGGACCGGGAGCGCGCTCAGGCGATCCTGTCCAACCCCTTCTACCAGTCGCTCTCCGCGGGCTTCGCGGGCACGCAGGAGTACATGGCGATGGAGAAGCTGGGCCAGCTGCGGGCCCGGGACGAGTGGGACCTCATCATCGTGGACACACCGCCCTCGCGCTCGGCCCTGGACTTCCTGGACGCCCCGAAACGGCTCGGCTCTTTCCTGGACGGCAAGCTGATCCGGCTCCTGATGGCCCCGGCGAAGGTGGGCGGCCGGGCCGGGATGAAGTTCCTGAACGTCGGCATGTCGATGATGACGGGGGCCCTGGGCAAGCTGCTCGGGGGCCAGCTGCTGCGGGACGTGCAGACGTTCGTGGCGGCGATGGACACGATGTTCGGGGGCTTCCGCAAGCGCGCGGACGCGACGTACCGCCTTTTGCAGGCGCCGGGGACGGCGTTCCTTGTGGTGGCGTCGCCGGAGCGGGACGCGCTGCGGGAGGCGGCGTACTTCGTGGAGCGGCTCGCGGCGGACGACATGCCGTTCGCCGGTCTCGTCCTGAACCGGGTGCACGGCAGCGGCGCGGGCGACCTGTCGGCCGAGCGGGCGCTCGCGGCGGCGGAAAATCTTGAGGACCGCCGCATTGTGGATCAGGAGGACGGGAAGGTTGGAGGGCGTAGCTCATTGAGCTCCTCAGAGGCCCCCAACTCTCCTGAGGCTCCCGGCAGTTCCCCGTCCACCCGCCCGTCCGAAGGCTCCCTGGGCACCGTCCCGCCCGAAAGCGGTGGCCCCAGCGGTGCGTCTAGCGATGCGCCCGAGGGTTCCGAGGGATCCGAGGGAGCTGTCTCCGAGGCGTCCGTCGAGCGGCTGACCGCGGGGCTGCTGCGGCTGCACGCGGAGCGGATGCGCCTGATCGCCCGTGAGCGGCACACGCGTGACCGCTTCACCGCGCGGCACCCGGAGGTGGCGGTGGCCGAGGTGGCCGCGCTGCCGGGCGATGTCCATGACCTCGCGGGCCTGCGCGCCATCGGCGACCGGCTCGCGGCGGCGGTGGGTACGGGCGACGGTCCGGCGTGAGCTCGCGGGGTCCTGGGTCTCGCGGGGGCCCTACCGGGCATGGTCTCGCAGGGGCCCTACCGGGCATGGCTCACGGACGCACCGGCGGGCCTGCCACGGCCCACCCCATCCACATCCACCCGAACCTGCTCGCCTCCACCCGACGCGGCTCCGGGGCGGCCCGAGCGTGGCCGCACCCCTGGGAGCCGGCGGGTGATGTCGGTGGTGCGCGGCCGTGGGGTCAGCCCACGGCCGCGTAGCTCTCGTACGTCTCCTCGTCGTCCAGGTCCACGGGCAGCAGGCCCGCGCCGCGCTCGTACTCCGAGCGCGCGGTCTCAAGGAGCCTGCGCCACGAGGTGACCGTGGGGCGCCGGCGCAGCAGCGCACGCCGCTCCCGCTCCGTCATACCGCCCCACACGCCGAACTCGACGCGATTGTCCAGCGCGTCGGCCAGGCACTCGGTCCGCACCGGGCAGCCGGTGCACACCGCCTTGGCCCGGTTCTGCGCTGCTCCTTGCACGAACAGTTCATCCGGATCGGTAGTGCGGCAGGCGGCCTGCGCACTCCAGTCGGTTACCCAGCCCATACCGGCGCCGTCCTCTCCCGAATCGAGGCTCCCCCACGGCGGCAGCGGCATATTCACCGCCGCCAGTTGAGGACGTTACGGAAGGTGGGCACAGCGCAACACCCCCTTCGGGCCCAATCTTGAATGGCCCGAACGGACTATGCGTAAGCGGCAGATCACCCGACGGAGTGAGCTGGCGACATACGTCACCAACCCGGCAAACGCGGGCAGTTCAGTTGGGTCACGGCGGGCGCGAGGCGACGCATGAGGCGGATTCGGACAGAGTCCACCGCGAACGCGCCGGATTCCTTACCTGAATGCGTAAACGGCAAAAGAGCGATGTAGGGCTTGTTGCGCGACCACACTGCTGTGACAGTTGAGAGCAGCTTAGGCCAAGGCATATACGCCTGTCCGGCGAATCAGAACGTAGGCTGCCCCCATGGCAAACAAGCGATCGGGTGGCGGGCTCTCCCCTGTGCAGCAGGCCGCCAAGTTCCTGGGCGTCAGCGTGCTCGCGGGCGCGGTGCTCGCCGGGATCGCGCTGCCCGCGGCGGGCGTGATCGGGCTCGCGGCCAAGGGTTCCGTCGAGGGCTTCGACGAGATCCCGGCGAACCTGAAGCAGCCGCCGCTGAGCCAGCGCACCACCATCCTGGACTCGGCGGGCGGCGCCATCGCCACCGTCTACTCGCGCGACCGCACCGTGGTCCCGCTGAACCGCATCTCCCCGTACATGCAGAAGGCGATCGTCGCCATCGAGGACGCGCGCTTCTACGAGCACGGCGCGGTCGACCTCAAGGGCATCCTGCGCGCGCTGAACCAGAACGCACAGAGCGGCGGCGTCGCGCAGGGCGCGTCGACGCTCACGCAGCAGTACGTGAAGAACGTCTTCGTGGAGGAGGCGGGCGACGACCCCGCGAAGGTCGCCGAGGCCACGCAGCAGACCATCGGCCGCAAGATCCGCGAGCTGAAGTACGCGATTCAGGTCGAGGAGGAGCTCGGCAAGAAGCGCATCCTCAAGAACTACCTGAACATCACGTACTTCGGTCAGGCGGCGTACGGCGTCGAGGCGGCCTCCCAGCGGTACTTCTCCAAGCGCGCCAAGGACCTGAAGCTGCAGGAGGCGGCGCTGCTCGCGGGCATCGTGCAGTCCCCGAGCCGCTATGACCCGGTGAACGACGCGACGGAGGCCAAGCAGCGCCGCAACGTCGTCCTCCAGCGCATGGCCGACACCCACAACGTCTCGCAGGCCGAGGCCGACCGCGCCAAGAAGACGGAGCTCGGCCTGGACGTGAGCCGCCCCAAGAACGGCTGCATCACCGCCGTGAAGGGCGCCGGGTTCTTCTGCAAATACGTCGAGAAGGTGTTCAAGAACGACCCGGCCTTCGGCAAGACCAAGGAGGCCCGCGCCAAGCTGTGGAACCGCGGCGGCCTGCGGATCAGGACCACCCTGGACCCGCAGACGCAGCGCTCCGTGCAGGCCTCGATCAAGGATCACGTCTACCAGACCGACGAGGTGGCGACCGCCGCGACCATCGTCGAGCCGGGCACCGGCAAGATCCTCGGCATGGGCCAGTCCCGGCCCTTCGGCTACGGCAAGAACGAGACCGAGATCAATCTGTCCGTGGACGGCGGCATGGGCGGCGGCGCGGGCTACCAGCCCGGTTCGACGTTCAAGCCGATCGTGGCCGCGGCCGCCCTGGAGCGCGGCATGTCGCCGGGCAAGCGCTACTCGGCGCCGTACGAGATGCCGTACCCGTCGTCCGTCTCCGCCTGTGACGGCAAGACGTGGCGGAACGACCCGAGGCGGCCCGCGAAGCTCACCAACGAGAACGAGTCCGAGGTCGGCCCCTACCGCCTGCGCGAGGCCACCGCGAAGTCCGTCAACACGTACTTCGTGCAGATGATCGGTGACCTCGGCATCTGCCCGGTCACGGAGATGGCCGACAAGATGGGCATCGAGCGGGCCAACGGCAAGCCGATGGACCAGGCGCCGTCGATCGCGCTCGGCACCCAGGAGGTGTCGCCGCTGACGATGGCGAGCGCGTACGCGACGTTCGCCGCGCGCGGCGAGTACTGCACGCCGATCGCCATCGAATCCATCCGCACCATCGGCGGGAAGTCCCTGCCGGTGCCGAAGTCGAAGTGCTCGCGCGCGATGTCGGAGCGGACCGCCGACACGATCAACACCCTCCTGAAGGGCGTCGTCGAGGACGGCACCGGCAAGCAGGCGGGCCTCGGCTCCCGCGACAGCGCGGGCAAGACGGGTACGACCGACTACCGGTACGCGGCCTGGTTCGCGGGCTACACCCCGAACATGTCGGGCGCGGTCTGGGTCGGCGACCCGGCCCACGAGCGCAAGATGATCGACATCTCCATCGGCGGCCGCGGCTACGGCAAGGTCTTCGGCGGCGAGGTCCCAGGACCGATCTGGCGCGACGCGATGAGCGGAGCCCTCTCGGGCAAGCCCGACCCCCGCTTCGACACGGTCCACGTCCCCGGCGACCGGGACCGCGACCGGGATCGTGACGGTGATGGAGATGGTGACGGAGACGGAGACGGTGGTGGCGACGGGGATGACGGGAAGCCGGGCGACGGCCGTGGCAACGGGGGCAGCGGCGTGCTCGGCGGCAACGGCAACGGCGGGAATGCCCATGGCGGCAACGGCAACGGCGGGAACGACGATGACGATGACGACGGCGGCGATGACGGCGGCCTGCTGAGCGGCGGCTGGGGCGGCGGCGGGCGGGACTGAGGGCCCGGGGCCCAGGGCCCGGCCAGGGCTCTCAGTCATTGCCGTACGGCGTCCATCGCCGTACGTCACTCCTGAACGTACGAGAAGGGGGTGTCCCCCGAGCCGGACTCACCGGCCTCGGGGGGCACCCCCTTCACACGCGTGCGTCACACGCGCACCGCTGTCAGCCGCCCGCGAGCAGCCGCTTCACCGCGGCGGCGACCCGGCCGCCCTCGGCCTGACCGGCCACCTTCGGGTTCACGATCTTCATGACCTGGCCCATGGCCCGGGGCCCCTCCGCGCCCGCGGCCTTCGCCTCCGCGACGGCCTCGGCGACGATCCGCTCCAGCTCCTCGTCCGAGAGCTGCTGAGGCAGATACTCGGCGAGGACCTCGCCCTCCGCCTTCTCGCGCTCGGCCTGCGCGGGGCGGTCGCCCTTCTCGAAGGCCTCGGCGGCCTCGCGGCGCTTCTTCGCCTCGCGGGTGATCACCTTCTGCACCTCGTCGTCGGAGAGCACGCGCTTCTCCTTGCCCGCGACCTCTTCCGTGGTCACGGCGGCGAGGGTCATCCGGAGCGTCGAGGAGCGCAGCTCGTCACGCCCCTTGATCGCGGCGTTGAGGTCGTCCTGAAGCTTCGACTTGAGCGTGGTCATGGGGCAATTGTGGCAGGTGCACCGGGTCCGTGGCCCCTTCATTTCCGGGGCGGCCGCCTGGGGGCGACGGGACGTCATCGGGGAGTACGGGGTCTGACACGATGGAGGCATGCGCGCGCGATACGCAGTACCTCTGGGAATCACGGCGACGGCCGCGGCCGGTATCGCCTACTCGGTGGGCATCGAGGCCCGCCTCTTCCGGCTCCGACGGGTGACGGTCCCCGTCCTGCCCCCAGGGATGCGCCCGCTGCGCGTGCTCCAGGTCTCCGACATCCACATGGTGTCCGGCCAGCGCAAGAAGCAGCGCTGGCTGCGCTCGCTCGCGGGCCTGCGCCCCGACTTCGTCATCAACACGGGCGACAACCTGTCGGACCCCGAGGGCATCCCCGAGGTCCTGGACGCGCTCGGCCCGCTGATGGACTTCCCCGGGGCGTACGTCTTCGGCTCCAACGACTACTACGGGCCCAAACCCCGCAACCCCGCCCGCTACTTGCTCGAGAAGGTGCAGGGCCGCCACGGCCTGAACGGCAACGCGCCCGCGGTGGGCGTCATCCACATCCAGTGGGAGGACCTGCGCGACGGCTTCGACGCGGCGGGCTGGGTGAACCTCACGAACACCCGGGGCAGCCTCAAGATCGACGGCTATGAGATCGCGCTCACGGGCCTGGACGACCCGCACATCAAGCGGGACCGCTACGAGCACGTGGCGGGCGGCCCGGACCAGGCCGCCGACTTCTCCATGGGCGTCGTGCACGCCCCCTACCTACGCTCCCTGGACGCCTTCACCGCGGACGGCTACCCCCTGGTCCTGGCCGGCCACACCCACGGCGGCCAGGTCTGCGTCCCCTTCTACGGCGCCCTCGTCACCAACTGCGACCTGGACACGGACCGCGTGAAGGGCCTCTCCACGCACGAGGCCGGGGGCCACACCTCCTACCTCCACGTCTCCGCGGGCTGCGGCGCCAACCGCTACACCCCGTTCCGCTTCGCCTGCCCCCCGGAAGCGACCCTCCTGACCCTCACGGAGCGCACCTCCTGGACCTGACCGGCACCCCGCGGAAAACCGGATTTCGTCTCCGGCCACCGGTCCGCTAAAGTAATCGATGTCGCCGCGACCTGCGCAGCAAAGCTGACGGGGAGCGGACCATCGACATCGGGGTGTGGCGCAGCTTGGCAGCGCGCTTCGTTCGGGACGAAGAGGTCGTGGGTTCAAATCCCGCCACCCCGACAGTGCAGTAACCAGAAAGACCCGGTCTCCTTTTCAGGAGGCCGGGTCTTTCTGGTTTCGCGAGTGGGGGCCCCAGCCCGTGTGGTGATGGAGGGTGGGGCCCCGGCCCCGTGGGGGGGCGGGTGGAGGCGTCGTATCGGTACCGGTCCCTCCCCTCGTGGGGACCGGTACCAATCGACGCGAGCGGAGTCACCCCGGGCCGGGTCGGCGCGGGTGGGGAGCGTGTGGCTCCGCGGTGGGCGGTGCAGGAGCGGGCCGGTCGGCCGGCGGTGTGCGCGTGGTGCGTCGGTGCTACGGGCCCCCTTGCCCGTGCTGCGCGGCTCAGGCGAAAACCAGCCAGGTGCACGCGGTGCCGTCGGTCGCCGCTCAGGGCGCCGAGCTGATGGCCTGCCCGGACGCCGCGCGTGGGTTCGCCACTGCGCCGCGATCCTGCCAGTTTCGGCTTCCCGAGAGGAGGGTCCGGACGTCTCCGGACCACTTAATCGCAGGTCAGACGTATAGAGTGAGTTTTCCGGTCCGGATGTTCAGGCGCGGCGGAAGTAAGGGGTGGAGGCCTTGAGTTCCGACTCAGGGGCACGCACAGCCTTCGCGGAGCGCCTCGCGCTGCTGTACCAGGAGGCCGGAAACCCGCCACTCAAGCGCGTGGCCGAATCGGTCGCCCGGCTGCATCGCGTCGACGAACGCGGGCGGCCCGTACGGGTGTCCGCGCAGCGGATCAGCGACTGGCGGCGGGCCCGGAACGTGCCCGCCCAGTTCACCGCCCTCACCGCCGTCCTGCACGTCCTGATCCCCGAGGCGCGGCGCGAGCGGCCCACGCCCGTGTCCCCCGGCCTGTACGACCTCGCGCAGTGGCAGCGGCTGTGGGAGCGCGCGGTGGGCGACGGGGCCACGGCCGAAGAGGAGCCGCGCCCGGGCGAAGCTCCGGCCGTCGCCGGTGTCTGCCCCTATCGGGGGCTTGCCTCGTACCGGCAGCAGGACGCCCAGTGGTTCTTCGGCCGGGAGCGCAGCACGCGGGCCCTGGTCGCACAGTTGCGCGCGGCGGCGGCGACGGGCGGCCTCGTCATGCTCGTGGGCGCCTCGGGGGCGGGGAAGTCCTCGCTCCTCGACGCCGGTCTGGTGCCCGCCCTGCGGGACGGCGCGCTGAGCGGCGCGGACGGCGAGGCCGGGCCCGTGCTCAAGATCGTGCCGGGCGGCGATCCCCTCGCGGAGCTGACCGGCCGGATATCCGAGCTCGCGCACGTCGTCTCCGGCACGGAGGGGCCCGGTGCCCCCGGGTTCGCGGGCGCGGTGCGCGAAGCCGTCGCGGCGTGGGCGGGGCGCGAGGCCGCTGGCGGCGACCGCCCCGTCGTCATCGTGGACCAGTTCGAGGAGACGTTCACCCTCTGCGCCGACGACGCGGCCCGGCGTACGTTCATCCAGGTCCTGCACGCCGCGTGCGCGCCGCCTGGCTCCGGTGACCCCGCTCCCGCGCTCGTCGTGCTCGGCGTCCGCGCCGACTTCTACGAGGAGTGCCTCGGACACCCCGAGCTGGCCGACGCGCTGCAGCACCGGCACATGGTGCTCGGACCGCTGACCACCGCGGAGCTGCGCAACGCGGTGACGGGACCGGCCAAGGCCGTGGGCCTCGAACTCGAACCGGGGCTCGCGGAGCTGATCGTCCGCGAGGTGAGCACGGACGGGACCCGCGGAACGCACGACGCGGGCGTGCTGCCGCTGCTCTCCCACGCCCTGCTCGCCACCTGGCAGCGGCGCAAGGCGGGCCGCCTGACGCTGGCGGGCTACCGCGCGGCGGGCGGCATCCAGGGGGCGGTGGCGGCGACCGCCGAGCGCGCCTGGTCCGGGCTCGACCCGGCGGCGCGCACCGCCGCGCGCGTGCTGCTGCTTCGCCTGGTGCGGCTCGGCGAGGACACCCAGGCCACCCGGCGGCGGGGCGCGCGGCGCCAGCTGGCCGAGGAGTCGGCCGACCCCGGCAAGACGGAGGAGTCGCTCGAAGCGCTGGTCCGCGCCCGCCTCGTGACGCTCGACGCGGACACCGTGGAGATCACCCATGAGGCGCTGCTGCACGCCTGGCCGCGGCTGCGGGACTGGATCGACGAGGACCGCAACGACAATCTGCTGCGCCAGCGCCTGGAGGAGGACAGCCGCACCTGGGAGGAGTGCGGCCGCGACACGGCGCTGCTCTACCGGGGCTCCCGTCTGGAGCAGGCGCGCACCTGGGCACAGTCCGCCGGGGACACCTTCCTGACCCGGGGCGCGGCCGAATTCCTCGCCGCGTCGGCCGGGTTGCGCAGGCGCCTGCTCTGGCTCAGCCGGGCCGCGGTGGCCGCGCTCGTCGCCCTGGCCATGGTGGCCGTCGTCTCGGCGGTGGCCGCGTGGGAGCAGCGCAACGACGCGGTGTCCGAGCGGAACGACGCGGTGTTCGCCCAGGTGACCGCCGAAGCCGACCGCACGCGGGACACCGACCCCTCCCTGTCCGCCCAACTCGCCCTGGCGGCCCACCGGCTGCGCCCTGCCGACCAGGGCACGCGGAACCGGCTGGTCTCCATCGCGAACGCGCCCCTCGCCACCCCGCTCCTCGGCCACACCGGCGCCGTCTACCTCACCTCCTTCAGCCCGGACGGAAAGCTCCTGGCCACCGCCAGCTACGACCGGACCGTGCGGCTGTGGGACGTGTCGGACCGCACCCGCCCCCGGCGCCTCGGCTCCCCCCTCACCGGCCATACGAGCTGGGTGAGCACCGCGGTCTTCAGCCCCGACGGCCGTACCCTCGCCAGCGCTTCGGACGACGGCACGATCCGGTTCTGGGACGTGCGGGACCCCCGCCGTCCACGCCCGCTCGGCGCACCGGTGCCCGGCCGCGGCGGCACCATCTACCTGCTGGCCTTCAGCCCGGACGGGCGCACCCTTGCCTCCGCCCACGACGACCACCGCGTCCGGCTGTGGAGCGTGACCGGGCGTGGTGGGCCGCGGGCGATCGGCGCCCTGCCCGGCCACACAGCCGCCGTGCGCTCGGTGGCGTTCGGCACCGACGGACGCACCCTGGCGGCCGGGGGCGACGACGGCACGGTCCGGCTGTGGAACACGGCGCGGCCGCGCCACCCGGAACCGGTCGGCAAGGTGCTGACCGGCCACAAGGGCACGGTGCACTCGGTGGCCTTCAGCCCCGACGGCCGGACGCTCGCCAGCGGCGGCGTCGACAACACCATCCGGCTGTGGCAGGTCTCAGACCCGCGCCGCGCGCGGGCCCTCGGCACCCCGCTGACCGGCCACACCGGCCCCGTGTGGTCGGTGGCCTTCAACCCCGCGGGCACGATGCTGGCGGCGGGCAGCGCGGACACCACGGCGAGCCTGTGGAACGTCAGCGACCCCGCGCACCCATCCCAGGTCGGCGTGGAGCTCGCGGGCGGGCGCGGGGAGATGTACGCCCTCGGCTTCAGCCCCGACGGCCACACCCTCGCCACCGGGAGCGGCGACTACAAGGTCCGCCTGTGGTCGATACCGACGGCGGACATGATCGGCCGTACCGGAGCCTTCCGCCCGGACGGGAAGGTGCTGGCCACGGCCGCGCGCGACGAGCGGATCCGGCTGTGGGACGTGGAGCGGCCCCACCAGCCCGTCTCCCTCGGCGAACCGTTCCGGCCCGGCGAGGGAGACGTACGCGCGATGGTGTTCTCCCCCGACGGCCGCACGCTCGCGGTCATCACGGGAACCCGCTCGATGCGGCTGTGGGACGTCTCCGACCCGTCCCGCCCCGTCCCCCACGGGCCGCCCGTCGCGCTGCGGACGCGGTTCGCGGCGTCCCTGGCCTTCACCGCGGACGGGCACACCCTGGCAACTCCCTATAACGATCGTTCTATTCAGCTGTGGGACGTACGGGACCCCGCGCGCGTACGTCCGCTCGGCGCTCCCCTCACCGGCCACAAGGGCTACGTCAACGCCCTCGCCTTCAGCACGGACGGCCTCTCCCTGGCCAGCGCCAGCGCGGACGGCACGGTCCGGCTGTGGAACGTGACCGAGCCGCGGCACACCACCCGCCGCGGCAAGCCCCTCCAGGGGCACCTGGGGCCCGTCAACATGCTCGCGTACAGCCCGGACGGCAACACCCTGGCCAGCGGCAGCGACGACGGCACGATCCGCCTGTGGAACGTCTCCGACCCCCTCGAAACGCCGCGTCTCGACGCCTCTCTGACCGGGCACACCGACGCCGTCAGGGAGCTGACGTTCAGCGAGGACGGGCGCACCCTGGCGAGCGGCAGCCACGACAACACGGTCCGCCTCTGGGCCGTCGCCCGCCCCGCCGAAGCCGCGCCCATCGGGCAATCCCTGAGCCCCAACGCCAAGACGGGCGACTTTTTGTCGTTCAGTCCACAAAGCCACATGCTCGGGGTTTCCAGCGGCACCGATACCGTCCGGCTGTGGAACCTGGACACCGGCGAGGCGATTCGCCGTATTTGCTCGACAACGCGGGGCGTCCTGACCGAAGAGAAATGGCACGAATATCTGCCCCGGCTCTCCTACGCGCCGCCGTGCGACGCGTAGCCGTTCTTGCTAGTTCCCGCTAGTTCTCGCTAGTTCTCGCGGCACTTACGGATCACCGCGCGTGATCCCGATCACAACTCACCATCCCGGACGGGCGGTTCACTCCCGCCGCCCACGCGGGCTTGGTACGGTGAGGCGTAGCCCGATCGCTGGTGCATCCCCCGTCGCCAGCGATCGGGCCCTTCCATGATCCCGCCGCGATCCCACCGCTCGGCAGCCCCCGTGATTGCATTCTCCGCAACGCGCATTCCGATGCGTACGACCGGAGGGCCGAATGAAGGCAATGGATCGATTCAGCCTGCATGGACCCCTCGCGGAACCCCTGGGGAACCCCTGGTAACCCCTATGCCCGGCGCTTCCGCGGTCCTTGCCTCGCTTCTTCTCCGGCACTTCTGCATCGTGGATTCGACGCGTTCCCACCCCCGTCTGAAAGGTGGTGTGTGCCCGTGAACCGGCGCATCATCATCGTCACCGCCGTGCACGCGCCGTCGGCCCGCTTCTTACCGGACGCGTACGACTCGATCCGCGCGCAGGAGCTCCCCGAGGGCTGGGAGTGGCACTGGCTCATCCAGGAGGACGGGCGCGGCGACGAGGTCGCCCGCTTCGTGCCGGACGACGACCGGGTGACCTTCGCGCAGGGCAGGGCCGGGGGCCCCGGCGTGGCCCGCACGATGGCGCTCGCCCGCGTCGACGGCGACTACGCGAAGGTCCTGGACGCCGACGACCAGCTCCCGCCGGGCGCGCTCGCCCGCGACTTGGCCGCCCTCGAAGCCGACGGCACCCTCGCCTGGGCCACGTCACGCGTCCTTGACCTCCTTCCTGACGGCTCCACGGCCGCGTTCCCCGGCGACCCCGAGCACGGGCCGATCGAGCGCGGGACGGTCCTTGACCGCTGGAAGGCGGACGGCTTCCGGCCCCCCGTCCACCCCGCGACGCTGTTCGTACGCCGTGACCTGCTGCTCGCCCTGGGGGGCTGGATGGCGCTGCCCGCCTCGGAGGACACCGGGCTGCTGCTCGCCCTCAGCTCCGTGGCCCGGGGCTGGTTCTCGGCCGAGGTCGGGCTGCTCTACCGCAAGTGGGAGGGCCAGGCCACGGGCCAGGCCCCGCACACCGACGCCGTGGAGCGCGCGGCGCGCATGGCGGTCGTGGAGTCGCGGGCCCGGGCGCTCGCGCACGTCCAGTGGCGCTACCCGGACCGCTCCTGCTGACCGGCGCGGCACCGCTCCGCGCGGTGGGCGAGCGCCTCGACGACGCGGCGAGGGTCCGGATGCGGATGAGGTCCACCGCCGCCTGCGCGCTGTAGCGACGGTAGCCGGAGGCGTCGCGCTCGGGCTCGGGCAGCAGGCCCACGTGGTGGTAGTGGCGTACGGTGCGCACGGTCACCACGGCGGTCGCCGCGAGCTGCCCGATCGTGAGCACCGTCCTCCTCCGCTCGTCGTACGACGGCCGTACCGCGTTCGTCGTCGTCGCGTCGAGTCGAGTCTCAGCAGACCTGGTGAAGTCCGTTGCGGTTCGGCGGCGCTCCGAAGGGGCGCGGGGCTGTGCACATGTGCGGCTCCGCCGCGTGGTGCCGCCGCGGTCGTACACGACGGCGGTGGTGAACCGCGCGACCTCCTCCTGGACGCCGTAGTAGTCGAGGCCGACCGCGCTGGCGCCCGGCAGGAACACCACGGCGGGGCCGCCGCCGCCCGCGCGCCGCACGAACAGGCGGCGTCCTTCGATCTCCTGGAACCCTCCGACCGGCGGCGCGGGCCTGGCCGGGGATGTGCTGTCGTTCGTCATGCGGCCAGGCTCCAACCCTGACGCAGGGGCAGGGTCAACCCTGATCCGGCGCCATCGGCGGGGGCGGCGTCACACCAGCGTCTCGGCGTCCACCCGCGAGAAGATCAGGTCGCTCTCGGCCGTGACCGGGCCGCGCCAGCGCACCGGAGGCCGGGGACGGCGCAGGGCGCCCGGGTAGCTCTCCGGGGCGTAGTCGTTGGCCAGGCGGTAGGTGTGGAAGCCGTGCGCGCGCATCGTCTCCAGCAACTCCTCGACGGAGTCGCCCAGTTGCGCCATGCGGTCCGGAGTCACCTCCACCGCGATCTCCGCGTCGGGGCGGAGCTCGCCGAGCATCGGGGCGAGCCCGCGCACGACCCCGCCCTCCGCGCCCTCCACATCGATCTTGATCACCCGGGCCCGTGCGATCTCGTCCGGCTCCAGGAGCTCGGGCAGCGGGCGCGCCTCGGCCTCGAAGGTGGACTCCGCGGGCCCGTCCCACGGCACGACGCTGTTCGCGCCCATGTTCCGCGAGCTCGCGAGGACGAAGGTGAGCGTCCTGGAGCGGTCGGAGACCGCGGCGTTGACCGCGCGGATGTTGGCGCACCCGTTGAGCTCGGCGTGCTGGAGCACCCGCCGGTGGAACACGGGGGACGCCTCGACCGCCACCACCCGGCCCGCCGCCCCGACGAGACGGGAGCCGTAGACGCTCAGGAACCCGACGTTCGCGCCCACGTCGACCAGGACGTCCCCGGGCCGCAGGCGGCTGGCCAGCCACGCCATCAGATGCGGCTCCCAGGCCCCGTACAGATACACGTACCGCTGGATCAAGTCCTGGGTGTCGACGGCGAACCTGGCCCCGAACCGGGCCTCGGTCACCCGCCGCCGCGGGTGCTCGCGCAGCCACGGGTTCAGACAGCGCGCGGCGAGCGCGGCCTTGCCGAAGGTCCCGGGGGCGTCCCGCACGTACCGCCTGCCGAGCGTCGCCAGGACCTCCGACACCGCGCCGCCGCCACTCATCGCTCTCGCCTCTCCCACGGGACCGCGCGAACCTCGGCGCCGGGCAGGGCGCGCACCGCTCAGGCGGTGGCCGCGGCCGTCCGATCCCGATCGAACGGCAGGTCCAGCATACGAATCGCGTTGCCGCGAAGGAGCTTGTACGCCACGTCATCGGGGAGCCCGCCGACGTGCTCGGCGGCGACCCGCTTGGTGTGCGGCCAGGTCGAGTCGACGTGCGGGTAGTCGGTCTCGAAGGTGGCGTTGTCGACGCCGACGGTCTCGATGGCCTCGATGCCGTGCCGGTCGCGGAAGAAGCAGCAGAAGATCTGCCGGTAGTAGTACGTCGACGGGGGCTCGGGGATCAGATCGCGCACCCCGCCCCACGCGCGGTGCTCCTCCCACACGTCGTCCGCCCGCTCCAGGGCGTACGGAATCCAGCCCATCTGCCCCTCGCTGTAGGCGAGTTTCAGCCTCGGGAACCGCACCAGGACTCCCGAGAACAGGAAGTCCATCATGGAGGCCATCGCGTTGTTGAAGGACAGCGCGGCCTGCACGGCGGGCGGCGCGTCCGGCGAGGCGGCGGGCATCTGGGAGCTGCTCCCGATGTGCATGTTCACCACCGTGCCCGTCTCCTCGCAGGCGGCGAAGAACGGGTCCCAGTACCCGCAGTGGATCGACGGCAACCCCAGATGGGTCGGGATCTCGGAGAACGTCACCGCCCGCACCCCGCGCGCGGCGTTGCGCCGGATCTCCGCGACGGCGAGCTCCACGTCCCACAGCGGGATCAGGCACAGCGGGATGAGGCGCCCGCCGCTGTCCCCGCACCACTCCTCCACCATCCAGTCGTTGTACGCGCGGACGCAGGCCAGGGCGACCTCCTTGTCCCGCGCCTCGGCGAACGTCTGCCCGCAGAACCTCGGGAACGTCGGGAAGCACAGCGACGCCTCGACGTGGTTGAGGTCCATGTCCGCGAGCCGCGCCTTCGGGTCCCAGCAGCCGCGCCGCATCTGCTCGCGCGTGATCCCGTCCAGCGTCATCTCGTCCCGCGAGAAGCCGACGGCGGCGATGATCCGCTTGTACGGGAAGACCTCGCCCTCGTACCGCCACCAGTCCGTGATCTGGCCGCCCGGGTCGGTGGTGAAGCGGTACTTCCCGCCGACGTACTCCAGCTCTCCGATCCCGGCGGTGAAGGGCTGGGGGCCCTTGTCGCGGTACTTGCCGGGGAGCCAGGTGGCGAAGAGGTGCGCGGGCTCGATCACGTGGTCGTCCACGCTGATGACCCTGGGAATGTCGCTGGTACCGGACTCATTGCCGCTCATGGCCGCAGCCCCCTGCCCGCCGCCCGCTGGTACGGGCGCCTCGAATCTGACGATCCATCAGATCGAGAGTAGGGGGGCGCTCCGGCGACGGCAAGCGGGGTCGGCGAAGCCGTGCCCCTTGCGGGACGCGCACCCATCCGCTGAACTGACGCTCCGTCAGATATGTCAGGTCCTTTGGTTCGCTCCACCTACGGAAGGGGCTCCACCATGCAGACGCTCTGGCTCGGCGGCGCCGAGTGGTTCGCGGTGCTGAGGATCGGCCTCGGCCTGTGGTGGCTGGAGAGCTGGCGGCACAAGGACAAGAAGAGCTGGTTCTCCGGCGGCGGCATCGGATGGGCCGCGGGCGTCGCCGAGAAGCACCGCTGGCCCGTCGTGCGCCAGGGCTTCGACACGCTGGTCAGGCCGCGGCCGCGGCTGATGGCCCACGTCGTCGCGCACGCGGAGCTGGCGCTCGGCCTCGGCCTGGTCGGGGGCTTCCTCACCCCGGTCGCGCTGGCCTGCGGCCTCGTCCTCAACCTGATCTACCTCGTCCTCATGATCCACGACTGGGCCGAGCAGGGGCAGAACCTCATGATGGCCCTGATCTCGGCCGTGGCCCTGTTCGGCATGAGCTGGCAGACGTGGTCCCTGGACGAGACGTGGGGCCTCTTCCTTTAAAGCCGCTCGGTCTGGTTCCTGTAAGGCCGCCCGGTCTGGTTCCTGCAAGGCCGCCCGGTCTGGTTCCTGCAAGGCCGCCCGGTCTGGCCGCTCGGTCTGGCTAGTTGGCCTTCGGCATGGCACCCTGCCGGGCACTCGAAGGAGGTGGCCATGGGCGCGTCCAGCAGGAGTGGCCGGCCGGAGGCATCGCGCGCGCGGGACGCGGTGGGGTCCGGCGCGGAACAGGCGCTTCAGGACCGGCACCTCGCGCGCGCCAGGAGCGCCTACGGGCGTGCCGTCGGCGCGTGCCGGCGCGCGGGCATCGAGCCGGACCAGGCGGAAGCCGTACCGAGCGGCCCCGCGGCGCGCGCCGCGAACGCGGTCCGCCTGTCGGCGCGGTCGATCGCCGAGGCCGAGGCCCGCGCGCCCGACCCCGCCGCGGCCGCCCGCTGCGCGAGGAACGCCGCCGCTGCCGCCGCCGTCGCGGCCCAGGCGGCCCACGGCGCCGACGACGGCGGCGCGCTCGCGGACGCCGCCCTCCGGGCCGCCGTCCGGGCCTCCCAGACCTCCGCCGAGGCCGCGGGCGGACACGACGCGGGCCGCGACGAAACCCTGACGACACGGGCCGACGCGGCGGAGAGGGAGGCGGGTGTGGCGGCGAGGCGAGCGGGGTGGACCGCAGCGGCACCGGCCGCCTCCGGCGCGTAAGGACGAGCCCGCGAGCACGAGATTCACCCCACCCGCCCGCCCGTTGATCGCGCTGCGCGCTCGTCCTCAAACGCCGGACGGGCTGAAACTGTCGCAGCCACGGCCGCGTGTATTCAGCCCGTCCGGCGTTTGAGGACGAGGCGCGCAAGCGCCGACGGGCTGTGAGCGGGGGAACGGGGACAGCCGCACCCGGAAAGCCCTTACTGGACACCAGAAAGCAAGCCAACGTGACGCAGATCACGCCCAGTTGACACCGGCGCCCCCGCCTCACGCGGAGGTACGGTCACGCGCACCCAACCACCGCCCACACGCCCGCCGAAAGCCCGGCGACGCAAGCCCGGCCCCAGCCGCCAGCACCACCGAGACGACGGCGAGCCAGAACGCCACCGGGTTGAGATAGCCGGGAACGCCCGCGGTATAGGTGCCGTCACCAGCGACATGGCACCCGAAGCGCAACGGGAAGTACGTGGGCTCGTACGCGTCGACGCGCGCCGCACGGGCGGCGCCCACCGCGTCCCGGCACAACTGGTCGCGCGTCGTCACATCGAGGCCGAAGAGGTGCGTGGCCGCCTTGCCGTAGAGGCCGACCGCGCCCGCCGCCGAAAGCGCCGCGGCGCCGCGCAACGCGCTCCTCGGGGTGAGCCCGCGCCCGCGCACGGTCCCCCAGGCGTACGCCACCAAGGACACGACCGCGATCACGGCGATCAGGACGATGCCCATCAGGGAGATGACGCTGTGTTCGCCGGAGAAGTCCGAAGTCATTTGGTTTGCCTCACTTTGCCGTCACGGGAAAGTATCAGAGGCTTCTCCGACGATCGATGGGCACCGGGGGCATCGGGGGCACCGGGACACCGGGGGCCCAAGGCGCCCCCATGGGGCGCCGCCCACGCGGCCGCACAGCCGCCGGGCGCACGTCTGCGCCTGCGCGGCCGCTCCCCTGCGGCCGCGCAGGCGGGGTGCGGAGCTTGCTGGACATGTCCTCAGCCTCGCCGCACCAGGACGGTTCCGGTGCCGCCTCGTCGTCTCGGCACCGGGACCCGTTGTCAGGAGCTGCTCAACACTTAGGGTGCCCTGCGGGGGAGGGGTACCGCGAGGGCCAAGTGGCCCTGCTCTTGGACCACTTGGACCCCGGCCGGGGACCCGGGCGGGCCGTTTGGCCCCTGGCAGGTGCAAGCCCTTACCGTCACCCTCGTAAGGGCCGAGGGGAACGGAGCGCCGGACCGGCGCGCCCGGCCGGGCGGCGGCGCCGCGGCCCCTGGGGCCCACCGGCGAATTGAGGGGGCAGCGATGAACACACCTGCCGCGGCGGCGCGTCCACCGGCGGACCGGAAGGCCTCCATCCGGGTCTTCCTCCTGGACGACCACGAGGTCGTCCGCAGGGGCCTGCGCGACCTCCTGGACAGCGAGCCCGACATCGAGGTGGTCGGCGACGCCGGGACCGGCGCGCAGGCGCTGGTGCGCGGGCCCGCGCTGCGCCCGGACGTGGCGGTGCTCGACGTGCGCCTGCCGGACGGCGACGGCATCTCGGTGTGCCGGGAGCTGCGCTCGCTGATGCCCGAGCTCGCGTGCCTGATGCTCACGTCGTTCGACGACGAGGACGCGCTCCTCGACGCGATCATGGCGGGGGCGTCCGGCTACGTCCTGAAGCAGATCAAGGGCTCGGACCTGGTGACGGCGGTACGGACCGTGGCCTTGGGGCAGTCGCTGCTCGACCCGGCCACGACCGCGCGCCTGATGCGGACGCTGCGGGGCGCGGAGGAGGAGCCGCCGCCCGGGGACGCGCGGCTCGCCGTGCTCAACGACCGGGAGCAGGCCATCCTCGCCCTCATCGGCGAGGGCCTGACGAACCGCCAGATCGGCCGGAAGCTCTACCTCTCCGAGAAGACCGTCAAGAACCACATCTCCCGCATGCTGGCCAAACTGGGCGTGGAACGCCGCGTCCAGGCCGCGGTGCTCGCGGCCCAGGTCAAGCGCCCGGGGACGGACGAGGGGGCGCGGCCGGGGGCGCTCTAGGGGTGGGGGCGCCGGGGGGCGGTCCAGGGGTGGGGATGCGGGGGCGGGGGGCCTTCGGAGGCGCTCGGGGCCTGCGGCGGCGGGCGGCTAAGCGGTGCTCGGAGGTGCCTGGCAGGCCGGGGGCCCGCCGTTCGCCGTACCCCTCCGGGCGGCAGCCATCCGTCCTTCGGGCGCGGCACCGCCGAGGGCGCATGGGGCTTGCGGGAGCATGTGGCAGTTCGCGGCGGCGCCATGGCGCTTCGGCGCGCCTGACCGGTCGGGGCGCTCGGCCTTCCCGGCGGGGTGCGCCCCGCGCGCTGGCTACCCCGGCGTGCCCGGAAGGGGAACCCGCCACTCCAGGCGGGTGCCCGCCCGGTCCCCGGCCCGTACCGTCAGCTCGCCGCCGAGGCGGGCGGCCCGTTCGGCGAGGTTGCGCAGGCCCGCGCCGTGGCCGCCGTCCAGAGGGGCGGGGAGCGGCTCGCCGGGGCGGGCGATGCCCACGCCGTCGTCGACGACCGCGAGTTCCAGGACGCCGTCGCGGACGATCAGGGCGGCCTCCGCGCGGTGCGCCCGTGCGTGCCGGGCGACGTTGGCCAGGCCCTCGTTCAGGACGGCGATCACGTCGTCGGCGACCGCGCGCGGCACGTCCGTGTCGACGAGGCCCTCCATGCGCAGGGCGGGCGTGAAGCCGAGCGCCCCCGCGGCGTCCTCCACCGCCCGCACCACGCGCACGCGAAGGCCCGCCGCGCCGCCCGGCGCCTCGTGGTCGCGCAGGCCGAAGATGGTCGAGCGGATGATCTTGATGGTGGCGTCCAGGTCGTCGACCGCGCGGTGCAGCCGCTCGGCGGCGCCGGGGTGCTCGACGAAGCGCTGCACGCTCTGCAGCGTCATGCCGGTCGCGAACAGGCGCTGGATCGCCAGGTCGTGCAGGTCGCGGGCGATGCGGTCGCGGTCCTCCAGGAGGCTCATCTGCTCGGCGTCGCGCCGCCGGTCGGCGAGTTCGAGGGCCAGCGCGGCCTGCCCGGCGAAGCCCGTCAGCGGGGTGGTCTCCGTCTCCGAGAAGCCGGGGCGGCCCGCGCTGCGGGCGAGCAGCAGGACGCCGCGCACGCCGTCACGGGTGCTCATCGGGACGGCGACGGCCGCGCCGAGGCCCTCCCACCGGTCCACCTTGTACGTCACGCGCGGGTCCTTGCGCACATCGGTGGCCACCACCAGCTTCTGCGCGTCCAGGGCGGCGCCCGCGAGGGTGCCCTGGCGCGGCAGGGTCGCCCCCTGGTGGGCGCCCGCGCGCTCGCCGATGGCGATGTCCACGCGCAACTCGCCGTCGCCCTGCACCAGTTCGATCATGCCGAGCTCCGCCGACGTCAACTCCCTGGCCCGCTCCGCCATCAGCTCCAGGACCCGGGCCTGGGACGTGCCGGACAGCAGCGCGCTGGTGACCTCCGCGCTCGCCTGGAGCCAGCGCTCGCGCAGCCGCGCCTCCTCGTACAGGCGGGCGTTCTCCACGGCCACGCCCGCGGCGACGGCGAGCGTGGACAGGACCGACTCGTCCTCGGCGTCGAACTCGGCGCCGCCGTGCTTCTCCGTCAGGTAGATGTTCCCGAAGACCTTGTCGCGTACGCGGATCGGCACCCCGAGGAAGGTCCGCATCGGCGGGTGGTGCGAGGGGAAGCCCGAGGACGCCGGGTGCTCGGAGAGGTCGCCGAGGCGCAGCGGCTGGGGGTTGCGGATCAGTTCGCCGAGCAGCCCGTGCCCCGAGGGCAGGTCGCCGATCTCGGCGCGCAGCTCGTCGCTCATGCCCACCGGCAGGAACTCGTCCAGCATGCGGCCCTCGCCGATCACCCCGAGCGCGCCGTACTCGGCGTCCACCAGGGCCACGGCCGTCTCGACGATGCGTCTCAGGACCTGGGCGAGGTCCAGCTCCCTGCCGACCGACAGGACGGCCTCCAGGAGGCTGTGCAGCCGGTCGCGGGTGCCGCGGACCGTGCCGATGCGTGCCGCGAGCTCTTCGAGCAGGTCGTCGAGGCGGAGGCGCGGCAACTGCCCGCCGTCCGCGCTTTGCTGGCCCATCGGCTCCTCCACCCGAGCAGACGTGCACGTCTCCGCCCCGCGTACCGACGCTCACCGTAGCCGGTTCATGGCGGTGCGTGGAGGTCCTTCACGCGGAGCGCCCCAGACCCGCCCCTTCCCGAACCGGGTGCTGCTGCCCCCGTTCCCCCGCTCAAAGCCAATCGGCGCTCCGCGCCTCGTCCTCAAACGCCGGACGGGCTGAAACCTGCCGCTTGCGGCGAGAGTTTTAGCCCGTCCGGCGTTTGAGGACGAGCGCGCAAGCGCGATGGAGGGGCGGGTGGGTGGGGGAAAGAGCCCGCGGAGCGGCGATATCGGGGGTGCTGCGCGACAGCGTGTTCCGTGCCGCGGCCCTGGGGTGTCACCATGCTCACCTCGGGCGTACGGGGGCGGGAGGCGTGCATGGCTGAGGTGTTCTTGCGGCGGCTGACGCGGTGGCAGGCGGAACAGCAGCGCGAGGACGTGGCGACGGTGTACGCGGCCTGCCACGACCAGGATCGCCAGGGCTTCCTGGAGCGCTTCGAACGGCACGTACAGGAGCGGGACTTCGACATGGTGGCCGCCGCGTCGGCCACCGGGCTCGTCGGCTGTCTGTACGGGTACCGCGCCGCGCCGGACACCCCGCACTTCGCGGCGCTGCGGGACGTCCTGCCGCCCGCGGCGGCGGGGCCCGCGGCCTCCGGGCGCCTGTTCCTGCTCGTGGAACTCATGGTGCTTCCGGAGCGGCGGCGCCGGGGCACGGCCACGCGCATGCGGGAGCTGCTGCTGTCCCGGCACCGGACGGACGTCGTCCTCAGCACGCTCGCGGAGCCCGGCGACGGGTCCGCGCACGAGGTGCTGCGGGCCTGGTCGTGCACGAAGCTCGGCGAGTTCGCGACGCCGCCGCGGGAGGCGTGGCTGCACCCCGGCGGGGCCTAGAGCCCGTCCGGCCGGAGAGTTATCCACAGGCTGGGGACCCTCGGCAGCGCGGAACCGGTGTCGTTCGGCACTATGGGGTCATGAGTGAGACGGGTACGCAGGAGAACGCAGGCAACGGAAGCGACGCGGGAGGCGCCGCGGCCCTGCCCGACTGGGAGAAGCGCTTCCGCGCGCCGCGCGTCTCCCTGCCGGACTGGGCCGAGGACGCCCCGGACCGCTCCCTCTTCGTGTCGAACGCGACGGGGACGTACGAGCTGTACGCCTGGGACCGCACCACCGGTGACCAGCGCCAGGTCACCGACCGGGCGAACGGCACGACGGACGGCACGGTCTCCCCGGACGGCCAGTGGATCTGGTGGTTCAACGACAAGGACGGGGACGAGTTCGGCGTGTGGCTGCGCCAGCCCTTCACCGGCGGCGCGGACGAGCCCGCCGTGCCCGGCCTCGCCCCCTCCTATCCGGCGGGCCTCGCCCTCGGCAGGGACGGCCGCACGGTCGTGGTCGGCCGCTCCACCGACGAGGAAGGATCGACGGTCCACGTGGCCCGCGCCGGAGCCGAGCCCGTCGAGATCTACCGCCACCGCGAGTCCGCGGGCGTCGGCGACCTCTCGCACGACGCCACCCTGATCGCCATCGAGCACACGGAGCACGGCGACGCGATGCACTCCGCGCTGCGCGTCCTGCGCCTGGATGGCTCGGTGGTCGCCGATCTGGACGACACCAAGGGCGGCGAGGTCGACCTGGGCCTGGAGGTCCTCGGCTTCGCCCCGGTCGACGGGGACACCCGGCTGCTCGTGGGCCACCAGCGCCGCGGCCGCTGGGAGCCGATGGTGTGGGACGTGGCCACGGGCGAGGAGACGGACCTGGCCCTCGACCTGCCGGGCGACGTGTCGGCGGAGTGGTATCCCGACGGCTCGGCCCTGCTCGTCGCGCACGGCTTCGAGGCCCGCGGCGACCTGTGGCGGTACGACCTCGCGACGCGCGAGCTGACCCGCGTCGAGACCCCCAAGGGCTCCGTCTCGGGCGCCACCGCCCGCCCGGACGGCACCGTGGAGTACATGTGGTCGTCGGCCGCCGAGCCGCCCGTCCTGCGCTCCACCTCCGGCGCCGTCGTCCTGGACCCGCCCGGCATGAAGGCGCCCCGCTCGGTGCCCGTGACGGACGCCTGGGTCGAGGGTCCGGGCGGCCGCATCCACGCCCTGGTGCAGAAGCCCGCGGGGGCCACCGGCCCGCTCCCCACGATCTTCGAGGTCCACGGCGGCCCCACCTGGCACGACAGCGACGCCTTCGCCGCGGGCCCCGCCGCCTGGGTCGACCACGGGTACGCGGTGGTGCGGGTCAACTACCGCGGCTCCACGGGGTACGGCCGCGAGTGGACCGACGCCCTCAAGCACCGCGTCGGCCTCATCGAGCTCGAGGACATCGCGGCGGTGCGCGAGTGGGCCGTCTCCTCCGGTCTCGCCGACCCCGACCGCCTGATCCTCTCCGGCGGCTCCTGGGGCGGCTATCTCACCCTGCTCGGCCTCGGCACCCAGCCCGACGCCTGGGCGCTCGGCCTCGCCGCGGTGCCCGTCGCGGACTACGTGACGGCGTACCACGACGAGATGGAGGCCCTGAAGGCGATGGACCGCACGCTCTTCGGGGGCACGCCCGAGGAGGTGCCCGAGCGCTTCGCGGCCTCGTCGCCGCTGACGTACGTGGACGCGGTGAAGGCGCCGGTGTACGTCTCCGCCGGGGTCAACGACCCCCGCTGCCCCATTCGGCAGGTGGAGAACTACGTGGACCGGCTCGCGGCGCGGGGGGCGGTGCACGAGGTGTATCGGTACGACGCCGGGCACGGGTCGCTCGTCGTGGACGAGCGGATCAAGCAGGTGTCCCTGGAACTGGACTTCGCGCGGCGCCACCTCGCCTGACCCTCGCGGGGCGCCCCAGGCCCGCCCCTTCCCGCTCCGGGTGCGGCTGCCCCCGTTCCCCCGCCCAACTGCATTGGCGCTTCGCGCCTCGTCCTCAAACGCCGGACGGGCTGAAACTGGCAAGTTCTAGCCCGTCCGGCGTTTGAGGACGAGGCCGAAGGCCGATACGGGGTCCGGGGCGGAGCCCCGGTTTCGGGAAGGGGCGGGGTGGGGGAAGGGCCGCCGGAGGCGCACCGTACGGTGGAGGGCGTGTACCGGTTCCTCCTCACCCCCCGCTGGTGGGGGATCAACGTCTTCGTCGCGCTCGCCGTCCCCGTGTGCCTCTTCATGGGCTCCTGGCAGCTCAGCCGCTTCGAGGACCGCGTACAGGACCACGAGGACGCCAAGAAGCAGCAGACGGTGAGCACCGAGGGCAAGGCGCGGCCGCTGGCCTCGCTGCTGCCCGTCGACCGGGACACCTCGGGCGAGCGGACCTCGGTGACCGGGCGCTACGGCAAGCAGCTCCTGGTCCCCGACCGGGAGCTGAACGACAAGCGCGGGTACTACGTCCTGACGATGCTGGACGTCGAGGGCGGCAGGTCGCTGCCGGTCGTACGCGGCTGGCTGCCGGGCAAGGCCGACGCGAAGCGGGCGCCCGCCCCGCCGAAGGGCGAGGTCACGGTGGTCGGGGCGCTCCAGTCCTCGGAGAGCCCCAGTTCGGACGGCGTGACGGCCACGGGCGGCCTTCCCACCGGGCAGGTCGGCATGATCAGCGCGGCGTCCCTGGTGAACCTCGTACCGGACGACGTGTACGACGCGTGGATCACGCTGGAGCGGGGCACCGACGGCCTGAAGCCGGTTCCGGCGACCGCGCCGGAGAACTCGGGCCTGGACCTGAAGGCGTTCCAGAACCTGGGGTACACCGGCGAGTGGTTCGTGTTCGCCGGGTTCGTGGTGTTCATGTGGTTCCGGCTGTTCCGGCGCGAGCGGGAGGCCGCCCGCGACACGGAGCTCGGCCTGGTCCCGGACGACGAGCCGACGCCGACGCTGCCCGCCGCCTGAGCGCTCCCGCCCCGGCGGGGGCCGCTCCTACTGCGCCGGGAGCACCCCGGTCCGGTACACCGTCCCCGAGCACGCGTTGGAGACCGTCGCGCCCGCCGACGGGGCGCCGGGCTCGGGCGTGAGGGACACCGCGACGCTGCCGTCCTGGGTGCCGTCCTCCTGGAGCAGCTGGGTGGTCACGCCGCCCGTCTCGCCGGTGGCGCCCTCCGATCCAGTGCCGCCCGCGCCGCCGCCGCCTTCGGACGGGGACGGGTTCGGCGTGGGCTCGCCGCCGTCGGCGGGACACTCCGCGGAGGGCACCCAGGCGAAGCGCACCTCGTAGGCGGCGCCGGGCTGCAGGACGAGCGAGCTGGTCTCCAGGGCCGGGTCGGGCAGCCCCGAGCCGTCGCCCGCGGTGTGGTCGACGACGTTGACCTCCGAGGGGCTGGCCGCGCCCTGGGCGGTGGCGGCGACGGCGCCCGCGCTGTCCACGGTGCAGCTGCTGCCGGAGACGTTGGAGACGCGGAAGGTGCCGTAGACCCTGCCCCCGGCCTCGTTGGGCCCGACGGAGCCCGCGGCGTCGAGCTGGGAGGCGTCGCAGGCGGGCGAGCTGGCCGCGTCGGTGTCCTCGGAGCCGGGCTCGGCGCCGCCGGTGGCGCCGCTCTCGCCCCTCTTGTCCTTGCCCTTGCCGCCCTTGTCCTTCTCGTCCTTCTTGCCCTTGTCCTTCTTGTCGCTCTTCTTGTCCTTCTCGTCCTTGCCGCCCTTGTGGGGCTTGCTCTCGCCCTTGCCCTCGGTGGAGCCGCCCTGGCTCTGCTGGTTGCTGCCCGCGCCGACGATGGAGGGGCGCGCGTCCGAGTCGCCGGAGGAGCGCGTGACGTGCACGAGCGCGGGGACGGCCGTGGCCGCGAAGAGGACGACAGCGGCGGCGCCGACGAGGGCCTGGCGCTTGCGGGCCCGGCGCGCGGGCACGGCGTGCCGCAGCTTCTCCAGGGCGGCGTCGCCCGGTTCGATCTCCTCGACGGCCTGCCGCAGCAGCCGCCGCAGCGCCAGCTCGTCGTCGGCGAGGCCCCCGGGCCCGTCACCGCCCGGCTCGCCCGACGGCGCGTCCCCGACGGCGGAGAGGAGTCCGAGCCCGCGCGAACGGCCCGGCGCGGGCACCCCGCTCAGCCCGTTCACCGGGACCCGGTCGTCGTGGCGGTCGCGATCGTCTCGGCCGTCGCGGTCGTCGCGGTCGGCTCCGTCCGGCCCGTGCTTCACCGTGTCGTTCCCAGCGTCGTGCTCGTCGTGCTCGTCGTGCTCGTCGTGCTCGTTGTGCCCGTTGTGCTCTGCGCGCTCTTCGTGCTCTGCGCGCTCGTGGCCCCTGTCGTCCGTGCCGCTCATGCCGGGGCCTCCATGGCGACCCGCAGGGCGGCGATGCCGCGCGAGCCGTAGGCCTTGACCGAGCCGAGGGATATGCCGAGCGTCTCGGCGACCTGGGCCTCGGTCATGTCGGCGAAGTAGCGCAGGACGAGGACCTCGCGCTGGCGGCGCTGGAGGCCGCGCATGGCCTTGATCAGCTCGTCGCGCTCCAGCTGGTCGTACGCGCCCTCCTCGGCGCTCGCCATGTCGGGCATCGGCTTGGTCAGGAGCTTCAGACCGAGGATGCGCCGGCGCAGGGCGGACCGGGAGAGGTTCACGACGGTCTGGCGCAGATACGCGAGCGTCTTCTCGGGGTCGCGCACGCGCTTGCGCGCGGAGTGGACCCGTATGAACGCCTCCTGCACGACGTCCTCGCAGGAGGCGGTGTCGTCCAGGAGCAGGGCCGCGAGACCGAGGAGCGACCGGTAGTGGGCGCGGTAGGTCTCGGTGAGGTGGTCGACGGTGGTGCCCGCGGCGGTGGCGGCCAACTCATCGCCCTCGCGCTGCGTCGGAATGCGGGCGGGCCGCGTCGCGGGCATGGGGGCGATCACCGGCATGCCGCCGGGCACGCGAGGACGACGGGACGGTCGCAGTGCCGCCGCGCCGCTCGCGGTGAATTCGAGTACCTCTGCCACGCCTGTTGGACACGTGTCCCCCCATCAGGGTTGTACGCGTTCGGCATCGCGTGCGCGGCGCGCCTCACGGGCCCCACTCCCGACGATGCATCAAAAGCCCCCATGCGTACCAGCTCTTCCCCTATGCCCCATTTGTTTTCGCAGCACTTCAGGCCACCCACTGGAGGGCGACGGCGAAGACGCGCACGCACCCGTCGCGGTTGCAGCGGACGGACGCTGAATCTTCGAACGTATGGTCGCCCCAGTTCAAGCGGTCTGGACCAGCGGACAGGACACCGAATTTACACAGTTCCTACAGCGCACTCCGCTTCGGGAGCCACTACCGGCACCCGCCCAGACCCCGCTCAGGCATCTCTCCAGGCCCCCGCCAAGGCCCTCCGCTCAGGCGCCCGGGAACTCCCCCGCGACCAACTCCGCGATCTGCGTGGTGTTCAGTGCCGCGCCCTTGCGCAAGTTGTCGCCACAGACGAAGAGTTCGAGCGCGGCCGGGTCGTCGAGGGCACGGCGCAGCCGCCCGACCCAGGTCGGGTCGGTGCCCACCGCGTCGGCGGGCGTGGGGAACTCCCCGGCGGCCGGGTCGTCGAAGAGGACGACGCCGGGCGCGGTGGCGAGGATCTCGCGGGCGCGGGCGACGGTCACCTCGTCCTCGAAGCGGGCGTGGACGGTCAGCGAGTGCGTCGTGACGACGGGGACCCGCACACAGGTGACCGCGACCTTCAGGCCCGGCAGGTCGAGGATCTTCCGGGACTCGTCCCGGATCTTCATCTCCTCCGAGGAGTAGCCGTCGTCCCGTACGGACCCCACCCACGGCACCACGTTCAGGGCGACGGGCTCCGGGAAGGGCCCGGTGTCGTCGCCGACGGCCCGCCGCAGGTCGCCCGGTGTCGTGCCGAGCTCCGTGCCCGCGACGAGGCGGGTCTGGCGCCGCAGCGTGTCCACGCCGTCGCGCCCGGCCCCGCTCACGGCCTGGTACGAGGAGACGACCAGCTCGCGCAGGCCGAACTCGGCGTGCAGCGCGCCGATGGCCACGATCATCGAGAGGGTGGTGCAGTTCGGGTTGGCGACGATGCCGCGCGGACGGACGCGCGCGGCGTGCGGATTGACCTCGGGGACGACGAGCGGGACGTCCGGGTCCATCCGGAAGGCGGCAGAGTTGTCGACCACGACGACGCCCCGCGAGGCGGCGATGGGCGCCCACTGGGCCGCCACCTCGTCCGGCACGTCGAACATGGCGACGTCGACGCCGTCGAAGACGTCCTCGCTCAGCGCGAGGACCTCGGTCTGCTCCCCGCGCACGGCCAGCTTGCGGCCGGCCGAGCGCGGGGAGGCGACGAGCCTGATCTCGCCCCAGATGTCGGCGTGCTGCGACAGGATCTGGAGCATCACCGAGCCGACGGCCCCGGTCGCCCCGACGACCGCGAGCGTCGGCTTGCGGCTCATCGCCCGGTGCCTCCATAGACCACGGCCTCGTCGGTGTCGGAGTCGAGGCCGAAGGCGGTGTGCACGGCGCGCACGGCCTCGTTGACGTCCTCGGAGCGGGTGACCACCGAGATGCGGATCTCGGACGTCGAGATCAGCTCGATGTTCACGCCCGCGTCCGTCAGCGCCTCGAAGAACGTGGCGGTGACGCCGGGGTTGGTCTTCATGCCCGCGCCGACCAGGGAGATCTTCGCGATCTGGTCGTCGTAGCGCAGGGAGTCGAAGCCGACGGTCGCCTTCGTCTTCTCCAGGGCGTCGATGGCCTTGCGGCCCTCGGCCTTGGGCAGCGTGAAGGAGATGTCGGTCAGGCCCGTGGCGGCGGCCGACACGTTCTGGACGATCATGTCGAGGTTGATCTCGGCGTCGGCGACGGCGCGGAAGATCGCGGCGGCCTCGCCCGGCTTGTCCGGCACGCCCACGACCGTGATCTTGGCCTCGGACGTGTCGTGCGCGACACCAGAGATGATCGCCTGCTCCACCTTGCGGTCCCCTTGCGGTTCGTTGCTGACCCACGTGCCCTGCAGTCCGCTGAAGGAGGACCGCACGTGGATCGGGATGTTGTAGCGGCGCGCGTACTCCACACAGCGGTGGAGCAGCACCTTGGACCCGGAGCTGGCCAGCTCCAGCATGTCGCCGAAGCTGATCCAGTCGATCTTCCGGGCCTTCTTCACGACGCGCGGGTCGGCGGTGAAGACGCCGTCCACGTCCGTGTAGATCTCGCAGACCTCCGCGTCGAGCGCGGCGGCGAGGGCGACGGCGGTGGTGTCGGAGCCGCCACGACCCAGGGTCGTGATGTCCTTCTTGTCCTGGCTCACACCCTGGAAACCGGCGACGATGGCGATGTTGCCCTCGTCGAGCGCGGTCCTGATCCGCCCCGGCGTGACGTCGATGATCCGGGCCTTGTTGTGGACCGAGTCGGTGATGACACCGGCCTGGCTGCCGGTGAACGACTGGGCCTCGTGGCCCAGGTTTTTGATCGCCATGGCCAGCAGGGCCATGGAGATCCGCTCTCCGGCGGTCAGCAGCATGTCGAATTCCCGCCCGGCGGGGATCGGCGACACCTGCCCGGCAAGATCGATCAACTCATCCGTCGTGTCCCCCATCGCCGACACCACGACGACCACCTGGTGGCCGTTCTTCTTGGCGTCGACGATGCGCTTGGCGACCCGCTTGATGCCCTCGGCATCGGCTACGGAGGAGCCTCCGTACTTCTGCACGACAAGGCCCACGTGCGCTCCTCGCTCAGTGAAGTTTCTTCCCGCACTCCGGCGGTCGGCTCAGTCTAACGAGCGGCCGAATTTCGCCCCGGGTGTATCGCATCATGAGATGTCCCGCTCACGAAGTGATCACCGCGCGGCACCCTGGCCTTCGGCCGCTCCGGGGCTCCTCTGCCCGCTGAGGAGCGGGACACTCCGGAAAGTGGGGTGGGTCACACGGTCAGGGGCGAAGGCCGGGCGCGTACGGGCGGGCGGGGGCGCGGGCTACTGCACCGGGCGCAGGCCCAGCGGGCCCGCGATCTCCTCGGCCATGACCTTGCCCGCGACCTCTTCCAGGGTGTCGTCCGTGAGGTCCTCGTCGGTGTCCAGGCCGTCGAGGTCCTCCAGGGGCTGGTTCAGCCGGACGTGGGCGACCAGGGACTGCAGGGCGCGCAGGGACGCCGACGCCGTGGCGCCCCAGTTGGAGAAGTACGAGAACTGCCACCACCACAGGGCTTCGGTGGTGCGGCCCTCGCGGTAGTGGGCCAGGCCGTGGCGGAGGTCGGTGACGACGTCGGCCAGGTCGTCGGAGATCCGGCAGGCGACCGGGGCCTTGCGCGGCTCGTAGGGGTCGAAGACCTCGGAGTAGACGTCGATCGGGTCCAGGAGGGCGGCCAGGCGCTCGCGGAGCTCGTCCACGTCGCCCTCCGGGCCGAGGTCCGGCTCGTAGCGCTCGTCGGGGACGATGTCCTCGTGCGCGCCGAGGCGGCCGCCCGCGAGGAGCAGCTGGGAGACCTCGAGGAGGAGGAAGGGCACCGCCGAGTCCGGCTCGGTGCCCCGGGCGACCTCCGTGACCGCGACGATGAAGCTCTCGATCTGGTCGGAGATCTGGACCGCGAAGTCGTCCGGGTCCTGCGTCACGGCGTGCAGCAGCTTGGGGTTGGGTGCCTCAGGTGACTTAGACATCTAGGAGTCGTCTCCCCTCGAAAGCGCGGCCCAGGGTGACCTCGTCCGCGTATTCCAGATCTCCCCCGACAGGGAGTCCGCTGGCCAGGCGGGTGACCTTCAGGCCCATCGGCTTGATCATGCGCGCGAGGTACGTCGCCGTGGCCTCGCCCTCCAGGTTCGGGTCCGTGGCCAGGATCAGCTCGGTGACCGTGCCATCGGCCAGGCGCGCGAGGAGTTCCCGTATCCGCAGGTCGTCGGGGCCGACGCCCTCGATGGGGCTGATCGCGCCGCCGAGCACGTGGTAACGGCCCCGGAACTCTCGGGTCCGCTCGATCGCCACGACGTCCTTCGGCTCCTCGACCACGCAGATGACCGAGGGGTCGCGGCGGGCGTCGCGGCAGATGTTGCAGAGCTCCTCCTGCGCCACGTTCCCGCACGTCGCGCAGAAGCGGACCTTGTCCTTCACCTCCAGGAGCGCGTGCGCGAGCCGCCGCACGTCCGTGGGCTCCGTCTGGAGGATGTGGAAGGCGATCCGCTGCGCGCTCTTGGGACCGACGCCGGGCAGCCTGCCCAGCTCGTCGATGAGGTCCTGGACCACGCCTTCGTACAACGGATTGCCTTTCCAGCCGGATCTTCAGTCTTCGGGGTTCAGGGGGCTTTGATGCGTACCGTAGTTGGCCGTCGGCCGACTTAGAAGGTAACGACCGGCTAGAACGGAAGACCGGGGATGCCGCCGCCGCCCAGACCCTGCGCGAGCGGGCCGAGCTTCTGCTGCTGGAGCGCCTGGGCGTTCTCGTTCGCCGCGTGCACGGCCGCCACGACCAGGTCCGCGAGCGTCTCGGTGTCCTCCGGGTCGACCGCCTTCGGGTCGATCACGAGGGCGCGCAGCTCGCCGGAGCCGGTGACCGTCGCCTTGACGAGACCGCCGCCCGCCTGTCCGTCGACCTCGGTGCGCGCCAGCTCCTCCTGTGCCTTCGCGAGGTCCTGCTGCATCTTCTGGGCCTGCTGGAGCAGCTGCTGCATGTTGGGCTGTCCACCACCGGGGATCACGATCAGCTCCTGGTGTCGGTATAGGGGTCGGTTTCGTCTGTGTGCACGAGCCTACGTGGTCGGGGGTGCACGCGCTCCGGCACTCCCGGCTGCACTCTTTCGGGTGAGATGTGCCGCTTTCCTATACCTGATCAAGCGACCCTTCCGGGCGGAAAAGCCGCGAAAACGGCGGCATGGCCACCCATTGGGCGGTAGGACTGGTCCTCGCGCAGAGGCACCGTCCATTACGTCGCGTCACTTATGCGGAGAAGCCGAGGAGTGCCGGGTGAGCCACCACCAGCCGGAGATGCAGCCTGAGGGCGTGCCCCACGAGGGGCAAGGGGCGGGGGCGCCGGGTGCGCCGGGTGACGCGGGTGGCCGCCTGGGGGGTGACCTCGGCGGGCGGGTGTTCCCCATGGGCGACTGGGGGGAGCCCGCCGCGCGCCTCGACGAGCTGTACCAGTGGGTCGAGCGGGGCGCCCTGGAGACCGTCGCGTGGTACCTGCGCGACCGCGTCCGCAAGCGGCTCGGGGCCCGGCTCCTTCGCGGCGGCGCGGTGGCCGGGGCCGTGGGGGCGGCGGCGCTGCCGCTGCTCGACCTGGCGGGGACCCTGGGCGGCGTGTCCACGTGGGGATTCGTTTCGCTGCTCGCCGGGGTCGCGTGCGTGGGGTGCGACCGGTACTTCGGGTTCACGTCCGGGTGGATGCGGGACGTGGCCACCGCGCAGGCCGTGCAGCGGCGGTTGCAGGTGCTGCAGTTCGACTGGGCGTCGGAGAGCGTGCGGGAGGTGCTCGGGCCCGCGGAGGGGACGGCCAGTGAGGCGACGGAGCGGTGTCTTGGGGTGCTGCGGAGGTTCTGCGAGGACGTGACGGAGCTGGTGCGGGCGGAGACCGTGGACTGGATGGTGGAGTTCCGCGCCGGGTCCGCGCCGCTGGCCATGCAGGTGGGCGGCGGGGCCGGGGGCACCCCCGGCCCCCGCGAGCCCGGCGGCGCCCCCGGGCGGCTTCCGCTTCCCCCTGGGGCGCGCCCCAACATGCCCCGGCAGCGGCCACCGGAGCCGCGCTGAGGCTGCGCCTGGCTTGGCGTTGCCGGTGTGCCCCGGCGGCCGCGCGCTGCCGGTGTCCCGGCGGCCGCGCGCTGCCGGTGTCCCGGCGGCCGCGCGCTGCCGGTGTCCCGGCGGCCCTTGCCAGCCCTCTGCTTCGCCTGTCACCCGGCGGCTTCGGCGCTGTGCCCACCCGTTCCGCCCTCTGGGCGGACCAGCTGCCCACAGCGGGGGGGGCGGCAGGTGACAGCGCCCCCCGGCCCTGGGCGGGCCCGCTGCCCGCAGCGGGAGGGCGGCTGACGACGCGCCCGCAGCGCTGCGCGTCGAGGGCGTCGTTTCGACGCCTGGGGGTGAACGGGTGGGTGGGTGGGAAGCATCCCGCCGCGGTAGCGGCGGGCACGGACTCAGCTGTAGATGATCATTGAGCCTTGGGCGAGGCTGCGGGTCGTGGCCGCGTGGAGGCCCAGCCAGACATGGCGCTCGCGGGCGAACGGGCTCGGGTCGTGGGGTGCCGGCGGGGCCGGTTCCTCCAGGGCCGTCGGGGCCTGGGGCGCGGCCGGCGCGAGGGGCGGGTTCGCGGGGTCTATCCCGATGGACGGCGCCACGAACTCCAGCTCCCGCAGCAGGGCCTGGGAGGAGCCGAGCGGCCCGCCCCCGGCGAGCAGCTCGTCGTTGGCGAGCGGCGCCGGGAAGTCCACGGGCACGTAAGCCCCCGCGTGGTCGTAGTGCCACACCAGGTGCGACCGCTGGGCCGTCGCGTCGAACATCTCCAGGAGCTGCTCGTAGTCCCCGCCGAGCTCGTCGACGGGCGTGACCTCGAGGCCGCAGACGCGCAGCAGATAGGCCCGCCGCAGGAAATGCAGCGCGTCGTAGTCGAAGCCCGCGACCGGTGCCACGTCGCCGGACAGGCCCGGCATGTACGCGTAGACGGGCACGGTCGGCAGGCCCGCCTCCGTCAGCGCCTTGTCGTAGGCGGCGAGTTCCTCCGCGAACGGGTTGTCGGGGCTGTGGCACAGCACGTCGACGAGCGGGACGAGCCACAAGTCGCAGGCCAAGAAGGGCTCCTCGGGTCAGGACGTAGGACGTCGGACGAGCGGCGCGGACGCCGCTACCGTGCGTGTTGTTCCGGCAGCGTAGTGGCACCCGGGCCGGTCAGGATCCCCCTTGCACATCCCAGATCCACACCCCGTCTACCCACTTTCCACGCTGTCCAAGAAGATCGTCGAGCGTGGAGCGCAGCGCGTCGGCGGCGGGCTGCGGGGCGAGGACGAGGACGCCCGCGTTCCAGTACCGCAGGTCCTCGCGGACGGCCCGCCGCCAGTCGTCGGTGGCGCTGACCGCGCGGCCGGTGCCGCGGATGTCCCGCAGCAGGTTGGTGGTGTTGCGGGGCGGGGCGCCGTAGATGCCGACGCGGTCGGGGCCCCAGGGCCCGTTGAAGTACCCGCCGGGAAGCCGGAAGCCGAGACCCGCGACGGTCTGCCAGTGCAGCGCCTCCGCGTAGCCCGGGTCGGGCAGCGGCACCGGCACGAGGGTCTCCCCGGCGGCGGTGTCGACGTAACCCCGCCAGGTCCCGTCGGCGATGAACGCGGGGACCTCGATGCGGTCCACGGCCTTCAGGGGCAGCGGCACGATCGGCAGCACGGCGAGCGCGACGGCCGCGAGGCCCCCGTACCGCACGGCGAGCGGCGCGCGGCCGCGCGTCGCCCAACCGGGAGCGCGGCGCGGCGGCGCCTCGGACAGGAGCCGGTCGACGGCGAGGGCGAGGAGCATGCCGAGCACCGGCGCGCAGACCATGGCGACGCGGCCCTCGATGACCGACTCGAACAGCGGCCGCTTCGCGAGGAGCCGCCACGGCCCCGGCAGGACGACGTCCGTCAGCGGAATCCGGACCTTCGGCCCCAGGGAGAGCAGCGCCGCCGCGAGGGCCGTGAACGCGAGGGCCTTCACCACCGGCCGCCGCCACAGCCACACCACGATCACCAGGGCGAGGACGGCGAGCGGCCAGCCGTAGAACGCGTTCTGCTCGGTGGGGTTCATCGACAGGGACGCGGCCCGCTCCGCGTCGCCCGCGAGGGAGCGCTCGGCGAACGACAGGAGGGCGAGCGGGCTGTTGCCCGCGTTGTCGCCGTGCAGGACGCTCTTGTAGCTCTGCGGCCCGAAGAACTGCCACCACAGGGGGAAGGCGACCAGGGGCAGACAGACGGCGAGCCCGACGCCGATGCCACGGGCCAGCGGCCGCCAGGCGGCCCGCGCCACGTCCCGGCGCACCAGCGCGTACGCGACCGTGAACAGCAGCATCCCCATCGCCGCGAGCAGCAAGGGCTCCTCGCCGAGGAAGATCTGGTACGTGGCGAACAGGCCGAGGACCACCCCGTCCCGTACGACATGACGGCCCTCGCACAGGCGCAGCGCCCGGTCCACGATCAGCGGGATCATGAACAGGACGATGAAGTTCGGGTGCGCGTGCGCGTGGCTGATCATCGGGGGCGCGAAGGTGGCGAGGGCCGCGCCGAGCGCGGCGGCGCCCCGGTGGCGTACGAGACGCCGGCGCAGCAGCCAGTACCAGGCGGTCGCCGTCGCGGTGAGCCCCAGTGTCATCGCCACGTTCAGGCTGACGGCGGGGCCGAACACCCAGGTCACGGGCGCGAGCGGGACGGAGAGGCCGAGCATGACCGTGTTGGCCATGAGGTTCACGCCGTCCGGGGCGTTCTGGAAGGTGGTGAACAGCGGGTTGTCGAGGTGTCTGACGTTGTGGGCGGTGACCTGGAAGAACCACTCCCACTGGTTCTGGTCCTGGAGGGCGTCCGGCAGATAGCGGTCGTCCGGGGCGATCCAGCGGCGCGCGTACAGGGCGACGGAGCAGACCAGGAAGAGCAGCGCGACGAGGACGTCCGCGCGGTGCACCGCGCGGGCCTTGAGGGCCGTCAGCTCGGCGAGGACACGGGCGTAGTCCGTGGGCCGCACCTTCGAGCCCTCCTGGTGCGACCACTTCACCGGCACCTCGGCGACCGGCCAGCCCTGGGCCTTGAAGTGGTGCAGGATCTCCACGTCGATGCCCCAGCCGCGCAGGCGGGAGGCGGCGAAGGCGGCGCGGGCCCGGTCGCCGTCGAACAGCTTGAACCCGCACTGCGTGTCGCGGATCCCGGGGACGGCGACCGCGCGTATCAGGAAGTTCCCGCCCCGGCCGAGCAGTTCGCGCAGCCGGTGCTGGTGCACGTCGATGGTGGCGCCGGGCCGCGCCCGGGAGCCGACCGCCGCCGCGTTCCCTTCGGCGAGCGCCTTCTCCAGGACCTCCAGCTCCTCGATGGGAGCGGCCAGGTCGGCGTCCGTCACCAGGACGCGGCGGCCGTACGAGGCGAGGACGCCCTGGCGCAGGGCGTGGCCCTTGCCTTGGTTGCTGCCGCAGCGGACGAGCTGGATGCGGGGGTCGGCCGCCGCGGCCTCGGCGGCGATCTCGGCCGTGCGGTCCGTGGACCCGTCGTCGACGACGATCAGCTCCCAGGACGCGGGCTCGGGGGCCGCGTCGAGGTAGGCGCGGACCGCCTCCAGGGTGGGGCCGAGGCGGCCCTCCTCGTTGAAGGCGGGGACGACGACGCTGAGGTCGACGGCGGTCACTCGGGCACCCGGCCGCTTCCGGCCGCCGCGCCCTTGGCCGCGAGGGACTCGATCAGCTCAAGGGAGTGCGCGTTGTACTCGGCGACGATGGCGTGCGCGCCGATCGCGTCGCGGCGCGCGAGCGCGTCCACGAGGTCGGTGTGCCGCGACCACAGCAGCCCCCGCAGTGCGCCGCCGCCCTCCGCCTCGCGGCGCAGGTGCGGGACCGCGCACACCCAGGACTGCACGCGCAGGCGGTGCAGGAAGTCCGCGAGGTAGGGGTTGCCGAACAGGGCGCTCAGCTCGCGCCAGAAGCGCAGGTCGTAGCCGATGAGGACGGTGAGGTCGCCCGCGGTGGCCGCGCGCGCCGCCTCCTCGCCGCGGCGGCGCACCGCGCCGAAGCCCTTCGGCGGCGCGGGGTGGCGGTCCGCCGTCAGGGCCAGCTCGCGGAAGATGCCGTCCGCTATCAGGCCGCGGGCCCGGACCATGCCCCGGTAGTCGGCCAGCGAGTGCTCGTGCACGCGGTAGCCGCGGTGCTGCACGGAGTCCAGGAGGCCCTGGGCGGACAGGTTCACCAGGGCCTCGCGGACGGGGGTCGCGGAGACGCCGTACTGGTCGGCGATCTCCTTGACCGTGAACTCCTGGCCCGGCACGAGACGGCCCGCGAGGATCTCGTCGCGCAGCGCGTCGGCGATCTGCTGCCGCAGGGTGCTGCGGATGACGGCGGGGCCGTCGGCTCCGGGCATGGTCGGTCCCCCTGCGTGGTCGCGCTCGGTTCGCTGTCGCTTATGAGCACGTCAGACTACGCGGTCGGGGTTGCGGGCCCGCGGGGCCGGTTGCCCGGCGGCTTCGGTGGGCACAGCCCTCCACAGCGGGAAGGGCGCTCCGCGTCCGGCCCCCTACACGGTGTGCGCGTCGGCGGCGTCCAGGGCGTGGTCCAGGGCCGCGAGGCCCGCCTTGGCCTCGGCCTCCGTGATCGTGCACGGCGGCACGACGTGGGTGCGGTTCATGTTCACGAACGGCCACAGGCCGCCCGCCTTGGCGGCCGCGGCGAAGGCGGCCATGGGCGCGTTCGCCTCCCCCGACGCGTTGTAGGGCACCAGCGGCTCCCGGGTCTCCCGGTCCCGTACGAGCTCGAGGGCCCAGAACATGCCGAGGCCGCGCACCTCGCCCACGCTCGGGTGGCGCTCGGCGAGCGCGCGCAGGCCGGGTCCGATGACGTCCTCGCCGACGCGGGCCGCGTTCTCCACGACGCCCTCGTCCTCCATGACGTTGATCGTCGCGACGGCGGCGGCGCAGGCCAGCGGGTGCCCGGAGTAGGTGAGCCCGCCCGGGTAGGGCCTGCGGGCGAAGGTCTCGGCGATGGCGCCGGAGATGGCGACGCCGCCGAGCGGCACGTATCCGGAGTTCACGCCCTTGGCGAAGGTCAGCAGGTCCGGTACGACGCCCTCGTGGTGGTCCACCGCGAACCACTTGCCGGTGCGGCCGAAGCCCGCCATGACCTCGTCGAGGATGAGCACGATGCCGTGCCGGTCGCACAGCTCGCGGACGCCCGCGAGGTAGCCGGGCGGCGGCGGCATGATCCCGGCCGTGCCCGGGACCGTCTCCAGGATGACCGCGGCGATGGTGCCGGGCCCCTCGAAGGCGATGGTGTCCTCCAGGTGCGTCAGGGCGCGCTCGCACTCCTGCGTCTCGTTCTCGGAGTAGAACGGGGAGCGGTAGAGGAACGGCGCCCAGAAGTGCACGACGCCCGCCGACGCGGTGTCGGACGGCCAGCGGCGCGGGTCGCCAGTCAGGTTGATCGCCGCGGCGGTGGCCCCGTGGTACGAGCGGTACGCGGAGAGCACCTTGGGGCGGCCCGTGTGCAGCCGGGCCATGCGGGTGGCGTTCTCCACGGCCTCGGCGCCGCCGTTGGTGAAGAAGATCTTGTCGAGGTCGCCGGGGGTGCGCTCGGCGATCAGGCGCGCCGCCTCCGAGCGGGCCTCCACCGCGAACGCCGGGGCGAACGTGGCCAGGGTCGCGGCCTGCTCCTGGATCGCGGCGACGACCTTGGGGTGCTGGTAGCCGATGTTCGTGAAGACGAGGCCGCTGGTGAAGTCGAGGTAGCGGTTGCCCTCGTAGTCCCAGAAGTACGAGCCGTCGGCGCCGGCCACCGCGAGGGGCGTGATCAGCTCCTGGGCGGACCAGGAGTGGAAGACGTGCGCGCGGTCCGCGGCGGCGACCGCCGCGCCGAGCTGGGGGTTGGCCTGGGGGGTCTGCGGGGTCTGCGGGGTCTGCGGGGTCTTGGGGCTCATGGGGGTGAGGGTAGGTGTCCGGAATGTGGGCCTGACATGGGCGGGGTGTCTGGCGCGCGGCGGTTTACGCGACAGTGTGTCGGGGCGGGCTGCCGGGTCACGCTCGGCTTCCCGCGCGCGGGAACGCCACCCGTACCGCCCCCGCCCACCGGTTGGCGCCCAGCTCCGGGCGCACGGCGGCGAATCCGCCGCAGTACTTGGTGAACTCCGCCGCCCGCAGTCCGTACCGGCGCAGCACGCGGTCCGCCTCCGTGAGCCTGCCGCGCGTCTTCGTCTCGACGAGGACGAGTCCGCTGTCGGCGGCGGCCGTGCGGCCCGTCTCCAGGTCCCGCACCACGAGCGCGGCGTCGCACGTGACCCGCTGGCCGTCCGCCACGAACGTGGCCCGGCGGTAGTCGGTGACCAGCGAGGGCCGCAGCGCCTCGGGCGCCTCGACGCCGTACGAGCCGCGCAGCACCCCGGCGAGGAAGCCGCGCCGGGCGTCGTCGAGGGGGTGCGCCTCGCCGTCCAGGCGCTGGCGGTGCTTGACGGTCTCGCCGCGCCCGGTCTTCAGCTTGATCTCGAACTGCCGCTCCCCGCTGTCCTGGTAGAGCCGCTCGCGGATGCGGTAGCGCGGCCCGCGGCCCTGGCGGTGGTCGTGGAAGGTGCGCAGGCCCGGGGTGTCGTAGTACGTCGAGCGGTAGCCGAAGCTGCGGCGGCCGCCGATGCTCAGGGCGCGGAACGGGCCCGCGCGCCGGCGCGGGTCGGTGAGCAGCGCCGCGAAGTCCTCGAAGATCTCGACGGGGACCAGATAGCTGTGGTCGTACCGGGCGAGCAGCTCCGCGCGGGAGTTGAGCTCGTCGAGCGACAGCGGGTGCGCGGCGAGCGCGGCGCGGCTGAGGGCGCGTACGGAGGGGTTCACACAGGCTCCTTACCGGGGGTGTGCGACCGGTGGCGACGTGCGCGTCGGGTTGTTGTGCTCACGCTGTTCTTCCGGGATCTCACGGCTCCTCCGTACGAACTCGCGGCGTGACCCGGAAGGTTCCGGCTACCGGAAGCGAACTTCCAGTGTGGCCGAGAAGAGGCCTCCCATTGACAGCACTCTGTCATAATGACAGCATACTTACATACCCACTCGGGCGCGGGCCCGGGCACGGGAGTCCGGCACTGGAGGTCACCATGAGCAAGGCCGTCCCGAGCGAGACCGTCCCGAACAAGGCCGTCCCGAGCAAGGCCGTTCACCTCGCCGTCTACGACACGCTCGCCGACTGGGAGACCGGGTACGCCACCGCGTTCCTCGCCCGCACCGGTCACACCGTCCGCACCGTCGCCGTGACCGCGGAGCCGGTCACCACCGTCGGCGGCGTGCGCGTCCAGCCCGACCTGACGCTCGACGCGCTGCGGCCCGAGGACAGCGAGCTGCTGATCCTGCCCGGCGCCGACCTCTGGGACACCGGCGACACCCTCGCACCGTTCGCCCGCGCCGCCCGGTCCTTCCTCGACGCGGGCGTGCCCGTCGCCGCGATCTGCGGCGCCACGGCGGGCCTCGCCCGCGAGGGCCTGCTCGACGACCGCGCCCACACCAGCGCCGTCTCCTTCTACTTGGCGGCGACCGGCTACCAGGGCGCGGACCGGTACGTGGAGACCGACGCCGTCACCGACGGCGACCTGATCACGGCCGGGCCCACCGAGCCCGTCGCGTTCGCCCGCGAAGTCCTCAAGCGCATGGGCGCGTTCGAGGGCGAGAAGCTCGACGCCTGGTACCGGCTCTTCCACGACTCGGACCCGGCCGCGTACGAGACGCTGAACGCGTGAGCGCGCCGACGCCGACGCCCGGCGACCGCGCCGCCCAGGACCTGCTCAGCCGTACCGCGCTCGGTGTCTTCCGGCTCAACGGCCAGTTCCTCGCGGTCTCCGAGGAGCTGGCCCGGCCCGCCGGGCTCACCGCGGCGTGGTGGCAGGTGCTCGGCGCGGTCCTGCGCGAGCCGCTGTCCGTGGCCCAGATCGCCCGCGCCATGGGCATCACCCGGCAGAGCGTGCAGCGCGTGGCCGACCTGCTGGTGCGCGACGGGCTCGCCGCGTACGCCCCGAACCCGGCCCATCGCCGCGCCAAGCTCCTGCGCCCCACGGACGCGGGCCGCGCCGCCGTCACCCGCATCGACCCCGGCCACGCGGCCCTCGCCGCCCGCCTCCAAGCCGCCCTGGGCGAGGAGGAGTTCGCCCGCACGGCGGCGGCGCTGGAGCGGCTTTCGGAGGTGCTGGCGCAGTTGGAGGCTGGGGGCGAAGGCTAGGACTCGCCGTCGGCGGGGCATGAGCGCGCGTGCAGGTAGTCGAGGACGGGCCCGCTCATCCCCCGCCACAGGTGCGGGCGCACCGCCGCGCCGGGCGCGATCGCGGACCGGCAGCTCCCGCACCGCAACGGCCGCCACCGCGCCGTCCGCCGCGCCGCGAGGTGCTCCTGCCGCAGGTCACGGGCCCGCGCGCACGGGCCGAGCGGGCAGCGCTCGCATCCGATGCCGTGGTCGTACCAGTCGAGGTACGTCGCCAGGGCCCGGTTCTGGCTCTCGCAGCACGACACGCAGCCGTGCGGCCGCCAGCCGCCGCTACCGCCGAGGTCGATCCCTGCACCGGGCCTCAGCTCGCCCGCACACCAGACGCACGCGCCGCCCGCTCGCTGCGGCGGAGCCAGGGTGCTTGCCTCCGGCACGGCGAACAGCAGGGCCAACGGCGTCACTTCACCCACGGGCGCGCCCCCTCACGTGGAGCCGGGCGGGTTCGTAGTCCCCCGGTCCACCGGCCCCCGCGCGGCGCAGGCGGGCCCCTTCTGGGCAGTCGGCCAGGATGCCGAAGTGCCTGTGGGGGCAGGTGGCGAGGTGGTGCCGGTAGGCCGCGTACGGTTCCGCCCACCGGCGGTCATCGCGCTCGGGGCCGGTCACGGGGTCACGCCCTCCCGCGCGGTGGAGTACGCCGCCAGCAGCGCGGCCGGGTCGGTGAGGGTGGGCGGGGCGGTGGGGGCGACGATCCAGGAGCGGGTGCGCACGGTGAGCGGGGCGACGACGCCGGGGTCCGGGGCGGCGATGACGTCGCCGCGGCTGAGCGTGGTGGTCAGGGGCGCGTGCCAGCACCTCGCGGCCCCGCGGGGGACGAGGACCTCGAGGTGTGTCGCGGTGTGCAGCACGGGCCCGAGGCGGGAGCCCTCGGCGCGGAGGCGGCGGACGGCCCGCCAGCCCGCGCGGCGCGACAGCCGCACCACGTCCCAGGCGGCCCCGACGGGCACCGGCGCGAGGTCGCCGCGGTCCCACGCGGCGAGCGCCCCGCGCACGTCGGCCTCCGCCGCCACGAGCCAGGCGACGGCTGCGGGGGTGGTCGTGCTCTCGGCCATGTCGACTCCTTGCCGGTCGGCCACACCCCGGGGCGGGTCGGAGGGCCGCCCCGGGGCCTTGATGGTCGGACCAGGATCTTGTGACGCAGAGTGGTGTCTCGATCCCCTGCCGGTAATCTCACCGTGGGATGACTTTCCATCTCGTTGTGAGTGACGAGGAGTGCCATGCCGACTGCGTTGGGGCCTGTCGGGTTACCGGACTGGGCATGGGAGCGTGCGGAGGTACGGGAGGCCCTCAGGGCGCGTGACATGGGCGCCGTGTTCCGTTGCGTGCAGCGGTACGCGGGCGCCAGCCAAGCGCGTATCGCGGGGGCGCCGCCTTCGACCTGGCCGCGTTCCCGGAAGTCGTGCGCGTCTACGCGGCGCAGAACTCAGCGGCTGAAGAGATCAGGCAGCAGGCCCGCCAGGCTGCGGAACTGGACGTCCTGGCCGTGCGCGGCCTCGGCCTGATCGGGCTGAACGACAGCCTCCTGCGGGCCTGCCTGCCGCGTGATCAGGACGGCGAAGGGCTGCGACTGCGCGTAGCGCTGCTCGATCCCGACAGCGCCTCTCTGGCGCGGCGGGCGGCCGAGATCGGCGAGTCCGCCGAGTCACTCGCATCCGGGGTCCGGCTCACCGAGGCGCGGCTGCGGGAGCTGGCGGACACCTGCGACATCAGTGTCTGGCGGTACAGCACGCTGCCGACCTGGCGCCTCATCCGAGCCGACAACCTCATGTTCGTGGGGGCGTTCGACCGCGGCTGGGAAGGACACGAATCCGCGACGTACAAGGTGACGGCGACGCCGCACGGTCCGCTCTTCCGGGGGTTCAACAGGATGTTCGAGGCGGTCATCGACAGCGCGCGGCGCACCGTCTGAGTGAAGGAGGGCCAGTGATCGAGGCCGAGTTGAAGGCACGGGTACGCGCGCCGGACACCGTCATGGGTGATCTGGACCGGCGGGCACCCGCCCGCATCGACGTGTACCAGGACACGTACTACGACCGCCCCGACGGTTCGCTGGAGAAAGCGGGCCAGGAACTGCGGGTACGCACCGTGCACGGCCCGGACGACACCCGCACGGTACTGACGTTCAAGGGCGCGGCGGTCGACGAGGAATCCGGCTCCAAGCCCGAGCACGAGACCACCGTCGAGGACGCGGAAGCCACACACGCGCTCCTGCGCGGCCTCGGCCACGTGGCGGTCATCGCGTTCGAGAAGCGGTGCCGCAACTACGAGTTCGAGGCCAGGGGCCGACGGATGCTGGCGACGCTCGTGCGCGTCCCCGAGCTCAACGGAGTGTTCCTGGAAGTGGAGACGCTGGTCGACGAGACCGAGGTGACCGCCGCCCTGACGGACATCCGAGCGGTACTCGCCGAACTCGGCATCGCCGACGACGACCTCACCCGGGAGACCTACACCGGCGCGGTCGCCGCGCGACGAGGGCGCCCCCAAGCGTGACAAAGCCCGTGGAGGGAGGCTGCCGTGCCGCTGCTGTTCATCGGAATCGACCCGGCCACCGAGAAGGACAAGAGCCCTGATCAGGGAGGCGTGCGATGCCGTCGAACGAGCCGACGTTCGCTGAACTCATCGAGGGCTGCACGCGCTCGGCCGTCCACCTCGAGATGCGCGACCAGTACGGCATCAGCGAAGAGGACGACGCCTTCGCCACCTGGCGGCGCACCGGCCGACGCGACACCGACCCGGCGTCGGAGAACTGGGCGCCCTGGGTCGACCTGATGTCCGGCGCGGTCGCCCGCGGCGTGGTCGTGCGCCGCGCCCGCATCGTGTCCGAGCCGGTCACCCCCTACATCCGCTGGGAGCACGCCGGCACTGTCGTCAACATCCACGCGGGTGAGCGGGTGCGCTGGCTGCCTCGCCGCCGCGCCTCGGACATCGCCCTGCCCGGCAACGACTTCTGGCTGTTCGACGACCGCCTGATCCGCTGGAACCACTTCACCGGCGACGGCGCCTGGGCGGGGCAGTCCTTCTGCGACGACGCGTCAGCGGTCGAGCTGTGCGCGGCGGCCTTCGACGCCGTGTGGGCGCGCGCCGTTCCCCACGACCAGTACGAACTCCACTGATCAGCGAGCACCGGTAGGCCAGTCGATGTCCGTCTCCCCCTCCTCGTCCGCCCAGGCCGCGCGCGAGACCGTCGCCGGACGGCTGCGTGACCTGCGCAAGGAGGCGGGCCTGACGGTCGTCGCGCTGGCAGGCCGGTGCGGCTGGCACTACTCGAAGACCTCCCGCATCGAGAACGCCGTCACCGGGCCCACCGCGACCGACATCAGGAAGTGGTGCGCGGCCACCCGCGCCCAGGACCAGGCGCGCGACCTCATCGCCCAGTCCCTCAACGCCGAGTCGATGTACAAGCAATGGCGTCGCCAGGTCCGCGGCGGGCTCAAGCACCTCCAGGACAGGCTGGTGCGGTTCTACCAGGAGACCGAGCGGTTTCGCGTGTACTCCTCCACCGTGGTCCCCGGACTGCTGCAGACCGAGGGCTACGCGGCCGGAGTCCTCACCATCGCGGCGCGCTTCCACGACCGCCCGGGCGACGACATCGCCGAGGCCGCACGCGCCCGCATGGACCGCTCCCGCGTCCTCCACGAACCAGGGCACCGCTTCGCGTTCCTCCTCGAGGAGCCCGTCCTGCGCTTCCGGATCGGGGACGCGGACGCGATGGCGGCCCAACTCGGCCACCTCCTGACCGTGGGCGCGCTGCCGAGCGTGTCGCTCGGCATCATCCCCATGGCGGCGGCCGAGCGCACGCAGTGGCCGGAGGAGACCTTCCACATCTACGACGACGGCCTGGCGTCCGTGGAGCTGGTGTCCGCCGCGGTGAACGTCACGCAGCCGTCGGAGATCGCTCTCTACTCGAAGACGTTCGAGAGCCTGGGCGGCATGGCCGTGTACGGAGCCGAAGCGCGCGCCCTGATCGTGCGGGCGATCGAAGCCCTGGGCTGACCCCAGACGCGACAGGGCGCGGCCGTGCTGGGCGCGAGGGCGCCCGCTGACTCGAACATTTCGGCCGAACCCGCGCCGTCACCGTCGTACGGGCCGTGGATGTCTCACGGATGTGTCACAGAATGCGTCGACAGCTGCGGATGGCGCGCCCATGATGTGGGCTTATACGGGCCGGGGGTGCCGGGGGGCCGTGTGGACGGTCCGTAGACTCCTCGGTCTGTTGCACGGTGGGTCACGCGCGGTGGCCGCCGGGGAAGTGGCTGGAACTGGGGGAGGACGGCGCCGCGATGGCCATGGAGAAACTGGGCCCGGGGGATCCGCAGCGGATAGGCGCCTACCGCCTGCTCGCGCGGCTCGGCGCGGGCGGCATGGGGCAGGTGTATCTGGCGCGCTCCGACCGGGGGCGCACCGTCGCCGTGAAGCTGGTGCGCGAGGAACTGGCCGCGCAGGACGAGTTCCGCGGCCGCTTCCGGCAGGAGGTGGGCGCCGCCCGGCGCGTCGGCGGGGCCTGGACGGCGCCCGTGCTCGACGCGGACACCGAGGCCGCGATCCCCTGGCTCGCCACCGGATACGTCGCCGGGCCCTCGCTCCAGGCCGTCGTCTCGCACGAGCACGGGCCGCTGCCCGAGCGCTCGGTGAAGATCCTCGCCGCCGGACTCGCGGGCGCCCTGAAGGACATCCACGCCGCCGGGCTCATCCACCGCGACCTCAAGCCGTCCAACGTCCTGGTCACCATCGACGGGCCGCGCGTCATCGACTTCGGGATAGCCAGGGCCCTGGAGACCGTCACCGACGGGGGCCTCACCCGGACCGGGGCGCTCGTCGGGTCTCCCGGGTTCATGGCGCCCGAGCAGGTGCGGGGCGACCGCGTCACCGAGGCGTGCGACGTCTTTTGCCTGGGGTCCGTGCTCGCCTACGCGGCGACCGGCGCGCTGCCCTTCGGCACCGCCAACAGCGGGGTGCACGCCCTGATGTTCCGCATCGCGCAGGAGGACCCCGACCTGGAGCCGGTCCCGGAGTCGCTGCGCGACCTCATCGGGGACTGCCTGGCCAAGGAGCCCGGCGAGCGGCCCTCGCTGGACGACATCCTGGCCCGCACCGGCGCCGAGGACACCGTCTTCGAGGGCAAGTCCCGCGAGCCGTGGCTGCCCGCCGCGCTCGTGGCGCAACTCGGCCGCCACGCGGTGCGGTTGCTGGACGCCGAGGACCCCGAGGGCACGACGACCGCCGAGGCCGACACTCCGGAGGCCCCGGAAGCCCCGGAGGCCCCGGAAGCGCCGAAGGCCCCGGAAGGCGCGCGGCTCCCGGCCCTGCCCGCCGCACCCCCGGCCCCGCCCACCGGCCCCCCGGACACCCCGCCGCCGCCCGGCACCCCGGGCCAGGCCCCCCTCGACCGCCTGCCGACCATGGTCAGCGGTATGCCCCCGGCGCCCATGCCCACCCCCACGCCGACCCCGACTCCCCCGCCCGGCCACGGGCCCGCGTACGGCTATCCGCAGCACGCCGCCCCCGCCCCCGCCTACGGCTACCCGCACCCCCAGCAGCCCTACGGAAGCACGCCCCCCTACGGTCCGCCGCCGCTCGACCCGCCGCGCCGCAGCGCCCGCTCCACCGCGCTGCTCGTGGCCGTCGCGATCGTCGTGGCGCTTGGCGCGGGCGGTGCCGTGTACGCGGCGATGAAGGGCGACGGGGACCCGCAGGCGCGCGGCGACGACAAGAACCGGAGCAGCGGCGGCCCGAAGACGCCCGGCACCCCCTCCGACTCCTCGGGCCCCGCCTCGCCGACGCCGTCCGGCTCGCCCGAGCCGTCCGACGACGAGGACGAGGGCACCGTGCCGGACAAGTTCCTCGGCACCTGGAACGGCACCGTCACCGGCGACGCCGGGGTGAGCACCCGGCGCCTGACCCTCCAGCAGGGCGAGGTCGGCGACACCGTCCTGTCGATGACCGCCGAGGGCCCGCTGGCGGGCGGCGGCACCTACCGCTGCGTGTTCCAGGGGACCCTGACCGCCGCCTCCGACGGGCAGCTGCGCATCGGCGCCACCCAGGTCACCGTCGGCCCGGGCACCACCTGCGAGCCCGGCGCCCCCAGCGTCATCACGATCCTGCCCAGCGGTGAGCTGCGCCGCACGAACAGCGACGACGGCAAGTCCCTGACGTACACCAAGGGCGGCTGACACGTGCGGCGCGCGGCTCAGTAGGCGATCTTGCCGGTGCTCCGGTTCGCGCCCTTGAACTGGACGTAGAAGCCCGCGCCGTCCCGCACGTTGGAGGCCGCCACCTTCCACACGCCCTTGCGGGCGGTCTTCCAGGCGTTGCACTGGCCGGTGTTCTTGAAGCAGATCCGCACCTGCCGGGTGTAGTTGACCTTCAGGTTGATGTCGGCGCAGTTGCGGGTGGCGTACGCGTACGTGCCGGTGGCGGGCCAGTGCGCGTTGCGGCCGGGGCCGCCCGGCGTGCCGGTGTAGTTGCGGGCGCTGCCGTAGCAGGACACGGCCGCGTCCGCCGTCGGCTCGGCGGCGCTCGCGCCGGTGGCAAGCGCGGCCGTACCTCCCGCGAGCAGCGCGGTGGTCATCGCGAACGGAACGATCCGGGTGCTCATGCGCATGGTCAATCTCCTTGTACGTGGCGTCATCTGACGTACGTGGCGTCGGGTGACGCGGTGGACATCGGTGGCGCACGCCCTCGTCGCCGGTGGCGGCCGGGGCGTACACCAGCGATGTCAGCCGTCCCGGCGTTGTCCCGCAGCCCCGTACGCACCTCGGGACAAAAGCCGGAGCACGGGAGAACGGCGCGGGCAGGCACGGGAATTGGCGCGCGGGCGGCTTCCGTACCGCCGCCGCACCCGGTAGGCCTGGTGCCGTTCCGCATGCCTACGGGGGCGACAGGGGGGCGTGGTGGGGCGTCGTGAGAAGCCGGTCGACCCGGCGGCCGGTCCTGTGGAGCGGTTCGCGCACGAGCTGCGGGAGCTGCGCCGCGCGGCGGGCGCGCCCACCTACCGGGCGATGGCCGCGCGTTCGGAGTACTCCGTCACCGCGCTCGCCTACGCCGTCGCGGGCGAGAAGCTGCCGTCCCTCGCGGTCGCCCTCGCCTATGTGGAGGCCTGCGGGGGCGACCCGGGCGACTGGGAGCGGCGCTGGCGGGCGGCGCGGCGCGCGCAGGCCGCGCTCCCCGCTGACGACGAGGGACCGCCGCCCTACCAGGGCCTCGCCCGCTTCGAGCCCGGGGACCGGGAGCTGTTCTTCGGCCGCGAGCGGCTCACCGCCGAACTCGAAGGCCTGACCCGCGCCCACCGCGTCGTCGCCGTGTTCGGCCCCTCCGGCAGCGGCAAGTCCTCGCTCCTGCGCGCCGGGCTCATCCCCCGCCTCCAGGAGCCGGACCCCGGCGGGCGCGGGCCCGCCGCGATCCGCGTGCTCACCCCGGGACCGAGGCCCGCCCGCACCCACGGCCGCCTCTTCGACGCGGCGGCGGGCGAGGGCGACACCTGGCTGGTGGTCGACCAGTTCGAGGAGGCCTTCACGCTGTGCCGCGACCCGGGCGAGCGCGAGCGGTTCCTCGCCCTGCTGCTTTCCGCCCGCGATCCGCGCCACCGCCTGCGCGTGGTCCTCGGCGTACGGGCGGATTTCTACGGCCACTGCCTCCAGCACCGCGAGCTGGCCCGCGCGGTGCGCGACGCGAGCCTGCCGGTGGCGCCGATGGGCCCCGACGAGCTGCGCGCGGCGATCGTGCGCCCCGCCGCCGCGCGCGGCCTGATCGTCGAACGCGCCCTGACCGCCCGGCTGATCGAGGAGACCCTGGACCAGCCCGGCGGTCTCCCGCTGACCTCGCACGCGCTCCTGGAGACCTGGCGCCGCCGCCAGGGCCGCACCCTGACGATGGCCGCGTACGAGGCCTGCGGCGAGGTCGCGGGGGCGCTCGCCCGCACCGCCGAGGACCTGTGCGCGGAGCTCCCTCCGCACCAGCGGAGCGTGGCCCGCCGCGTCCTGCTGCGCCTGATCACACCGGGCGACGGCACGCCCGACACCCGCCGCCCGGTACCGCGCGCGGAGTTCGAAACCGGGGAGGCAGAGGAGGCCGGAAACGCCGGTGCCGACGACGGCGGTGTCACCGCGCAGGTGCTCGACCGGCTCGCCCGGGCCCGCCTCATCACCCTCGACCACGACACCGTCGACCTGGCCCACGAGGCCGTCATCGCGGGCTGGCCCCGGCTGCGCGCGTGGATCGAGGAGGACCGCGAGCGCCTGCGCTGCCACCGGCGGCTCACCGAGGCCGCCGAGGCCTGGCGGGAGCTCGGCGGGGACGGCGGCGCGCTGTACCGGGGCACCCGTCTCGCCACCGCCGACGAGCACTTCCCCGAGGCCCGCGCGCACCCCGAACTGACCGCCCTGGAGCGGGACTTCCTGACCGCGAGCACCACCGCCCGCGACCAGGAGCGGCGCGCGGCGGCCCGGGTGACGCGCCGTCTGCGGCGGTTCACGGCGGCGCTTTCCGCGCTGCTCGTCCTCGTCCTGACCGCGAGCCTGATCGCCTGGCAGCAGAGCCGCGACAGCGACCGCGAGCGCGACCGGGCCCGCGCCGCCCAGCGCGTGGCCCAGTCCCGGCAGCTGGCCGCGCAGTCCGCGACGCTGCTCGGCACGGACCCGGACCTGGCGGCGCTGCTCGCGGTCGGCGCCCACCGCACGGCCGCCACGCCGGAGGCCGCGAGCAGCCTGTACGCGGCGGCCGAACTCCCGCTCCGCCACCGGCTCACGGGCCACAGGGGGCCGGTTCTCACGGTGGCGTTCGGGCCCGGCGGGCGGACCGTGGCCACCGGCGGCGGGGACGGGGCGGTCCGGCTGTGGAACGCGGCTACCGGGGCGCTGAAGCGCACCCTCAGCGGCCACACCGGGGACGTCTACACGGTGGCGTTCAGCCCCGACGGACGCACCCTGGCCACGGGCGGCGCCGACGGCACCGTACGGCTGTGGGACCCCGCGACCGGCGAGACCCGCACCACCCTGGACCGCCGCGGGGACGCGGTCTTCTCGATGGCGTTCAGCCCCGACGGGCGCACGCTGGCCAGCGGCGGCGCCGACGGCGGCGTGCGCCTGTCCCGGGTGGCCACAGGACGCACCCGCGCCGTCGTCGGCGGCCACACCGCCGAGGTGTCGGGCCTGGCGTTCAGCCCCGACGGGCGCACCCTCGCGACCGGCGGCGCCGACAGGGCCGTACGCCTGTGGAACCCCGCGACGGGCCGCCGGAAGGCCACGCTCACCGGGCACACCGCCGAGGTCTCGCAGGTGGCGTTCAGCCCCGATGGCCGCACCCTCGCCAGCGGCGGCTACGACAGGACCGTGCGCCTGTGGCACGTCGGCGCGCGCCGCCCGTACCGCACGCTCACCGGGCACACCGGCGAGATCACCTCGGTGGCCTACGGCCCCGACGGGCGGACCCTGGCCACCGGCGGCGCCGACAAGACCGTACGCCTGTGGAACCCCGCCACCGGGCGCACGCGCACCACCCTCACCGGCCACACCGCGCCCGTCTCCGCCGTGGCCTTCGCGCCCGGCGGGCGCGCCCTCGCCTCCGGGGGCTACGACCGGACGGCGCGGCTGTGGAGCACCACGGGCCCCCGCACGAGCACCACGCTCACCGACCGCACGGGCCCGGTCTCCGCGCTCGCGTTCAGCCCCGACGGGAGCGCCCTGGTCACCGTCGGCGACGACGGGGCGGCGCGCCTGTGGGACGTCGCCGGGGGCAGGAAGCGGGCCACGCTCGCGGACCCGGTCCTCGCGGCGGCCTTCGCGCCCAGTGGCCGGACGCTGACCACCGTCGACGACATCCGGACGGTACGGGTGTGGGACGCGGCCACCGGCAGACGGCGCGCCACGCTCAGCGGCCCCGGCGGCGTGGTCACCGTGGTGGCCCTCAGCCCCGAAGGACGGACGCTGGCCGTCGACCACGCGATGGAGAAGGTACGGCTCCTGGACGCGGCGACCGGCGCCACCCGGGCCACCCTGAGCGGCCACACCGGGGAGATCACCGCGCTCGCGTTCAGCCCCGACGGGCGCACCCTCGCCAGCGGCAGCGGGGACCGGACGGTGCGGCTGTGGGACACGGCCACCGGGCGGCGCACGGCCACGCTCGGCGGCCACACCGGCGGAGTCACCGCCGTGGCCTTCGCGCCGGACGGGCGCACCCTGGCCAGCGGCGACGAGAACGAGGCGGTGCGGCTGTGGCACACCGCCACGGGGCGCACGCGTACCACCCTCACCAGCCACACCGGCGCGATCACCGCGCTCGCGTTCAGCCCGGACGGGCGGACCCTGGCCAGCGGCAGCGGCGCCGACCGGGCGGCGCGGCTGTGGGACACGGCCACCGGGCGTCCCCGCACCAGCATCGGCGGACACGCCACACCCGTGCGGGCGCTGGCCTTCGCGCCCGACGGACGGACCCTGGCCACCGGCGGCGACGGCAAGACGCTGCTGTGGAAGCTCGCCCTGCCCACGGCGGCGCGGGCCGCCCGAGCGGTCTGCGCCGCCGTGGGGCGCGAGCTGACCCGCCGTGAGCACGCGGAGTACCTGCCGGACCGGCCCCGCCGCCCGCTGTGCGCGGGGCGGGACCGGCCGGGACAGGCACCGGGTGCCCGACGGGACCGATCAGCCGAGCTCGACTAGAGAGCTCGACCTCGACTAGATGAACGAGTTGATCTCGATCGTCTCGTCGCGGCCCGGGCCCACGCCGATCGCGGAGATCGGGGCGCCGGACATCTCCTCCAGGGCCTTCACGTAACCCTGCGCGTTCTTCGGCAGGTCGGCGAAGGTCTTGGCCTTGGTGATGTCCTCGGACCAGCCGGGCAGCGTCTCGTAGATGGGCTTCGCGTGGTGGAAGTCCGTCTGGTTGTACGGGAGCTCCTCGACGCGCTTGCCGTCGATCTCGTACGCGACGCAGACCGGGATCTCCTCCCAGCCCGTGAGCACGTCGAGCTTGGTGAGGAAGAAGTCCGTCAGGCCGTTCACGCGGGTCGCGTAGCGGGCGATCGGGGCGTCGAACCAGCCGCAGCGGCGGTCGCGCCCGGTGGTCACACCGCGCTCGCCGCCGATGGTGCGCAGCGCCTCGCCGTCCTTGTCGAACAGCTCCGTCGGGAACGGGCCCGCGCCGACGCGCGTGGTGTACGCCTTCAGGATGCCGATGACGCGGCTGATCTTCGTCGGGCCGACACCGGTGCCGGTGCAGGCGCCGCCCGCCGTCGGGTTGGACGAGGTGACGAACGGGTACGTGCCGTGGTCCACGTCCAGGAGCGTGCCCTGGCCGCCCTCGAACAGGACGACCTTGTCGTCGTCGAGGGCGTTGTTGAGGATCAGCGTGGTGTCGGCGACGTACTGCTTGATGTTCTCGCCGTGCTCCAGGAGCTGCTCGACGATCTGCTCGGCCTCGATGGCGCGGCGGTTGAACACCTTGGTGAGCAGCTGGTTCTTCTGCTCCAGGGCCGCTTCGACCTTCTGCTTCAGGATCGACTCGTCGTAGAGGTCCTGGACGCGGATGCCGGTGCGGTTGATCTTGTCGGCGTACGTCGGGCCGATGCCGCGCCCGGTCGTGCCGATCTTCCGCTTGCCGAGGAAGCGCTCGCCGACCTTGTCCACCGTCACGTTGTACGGCGTGATGATGTGCGCGTTGCCGCTGATCAGCAGCTTCGACGTGTCGACGCCGCGCTCGTTCAGACCGCTCAGCTCGGAGAGCAGGACCGACGGGTCGACGACGACGCCGTTACCGATGACCGGTACGCAGTCCGGCGAGAGGATCCCGGAAGGGAGGAGGTGCAGCGCGTACTTCTGGTCGCCTACGACGACCGTGTGGCCGGCGTTGTTGCCGCCCTGGTAGCGCACTACATAGTCCACGGATCCACCGAGCAGGTCGGTGGCCTTTCCCTTGCCTTCGTCACCCCACTGAGCACCGAGCAGCACGAGTGCGGGCACAGGCGTACACCCCTTCCGGGCGGGGCATGTCCAAGGTCAGGGGCCACGGCCAGATGCCGTCGCCGCCGGTGTGGGTGTGCCTTGGTCGCCCCGGAATAGACGAAGCCCCTGGCGCAATAGCGCAAGGGGCTCTTGCACAAAGATGCTACCCGAGGACTAAAGAAAGGGCGCACGTGTCGGTTCACGACCAGCGCGATGACCTCATCGTGATCATCGACTCGGTCGCCCGGAGCGCGGACGGAGAGTCCGTGCGCATCGCCAAGGACGTGCTCGGCGCGGGCGCGGCGCTCAAGCTCTGCCTGCCCGAAGGGCCGGAGGAATTCGCCCGTGCCCTGGTCAGACGGGGTGCGCGGCGGCCCGTGGTGGTCGGCGACGACGCGGCCCTGCGGCGGGCCGTCGGGGTCCTGCACCGGGAGCGGGCCCTGGAGGCGACGGACCTCGCGGTCGTGCCCGTCGCCGGTGGCGCCGCCGGGATGCGGCTCGCGCGGGCCCTCGGGGTGCCCGCGGGGGCGGTCGCGGCGGCGCGGGCCGTCCTCGACGGGGTGCCCCGGCGGCTCGACCTGCTCGTCGACGACCGGGACGAGGTGGTGCTCGGCGATGTGCGCATCCCCTCCGGGAGCGCGACGGCCAAGGCCGGGGCCAAGGCGGGCGAGGGCGCGGCCGGGGAGCGGCACACCTGGCTGCGGACCTGCCAGTCGCTGGTACGGACGCTGGGGACGCGCCCCGCGGCCCGCGCGGCCGCGGGGCCCGCACGGCTGCGCGTCGAGGCCGACGGGGTGACGCTGGTCGACCTGGACCAGCCCGTCGAGCGGGTGTCCGTGGCGCCCGGGGGCGGCGGGCTCGCCCGGGTGGAGGTGCGCACGTGCGCCGCCGGGGGCGAGGGCGCGGCCCTGCGGGCACGGGCCCGCTCGGTGACGGTGTCGGGCCCCGACTTCCGCTACGGGGCGGACGGGGACACGGCGGGTCCCGTCCGCACCCGCACCTGGACGGCCCACCCCAAGGCCTGGGTCCTCACCCTGCCGCGCTGACCGGGCTGACCGGGCCGACCGGTGCGGACGAGCTGACCGGTGCGGGCGGGCGGGTCACCTCGGCGGGCCGAAGAGCTCTTCCCGGTGGGTTCGCCAGCGGGCCATCATGCCGGTCAGCTCCACCTGGACGAACTCGAAGAACGCCAGCGTCTCCGCCAGGCGAAGCCCCGCGGGCGACTGGGCGCCGAGGTTCGCGATCCCGTCCCGCAGCGCGCCCTCCCAGCGCCGCAGGACGGCGTCCCGGTTCGTCAGCGCCTCGTACCACTGGTCGCTGTGCACCCTGAAGACATCGCGCCGCGACCCGGGCACGCGCTCGCGCGAGACCATGAACTGCTGCGTCAGATAGCGCACCGCCCCGGACACCGCCGCCGGGCTCACGTGCAGCCGCTCGCCGAGCTCCGCCGCGGTGAGCGTCCCGGACTCGGAAGCGAGCAGCGCCGCGAACACCCGGGCGGGCATGCGCGGCATCCCCGCCCACACCAGCTGCGCGGCGAACTGCTCGGTGAACCGCGACGCGGCGGCGAGGTCCTCGCCGCCCTCGCCACCCTCAACGCCCGCAGCGCCCTCAACGCCCGCAGCACCCTCGGCGCGCCCCGCGCCCGGCCCCGCCCCCGACGCCGCGTCCGGGCCCGTCTCCTCATGCCTGGTCATCTGCCGATCATCCCCCGCGCCCTGCTCCCGGCCCACCCCCGCCACCCCTGAGTTTATGCAGTTCCTTAACTTCACAAATTTGTGAAATCAGCGTACGTTCAAAAACATGACGAAGGAACGCCCCGCCCCAGCGGAACGCCCCGCCCTAGAGGTGTCCGGACTGCACAAGTCCTTCGGTACGACGCACGCGCTCGACGGCCTCGACCTCGTCGTGGAGCCCGGCGAGGTCCACGGCTTCCTCGGGCCGAACGGATCGGGCAAGTCGACCACCATCCGCGTGCTGCTCGGCCTGCTGCGGGCCGACGCGGGAGAGGCGCGGGTGCTCGGCCGCCACCCGTGGCACGACGCCGTGGAGCTGCACCGGCACCTCGCGTACGTGCCCGGCGACGTCACCCTGTGGCGGAACCTGTCCGGGGGCGAGGTCATCGACCTGTACGGCGGGCTGCGGGGCGGGCTCGACGCGGCGCGGCGGGCCGAGCTCGTGGAGCGGTTCGAGCTCGACCCCACCAAGAAGGGGCGCGCGTACTCCAAGGGCAACCGCCAGAAGGTCGCGCTCGTCGCCGCCTTCGCCTCCGACGCGGAGCTGCTTGTCCTGGACGAGCCGACGTCCGGGCTCGACCCGCTGATGGAGGAGGTCTTCCAGGAGTGCGTCACCGAGGCCCGGCGGCGCGGGCGGACCGTCCTGCTGTCCTCGCACCTCCTCAGCGAGGTGGAGAGCCTCTGCGACCGGGTCTCCATCATCCGCAAGGGCCGCACCGTGGAGACCGGTTCGCTGGCCGAGCTGCGCCACCTCACCCGCACCAGCGTGCACGCCGAACTCGCCGGGCCGCCGAGCGGCCTGGACCGGCTTCCCGGCGTCCACGACCTCGAAGTCGACGGCCACCACGTCCGGCTCCAGGTCGACACCGACCGCCTTGACGCCGTCCTGCGCTCCTTCACCGCGTCGGGCGTGCGCTCCCTGACGAGCACGCCGCCCACCCTGGAGGAGCTGTTCCTGCGGCACTACCAGAACGACCGGGCCGATGACCGGGACGACAGGGCCGACCGCAACCCTGAGGCGGTGCCGCGATGACCGGCGGGCACCGGCAGCTCGCGGGCACCCGCCCCCTGCTCCGCCTCGCCCTGCGGCGCGACCGCGTCGTCGTCCCGGTGTGGCTCGCGGTCATCACGCTGATGGTCACGAGCATGCCGAGGGCCCTCAAGGAGGTGTACGGCACCCCGGCCGAGCGCGCCGACCTGGTCGCGTCGCTCACCACGAACGCCTCCCTGCGCGCCGTCTACGGCCCGGTGTTCGACCAGTCCCTGGGCGGCCTCACCGCCTGGCGCGCCGGCACCTTCGCCGGGGTGCTCGCCGCCGTGATGAGCCTAGTCATCGTCGTCCGGCACACCCGCGAGGAAGAGGAGACCGGACGCCAGGAGATGCTCTCGTCGGCCGTGGTCGGCCGCCGGGCGCCGCTGACCTCCGCGCTGCTCGCGGCGCTCCTCGCCAACGCCCTCCTCGCACTGCTGCTCACCGTCGGCCTCGCGGGCGAGGGCGGCGCCGGTGCCCTCGCGCTCGGCCTCGGCACCGGCTGCGTCGGCATGGTGTTCGCCGCCGTCGCCGCGGTGCTCGCGCAGCTCACGGAGAGCGCCCGGCTCGCCAAGGGCCTCACGGCGGCGCTGCTCGGCGCGGCGTTCGCGCTGCGCGCGGCGGGCGACTCGGCCACGGCGGACGGCTCATCGCCGCTCACCTGGTGCTCGCCGGTGGGCTGGCTGGAGCACACCCGCGCCTTCGGCGCCGAACGCTGGTGGGTGTTCCTGCTCTTCGCGGGCGCCATCGCCGTGGCGGGCGCCGCCGCGTACGAGCTGGCCGGGCGCCGCGACGTCGGCATGAGCTTCCTGCCGTCGCGGCCGGGGCCCGCGCGCGGGCGCCTCGGCACGGCGGGCGCGCTCGCCTGGCGGCTGCAGCGCGGCGCGGTGCTCGGCTGGAGCCTCGGCTTCCTCGCCGCGGGCGTGGTCTTCGGCGGCCTGACGGACGGCGCCGCCGACCTGGTCGGCGACAACGAGAGCACCCGCGAGATCTTCCAGCGCATGGGCGGCCACGCCGGGCTCACCGACGCCTTCCTGTCCGCGATGGTCGGCGTCATCGCGATGGTCGGCGCGCTCTACGCCGTCGCCTCCGTCCTGCGGCTGCACGGCGAGGAGACCTCGGGCCGCGCCGATCCCGTCCTCGCCCACGCCGTCGGCAGGCTGCGGTGGGCGGCCGGGCACCTGGTCGTCGCGTTCGGCGGCGCCGCCCTGCTCATGCTGCTCGCCGCCTGCGGCCTCGCGCTCGGCTACGGCCAGGACGCCGGGCCGATCCTCGGCGCCTGCCTGGCGCAGCTGCCCGCGATCTGGCTGCTCGGCGCGGTCGCCGTGCTGCTCCAGGGCGTCTCGCCGCGCCTGGCCCCGGCCTCCTGGGGCGCGGCGGGCGCGGCCCTCGTCATCGGCTGGATCGGCCCCGCCCTCGACGTACCGCGGGCGGTCATGAACCTCTCCCCGTTCTCGCACCTGCCGAAGCTGCCCGGCGGCGAGCTGACCTGGACGCCGGTGCTGCTGCTCACGGGCCTCGCGGCGGCCCTGACGGCGGCGGGCCTCGCGGGCCTGCGCCGCCGGGACCTCACCCCCGGCTGACCGACCACTGGGGCCCGTGAGCGCCCCCTCAGACCTCCACCAGCAGCCCCTCAAGCCCCCGGATCACGAAGCCCGGCTTCCGCAGGGGTTCGGCGGCGAGCCGCAGGCCCGGGGCGTGGCGCAGCAACGCCCGCAGGGACGCTTCGAGTTCGATCCGCGCAAGGGCCGCCCCGACGCAGTAGTGGACGCCCGCGCCGAAGGAGAGGTGCGGGTTGTCGGCGCGCGCCAGGTCGAGCGCGTCGGGGTCGGCGAACGCGGCCCCGTCGCGGTTGGCCGAGCCGAAGAGCAGCGCCACCTCGCTGCCCCGGGGGATGACGGTCCCGCCGACCTCGATGTCGTCGAGCACCCACCGCTCGAAGAGCTGCAACGGGGTGTCGTAGCGCAGCAGTTCCGGCACGGCCGTCGGCAGCAGCCGCTCGGGCCCGGCGCGCAGGGCGGCCAGCTGCCCGGGGTGGCGGAACAGGGCGTACCAGCCGTTGACGGTGGCGTTGACGGTCGCCTCGTGCCCGGCGTTCAGAAGCAGCACGCAGGTCGAGACGAGCTCCTGCTCGCTCAGCCGGTCGTCCTCCTCGTGGGCCGCGATGAGGTCCGTGAGCAGGTCGTCGCCGGGCCGCTCCCGGCGCCGCGCGATCAGCTCGCGCAGATACGCGGAGAACTCAAGGGACGCACGCACGGCACGGGCGGCGACGGCCTCGGGCGGGTTCAGCTCGTACATCCCGCAGATGTCCGCCGACCACGGCCGCAGGGGCGCGCGGTCGCCCTCGGGGATGCCGAGCAGCTCGGCGATCACGGCGACGGGCAGCGGCTCCGCGACCTGGGCGAGGAGGTCGCCGCCCCCGTCCGCGACGAGCCCGCGCACCAGTTCGTCGGCGAGCCCCGCCACGTACGGGCGAAGGCGCTCCACGGTCCTCGGCGTGAACGCCTTGGCGACCAGGCGGCGGACGCGGGTGTGGGCGGGCGCCTCCAGGTCGAGCATGCCGTGGTCGTTGAGGACGTGGAACGGCTCGTGCGCGGGCGGCGGCGCCTGGCGCCCGAACTCCTCGTGGGTGTAGCGGTGCAGATAGGTGCGGCCGAGCCGCCGGTCGCGCAGGAGCGCGGAGACGTCCGCGTGGCGCGGGATCAGATACTGGTCGCTCGGCCCGTAGTAGTGCACCCGCCCCCGGGCGCGCAGCCGGGCGTACGCGGGGTAGGGGTCCGCGACGAAGGCCTCCGAGGAGGGCGCGAAGCCCCCGAAGTCACCGTCTGTGTGAGCTGGTTCGGCCATGCGGGGACGCTAGCCCCGCTCACCCGGGCGTGACCAGCCTCGCCTCGTACGCGAACACGGCGGCCTGGGTCCGGTCGCGCAGCCCGAGCTTCACCAGGATGCGGCTGACGTGCGTCTTGATGGTGGACTCGGCGACGACGAGGCGCGCGGCGATCTCCGCGTTGGACAGGCCCTGCGCGATCAGCACGAGCACCTCCGTCTCGCGCTCGGTCAGCTCCCCGTACTGGGCCTGCGCCCGCGCGGTCCCGGCGAGCCCGGGCCGGTCCGACAGCTTCGAGAACTCGGTGATCAGACGGCGCGTGACGCTCGGCGCCAGCAGCGCCTCACCGGCGGCGACGACCCGTACGCCGTCCGCGAGCTGGCGCGCGGAGGCGTCCTTGAGCAGAAAGCCGGACGCGCCCGCGCGCAGCGCCTGGTAGACGTATTCGTCGAGGTCGAAGGTGGTCAGGACGAGCACCTTGGTGGTGGCGCCGTCGGCGGCGACGATCTCCCGGGTGGCCTCGATGCCGTTCAGCTCCGGCATGCGGATGTCCATGAGGACGATGTCCGGGGCGAGCGCGCGCACCCGCTCCACGGCCTCGCGGCCGTTCACCGCCTCGCCGACGACCTCGATGTCGGGCATCGCGTTGAGCAGCACGGAGAAGCCCTCGCGGACCATCATCTGGTCGTCGGCGATCAGGACGCGGATGGTCTCGCTCACGCCGCGCCCTCCGTGCCCGTGGCGGTCTCCGCGGCCGGGGCGCCCGCCTGGACCGGCAGGAACACCGTCACCTCGTACCCGCCGTCGGCGGTCGGCTCGGCCGTCATCTCGCCGTCCAGCATGCCGACGCGCTCGCGCATCCCCGTGATGCCGTGCCCGGCGCCCGGCGAGGGCTTCACCAGGCCCGTCGCGGGCCCGTTCACGACGCGCAGGCCGAGCCCGCCGAGGACGTACCCGATCTCCACCCGGGCCGCCGCCCCCGGCGCGTGCCGCAGGCTGTTGCTGAGGGCCTCCTGCACGATCCGGTACGCCGACAGCTCCACGCCCTGCGGCAGCTCGCGCACCCCGCCCGTGACGACCTTCTCCACGTCGAGGCCCGTGTCCCGCACGTTGTCGAGGAGGCGGTCCAGGTCGGCGAGTACGGGCTGCGGGGCGTCCGGCGCCTCGTAGTCCTCCGCCCGTACGACGCCGAGGACGCGGCGCAGCTCGGTCAGCGCGATCACCGCGTTCTCACGGATCGTCGCGAAGGCCTGCGTCAGCTCCGGCGGCGGGTCCTGCACCCGGTACGGCGCCGCCTCCGCCTGGATGGCGACGACCGACATGTGGTGGGCCACGACGTCGTGCAGCTCGCGGGCGATGGTGGTGCGCTCCTCCAGGAGCGTGCGCTTGTCCCGCTCCACGGCGGTCACGGTGCGCTCGGCGACGACCTCGCGGCGGGCGTCCCGGTTCGCCGTCGCGAGGGCCACCAGGGCCAGCACGACGCCGCTGAACGTCAGCATCTCCACCGTGTTCGACTCCCAGCCGACGCTCGCCTCGGCGAACAGCGAGTACAGCGCCGTGAGCGCCCACATCCAGGCCGCCGTGCGCGGCCGGGTGCGCGCCGCGACCACCGCCATCACCGCCGTGTGCCCCACCAGCGACCCGGGCGGCCACGGGGCCCAGCCCCCGCCGCTCAGGACCAGCATCACCGGGGTCATCCCCAGCGAGCACCACCAGGCAAGCACCGGGCGCACCAGCGTCAGGAGCACCGCGCCCGCGGGCAGGAACCCGGTCAGGGCCCAGGCGAACTCGCCGCTCGCGTCCCAGCCGCCGAAGCCGCCCGCGTACGCGACGAACAGGGCGAGCAGCGCCAGGCACACGACGACGGCGTGGGGCGCCCAGACCGCGTACCGGCCCTCGCGGCGCAGCGGGGGCAGCGGCCGGTACACGAAGACGTTCTCGAACAGGTCCGCACGCAGGCCGTGCAGGGCGTTCTGCGCCAGGTGGAACTCGGGACTGCGGGTCTTGTCTGTCACGGCTACGACGGTACGGGGGCTTGAGCCGCGGGGCGTCCCCACGGAGACGGGTCCCCCGGCGTCCATCCCAGGTACTACGCGGCTCCGGTCAACGCATCGGCGCTTCGCGCCTCGTCCTCACACGCCGGACGGGCTGTTCTCCCACCCACCCGCCCTTACAGCCCCTGCTGCCCCCGCACCCCCCGACCTAGCGGCTCGCGGCTGGGTGGGTGGGTGGGAAAACAACCCGCGCAAGCGCGGTGTTTCAGCCCGTCCGGCGTTTGAGGACGAGGCGCGGAGCGCCGTTGGCTTTGAGCGGGGGGACGGGGGCGGCAGCACCCGGAGCGGGGAGGGGCGGGCCTGGGGCGCACCGCGAGGGCGGGGATGGAGCAGACTGGCACCCATGGCCATTCACGAGAACCTCCTCGGGGGACCGCCCCCGACCCACCTCCCCGACGACCCGGAACCCCGCGAACTCCTCGCGGGCGGCACCCCGGCCGCCGACGTCGCCGCCAAGTACCCGAAGTCCTCCCTCGCCTGGGCCCGCCTCGCCGACGAGGCCTTCGAGGCGGGCCGCGTCGTCGAGTCGTACGCCTACGCCCGCACCGGCTACCACCGCGGCCTGGACGCCCTGCGCCGCTCCGGCTGGAAGGGCCACGGCCCGGTGCCGTGGGAGCACGAGCCGAACCGCGGCTTCCTGCGGGCCCTGCACGCCCTCGCCCGGGCCGCGCAGGCGATCGGCGAGCAGGAGGAGTACGAGCGCTGCGCGACGTTCCTGCGGGACTCCTCGGCGACGGCGGCGGACACCCTCGGATAACGCACCCCACGACCTGCCAGGCCACCCGCTGTGACCTGGCAGGTCTTGCCGTTTCCGGGGATGTTACGGAGGATGCGGGTGGGGACCGGGGCCCCCGTGCCGGTACCGGCAGGGGCGGACCGCTACCCGGAGTACGCTCAAGGAGACAGCGATGTCCCACGAGGCGCACGCGGCGCAATCGACTCACGAGACGGTCAAGACGCACGAGACGCTCGAGACGCTCGACGAGAGTCCTGACAGCCCGAACCTCGACTTCGCGGGCACCACCCCGTACGAGGACTACGTCCAGGCGGACGTCCTCACCCACCTGCAGCACCTGCGCTCGGACGACCCGGGCGAGATGGTCTTCCTGGTGACGACCCAGGTCATGGAGCTGTGGTTCACCGTCATCGTCCACGAGTGGGAGACCGCGTCGCGCGCGCTCCGCGAGGACGACGTGCCCACCGCGGTGGCCGCCCTGAAGCGGTCCGTGCGGGAGCTGGAGGCGCTGAACCACTCGTGGAAGCCGCTCGGCCAGCTCACCCCCGCGCAGTTCAACTCCTACCGGGGGGCGCTCGGCGAGGGCTCCGGCTTCCAGTCGGCGATGTACCGGCGCATGGAGTTCCTGCTCGGCGAGAAGTCCGCGTCCATGCTGGTCCCGCACCGGGGCGCCCCGCGCGTCCACGCGGAGCTGGAGAAGGCGCTGCAGGAGCCGAGCCTGTACGACGAGGTGCTCGGCCTGCTCGCGCGGCGCGGGCACGACATCCCGGCCGAGGTCCTGGAGCGGGACACGGCCGCCAGGTACGAGCCGTCGCCGCGCGTCGAGGCCGCCTGGACCGCGCTCTACTCCGGCGCCGAGGACGACGAACTCGCCCGCCTGGGCGAGGCGTTGACCGACGTCGCCGAGCTGGTGTGGCGCTGGCGCAACGACCACCTGGTGGCCACGCGCCGCGCGATGGGCTCCAAGACCGGCACCGGCGGCTCCGCCGGGGTGGCCTGGCTGGAGAAACGCGCCGCGAAGAACGTGTTCCCCGAACTGTGGACGGCGCGCAGCCATGTCTGAGACCGCAGCCATCTCCAAGACCACGGAAGCCACCCTGCGGGACCGGGCCTCGGCCCTGGACGCCGCCGACCGGCTCGCCGCCAAGCGCGCGGAGTTCACCCTCGATGACACCGTCTACCTGGACGGGAACTCCCTTGGCGCCCTGCCCGCGAACGTCGAGGCACGCCTGACCGACGTGGTCCGGCGCGAGTGGGGGCAGCTGCGCATCCGCTCCTGGGAGGAGAGCGGCTGGTGGACGGCGCCCGAGCGGGTCGGCGAGCGCGTCGCCCCGCTCATCGGCGCGGCCCCCGGACAGGTCGTCGTCTCCGACTCCACCAGCGTGAACGTCTTCAAGGCGCTGGTGGCGGCGGTGCGCATCGCCCAGGAGAGCGGGGCGGAGCGCGACGAGATCGTCGTGGACGCCACGACGTTCCCCACCGACGGGTACATCGCCGCGTCCGCGGCCCGCCTCACCCGCTGCCGGCTGCTCCCGGCCGCCCCGGCCGAGGTGCCCGGACTGCTCGGCCCCCGCACGGCGGCCGTACTGCTCAACCACGCCGACTACCAGACGGGCCGCCTGCACGACCTGCCCGCCCTGACGGCGGCGGTGCACGCGGCGGGCGCGCTCGTGGTGTGGGACCTGTGCCACACGGCGGGCGCGCTGCCGGTCGGCGTCGACGAGCACGGCGTGGACCTGGCGGTGGGCTGTACGTACAAGTACCTGAACGGCGGGCCCGGCTCGCCCGCGTACCTCTACGTGCGCCAGGACCTCCAGGCCCGCTTCGACTCGCCGCTGCCGGGCTGGAACGGGCACGCGGACCCCTTCGGGATGCGGAGCGCGTACGAGCCCGCGCCCGGCGCGGTGCGCGGCCGCGTCGGCACCCCGGACATCCTGTCGCTGCTCGCCCTGGAGACGGCGCTCGACGTCTGGGACGGCGTCCGCCTCGACGACGTGCGCGCCAAGTCGCTCGCCCTGACGGACTTCTTCCTGGAGTGCGTCGAGGCGTACGTGCCCGCGGGCCGCGTCGAGTCCCTCACCCCGGCCGCGCACGCCGAGCGCGGCAGCCAGATCGCGCTGCGCTGCGCGGACGCCCGGCACGTGATGCCGCGCCTGGTCGAACAGGGCGTGGTCGGCGACTTCCGGGAGCCGGACGTGCTGCGCTTCGGTTTTACCCCGCTGTACGTGTCGTTCGCGGACGCGGAGCGCGCGGCCCGGGTCCTCGCCAGGACCGTCGCGGGTTCCGGGGACGCGGAGCGCGGGTCCTGCCGGGATACCTGATAGCGTCCGCCGAATCTGGATCATGACCTCGTGGTCCGGACACGGGTACGAACGCCCGCCGGTCGCCGGACAGTTGCGCCGGTGACCGGCGGGCCCGCACTCCGCAGAGCTTGGAGGTTGCCGCATGCCGGACGAGGCCGCCGTGGCCCGTGACGCCGCCGAGGCGCGGTCCGCCTTCGCGCACCCGCCGGTGGAGCCGGACGCCACCGCCGCGTACGGCGCGGGCGCCGACCAGGTCGTGGACTTCTACGCGCCGCGCGGCACCGAGGGACCGGCGCCGCTGGTCGTCGTGTTGCACGGCGGGGCCTGGCGGGCCCCCTACGACCGGGCGCACATCACGCCGTTCGCGGACTTCCTGGCCCGGCGCGGCTTCGCCGTGGCCAACGTCGAGTACCGCAGGGGGCGTTCGCCGTCGGGGCCGATCCCCGCGCAGGGCGCAGCCGCCGGGCCCGTGGCCGGGCGCTGGCCGGAGACCTTCGCCGACGTGGCCGCCGCCCTGGACGCGCTGCCCGGCCTCGTCCGCCGGTTCCTGCCGTCGGCCGACCCGCGCCGCACCGTGGTGACGGGGCACTCGGCGGGCGGCCACCTCGCGCTGTGGGCGGCCGCCCGGCACGTCCTGCCGGAGGGCTCCCCGTGGCGCAGGCGGGGGCCCGCGCCGCTGCGGGGCGTCGTCGCGCTCGCCCCGATCGCGGACCTGCGGGTCGCCGCCGAGCTCGGGGTGTGCTCCGGGGCGGTACGCCAGCTCCTGGACGCCGAGGAGACGGGGACGCCTCAGCTGCGGGCCCGCTTCGAGGAGCGCCTCGCCCATGCCGACCCGGCCGCGCTCCTGCCCACCGGCATCGCCACCACCATCGTCCAGGGGCGCACCGACATCGTCGTCCCCCAGCCGGTGGCCGAGGCGTACGCCGACGCGGCGGCCAAGGCGGGCGAGGTCGTGGGCCTCACCCTGCTGGAGGGCGTCGGTCACTTTCCCCTGATCGACCCGGCGGCGGACGCGTGCGCGGTAGCCGCCGAGGAGATCGCCCAGCTGGCCTTCTGACCCCCCGGCGCTCCGCCCCGTGTCCTCAATCGCCGGACGGGCTATCCCCCACCCGCCCACCCTTACACCTGCGGCTGCAACCGCACCCCCCGACCTAGCGGCTCGCGGCTGGGTGGGTGGGAAAACAGCCCGAGCAGGCGACGATCCAGCCCGTCCGGCGCTTGAGGACGAGGCGCGGAGCGCCGATTGATTGAGCCTGTCCGGCGTTTGAGGACGAGCGCGCAAGCGCGAGGAAGGGCGGGTGGGTGGGGAAAAAAGCCTGTCCGGCGCTTGAGGACGAGGCGCGCAAGCGCCGATGCCTGCGTGCGGGCCCCGGGGGCTACCCCGCGCCGTTGGCTTCGAGCGGGCCCCGAGGGCTACCCCCCAGCGACACGCACAGCCCGCACCAACGCCCCCACCCCCCGCTCCACCTTCCCCCGAGGGCACCCCACGTTCATCCGCACGAACCCCGGCGCCCCGTACACGGCCCCGGGCATCACAGCCACCCGCTCCCCCTCCACGAGCACCCGCTGCAGCACCTCGTCCCGCCCTTCCCCCAGCAGCGGCCGCAGATCGATCCACGCCAGGTACCCCGCCTGGGGAGGCCGCAAGACCAGGCCGGGGAACGCCGACTCCAGCGCGTCGGCGACCAGGCGGAGGTTCCCGTACGCGTACGCCCGCACGGCGTCGAGCCACGCCCGCCCCTCCCGGTACGCGGCCACGTGCGCGGTCAGCGACAGGACGGCGGGCGAGGCGAGGCCCTCCCCGGTGTCCATCCGCCGCACGAACTCCGCATGATCGTCAGCATCACCGATGAATCCGTAACTCCCGCTCAGAGAAGGGAAGTTGAAGGCCTTCGTGGCGGAGGTGACCAGGGCCCACCGCCCCCGCCCGTACCGCGTCCAGGGCCGGTGGACGAACCCGTCGTGGGTGAGGTCGGCGTGGATCTCGTCGCTGATGACAGCGACCCCGTGGCGCTCGCACAGCCCGGCCACCGCGTCGAGCTCGGCGTCGGTCCACACCCGCCCGGTGGGGTTGTGCGGGGAGCAGAGCAGCAGCACCCGGCTGTCGGGGCGCGCCAACGCGGCGCCCAGGAGGGCGAATCCGGGGTCGTCCAGCGGCACGCCCCGCAGCTCGCGGCCGAGCCCGGTCACGGCCTTGCGGAAGCCGTCGTACGTCGGGGTGTGGACGACGACCCCGTCCCCGGGCCCGGTCCACATCCGCAGCAGCTGGGAGATCTGGTTGAGGACGGACGGGGCGTACACGAGCCGGTCGGTGTCGACGTCCGTGTCGTGGCGGTGCTTGAACCAGTCCCGTATCGCGCCCCGGAAGTCGTCGTTGCGCCAGTCCGTGTAGCCGAACACGCCGTGCTCGACGCGCTGGCGCAGCGCGTCGAGTATCTCGGGCGCGCTGCGGAAGTCCATGTCGGAGATGGTGAAGGGCAGGAGGTCGGGGACGGGAAACCGGTCGGCGACGCCGTCCCACTGGACGCACCAGGTGCCGTACCGGTCAACGGGCGTATCGAAGTCGTAGCGCACCGCGTCATAGCTCACTGCGTCATGGCTCACTGCGGATCCCTCCGGGAACGCCGACGGGCCCGGCACTCACGCGGAGTGCCGGGCCCGTCGGACAAGCGAACGTCGCCTACTTCAGCTTCGTGCCGGTGGAGCGCAGCGCGGCACACGCCTCGGTCACGCGCTGGGCCATGGAGGCCTCGGCGAGCTTGCCCCAGGTGCGCGGGTCGTAGGTCTTCTTGTTGCCGACCTCGCCGTCGACCTTCAGGACGCCGTCGTAGTTCTTGAACATGTGGTCCGCGACGGGACGCGTGAAGGCGTACTGGGTGTCGGTGTCGAGGTTCATCTTCACGACGCCGTTCTCCAGGGCGGTGGCGATCTCCTCGGCGGTGGAGCCGGAGCCGCCGTGGAACACGAAGTCGAACGGCGACTGCTTGCCGTACTTCGAGCCGACGCCCTCCTGGAGGTCCTTGAGCAGCTCGGGGCGGAGCACGACGTTGCCCGGCTTGTAGACGCCGTGGACGTTGCCGAAGGAGGCGGCGAGCAGGTAGCGGCCCTTCTCGCCCAGGCCGAGGGCCTCGGCGGTGCGCAGCGCGTCGTCGACGGTGGTGTACAGCTCGTCGTTGATCTCGTGGGTGACGCCGTCCTCCTCGCCGCCGGTCGGGGTGATCTCGACCTCGAGGATGATCTTGGCGGCGCGGGCCTTCTCAAGCAGCTCCTGGCCGATGGCCAGGTTGTCCGCGAGGGTCTCGGCGGAGCCGTCCCACATGTGGGACTGGAACAGCGGGTCCTGGCCCTTGGCGACGCGCGCGGCGGAGACGTCGAGCAGCGGGCGCACGTACCCGTCCAGCTTGTCCTTGGGGCAGTGGTCGGTGTGCAGCGCGACGGTGATGTCGTACTTCGCGGCGACGATGTGCGCGAACTCCGCCAGGGCGACGGCGCCGGTGACCATGTCCTTGCTGTACTGCCCGCCCAGGAACTCCGCGCCACCGGTGGAGATCTGGATGATGCCGTCGCTCTCCGCCTCCGCGAAGCCACGCAGGGCGGCGTGCAGGGTCTGCGACGAGGTCACGTTGATGGCCGGGTAGGCGAACTTGCCTGCCTTCGCCCGGTCGAGCATCTCGTTGTAGACGTCGGGGGTTGCGATGGGCATGTGTCCGCTCCTTGTGATCCGCGGGGTGAGTGCTGCTGTGCTGCTTGGCCCTGACCTGAGAGATGTCCAGGGGACCCCGGAGAGGTGTCCAGGGGGCCTGGGGGCGACGCCGTCGTCGCCCCCATCTTTCCAGACTCGCCGGGTTACCTCAGTCGAGTCCCAGTTCGTCCTTCGTGTACGCGTACAGGTACGGCACCCCCGCGCCTTCGGTGATCTTGTCGCCCGCGCCGGTGGCCCGGTCCACGATCGTGGCGACGGCCACGACCTCGGCGCCGGCCTCGCGGACGGCCTCCACGGCGGTCAGCGGAGAGCCGCCGGTGGTGGAGGTGTCCTCGACGACGAGGACCCGGCGGCCCTTGATGTCGGGGCCCTCGACCCGGCGCTGCAGGCCGTGCGCCTTGGCGGCCTTGCGCACCACGAAGGCGTCCAGGCGGCGGCCGCGCGCGGCGGCCGCGTGCAGCATCGCCCCGGCGACCGGGTCGGCCCCCATCGTCAGGCCGCCCACGGCGTCGAACTCCAGCTCGCTCGTGAGGTCGAGAAGCACCTGCCCGACGAGCGGGGCGGCCTCCCCGTCCAGGGTGATGCGGCGCAGGTCGACGTAGTAGTCGGCCTCCAGGCCCGAGGAGAGGGTCACCTTGCCGTGCACGACGGCCTTGTCCTTGATCTGCCGCAGCAGGTCGCCGCGTACGTCGTTCGTCATGGCTACGAGCTTAAGGGCGCCGGAGCACCGGGGAGTCCTACGGCCGCCGCCAGGTCCAGGTGGTCGACGTCTCCAGCGGCTCAAGCGGTGTGACCAGGCGCGGCAGGGTGTTCAGACCGTTGGGCGGCCCGCTCTGCGGCTCCACGCACACGGCGGCCTCCTGCTCGTCGTAGACGACGACCCACTCCTCGCGGCTCGCCACCGTCAGCTCCAGCCGCCCCGGCCAGGTGAGGGTGACGTCGACGCCGCCGGGCATCCCGAAGCAGTCGTCCCAGGGGCCCGGGGCGGGCGCGACGCGCTCGCCGGTGGGCAGGTGGTCCTCGCCCCGCAGCTCCTGCCAGGCGGCGTCGAAGGCGATGCGAACGCCTTCGCCCTCGCCCTCGCCCCCGGTGGTGAGACGCCGGTTGAACCAGGGGTGCCAGCCCGCCTGCGCCGGGAAGGAGTCGTCGTACGTCTCCACGGACATCCGCAGCGTCAGCGCGTCGTCCGACAGCTCCACCACCTGCGTGACGCGGCCGGGGTAGGGCCACGGGTCCGTCAGGTCGTACGTGAGCACGGCCTCCGTGGCGCTCACCCTGGCCGTCTTCCAGGCGACGTCGCGGCCGGTGCCGTGGATGGCGTGCGGCGGGGAGTTCAGCGGCAGCTGCCGCGGGGTGCCGCCGCTGCGGAAGCGGCCGTCCCTGACCCGGCCGCACCACGGCACCATCGGGAAGCAGCCGTACCGCTCCCCCTGCCGCAGCAGCTCCATGCCGTGCGCCTTGAGGCTGGTCAGGCGCCCGCCGTTGCCCGGCGCCACCGTCAGCTCCGCGGACCCCGCGGCCAACAAGATCTCGTCACTAGTCACCCCCCGACCCTAAAACCCCCCGTGTCCTCAAGCGCCGGACGGGCTTCATCTCCCACCCGCCCGCCCTTACACCTGCGGCTGCAACCGCACCCCCCGACCTAGCGGCTCGCGGCTGGGTGGGACAGTTCAAGCCCGTCCGGCGTTTGAGGACGAGCGCGGAGCGCGAAGATCCAGCCCGTCCGGCGTTTGAGGACGAGCGCGCAAGCGCGATGAAGGGCGGGTGGGTGGGGGAAAAGGCGCGCCCGGCAGCCTGGTCCGCCGCCCGCCAGGGCTAGCGGCGGCGGCGGAGCGCCCGCCCCACCACGATCACCGAAGCCACCGCGAGCGCCGCGGCCGGCGCGGCCCACCGAAGGGTGGCCCCACTGGCGAGCGCCTCCGGCGCGGGCACGGGCGCGTACCGCCCCCGCGGCGGCGCGTGGTCGACCTCCTCCGCGCTGCGCCCGATCATCGTCCGCCGCGCGTGCGCGGCCTCCGCGGGCACGCCTTCCTCCCGGAACCCTTCGGGATCGAGCCCCGGCGGCGGCACCTCCGCCTGGAAGACCCGGCTCTCCGCGGCGTCCGGCGCGCTCGGCGCGTCCGGCGCGGGCTCGGCGAGCCGCTCCGCGAACCGCCCGAGCAGCCTCCGCAGCGCCCCCTCCACAGCCTGTGGAGAACTTTCCACGGCCTCGGCGATGCGCCCGTCCGCGGTCCCGGTCCCGCTGAAGGAGACCGTCGTACCGCCCTCGGCGGCGGCCAGGCGCAGGACGAGGGAGAACGTTACGGCGCCACTGCCGCGCACCTCCGCCGCGTCCCCCGTGACCGCGTACGCCCCGTCGCCGCGCGCGGCGACCCGCAGCCCGCCGCGGTAGGTGATCGTGTGCCCGCCGACACGCACCTTGAGCCGCCCGGCGACGGGCGGCGCCCCGGGTCCGGGATCGGGCTCGGCTTCGGGCTGCAGCCCGGGCACCGCACGGCCGACCCGCTCGGGGTCGGCCAGTGCCTCGCGGAGCGGCTCTTCCGGAACCGGTACGAACACCTCATGCTCCATGACAGTTGAGCGTACCGACGCCCACGCCGTGATGTACGCCACTTCGGCCCGCACGTCGGGCCCCCGGCCCGTCAGCGGGCGTAGCGCGGGTGCACCAGCGTGGACGGCGAGATGGCCCGCCAGCCGGCGGGCCGGACCCGCTCGGCGGACCGGGTCCCGGCCCGCAGGACGGCGGACCCGCGGGCCGCCCCGAGCGCGTCGGGGGCGCGCGACGCGAGGACGAAGCCCCAGTCGCGGGGGGCCTCGCCGGGGGCGGAGCTGCGGTCGGGCCCGGCGGCGCGCAGGCCGTGGCGGCCGGTGAGGCGGTAGGGCGCGGTCGCGTACCCGGCGGCGCGCAGCGTGGCGTCGACGGTCCAGTAGGTTTCGGGCCGGGTCGCGGCGGGCCCGGCGTGCACGGCGATGCGCCCGCCGGGGGTGAGGACGCGGCCGACGAGGCCGTAGAACTCCTGTGAGTACATCTTGGTGCTCGCGGTGATGCCGGGGTCGGGCAGGTCAGCGAGGACGACGTCGTACGCCGCTCCGGTGCGGCCGCGCAGCCAGCGGAAGGCGTCGGCCTGGATGACGCGCACGCGCGGATCGCGGAACGCCTGGCCGTTGAGTTCGCTGAGCGCGGGGTCGTCGCGGGCGAGGTCGACGACGGCCCCGTCGAGCTCGACGACGTCGACGCGCCGCACCCCCGAGTGGCGCAGGACCTCCGCGGCGGCGAGCCCGTCGCCGCCGCCGAGGACCAGGACCCGCTCGTGGCGGCCGCCGCGCAGGGCGGGCTGGACGAGCCCCTGGTGGTAGCGCCGCTCGTCGCGGCCGCTGACGCGCAGGCGGCCGTCGAGGAACAGCTGGAGCGACTCGCGGTCGCCGCCGGTGAGGACGACTTCCTGGACGCCGGTCTTGACGGCGACGCGGATCTCGGAGCCGTACACGGCGCGCCGTGCGGCCCGCTCGAAGTCGTCGACGAGCACGGCGGCGGAGGCGAGGACGGCGAGGACGACGGCGTTGGCGACGAGCAGCAGCCAGCGTCCGCGCGGGCTGAGGTCCCGCCCGAACAGGCCGAGGACGAGCGCCCCGCCCGCGAGGACGTTGACCGCGCCGGTGAGCAGCGCCCCGGTGAGCTGCCCGAACCAGGGAAGAAGCAGGAAGGGGAAGGCGAGGCCGCCGACGAGGGCGCCCACGTAGTCGGCGGCGAACAGGTCGGCGACGGCGCCGCCCGCGTCCTGGCGGCGCACGCGCTGGATCAGCACCATGAGCAGCGGCACTTCGGCGCCGATGAGCACGCCGATGGCCAGCGAGAACGCCACGAACAGATAGCGCGATCCGCCCGCCCACACCTCGCCCTGGTCGCCGGTCCAGGCGAACGCCGCGTACAGGACCATGGCGCTGCACCCGCCGACGAGGGCGAGCGCCGCCTCGACGAGCCCGAACCCGGCGGCGGCCCGGCAGCGCAGGCGCTTGGCGAGCAGCGAGCCGATGCCCATGGCGAAGACCATGACGGACAGGACGACGGACGCCTGGGTGACGGAGTCCCCGATCAAGTACGAGGCGAGGGCGACGAGTTCGAGTTCGTACACCAGGCCGCACGCCGCGCAGATGAACACGCCGGCCAGGACGAGGAACCGGCCTGTGCGGGGCGTGACGGGCAGACGCTCGGGCGGCTCGATCACGCTGGGAACGCTACGTCACCGCACCCTCACACCAAGTCCCCCACAAGAGTGGAGGTGACGGCGATGATGTGTGAATCGTCGTGAGGCGGGTGCGCCGTGGCCGAACCGTCCGCCGCGGGCGCGGCCGGTCCGCCCGCCCGCGGCACCGGCGCCCTCAGAGCGCCGCGGGCATCCGCACGCCGACCCGCGTGCGCGTCGCCACCAGCTGTCCGTCCTGCGGATACGCGTGCCAGGTGCGCCACATCACCGAGCCCTCGTGGCGCTGCGCGAGCATCGCGGTGAACGCGTGCGGCACACCCGGGAAGACCCCGGCGAGTCCGTGCGGATGCTCGGCGACGAGGGCGAGCAACTCCTGGGCGCGGCCGGTGAACTGACCCCGCGACAGGGTCTCCACGCGGGCCGCGAACTCGTACTCCCACTCGCCGAGACGCTTGGAGACGCCGAGCGGCAGCGGGGTGCTGCTGCCCTGGATGCAGGCGACCGTCTCGGAGCAGCTGCGGTCCTCCTCTTCGAGGAGGACTTGATGGGAGGCCCCGAGAAGTCTCAACTGCACGGCCGCGCCCGATAGTTCGAGGTCGAGGATGGCGAGCGCGGGCAGTGGCTCGCGGCCGAGGGCCCAGGCCAGGTCCCCGGCGCGCGTGTCGGTGTAGACAGTCTTCAGGGTCGTGAGCATGGGTCGGCTCCGCTAAACACGCAATGGAGGTGGGGCCGGCGCGCCCGGTCGGACACCAGGCGTTCGCACTGCCGGCGCGTGCCCACGGAGACGTCCCGGTGCCTGCCGGGCTGGAAACGTCCGAGGGCGGTAGTGACGGTTAAGAGGGAATCATGAACTGCGACACTGCCACAGCGCTTTTACCCAAGTTCGTAGGGTTTCCATCCCCTAGAGGGCCGAACAGTTCATCTGTTCACGTTTCACGGAAAGCAGCCGGTCCGGAAATGGCATCCTATGGGCGCCGATCGGTCCGTCAACGACGAAGCGCCCGGCGGGAGTTGCCTCCCGCCGGACGCTTGGCCCAGTGGACCAGCTGCCCCGTGTCAGCTGCCTCCGCCGCCGCAACCTCCCCCGCCGCCCCCGCCACCACAGGAGGACGACCCTGAGCCGCACGACGATCCGCCGCCGCACGACGACCCGGAACCACACGACGCCGCGCTGCTGCTCGACGAGCTGTGGCTGGTCGACCCCGCCCACCAGCTGGCGCCGCCGGACCGGGCGCCCCGGTGGGCGCCGTGCCGGGTGCGCTTGGCGAGGACCGAACCCAGTACCACCATGAACACCAGCAGACCGATGAAGAAGAAGATCAGGACCATCCTCCCCACCTTCCTTTCTTTCCCCCGTGAGCCTCGGTGAGACTCCCTGACGGCTCCCGGACGTTCCCCCGAACCGGTCGCCGCCGTATGGATGCCGTCCGCGTCGTCGCGTGACAGTCGTTGCGTGACAAGGGCATGCCCCCAGCCAACCGCGGCCAAAGCAGAGTTGAGGAAGTCCAGAGGTTCGGCGCAGGATGGCGGCCATGAGCACTTCCTCGGGGTCCACCCGCCACGGCCGCCCGCTCCTCAACCGCCGTCTGGCCGAGTTCGGCACGACGATCTTCGCCGAGATGTCCGCGCTCGCCGTGCGGACCGGCGCGATCAACCTCGGCCAGGGCTTCCCGGACACGGACGGCCCGGAACAGGTGCGGGAGGCGGCGGTGCGGGCCCTGCGCGACGGGCGTGGCAACCAGTACCCGCCGGGCCCCGGCGTCCCCGAGCTGCGCGCCGCGATCGCCGCCCACCAGGAGCGCCGCTACGGCCTCGCCTTCGACCCCGACCGCGAGGTCCTGGTCACCGCGGGCGCCACCGAGGCCATCGCCGCGTCCCTGCTCGCCCTGGTCGAGCCGGGCGACGAGGTCATCGCCCTGGAGCCGTACTACGACTCGTACGCCGCCTCGATCGCCCTCGCGGGCGGCACCCGCGTCCCGGTGACGCTGCGTCCGAGCGGCGAGGGCGCCGAGCGGCGCTTCGTCCTCGACCTGGACGAGCTGCGCGCGGCCATCACGCCGCGCACCCGCCTGCTCCTCCTCAACACCCCGCACAACCCGACCGGCACCGTCCTCACCCGCGAGGAGCTGGCCGAGATCGCGAAGCTCGCCGTGGAGCGCGATCTGCTCGTCGTCACGGACGAGGTGTACGAGCACCTGGTCTTCGACGAGGGCGGCCACACCCCCCTCGTCTCCTTCCCCGGCATGCGCGAGCGCACGGTGACCATCGGCTCCGCGGGCAAGACGTTCTCGTTCACGGGCTGGAAGGTCGGCTGGGTCACGGCCGCGCCGGAGCTGGTCACGGCGGTGCGCTCGGCGAAGCAGTTCCTCACGTACGTGGCCTCGGGCCCGTTCCAGTACGCGGTCGCGGAGGCCCTGGCGCTGCCCGACACGTACTTCACCTCGTTCCTCAACGACATGCGCGCCAAGCGCGACCTGCTGGCCTCCGGCCTCACCGCGGCGGGCTTCGACGTCTACCGCCCGGCGGGCACCTACTTCATCACCACCGACATCCGGCCCCTCGGCGAGAGCGACGGCTTCGCCTTCTGCCGCGCCCTGCCGGAGCGCGCGGGCGTCGTCGCCATCCCGAACGCGGTCTTCTACGACCACCGCGACGCGGGCGCCCCCTTCGTCCGCTTCGCCTTCTGCAAGCAGACCCCGGTGTTGGAGGAGGCGGTCAGCCGCCTGAAGTCCTTGTAGTTCCCTGGGGCTCCCCCGCTGTGGGCGGCTGGTCCGCCCAGAGGGCGGAACGGGCGGGCACAGCCCACGACGGCGCGGCACCCGATGTAAAACCCCCACCCACACGGCCCCGCCTAACTCGCGCCCGCCCCCAAGGGCCCGCAAGGTTCCGGGTGTGACCCACCCCAGCCCCACCGTCCCGGCCCCCGTCACACGCGCCCCCCGCAGGGGGTACGAGCAGCCGCGGCCGAGCAGCCGCACGGCGGCGAACGCCGCCCAGGCCCTGGCCGCGTTCGCCGCCGCCCGCCTGACCGGCCTGCTCGCCCTCGCGGTCGCGGCCCACACCAGCCACCAGGACACCTTCCGCCTCCTGGGCCGCTCCTGGGACTCCCGCTGGTACACCGGCATCGCCGCCCACGGCTACGGCCGCACCCTGTACTTCGAACCGGGCGTGGTCCAGAGCGACCTGGCGTTCTTCCCGCTGTACCCGGGCCTGATCCGCGCGGCCGAGACCGTCACGCCGCTCAGCTACGGCGCCGCGGGCCTGCTCGTGTCGTGGCTCGGCGCGGCCGCCGCCGCGGTCGGCATCTACAAGATCGCCGCCCGTCTGCACGACCACCGCACGGCCCTGCTGCTCGTGCTGCTCTGGGGCCTCATGCCCCACTCCGTGATCCTGACGATGGCGTACACCGAGCCGGTCCTGACGGCGCTCGCCGCGGGCTCCCTGTACGCGCTGCTCACCGGCCGCTGGATCTGGGCGGGCACGCTCGCGGCCCTCGCGGGCCTGGCCCGCCCGAACGGCTTCGCGGTCGCGGCCGCCGTCGCCGTCACGGCCGGGTGCGAGATCGTGCGGCGGCGCGGCCGCGTCACCCACAGGCTGTGGACGGGCGCGCTGCTCGCCCCCGTCGGCTGGGGCGCGTACGTGCTGTGGGTCGGCGCCCGCAGGGGCGATCCGCTCGGCGGCTACTTCGCGGTGCAGCGCGGCTGGGGCTCCCGCTTCGACTTCGGCCGGGGCTCGCTCGCCTTCACCCGGCATCTGCTGCTCGACGGCGACAAGCTGGTGTTCACCATGACCCTGGTGATCGTCGCCGCGGCGCTCCTGCTGTACGCGCTGCTGATCTGCGACCGGGCCCCGCTGCCGCTGCTCGTCTACACCGGCGGCCTGCTGCTGATCACGGTCGGCGGCTCCGGCTTCTTCGAGTCGAAGCCGCGCTTCCTGCTGCCCGCGTTCCCGCTGCTGCTTCCGCTGGCGTGTGCCCTGGTCAGAACGGCGAGAGCCCGGCCGAGGCACGCCGTCGTGGTGATCGGCGCCCTGGCCGGGCTCTCGCTGGCGTACGGGACGTATCTGGTGACGACCGCCCGTATGCCCTTGTGACGCTAGAGACGCGCGCGGTGCGACAGGCGTCAGGCCTGCTCGTCGCCGGGCTCGTCGTCGGACGCCGCGTCGACGTCCTTCTCCAGGCCCAGCTGCTCCACGAGCCAGCGGTCGAACTCGATCGCGGCGCGCACCCAGCTGACCGTCGACGACACGAAGTGCTCCAGGGAGACACCCGTGCCGATCAGCATCTGCGCCTCGCCGATGAGGCGGACGGCGCCGTCGTCGTGGGTGTGCGTGTAGACCTTCGGCCAGAGGGTGCGGCGGTTCCAGTCGTCGATCGACTCCAGGATCTGCGGCTTGTCCTCGATGCCGTGCGGCCGGTCGTAGAACGTCCGCACCGAGAAGACCTGCTGGTCGTCCTCGCCGCGGAACATGAAGTAGGTGCGGAACTCCTCCCACGGCGCCGCGAGGTCACCCTCGTCGTCGACGACGTACTTGAGCTCCATCTGTTCCAGGAGCTGCTTGACGAGGTCCTGGTCAGGGATGACGGGGCCCGCCGGTCCTTCACTGGGCCCGGGCTCAGGCTGGCCCCCGAAATTCGGAATCGAGGACGGGTCGATGCTCACCGTGTATTTCCCTTCGTACGGATTGAGCCATCCTCTCCCATCCGGGGCGGGGGCTCGCAACCCCCGCCCCCGGATGTGACCGGTTACAACGCCCCGCCCGCGCTCGCTACAGGGACTTTCCGGACGCCTCGGCCGCGGCGGGCCCCACGATGAGGTCGTCCCCGAAGACGTCCACGCGCACCGTGTCCCCGTCCTTGACCTCGCCCGCGAGGATCTCCTTGGCGAGCCGGTCGCCGATCGAGGTCTGGATCAGACGGCGCAGCGGCCGGGCGCCGTACGCCGGGTCGTTGCCCTTGTCCGCGAGCCAGGCGAGCGCCTCGGGCGTGACGTCGAGCGCGAGCCGCCGGTCGGCGAGGCGCCTGGCGAGCCGGTCGATCTGGAGCCGCGCGATCCGCGCCAGCTCGTCCTTGTCCAGGGCGGAGAACACCACCAGGTCGTCGAGCCGGTTCAGGAACTCCGGCTTGAACGAGGCCCGCACGACCTCCAGAACCTGCTCCTTCTTCTCGTGTTCGCTGGTCAGGGGCTCGACCAGGAACTGGCTCCCCAGGTTCGACGTCAGGATGAGGATGGTGTTGCGGAAGTCCACGGTCCGGCCCTGGCCGTCGGTGAGCCGCCCGTCGTCGAGCACCTGGAGCAGGACGTCGAAGACCTCCGGGTGCGCCTTCTCGACCTCGTCGAGCAGGACGACGGAGTACGGGCGCCGCCGCACCGCCTCGGTGAGCTGGCCGCCCTCCTCGTACCCGACGTAGCCGGGCGGGGCGCCGACGAGCCGCGCCACGCTGTGCTTCTCGCCGTACTCGCTCATGTCGATGCGGACCATGGCCCGCTCGTCGTCGAAGAGGAAGTCGGCGAGGGCCTTGGCCAGCTCGGTCTTGCCGACGCCGGTGGGGCCGAGGAAGAGGAAGGAGCCGGTGGGCCGGTCCGGGTCGGCGATCCCGGCGCGGGTGCGCCGCACGGCGTCGGAGACCGCCCGCACCGCCTCGCCCTGGCCGATGAGGCGCCTGCCCAGCTCGTCCTCCATGCGCAGCAATTTCTGCGTCTCGCCCTCCAGGAGGCGCCCGGCGGGGATGCCGGTCCAGGCGGCCACCACGTCCGCGATGTCGTCGGGCCCGACCTCCTCCTTGACCATGGTGTCGGCCTTCGTGCCCGCCTTGGCGGCCTCCTCCTCGGCCTCGGAGGCGGCCTCCAGGTCCCGCTCCAGGTCCGGGATCTCCCCGTACAGGAGCTTGCTCGCGGTGTCGAAGTCGCCGTCGCGCTGGGCGCGCTCGGCCTGGCCGCGCAGTTCGTCGAGCTTCTCCTTGAGCTCGCCGACGCGGTTGAGGGACTGCTTCTCCTTCTCCCAGCGGGCGGTGAGCCCGCGCAGCTCCTCCTCCTTGTCGGCGAGGTCGCGGCGCAGCTTCTCCAGGCGCTGCCGCGATGCCGGGTCGGTCTCCTTGCTGAGGGCGAGCTCCTCCATGCGCAGGCGGTCGACGGCCCGCTGGAGCTCGTCGATCTCCACCGGCGACGAGTCGATCTCCATGCGCAGGCGCGAGGCCGCCTCGTCGACGAGGTCGATGGCCTTGTCCGGCAGGAAGCGGGACGTGATGTACCGGTCGGAGAGGGTCGCGGCCGCGACCAGGGCGCTGTCCGCGATCTGCACCTTGTGGTGGGCCTCGTAGCGCCCCTTGAGCCCGCGCAGGATGGCGATGGAGTCCTCGACGGACGGCTCGGCGACCAGGACCTGCTGGAAGCGGCGCTCCAGGGCCGGGTCCTTCTCGATCCGCTCGCGGTACTCGTCCAGGGTCGTCGCGCCGACCATGCGCAGCTCGCCGCGGGCGAGCATGGGCTTGAGCATGTTCCCGGCGTCCATCGCGGAGTCGCCCCCGGCCCCGGCGCCGACCACGGTGTGCAGCTCGTCGATGAACGTGATGATCTGCCCGTCGCTCTCCTTGATCTCGGAGAGGACGGTCTTGAGGCGCTCCTCGAACTCGCCCCGGTACTTGGCCCCGGCGACCATGGCGCCGAGGTCGAGCGAGACGAGCCGCTTGTCCTTCAGGGACTCCGGCACGTCGCCCTTGACGATGCGCTGGGCGAGGCCCTCGACGACGGCGGTCTTGCCGACGCCGGGCTCGCCGATGAGCACCGGGTTGTTCTTCGTACGGCGGCTGAGCACCTGCACGACCCGCCGGATCTCCTGGTCGCGGCCGATCACCGGGTCGAGCTTGCCCTCGCGGGCGGCGGCGGTGAAGTCGGTGCCGAACTTCTCCAGGGCCTTGTACTGACCCTCGGGGTCGGCGGTGGTCACGCGGCGGCCTCCACGGCTCTGCTGGAACGCGCTGAGCAGCTTCTTCTCGGTGGCGCCGCTCGCGGCGAGCACCTCACCGGCGGCGCCGCCCTTGGCGGCGAGCCCGATCAGCAGGTGCTCGGTGGACAGATAGTCGTCGCCCAGGTCCTTCGCGTGCCGGGCGGCGTCGGCGATCACCGCGAGCAGCTCGCGGTTGGGCTGGGGCGGCGCGACCGTCGACCCGGTGACGCTGGGCTGCGCGGCGAGCACGCGCTCGGCGCCCGCGCGCACCGCCGCCTGGTCGGCCCCGACGGCGGCCAGCAGGTCGGTGATGTTCTCGTTGTCCTGGCCCTCCAGGAGCGCCAGGAGCAGATGCGCGGGGGTCAGGTCCGGATGGCCTGCGGACACGGCCCGGCTCGTCGCCGCGTTGATCGCGTCCCGGCTCCTGTTCGTCAGCTCGGCGTCCACTTGGGGCGTCTCCTCCTTGCGGCTTGGCGCTCGACGTACTCGTGCGTACGGGTGCTGTGCGGGTGCCCTCCGGGGACTCCCTCATACTGACTCAGCCAACGTACATAAAGTTGAGTCTATTCCACTCAAGGCGAGGGCCGGAAGCCCGACCGGCTACCTTCCCGCTCATGGCCATCGACCTCGGCGCCCCGCCCGCGCCCTACCTCAGCTTCTGGCGGGAACGCCATCTCTGCACCCTGACGACGCTGCGCCCCGACGGCACCCCGCACGTGGTCCCGGTCGGCGTGACCTACGACCCCGAGACGCGGGTGGCCCGCGTGCTCGCCAGCGGGACGAGCCGCAAGGCGGTCAACGTCCTGCGCGCGGCGGCGGCGGGCGGGCCCGGCGCGCGGGTCGCGGTCTGCCAGGTCGACGGACGGCGCTGGGCGACCCTGGAGGGCTGGGCGACGGCCACCAGGGAGCCGGAGCGGGTGGCCGAGGGCGAGCGGCGCTACGCGGAGCGCTACGGGCACCCGCCGCGGGTGAACCCCGAGCGGGTGGTGATCGAGATCGCGGTGGACCGCGCGCTCGGCAACGTGAAGGCGCCTCCGGCGGCCTGAGCGCACCGGCCTCCCGGCGCGCTCCTTGGCCGCACCCGCGCACACCACAGCGGCGCCACCGTGTTCAGGTCCACGGTGGCGCCGCTGCTGGGGGAAGCACCTGCGCGATTTACAACGACGGGGGAATCGCGTCAGGCGCTGCGGGGGGTGGCTGTGAGGGGGTCGTGGGCAGTGGCGCGCTCGAGGGCGTCCTGCTGCTTGCGCTTGCCGATCAGCTGGTGGTCACGCTGGTCGAGGTTGACGAAGACCATGCCGTAGCGCACGGCGCACCGCACGGGCTGGGGCGCGCCGCGGGGGCGGCGCAGGCAGCGGTAGGCGCGGATGTCCTCGTCGTCGTCGCGGACGATGATGACGGGCTCTCCGACCAGGGTCACCATCAGCGAGTCACCGGCGTGGGGGATCGCGGTGACGAGGTCGATGAAGTGCCAGCCGGATCGGTAGGCCGTGGCCATTTCCCGGCGGAAGGTGCGGTCATCGGGCGGCGTGGTCATGCCTCGCCACCCTTCGGCGCCACGATCCAGCCGAGGTCCGGCGGCTCGGCGGCCGCGGATTCCGCGGAGTCCTGGACCTTCGGCTGGTGCCAGCCGAGGTCGAGAGTGCCCACCGCCCCCAGGACCAGCCCTGCCGAGAGGGTGGTGACAAGCACCGAGCGAAGCATGCGCTTATACATGGTCGGCTTCGTCCTCACTTGATAGGTTCCTCTCCCCCGGCACAACAAGACGATGTCTCAATCGAGCACGTCAAAGCCACAGGGTGGATGCATCATGTTCCTGCACGTTCAGGACCCTGGGGGGTGGAGAATTGCTCACAACAGATGCGAAACCGACACATCCTCACCCCACAACCCCACTTTGCGGTGAGGGTGCGAGGTTGTACGCCCACGCGTTGAGCCATGGGCGGCTCGCGCGGGCGGAGGCCGAGAAGGCACCTTGCCTTCTGGAGTCCGCACTTCTGCACCCGGACCCCGACGACCCGGACTGGCTCCTGCCGGTGCCGCCGACCACGGCACTGGCACAGCGCCTCCACCCCCTGGAGCGTGAAATCCAGGAGCGGCGCCGGATGGCGGTCGAGCTGACCGACGTCTTCGAGCCATTCATGGCCCTGACCACACGCGTCGAACCGGCGACGAACGCCATCACCGTGCTCGAGGGCGAAGTGCGCATCAACGAGGCCATCGAGCGCGCCACCGAGGAGTGCCGCTACGAGGTCCTCACCGTGCAGCCCGGCGGCGGGCGCAGCGAACACGTCCTGAATGACGCCCTGAAGCGTGGACAGACGATCCTCGATCGCGGTATCACCATGCGCACCCTCTACCAACACACCGTCAGGCACAGCCAGGGGACACTCGCCTACGCCGCGGCCATGTCCAAGGGCAACGTGAGGATACGGACGCTGGAAGAGCTGATCGACCGACTCATGATCTTCGACCGTACCGTCGCCATCCTGCCCGCGCGCGCCGACCGCCAGGACGCCCTGGAGGTCCGGCAGCCCGCGCTGATCGAGTACCTCGCCAAGGTCTTCGAGCAGCAGTGGCAGCAGGCCACCCCGCTGCACGACGAGGTGCCCTACCCGCCGTCCACCAACGGCATCACGGGCGTCCAGCGCTCCATCGCCCGGCTGCTCATCGAGGGCCACGTCGACGAGGCGATCGCCCGCCGCCTCGGCATGAACGTACGCACCTGCCGCGCCCACATAGCCAAGATCGCGGCCGCCCTCGGCAGCGGGAGCCGCGCCCAGCTCGGCTACCTCATCGCCCAGTCCGGCCTGCTCGAGCAGGACAAGCCGAAATGACCACCGAGCCCCGGCGCCACCCGCACACCCACGGACCCGACGAGCTGTGCGAGGCGGGCTCGGCCCTCTACGCCCGGGCCCTGCGCGAGGGCCGCGTACCGCACCAGGACGCCGACGCGACGCCCTGCCTCATCGACTTCGGCCTGCTGCACCCGGACATCGAGGACATGCGCTGGCTGCGCCCCACATCGCCGGCCGTCGCCCTGCCGCAGCTGCTTCGCGGCATCGAGGACCGCATCGCCCAGCAGCGCCGCCGCGAGGAGCGCCTGACGGCGATGTTCGAGCCGCTCCTGGCCCTGGACGCGCACCACACCACGGGCACCGAGAACCCCGACATCACCGTCCTGGAGGGCTTCGAGCGGATCAACGCCGCCATCACCAGGGCCACGGCCGACGCCCGCGAGGAGCTGCGCACCGTGCAGCCCGGCGGCGCCCGCTCCCCGGAGATCCTGGCCGACGCGCTGCCGCGCGAGCAGGAGTTCCTGTCCCGCGGCTGCCGCATGCGCACCCTGTACCAGCACACGACACGGCACTCCCTGCCCGCCCTCGCCCACTACGAGCAACTGGACGGGGACGTAGAGGTCCGCACGCTCAACGAAGTAACCGAACGCATGGTCGTCATGGACCACGCGGTGGCCTTCATCCCCGCGAGCAAGGACCGCACCGTAGCCCTGGAGATACGCCAGCCCGCGATCGTCGACTACCTCATCACCACCTTCGAACGCCTGTGGCGGCTCGCCACACCGATGTACCCCCACGCGGCACAGCTGCCCGCCGAGAACGGCGTCACCACTCGCCAGCGGGCCATAGCGGAACTCCTCATCGAGGGCCTGACCGACACCGAGATCGCAACGCGGCTCGGCATGAACGTCCGCACCGCACGCGAGCACATCGCCAAACTCGCCGCGATCCTCGGCAGCAACAGCCGGGCCCAACTCGGCTTCCTCATTGGCCAGTCGGGGCTGCTGAACCAGAATCACTAGCTGCCGGGCGTGAGCCGTGCCCTCAAGTGAGGGCGGGAGGGGCAGCAGCATGACGACGGAGCACGAGCACATACCGCACGGGGCGGGCGAGCTGTGCGAGGCGGGTCAGGACGCCTACGTCCGCGCTCTCGAAGAGGGGCGCCTGCCCGTGGCGGAGGCCCGGCGAACGCCCTGCCTCCTGGACCTTGGCCTGGTGGCCCCCGACGCGCCCGATGTCCCTGACCCCGCTGGCGCCCGTGACGCCCCCGACGCGCCCGACGCATCAGACACACCGGACGCGATCTGGGTGCGCCCCGTCGCCCCCGCCGCCGCCCTGCCGCGGCTGCTGCACACCGTCGAGTCCGGCATCTCCCAGCAGCGGGCCCGCGCGGCCCGGCTGAGCACCGCGCTCGAGCGGCTCACCGCGCCGCACGTCTGGCGGCCCCACGAAGAGACCTGCTGGGGCGTCCTCTTAGAGGGCGCCGCACGCGTCGACGAGGCCCTCGACCGCGCCGTGGCGGAGACCTCCAAGGAACTCCTCGTCATCCAGCCGGGCGGCGGCAGGCCCACCTCGCCGCCGCCTCCGCGCGCGCTGCGCCAGGCCCAGCGGATCCTCGACCGGGGCGGCCGCATGCGCACCCTCCACCAGGACACGGCCCGCCACCGCGCGCCCGCCCTCGCCGACTACGCGCGCCTGGACGGCGACGTCGAGGTCCGCACCCTGGACGAACTGCCCAAGCGGCTCCTGGTGTTCGACCGCAGCGTCGCCTTCATCCCCGCGGGCCCGGGCCGCCCCGACGCGCAGCTGGAGCTCCGCAGCCCCGCCGTCATCTCCCACCTGGCCGCCACCTTCAGCCTCCTGTGGCAGCTGGCGACGCCGATGTGGCCCGAAACCGCACCGCGGCCCTCCCGGCACGGCATCACCCCCCGCCAGCACGCCATCGCCGACCTCCTCGTCGAAGGCCTCACCGACACCGAGATCGCCGCCCGCCTCGGCATGAACGTCCGCACCGCGCGCGTCCACATCGCCAAGCTCTCCGCGATCCTCGGCAGCAGCAGCCGGGCGCAGCTCGGATATCTGATTGGACAGTCAGGCATCCTCGACCAGAATCGTTAGGGCACGACCGCCCAGGGCCACGCTCCGGGCGACGCGGGGAGGCGTGAGGGCGTGGTTGGGGAGCATGACGCGCACAGCGACCAGGAGCTGTGCGAGGCGGGGCACGCGTGGTACGTGCGCGCCCTTGACGAGGGCCGCGTCCGGCGCGACGAGGCCGAGCTCGCGGCGCCCTGCGCCATCGGGCTCGGGCTGCTGCGGCCCGGCCCGCACGACGACGGGTGGCTGCGCCCCGCCGCCCCGGCCACGGCCCTGGCCCGGCTGCTCCAGGACGCGGGGGACGCCGTCGCCGAGCAGCGCGGGCGCCAGGTGCGGCTCGCCGCCTCCTTCGAGTCCCTCCTGGAGCTGCCGCGCGGCCCCCAGGCGCGGCCCGGCAGCGGCGTCACCGTCCGGGAGGGCCTGCCGGCGATCCAGGAGGCCGTGTTCCGGGCGGCGGGCGACGCCAGGAACGAGATCCTCACCATCCAGCCCGGCGGCCAGCGCCCGCCCGCGCGGCTTCCGGACGCCCTCCCCTTCGAGCAGGGCATCCTCGACCTGGGCGGCCGCATCCGCACGCTCTACCAGCACACCACCCGCCACTCCATGCCCGCCCTCGCCCACTACGAGCAGCTGGACGGGGACGTGGAGGTCCGCAGCATGGACGAACTGCCCGAGCGGCTCATCGTCTTCGACCGGACCGTGGCGTTCCTGCATGTGTCCCGCAGTCCGGCCGCGGCCCTGGAGCTGCGCCGCGCCCCGGTGGTCAGCTATCTCGCGGCGCTGTTCGAGCTGCTGTGGCGGTTCGCGACGCCGATGTATCCGCGCGCCGCCGAGCTGGCGTCCCACCACGGCGTCACCCCCCGCCAGCAGGCGATCGCCGCCCTCCTCACCGAGGGCCTCACCGACGCCGGGATCGCCGAGCGCCTCGGCATGAACGTCCGCACCACGCGCGAGCACATCGCGCGGCTCGCCACCGTCCTCGGCAGCACCAGCCGGGCCCAACTCGGCTATCTCATCGGCCAGTCGGGCATCCTGGACCACCGCCGGTGACCCCGGCCGCAGCCGCCCGCCCCCCGTAGTGCCCCCAGAAGTGCCCCCTAGTAGTGGTACACCCGCTGCAGCGGCAGCCCCAGGGCCCGCAGGGCCTCGCGGACCACGTGCTCCCCGTCGAGGCTGTCCGCGCCCAGGCGCAGGGCCGCCGACTGCTCCCAGCGCACCGACGAAGGACGCCCCATGGTCACCCGCCACACCAGCGACGCGTCCGTGCCCTCGTCGTCCCCGGGGTCGAGGGAGATGTTCAGGACCCGCACCACGGAGACCTTCGCCACCACCTGCAACGGGAAGCCGCCGGAGACGAGAGGGCGGTCGACGACCCAGGTCACGGGGTAGCCGCGGCCGTTGAGGTCGTCGGCGATCACCCGCACGGCGGCCGCGTGGCGGCCGGGCGTGCGGACCTTGCCGGGCGGCGCCGCCGCGTCCCCGCCGGGCCCGGGGGCATCGCGCACCCCGGCTGCCTCCATCGCGCTCACCTCGCTCACCGCCCGCGCCGTCACGGCCGGTCGGGGCCGGTCAGGGGCGCCCCCGGACGTTCGGGGTCGAAGAGCAGGACCACATGGCGCGCCCCCCGCGCACAGGCGGGCTCCGACATCAGCACCGTCACCGTCCCCGGGCCCCGTCTGGGGTGCCGCAGCGGCAGCACCTCGTCCCTCGACCGTACGGAGAGCTCGGTGCTGCGCCGGTAGATGGGCCCGGCGGCCCCGTCCCCGAGCACGTCGTGGTGCAGCTGGGTGAGCGCGGCGTTGCCCGGGTCCTTGATCCGGGCGAGCCGCAGCTGGTTCAGCACGGACGGCGCCCACCGCGTCCCCCACTCCATGAGGACGCTCTCCCTGGCCTCGGGGGCCAGCGCGATCCAGCGCAGGGCGTTCGCGGGCACCGCCCCGTCCGCGAACAGCTCCGCGAACCGCTCGTTGTACGCGACGAGGTCCCACTGGGAGTTCAGGACGTACGCCATCTCGCGCTGCCCGGCGACGGCCCGCTGCCAGGCGGCGACGGACGCCTCGGCGATGCCGTCGTCGGGCGACAGCGAGCGCGGCGGGCACTGGCCGAGCGCGAGCAGGTAGACCTGGGTGAACTCGTCCTCGGTCATGCGGAGAATGCGGCCGACGTCGCGCAGATAGTCGTCGCGCGGTGAAATCCGGCCGCTCTCGAATCGGTGGTAGGTGCCCACGGCCCTGTTGGTGAGAATGTCCATATCGGGCTGCGAGAGCCCGGTAACGCGCGGGCCTGGCCGCCGGGTTGGTTTGGGATTCAACCCGACTTCCTCGGGCCTGATGCGGGCGCGCAGCCTTCGCAGTATTCCCCGCAGTCCGCTCTCGTCCACCCCTGCCCCCCTTCGGCGCGCCCCCGGGACCGCGGTTCCGCGAGCGCGTTGTCTGCACCATAAGGCCAAGGGCGACGCCGACCAATGGACCCGCCCGCGCGTCGGGCGGGCCCGGCACCGGATTCCCGGCGGCGGCCGCCGGACCCCGGCCCGGCGGCTCGGCTTCCCGACAAAGGAGCAGTAGCTGGTCATGGCATCCATGTACGACATGCGTCCCGCCTCCGGGACCACGGCGGGGGCGGGGGGACCGCGGGCGGCCGTACCCGGGACACGTACGTTGAACGCTGAATAATTGGTCCCCGATTGCTAGGAATAGCCCTGCCATTGAAGCCAGATGACGCGTTGACAACAATGGAAGCTCAGGTGCAGCACCGTCATGCGCAGGCACACCACGCACCGGGCGGGAGGAGCAGAGGGAGCGCCGTGCCGGACGGAGCGACGCGGGAGCCGGGCCCCCGGGGCGAAGACCCGGACGCGGCGGGCGGGCGCCCCCCGCACGAGCCCCACGAGCCCCACGAGCCGCGCGCACGGCAGCCGCACCCCCACCCGCGCGAGGAGCTCTGCGAAGCGGGCCGCGCCCTGTACGCCCGCGCCCTCCACGCGGGCCGCGTCCCCGCCGCCGAGGCCGCCGACGCCGCCTGCGCGCTCGCCACCGGGCTCCTTTACCCCGACGCGGCGGACGGCGCCTGGCTGCTCCCCACCGCCCCGGTCGTGGCCCTGCCCCGGATGCTCGACGGCATCGAACGCCGCGTCGCCCTGCACCGCGACCGGGCGGCCCGACTCGCCGCCGCCTTCGAGCCGTTCATCCGCGAGGGCCCCGCGCGGGCCCTCGAGACGGCGGCGGCCCAGGTGACGGTGCTCCAGGGCACCCCCAGGATCAGGAGGGCGGTGCGCCAGGCCACCGCCGACGCCTGCCGGGAGATCCTCACGATCCGGCCGAGCGGCGCCCGCCCCCGGCTGCTTCCGCACGACGAGCCCTGGCTCATGGCGGAGTTCGCCGCGCGCGGCGGTCAGCTGCGCACGCTCGCCAGGCCGCCGGGCGACGCCCCCGCGCCGCCACCGCCCGCGCGCCACGCCGGGCCCGCCGCCGAGGGCGAGGTGCGCGTCCTGGACGAACTTCCTTCGTGCCTGCTGGTGTTCGACAGGAACGTGGCCTTCATTCCGTCCTTCGAAAACGTCGAGATCGCTTTCGAAGTGCGCTCGCCCGCGCTGATCTCCTACGTCGCCACGGCCTTCGACATTCTCTGGCGGCTCGCCACGCCACTGCGCCGCGCGGCCGCCCCACGACCGCCGGACAAGGCGATCTCACCCGTACAGCTGGAGATAGCCCGCCTTCTCACCGAAGGCCTCACCGACATGGAAATCGCGGGCCGCCTCGATCTCAACGTCCGTACCGTACGGGTCCACATCGCCAGGGTGGCCGCCGTTCTCGGCAGCGCGAGCCGGACCCAACTCGGCTTTCTCATCAGTCAGTCCGGAATACTCGAACGCCATTCCTGAACCGGAAATCCCGGGCGGTGTCAGCGGGGAGGCAGCACCAGCATGGCCCAAGGACGCGGACCGCACCGCAAGAGACCCGAGAGACCCCGGAAACCCGAGACGCCCCCGGAACCGCACCGCCCCCACCGGGCCGACGACCCCTGTGCCGCCGGTCCCGCGCTCTACGCCCGCGCCCTGCGCGAGGGCCGCCTCCGGGCCGAGGACGCCGAACGGGCGCCCTGCCTGGTCGACTTCGGCCTGCTGCACCCGGACATCGACGACATGCGCTGGCTCCGGCCGAGCTCCCCCTCCGGCGCGCTCCTTCGGCTGCTGCGCGGCATCGAGGAGGACGTGGCCCACGAGCGCCGCCGCGAGGCCGGCCTGAGCGCGGACTTCGCGCCGCTCATCGCCCTGGCCCGCGAGGCCGCGCGCGGCCCCTCGTACGTCCTGGCGCCCGGCGGGGCGCCGCCGTCGGCCGCGATCACCGTGCTCAGGGGCCTGCCGCGGATCGCGGAGGCCATCGACCGGGCCGTGGGCGACTGCGCCGACGAGGTCCTGACCGTCCAGCCCGGCGGCTTCCGCACCATCGCGGACCTGGGCTTCGCGCCGCCGCGCGAACAGGCCCTGCTCTCCCGTGGCTGCCGCACCCGCACCCTGTACCAGCACACGACCCGGCACGCCCCGCCCGTGATCGCCCACTTCGAGCAGCTGGACGGGGACGTCGAGGTGCGCACGCTGAGCGAGGTCCCCGAGCAGCTGGTCGTCTTCGACCGGACGGTCGCCTTCCTGCCCGCCGACCGGGACTTCACCCGGGCCCTGGAGGTCCGGGCGCCCGCCGTCGTCGACTATCTGGCCGCCCTGTTCGACCAGCTGTGGCGGCTGGCCACGCCGATGTTCCCGCACCCGGCGCCGCAGCCCGCGCGCGGCGGCCTCACCACCCGCCAGCGCGCCATCGCCGAACTCCTCACCGAGGGCCTCACCGACGCCGAGGTCGCCGAGCGCCTCGGCATGAACGTCCGTACCGTACGCGTCCACATCGCCAAGCTGTCCAGGCTCCTCGGCAGCACCAGCCGCACCCAGCTCGGCTACCTCATCGGGCAGTCACGCATCCTCGGCCCCCACGGACCCAACTGATTCACGAAAGTCCGGAATTGGGCCCACTTGCCCCCGCCTCCGCCCGTTGCACCGCAACAAGATGACGGTAGCGGCGGGCGGGCGGGGCACTGCATCGTGGTGACCGTCGCAGGGAGGGGGCCAGTCCCGTTCGGGCACTGGAACCGGACCCGCTGCCAGCGGCGCCCGTGGCTCTGTCGTGGTCTCCCCCCGCAGGGTCGCGCTTCCCTAGGTCGCCCTGGTCTGGTCGCTCCCCGTGGCCGGGCCGGGGCGTTCAGGCGCGCGCGGTCAGACGTCCGCGGCGGCGTCCCCGGTCCACTCCCGCAGCAGCCGCTCGCGCTCCTCGCGCCGGGGCGTCCCGCCCTCGTGCGCGCGGCCCCAGGCGGCCATCGCCGACAGCGTGGTCAGCAGCGTGGCGGCGCCCTCGGTGAGGCGGGCGAGCAGCGCGCGCGACAGGTCGTACTCCCGCTGCGAGTAGCCGGACGCCGCCGAGACGTACGCCGTCAGCTCGACCTCGTCGGCGGGCGTCTCCACACACACCGTCATCGAGGGGGCCTCGTCGCCGCCGCCGAGACCCACCGTGAGGGCCATGTCCACGACCATGCCGACCTGGCGCCGCAGGGACTTCACGGGGACGTCCTCGACGGTGAGCGCCCGCACGTCGTCCCACGGCCACAGGCCCGTCTGCTGGTGCCCGAGACCGACGACGCCCTCGGGCGTCAGGCGCACACCGGGGGCGAGGCCGGACGGCTTCGAGCCCACGTAGACGTCGCCCTCGGCGATCCAGAACAACCCCACCATGGCCATTGGAGAATCCAGCTTTCCCGTGAAGACGACACGCCAGCCTGCCAACTATAGGAGCGCGCCGCGCCGCCTCCCGTTCCCGTCCCGGAAGGCTCCGTCTCCCGTGCCGGAAGGCCGCGTCGCCGCCGCCGCGCACGCGCCCGGCGCACGGCGGCCCGGACACGCCGAAGGCCGGCCCGGCGCGCACGAGTTCGTGCGCGCCAGACCGGCCCATGAGACTGGTGAGGCTGGTGAGGGCCTCGGCGCGTTACTGCTCCGGCGACCTCTTGGGCCGCCACACCACGAGCGCGCTCGCCTGCTGCACGTCCTGGTACGGCACCAGGTCGCGGCGGTAGGAGGCGTGCACCTGGGCCTCGCGCTGGCGCATCGCGGCCGCGGCGCCCTCGACCGCCGACGACAGCTCGGCGACCCGGGACTGCAGCGCGGCGACCTGGTTCTCCAGCTCGATGATGCGCTTGATGCCCGCGAGGTTGATGCCCTCCTCCTGGGAGAGCTGCTGGACCGTGCGCAGCAGTTCGATGTCCCGGGCCGAATACCGGCGGCCCCGGCCCGCGGTGCGGTCCGGGGAGACCAGGCCGAGGCGGTCGTACTGCCGCAGCGTCTGCGGGTGGAGACCGGAGAGCTGGGCCGCCACCGAGATGACGTACACCGGGGTCTCGTCCGTCAGTTGATACGGGTTGCGTCGGCGGCCGTCCCGCTCCATGAGGTCACGCTCCCTTCGCGGCCTTGAACAGTTCTGCCCGCGGATCGAGATCCGCAGTCGCCTTCCGGTACGCCTCCAGGGCCTCCTGCGCCGCGGGGGACAGTGTCGCCGGAACGGACACCTCCACCGTGACGAGCAGGTCCGCGGGGGTGCCGTCCTTGCGGGCCGGGCCCTTGCCGCGGACCCGCATGGTGCGGCCGTTCGGCGTGCCGGGCGGCAGCTTGAGGGTGACGGGGGTGCCGCCGAGCGTGGGCACCCGCACCTCACCGCCGAGGGCGGCCTCGGCGAGGGTCACCGGGACCGTCACCGTCAGGTTGTCGCCCTTGCGGCCGAAGACCGGATGCGTGTCCACATGCACCACCACATACAGATCGCCCGCCGGGCCGCCGCGTTCGCCGGGCCCGCCCTTGCCGCGCAGCCGGATCCGCTGGCCGTCGCTGACGCCCGCGGGGATGCGCACCTGCATCGTCCGCGACGACTTCGCGCGGCCGCTGCCGTGACACACCTCGCAGGGCGTTTCGGCGATCAGGCCGCGGCCCTTGCAGTCCACGCAGGGGTCGGTGAGGGAGAACCCGCCACCGCCGCCCCGGGAGACCTGGCCGGTGCCCACGCAGGTGGGGCAGACCCGTGGCGTGCCGTTCTTGTCGCCGGTGCCCGAGCACGCCTTGCAGGGGGCCTGGGAGGACATGCGCAGCGGAACCGTCGCGCCCTCCACCGCCTCCGTGAAGCTCAGCGTGACCTCGGACTCGATGTCCTGGCCCCGGCGCGGCTGGGTGCGCGGGCCAGGGCCCGGGCCGCCGCGGTTGAACAGGCCCCCGAAGACGTCACCGAGGCCGCCCCCGAAGCCGCCGGCGCCCGCTCCCCCGCCGCCCTGGGCGCCGCCTCCGAAGAGGTCGCCCAGGTCGAAGTTGAACGTGCCGCCGCCCGCTCCGGGGCCCGACCGGAATCCGCCGTTGCCGAAGAGCGCGCGAGCCTCGTCGTACTCCTTGCGCTTCTTCGGGTCGCCGAGGACGTCGTTCGCCTCGGAGATCTCCTTGAAGCGCTCCTCGGCCTTCGCGTTGCCCTTGTTGGCGTCCGGGTGGTTCTCGCGGGCGAGCTTCCGGTACGCCTTCTTGATCTCGGCTTCGGTGGCGTCCTTGGGGACGCCGAGGACCTTGTAGTAGTCCTTCTCGATGAAGTCCTTGGTGCTCATCCCCGACGTCCCTCCTTCCTCGTCGTCAGGTCGACGCCGACGCCGACCCCGACGCCGACCGGGGAATCCTGGCGGATTCCACGGTCCCGGTCGAAGTCGACGCCGCCGTCCGTGTCAACGTCAGCCCTCGTCCGGGCCACCGTTCTCCTTGTCCTTGCCCTTGGCCTCGTCCGTGGCCTCCGGGGCCGTGGGCTCCTCGCCCTCGTCCCCGTCCGTCTCGGACTTCACCGTCTGCGCGCCGGGCTGCGGCTCGGCCACCGCCACGCGCGCGGGTCGGATGACGCGCTCGCCGATGCGATACCCCGGCTGGAGAATCGCGACGCACGTCGTCTCCGTGACGTCCGGTGCGTAGCTGTGCATCAGGGCCTCGTGGATCGTCGGGTCGAAGGGCTCGCCCTCCTTGCCGAACTGCTGGAGGCCCATCTTGGCGACGACGGTCTCCAGCGACTCGGCCACCGACTTGAAGCCGCCGACCAGCTCGCCGTGCTCCCGCGCGCGGCCGACGTCGTCGAGCGTCGGGAGCAGCTCGGAGAGGAGGTTCGCCGAGGCGATCTCCTTCACCGTCACCTTGTCCCGCTCCACCCGGCGGCGGTAGTTCTGGTACTCGGCCTGCAGGCGCTGGAGGTCCGCCGTGCGCTCGCTGAGCGCCTTCTGGGCCTGGTCCAGCTGGGCCGTCAGGCCCGCTTCTCGCATTGCGTCCCCGGCCGGGGCCGCCGTGCCCTCCTGAGCGGAGGACTCGGCGGCCTGCGGCGCCGCTTCGTCAGGGGTGGCGCCGGAGGGGACGTCGGGCTGCTCGGCGCCGTCGCCGAAACCCGGGGTCTCCTCCGTCATCAGACAGCGCCGCCCTTCGCGTCACCGGGCTTCTCGTCGTCGACGATCTCGGCGTCCACGACGTCGTCTTCCTTGGACATGTTCGGGGCCTCGGCGCCCGGAGCGGCACCCTCGGCACCGGCCGCGCCCTGCGCCGCCTGGGCGTCGGCGTACATGGCCTGGCCCAGCTTCTGGGAGACGGCCGCGACCTTCTCCGTGGCGGTGCGGATCTCGGCGGAGTCCTCGCCCTTGAGCTTCTCCTTCAGCTCGGCGACGGCGGTCTCGACCTCGGTCTTGACCTCGCCCGGGACCTTGTCCTCGTTGTCCTTGAGGAACTTCTCCGTCTGGTAGACGAGCTGCTCGCCCTGGTTGCGGGTCTCGGCGGCCTCGCGGCGGGCGTGGTCCTCGTCCGCGTACTTCTCGGCCTCTTCGCGCATCCGGTTGACCTCGTCCTTCGGCAGCGAGGAGCCACCGGTGACGGTCATCTTCTGCTCCTTGCCCGTGCCGAGGTCCTTCGCGGTCACGTGCATGATGCCGTTGGCGTCGATGTCGAAGGACACCTCGATCTGCGGGACGCCGCGGGGCGCCGGGGGCAGACCGGTCAGCTCGAACATGCCGAGCTTCTTGTTGTACGCCGCGATCTCGCGCTCGCCCTGGTAGACCTGGATCTGCACGGAGGGCTGGTTGTCCTCGGCGGTGGTGAAGATCTCCGAACGCTTCGTCGGGATCGTCGTGTTCCGCTCGATGAGCTTCGTCATGATGCCGCCCTTGGTCTCGATGCCAAGCGACAGCGGGGTCACGTCGAGGAGCAGGACGTCCTTGACCTCACCCTTGAGGACACCGGCCTGCAGGGCGGCGCCGATGGCGACGACCTCGTCCGGGTTCACGCCCTTGTTGGCCTCGTTGCCGCCGGTGAGCTCCTTGACGAGCTCGGCGACGGCGGGCATGCGGGTGGAGCCGCCGACGAGGACGACGTGGTCGATCTCGGACAGGGCGATGCCCGCGTCCTTGATGACGTTGTGGAACGGCGTCTTGCAGCGCTCCAGCAGGTCGGACGTGAGCTGCTGGAACTGGGCGCGGGTGAGCTTCTCGTCCAGGTGCAGCGGGCCCTCGGCGGACGCCGTGATGTACGGCAGGTTGATCGTCGTCTCGGTGGAGGACGACAGCTCGATCTTCGCCTTCTCGGCTGCCTCGCGCAGGCGCTGGAGCGCCATCTTGTCCTTGGACAGGTCCACGCCGTGGCCGTTGGCGAACTGCTTCACCAGGTAGTCGACGACGCGCTGGTCCCAGTCGTCGCCACCGAGGTGGTTGTCGCCGTTGGTGGCCTTCACCTCGACGACGCCGTCGCCGATCTCCAGGAGGGACACGTCGAAGGTGCCGCCACCGAGGTCGAAGACGAGGATCGTCTGGTCGTCCTTGTCCAGGCCGTAGGCCAGGGCGGCGGCGGTCGGCTCGTTGACGATGCGCAGGACGTTCAGGCCCGCGATCTCGCCGGCCTCCTTGGTGGCCTGGCGCTCGGAGTCGTTGAAGTACGCCGGGACGGTGATGACCGCGTCCGTGACCTTCTCGCCCAGGTACGACTCAGCGTCGCGCTTCAGCTTCTGCAGGATGAAGGCGCTGATCTGCTGGGGGTTGAAGTTCTTGTCGTCGATGTCGACCTTCCAGCCCGTGCCCATGTGGCGCTTCACGGAGCGGATGGTCCTGTCGACGTTGGTCACGGCCTGGCGCTTGGCCACCTCGCCGACCAGCACCTCGCCGTTCTTGGCGAAGGCGACGACGGACGGCGTGGTCCTGGCGCCTTCGGCGTTGGTGATGACGGTGGGCTCGCCGCCCTCCAGAACGCTGACGACGGAGTTAGTCGTGCCCAGGTCGATGCCGACCGCACGTGCCATTTCAATGCCTCCAGATACATTCTTGAGTGGAACTGGCTCAAGGATGCCTCACGGGTTCCCCCGAGTCAACAGACTTGAGCCGACTCCGCTCAACTCTTATCCCGCCCTTACGCGCAACCCGCCGGGGGCCTCGCGGCACGCCCCAGGCCCACCCCTCCCCGCTCCGGGTGCTGCCGCCCCCGTTCCCCCGCTCAAAGCCAACGGCGCTCCGCGCCTCGTCCTCAAACGCCGGACGGGCTGGAACCGGCGACATCAGGGGTCCGGCAAGGGGAGCCTGAGCGACGCAGATCACCGCCTGGCTGGCTACGCTGCCGAGGACTATGTGGGTAGCCTCAGACGGACCGCATAAGTTACCGCCTAGTAATAGCCGGATTGCCCACCCGCAGGCCTGAGGAGCCCCGAAATGCAACTCGCCGCGATCATCGTGTCGCTGGTCCTCATCGCAGTCGGCGTCGCCCTGTTCGGCCGTGCCATCCTGCAGATCTTCCGCTTCATGATGCTCGGCCAGCCGGTACCGGCCGGCGCCAGGACCAATGACCCCGTGCTGCGCACCCTCACGGTGGCCCGGGAGTTCCTCGGCCACACGCGGATGAACCGCTGGGGCGTCGTCGGCGTCGCCCACTGGTTCGTCGCGGTGGGCTTCTTCTCGCTGCTCCTGACGATCGTGAACGCCATCGGCCAGCTGTTCAAGGCCGACTGGATGCTGCCGGTCATCGGCGACTGGGCGCCGTACAACGTCTTCGTCGAGTTCCTCGGCACGATGACCGTGCTGGGCATCCTGACGCTGATCGTCGTACGGCAGCTCAGCCGTCCCGACCGGCCGGGCCGCAAGTCACGCTTCGCCGGGTCCAACACCGGTCAGGCGTACTTCGTCGAGGCCGTCATCCTGATCGTCGGCGTCTGCATCTTCACGCTGCACGCCCTGGAGGGCGCCCAGCACCACGTCGACGGCTACGAGGCCGCGTTCTTCCTCTCGTACCCGCTGGTGTCGGCGCTGCGGGACCTGGACGTCTCCACGCTCCAGAACCTCACGTACTTCTTCGCGGGGCTGAAGATCGCGACGTCGTTCATCTGGATGATCACGGTCGCCCTCAAGACCGACATGGGCGTCGCCTGGCACCGCTTCCTGGCCTTCCCGAACATCTGGTTCAAGCGGAACGCCGACGGCGGCACCGCGCTCGGCGCGCTCCTGCCCATGACCTCCGGCGGCAAGGAGATCGACTGGGAGGACCCGGACGAGGACACCGTCTTCGGCGTCAGCCAGGTCGAGCAGTTCTCCTGGAAGGGCATCCTCGACTTCTCCACCTGCACCGAGTGCGGCCGCTGCCAGTCGCAGTGCCCCGCCTGGAACACCGGCAAGCCGCTGTCCCCGAAGCTCCTGATCATGTCGCTGCGCGACCACGCGCACGCCAAGGCCCCGTACCTGCTCGCCGGTGGCGGCAAGTCCATGGAGGGCGAGGAGAAGGCGACGGAGGAGCAGCTGAAGGACGTGCCCGCCGCCGCCCTCGCGGAGGCCGAGCGCCCGCTCATCGGCACCCTGGAGGAGAACGGGGTCATCGACCCCGACGTCCTGTGGTCCTGCACCACCTGCGGCGCCTGCGTCGAGCAGTGCCCGGTCGACATCGAGCACATCGACCACATCGTCGACATGCGCCGCTACCAGGTGATGATCGAGTCCGCGTTCCCGTCCGAGGCGGGCACGATGCTCAAGAACCTGGAGAAGAAGGGCAACCCGTGGGGCCTCGCCAAGAAGCAGCGGCTCGAGTGGACCAAGGAAGTCGACTTCGAGGTCCCGGTCGTCGGCAAGGACATCGAGGACCTGACCGAGGTCGAGTACCTGTACTGGGTCGGCTGCGCCGGTGCCCTGGAGGACCGGGCCAAGAAGACCACGAAGGCCTTCGCCGAGCTGCTGCACATGGCGGGCGTCAAGTTCGCGATCATGGGCGGCGACGAGAAGTGCACCGGTGACTCCGCCCGCCGCCTCGGCAACGAGCCGCTGTTCCAGCAGCTGGGAGCCGAGAACGTCGCCTCACTGAACATGGCGTTCGGCGAGGATGACGAGGACGAGTCGACGAAGAAGCCGCAGTCCGCGAAGAAGATCGTCGCCACCTGCCCGCACTGCCTCAACACCCTCGGCAACGAGTACCCGCAGCTCGGCGGCGACTACGAGGTCATCCACCACACCCAGCTGCTCCAGCACCTCATCGACGAGGGCAAGCTGGTCCCGGTGACCCCGGTCGAGGGCCTGATCACCTACCACGACCCGTGCTACCTGGGCCGTCACAACAAGATCTACACGCCCCCGCGCGAGATCATGGACAAGGTCCCGGGCCTGCGCCAGCAGGAGATGCACCGCCACAAGGAGCGCGGCTTCTGCTGCGGCGCGGGCGGCGCGCGGATGTGGATGGAAGAGCGCATCGGCAAGCGCATCAACACCGAGCGCGTGGACGAGGCCCTCAGCCTCAACCCGGACATCGTCTCCACCGCCTGCCCGTTCTGCCTCGTCATGCTGACCGACTCGGTCAACGGCAAGAAGAACGACGGGCAGGCGAAGGAGAGCCTCCAGGTCGTCGACGTCGCCCAGTTGCTGCTCGACTCCGTGAAGACGCCGGTCGACCCGGCGGGCGAGGCCGAGCCCGCGGACGAGCCGGAGCCCGAGCCGGTGAAGTAAGCCGTACGAGACGGGTGTTTCGGGCCGGTTCCGCCAGTGGGCGGGACCGGCCCTTCGCCGTTCGTGAACCCTCGTGTAAACCTGTGGTGCTCATGACGACTGTGTCGGCTTCAGGGGTGGGTGGCTAGCGGTGGGTGGCTTGAGGAGATCCGGTGTGCGGCTGCTGGCCGCCGCCGTCGGCGGCGCCCTGGTCCTCGCGGGCTGCGGCGGCGGGGACGAGTCCCCCGCGCGCCCCAAGCCCGGCGGCCTCGCGGCCAAGAGCGCCCCGCAGCGGCCGGTCCCGCTCGGCAAGGGCAGCGAGGTGCCCGACGACTTCAACGGCGACGGCGCCCGTGACCTCGTCCTGGACGACCTGGCGCACCGGGGCCACGGCGACGACCCCGGCATCGGCGTCGTCTACGGCGGCGGGCGCGGCCTCGTGCCGGGCGCCCGGCAGCTCCTGAGCGCGCACGCCAACGGCGCCCGTACGAAGGGGGAGCTGCCCGCCGCCTTCGAGTCGGAGGCGGCCTGCGACCTCGACGGCGACGGCTTCACGGACCTGCTGGTGTCCACGGACCCGCCCTACGACGGACAGGGCCGCCCGCCGGTGCCGCTGCAACTCCTCTTCGGCTCCCCGAAGGGCCTGACCGGCAAGGCCGTCGCGCTGCGGGTGCCCGCGCGGGCGCGGCTCGGCAACGACTGGCCGGACCAGCCGGTGTGCGGCGACTTCGACGGGGACGGCGCCCTGGACCTCGCCCTGCACGCGAGCGGCGCCCATCTGACCTTCCTGCGCGGCCCCTTCACCCGCGCGGGCGCGCCCCGCGCCGCGGGCGCCCCCCTCCCCGCCCCGGGCAACGAGCTTGTCACCGGCGCCCCCGCGCGGGACGTGAACCGGGACGGCTACGACGACCTGGTGGTCCGCGAGGAGGGCGGCGCGTCCCCCGGCGGCCTGGTCCTCGGCGGCCCCGAGGGCCCCACCCGCACCGGCGCCCGCTTCCCGGTCAGCACGGGCGTGGCCTTCGGCGCGTTCGGCAGGGGCCGGGGCGTGGACGCGGCGCTGCCGGGGCCGCGCGGGATCGCCCTGCGCTACGACGTGCCGGGCACCGCCCGCGCGACGCTGGAGCCGCGCGGCGCGGCCGTGGCGGCGGGCGACGTCGACGGCGACGGCCTGAGCGACCTCGTCACCACCGGCGGCGGCCCCGGCGAGGTCCGGCTCTACCGCGGCCGCACCCCGGGCCTGCCCGCGAACCCCACGGCCACCCTGACCCCCGCCACGCAGGGCACCCCCCAGCTCCTGAAGGTCGCCGACTTCGACGGCGACCACCGAGCGGACATAGCCGTCCGCACGACAACGGGCCGGGGCACAGACCGAGTAGAGATCTACCGGGGCCTACGAAACGGCGAGTTGATCACCCGAAGGCCAACCCTGACCTTCTCCACTGCCATGTTCACGGCTTGAGCCCGTCCGGCGTTTGAGGACGAGGCGCGAAGCGCCAACGCAGTGGGGCGGGGGGACGGGGGCGGCAGCCCCCGGTTTCGGGAAGGGGCGGGCCTGGGGCGCACCGCGAGGACACACACCCCCCCCTTCACCCCCCGGCCAACCTCGCACAACCTTTCGTACACCCCAGCAGTCACACCCGCCGAACACCCCAGAACACCCACCCACCCCTCGGAGAGCCTCCGTGCGCGTAAGAACCCTGGCCCTCACGGCGACCCTGGCCGCCCTCGCCGCGACCGGCGCCATCGTCCCGCTCGCGGGCACGGCCGCCGCCGCCCCCGCCGCCCTCAAGGACGACTTCAACGGCGACGGCTACCGCGACCTGGCGATCGGCACGCCGGGGGCCAACGCCGTGACGGTCACGTTTGGTTCGGCTGCGGGCGTCGGCACGTCCCGGGCCACGACCGTCACGCAGAGCACGGCCGGGGTGCCCGGAGTCACCGAGCAGGGCGACGAGTTCGGGGAGAGCGTCACCAGCGGGGACGTGAACAGCGACGGCTACGCGGACCTGGTCATCGGCGCCCCCGGCGAGAAGACGCCGAACAAGCCCGACGGCACGGTCACGATCGTCTGGGGCGGCGAGAACGGCTTCAAGAAGGGCGGCAAGACGCTCACCGCGCCCGCCACCAGCGAGCGCCGCTTCGGCGAGGCCGCCGTCTTCGTCGACATCGACGGCGACGAGGCCGCGAACCTCGCCGTGATCAGCGGCAACCACTGGTGGTTCTACCCCGACGGCGTGCCGGAGGACGGCCGTGCGATCGGCCTGGAGACCGACTTCCTGCCCAAGGGCGTCCGCCTGGACAACATGACCGCGGGCCACTTCACGTCCCAGGGCGGGTACACGTACGTCTTCACCGGCGAGCGCGCCGACGGCGGTGCCTACACCGCGTACATGAAGGGCGGCGCGGGCGACTACGGCTACTGGTCCGGCGTCCTCGCCGAGGGCGAGGACCCGAGCGCCTCGCGCGACCCGCTCGCCGTGGGCGACGTCAACGGCGACGGCTACGACGACCTGGTCACCGGCAACCCGCGCGCGGGCAAGGGCGGCGCGGTCAGCGTCCGCTACGGCGCCGACGCCAAGCTGGGCGCGCCCGTGACGTACACCCAGGACAGCGCGGGCGTGCCCGGGAACGACGAGGACGGCGACCGGTTCGGCGCCTCGGTGGCCGCCGGCGACGTGACCGGCGACGGCCGCGCGGACGTCGCCGTCGGCGCCCCCGGCGAGACGGTCGGCGCTCCGGCCGTGCGCGGCGCGGGCAGCGTCGTCGTGCTCAAGGGCGGTGCGAGCGGACTCGGCAACGGCCGCGGCTTCCACCAGGACACGCCCAAGGTGCCGGGCGTCGGCGAGGACGGCGACGCGTTCGGCTCCAGCGTCCGCCTGAAGGACGTCACCAAGGACGGCAAGGCGGAACTGGCCATCGGCGCGGGCGGCGAGGACATCGGCGCGGGCCAGGGCGCGCGGCGGGACGCGGGCGCCGTGTGGGTCCTGCGCGGCTCGTCGGCGGGCGTCACGATTCCGCGCGTGACGTCGTTCAACGGCTCCGACTTCGGCGTACGCCTGCCCTTGGGCGCGGGCGGCCCCGGCCAGGCCTTCGGCGAAACGCTCCGCTGACCCCCACCTCACCTCCCTCACCTCCTCACCTCTCTCAGCTCAGTTGGAGACACCTTGCGCAGGAAGACTCTCTCGGCGGCGGTGCTGTGCGCCGCGACCGTGATCGGCCTCTCCGGCCTGTCCGTCACGTCCGCCGCGGCGGCCGGTTCCGCGCCCCGGCCGAAGGCCGACTTCAACGGCGACGGCTTCGCTGACCTCGCGGTCGGCGTGCCCGCCGCGACCGTCGGCGGCAAGGCCAAGGCGGGTTACGTGAACGTGGTCTGGGGCGGCAAGAACGGCCTCGGCAAGCACGGTTCGTCGACCGTCAGCCAGAACACGGCCGGGGTCCCCGGCAACTCCGAGAAGGGCGACGGCTTCGGCTACGCGGTGGCGCCCGCCGACATGAACGGCGACGGCATCACGGACATCGTCGTCGGCACCCCCGACGAGGACAACGGCACGCGGCTCAGCGCGGGTACCGTCACCGTCCTGTGGGGCTCGAAGTCCGGCATCAAGGGCGGCTTCACGGCCGTCAGCGGCACGTACTCCGACAACAACGTGGGCGCCGTCCTCACCACCGGCGACTTCGACGGCGACGGCCGCCAGGACATCGTCCTGAGCGACCACTCCGACGAAAGCACCGCGCTGATGCTGCGCCCCGGCCCGTTCAAGGCGGGTTCCCCGGCGAAGCTGTCGCACGTCGACAGCTGGCACTTCGGCGGCCCGCGCGTGGTCACCACCGGCGACTTCGACAACGACGGCCGCGACGACCTGGCGGTCGCGTACGGCGGCATGGAGATCCTGGGCACCAAGGTGCTCAGCCACTCCGCCGCCGGGTGGAAGACCCAGTGGCACACCGGCGAAGGGGCCAGCGCCCTGGCCGCTGGCGACTTCGACGGCGACGGCACGACGGACCTGGCCCTCGGCGAGGCGCGGCCCAACCCAGAGGCGGAGGAGCCGGGCGACAAGCTGTGCCAGGACTACCTGGGCGGCGCGATCGCCACGGTGTACGGCAAGAAGGACGCCACGCTCGGCGGCCCGGTCTCCTGCACCACGCAGGACTCCCCGGAGGTCGGCGGCACCGCGGAGATCGAGGACGACTTCGGCTCGCGCCTGGCCGTCGCCAACCTCGACCGGGACGGCATCGACGAGCTGATCGCGGGCGCCGGTACGGAGACGGTGGGCACCGCGAAGAAGGCGGGCAGCTACTGGTCGCTGGCCTCCACGGGCACGGGCAAGCCCTTCGCGGGCCCCTCCCTCAGCCAGAACTCGGCGGGCGTCCCCGGCACGGCCGAGGCGGGCGACCGCTTCGGCGCGGCCGTCGCCACCGGTGACTTCAACGGCGACGGCTACCCCGACACGGCGGTCGGCGCGCCCGGCGAGGACGCCTCGAAGGGCGGCGTCTGGTACGCCCGGACCCCGAAGGACGGCCCCAACCCGCCCCTGGTCTCGCTCACTCCGGGCAAGCTCGGCCTCGCGGGAGCGCAGAAGTACGGCGCGGTCCTGGGCCGGTAGGTCCCACGCTCAGACGGCCGGGGCCGCGCGTTCACCGCGCGGCCCCGGCGGCGGACGTACCGCGACCCATACATGCGAATACGTACAGGCGAATACATCCAGGCGAATACATGCGAACGCATACGCACGCATGCGCACGCATGCGAAAAGGCCGATGGCCCCTCACTTGCTCAGCGAGGGGCCATCGGCTTCGTGGAGCGCCCGGCAGGCCTTGCACCTACATTTCCCATCGGATGATGGGCGTCTTTCCTTGGACCACAGACGCGCGACTCCGGTGTTGTGCGCCGAAGTTGTGCCTTGATCATACACAGCTTCCCGGGCCGAGGTCCAACTCGGCGCCCTGAGGCGGACACCTGTGTCGGCGGCTCCGCCGCGCGGGGGAGGCGGACATCGCGCGGCAGCCCGATTCCGGGGCGCCGGTGGTCAACAACAGTGGTGTCCATGGCGATCAGCGAAGCGAATCCGGTGGACAGCTCGGCGAACGCGGTGGGCGCGGCCCACGGTGTCAGGACGACCGCGCGGCCCGTTCCTCCCTGGGCGGAGCGTGTTGCCCGGCTGCTCCCCCTCGTGGCCCTGCCCGTGTGCCTGTGGCGGCTGCCCATCGGCTTCGGCCACCAGATGGGGATGGACGTGGCGCCCGAGACCTGGCCGCGCTGGCAGATGGTGGCCTACGTCGCGTCGCTCAGCCTGCTGTCCGAGGCGTTCGCCTTGCTGTGCCGGGGTCTGGTGCGGCCGTGGGGCGAGACCGTGCCCGCCTGGGTGCCGAGGCTCGGCGGGCGGCGGATACCGCTCCTGCTGGTGATCGTGCCCGCGGCGCTGAGCGGCCTGCTGTTCACGGCGCTCCTGGTGCAGTGGGTGCTCTGCGCGTTCCGCGTCGGGGGCTTCTCGGACGTCGCGTACACGCACGCGGGCTGGCAGCTGCTCGCGTCGGTCGTCAGCGGCCTGTTCGTGCTGTGGGGTCCGATGGTCCTCGCGCTGACGTACGCGTACTGGCGGCGGCGGCGCCAACTCCCCATCACGACAAGGTAACTTCACCCCAGCCGCACACAACCCTCACACCCCGTCAGCGGTCTCTCCTAGGCCAAGGTCCAGGCCAACGCATACGCAAACATGCGGCCAATCCCTGGCAAACACCTCAACCGACCCGCAGGAGAGATCACCGCATGGCCCAGCGCAAGCGCACCGCCTCCCGCGACACCCGCTCCCACAGACCCGGCCGCCGTCTCCGCCTGGCCGCCGCCACCACGGCCGTGGCGCTCACCGGCGGGCTCCTCGTGAGCGCCGTGCCGACGGCGACGGCGGCCCCCCGCGCCGCACTCCCCGCCAGCGACGCCGACTTCGACGGCGATGGCTACGCGGACGTCGCCGCCTCCGCCCCCTTCGCCCATGTGAACGGCAAGGAGGCGGCGGGCGCCGTCGTCGTCACGTACGGGAAGGCGAGCGGCGTCGGCCGCTCCGTGAAGTACACGCAGAACAGCCCGGGCGTCCCCGGGGCCGCCGAGAAGCGGGATCTGTTCGGCAACGAGCTGGCGTACGGGGACTTCGACGACGACGGCTACGACGACCTGCTCGCGAGCGTCGCGGGCGAGGACGTCGGCCGCGACAAGGACGGCGGCAGCCTCCAGATCCTGTGGGGTTCGGCGATCGGCCTCAGGGACGGCACGACCCTGAAGGACCCGCGCCCCGCCAAGCACGACTACTTCGGCAGCATCCTCCAGGCCGGGGACTTCAACGGCGACGGCAAGGACGACATCGCCATGGGCACGGTGACGACGGCGGTCGTCGACGTCTACCGCGGCGGCTTCACGCGGAGCGGCAGGACCGGCGGGCACTACACCGTGACCCCCCGCATCCAGGGCAACGGCGAGGTCGGCGTGAAGAACCTGCACTCCGGGGACGCCAACGGCGACGGCAAGGACGACCTGATCGTCAACGGCTACGAGAGAAACCAGCGCGGCCTCAACGCCAACTGGTGGCTGCCGGGCTCCCGTTCGGGCCTGAAGGTCTCCTCCGCGCAGAAGCTGCCCGCCGGGATCATCACGGACCTGGGCGACACCGACAAGGACGGCTACGACGACGTCGTCGTCGGCACCGAGTGGGACAGCGGCATCCCGGGCGCGGCCAAGGGCGGCGCGGTGCACGTCGTGCACGGCGGGAAGCGGGGCCCGGCGCACGGCGACCGCGACAAGTTCACGCAGAACACCTCCGGCGTCCCCGGCAGCAGCGAGAAGGGCGACGCGTTCGGCAACGAGCTGGACCTCGGCGACGTCAACGGCGACGGCAACCTGGACCTGGTCGTCGGCGCCCCCGGCGAGACCGTCGACGGCGTCAAGGACGCGGGCGCGGTGACCGTCCTGTACGGCCGCGCGAACGGCTCCGGCATCAGCGGGCGCGGCGCGCGGCTCCTCACCCAGAACACGCCCGGCGTGCCGAACACCAACGAGAAGCGCGACTTCCTCGGCACGGACGTGCACGCCGACGACCTGAACGGCGACGGCCGCGCGGACGTCGTCATCGGCTCCCACGGCGAGAACGGCGGCAACGGCGCCGTCTACCCCCTGCTCTCCGGCGCCGACGGCTCCCTCAAGGGCGGCGCGGGCATCTACCCCGGCACGGCGGGCGTCCCCGGCACGGGCATACCCCGCCTCGGCGCGAACTTCGCCGACTGATACCTCTATGTCCTCATGGCCGGGCCCCGCACGGGCCCGGCCCCGACCTCAGGATCTCCCCTTGCGCCTCCGCACCACCGCCCTGCTCACCACCACCCTGACCGCCGCCGCGCTGCTCCCCGCCGCCCTGCCCGCGTCGGCCGCGACGGCCCCGGCGAAGTACGCCGATGACTTCGATGGGGACGGGTACCGGGACTACGCCGCCGACACGTGGACCCTGGGCACCAAGGGCGGCGCCGTCCGCGTCACCTTCGGCACGCCGTCCGGACCCGGCACCAGGACCCAGGTCATCACGCAGAAGAGCCAGGGCGTGCCGGGCGCGGACGAGACCGACGACATGTGGGGCGAAGGCACCAGGGTCGCGGCGGACTTCAACCGGGACGGATACGGGGACCTCGCGGTGGCCGCCGTGAACGAGAAGGTCGGCCGGAACGAGCGGCAGGGCTCGGTGACGATCCTCTGGGGCTCGAAGAAGGGCCTGTCCGGCGGTACGGCGATCCCCAACAAGGAGCCCGGTTCCTTCGGCGGCTTCGGCAGTGACCTCGCCACCGGCGACTTCAACGGCGACGGCAAGCCGGACCTCGCCGCAGTGAACAGCGGCGACACCTACCTCTACTTCGGCCCGCTCTCCCCGTCCGGGGCACGCGGCCCGGTCAAGCGCTTCGACCGGGACGGCGCCGGATTCGACGCCGCGTCGCTGATCGCGGGCAAGGTCACCAAGGACAGGGCGACCGACCTCGTCGTCATCGGCTCGGTCGTCCGGCCGGGGAAGCAGGTCGCCGACGCTTGGTTCCTCAAGGGTGGCAAGACCCTCAAGCCCGGCAGGACGCTGCGCGTCAACAAGTCCGCCACCGAAGGCGGGGACGGCGTGATCGCCGACTTCGACAGGGACGGCTACGGCGACATCGCCATCGGGAACTCCGAGGATTCGCGCCGCAAGGGCGCCGTGACCGTCTGGCGCGGCGGCCCCACCGGCCCCGGCACCTCCGTCCGCCTCACCCAGGCCAGTGCGGGAATCGCCGGGACGCCGGAGGCGGAGGACGCGTTCGGCTACTCCGTCTCGGCGGGCGACACCGACGGCGACGGCTACCAGGACCTGGCGATCGGCGCCTACGGAGAGACCATCAACGGCACGGGGTACGCGGGCGGCGTCCACGTCGTGCGCGGCGGCCGGGGCGGTCTGAAGGGCACCCGCTCGCAGTGGTTCGCCCGCAACACCCCCGGCGTTCCGGGCGAGCTCGCCATGGACGACTCCTTCGGCAGCACCGTACGCCTGCGGGACACCGACCGCGACGGCCACGCGGACCTGTACGTGGACGGCACGTCCGGCCCGGTCCGCCTGCCCGGCTCCGCCTCCGGGATCAAGAACAGCGGGGTGTCCCACGTGCCGTACGGGATCGTCGAAGGCTTCCTCCAGTAGGACTCAGCCCGTCCGGCGTTTGAGGACGAACCGCGAAGCGGCGATGGGGGGTCCAGGGGCAGAGCCCCTGGTTTCGGGAAGGGGCGGGGTGGGGGAGCTCCCGGCAGGACCCACCCCGCCCCCACCCCCACCCCCCGTCACCACAACCTTTACCCAATCCCGCATGTCCCACAGGTGAAGACCAAGCCTCACCCGAAGAGTTGGAGCACCCGTGCGCACACGCACCCTCGCCCTGGCCGCCGCCACGGCACTCGCGGCGACCGGCCTCACCCTGCCGCTCGCCATGACGGCGTCCGCCTCCACCCCGCCCACCAAGGCCGACTTCAACGGCGACGGCTACGAGGACCTCGCCGTCGGCGTCCCGTCCGCGAGCGTCGGCGGAAAGGCCAAGGCCGGGTACGTGAGCGTGGTCTGGGGCGGGCCCAAGGGGCTGCGGGCCGAGGACAACGTACGGATCAGCCAGGCCACGGCGAACGTCCTCGGCACTCCGGAGGCCGGTGACCGCTTCGGCGCCGCCGTCACCGTGGCGGACGTCAACGGCGACGGGCTCGCGGACCTCGCGGTCGGCGCCCCCGGCGAGGACTTCGACGGCAAGGCCGACGTGGGCAACGTCACCGTCGTGTACGGCGCGAAGGACGGCTTCGGCACGTCCAACAGCGCGGGCCGCGGCGCGAAGGCCAAGGACAGCTACGGCAACGCCCTGGCCGCCGCCGACTTCAACGGCGACCGGCAGGCCGACCTGGCCATCGGCGGCGCCGACAAGGTCGTCATGAACTACGACCCGCGCACCGCGACGACCGTCCCGGGCATGGGCGACCGCATGGGCGGCCGCGCCCCCGTCCTGTCCACCGGCGACTTCGACGACGACGGCCTCACCGACCTGGCCGTGGCGTACTACACCAAGCAGCAGCCGTACACCCAGTCCCACGTCATGATCTACCGCTACGACAAGCAGGAGCGCCGCCTCCTGCTCATGTGGTCCGGCAGCAACGGCGCCACCTCCGCCTTCGCCACCGGCGACTTCAACGGCGACGGCCTCGACGACCTCGCGCTCGGCAACTGCCGCGAGATCGCCGACGAGAACATCGACGACCCGTGCGGCCCCGAGGAGCTCACCAAGGGCGGCGGCGTCCACATCAAGTACGGCAACGTCAACGGCAGCCTCGGCTACCGCACCCAGACCCTCAACCAGGACACCCCGGGCGTCCCCGGCGTCGCCGAGAAGGGCGATGGCTTCGGCGAGTCCGTGACCGCCCGCGACGTCAACGGCGACGGCTACGCCGACCTGGTCATCGGCGCCCCCGGCGAGGCCATCGGGGCCAAGAAGAACGCGGGCAGCGCCACCGTCCTGTTCGGCTCCCGGAAGGGCATCCTCGACGCCGACGACGTGCTCGGCGACGGCAAGGCCAGCGGCTACGCCTTCCAGCAGGACACCAACCACTTCCCCGGCGCCGCCGAGACCGGCGACCGCTTCGGCGCGGCCCTCGCCACCGGCGACTACGACAAGGACGGCACGCCCGACCTGGCGGTCTCCGCGCCCGGCGAGAACGCGTCGTCCGGCGGCGTCTGGAACGTGCCCGGCGCCCTCCCGGCGGGCACCACCGCCCTCTCCCCCAAGTCGCTGAAGCTGCCCGCGTCTTCGAGCGCGCTGACGTACGGCGCGGTCCTCGGCCGCTAGGCCCGGCCGCCGGCGCCCGCTGCTCCCCGCCAGCGCCTTGCTGGTCCCCCGTAGCCCCGGGAACCACAGCGGGTCACTGGCGCCACGGGGGCCCTGAGGACAACCCCTCAGGGTCCCCCTAAGGGTTGTTACAGGTCAGCCGCAAACGGGCCCTCCTCCACAGGAGGGACGCGCCCTCGCCTCCGGACCAGGTACGTTCGATTCCGTGGCTGGATTCAGGATCGGACGCGGCGGCCGGGACAACCGCGCACAGCAATCGGGACGCCGACAGGGCCCCGGGCAGACCCCGGGACAGGCCCCCGGGCAGGCTCCGTACGGACAGCGGCCCCCGCACCAAGGCGGCGGCCAGGCGCCGTACGGCTACCCGCCCGCGCCCTCGGCCCCCCAGTACGGCGGCCAGCCGCCCTACGGCGGCGGCCACGGCCCGGGCCCGGGCCCCGGCCCCGGGCAGTACGGCGGCCCCCACCAGGGCGGCCCCCAAGGCCCCCACCACGGCGGTCACCAGGGCGGCCCGCAGCAGTGGCCCCAGCCGCCCGGCGGCCACGGCGAGCCCGAGTACTTCGGCGGCCAGGGCGGGCACGGGGGCCACGGTGGTCCCGCCGCCCCCGACCCGTACGCCGCCAACAACCCCGGGCACACCCAGGCCTTCTCCCTGGGCGAGGACCCGTACAACGACGGCGACACCTACCGCGCGGGCCAGGCCCCGGCGGGCCCGATCGGCCCCAAGCTGCCCTGGAAGGACCTGCTGCGCGGCATCGTGCTGCGCCCCGTGCCGACCTTCCTGCAGATGCGCGACTACGCGATGTGGGCCCCGGCCGTCATCGTCACGTTCCTCTACGGCCTGCTCGCCGTCTTCGGCTTCGACGAGGCCCGCGAGGACGTCCTCAACGCGACGCTGTCCACGGCGGTCCCGTACGTCCTGACGACCGGCGTCGCGATCTCCATCAGCGCGCTCATCCTCGGCGTCGTCACGCACAGCCTGGCCCGCCAGTTCGGCGGCGACGGCGCTTGGCAGCCCACGGTCGGCCTGTCCATGCTGGTCATGGCGATCACGGACGCGCCGCGCGTCATCGTCGCCCTGTTCCTCGGCGGCGGCAACAGCTTCGTCCAGCTGCTCGGCTGGGCCACCTGGCTCGCGGCGGGCGCGCTGCTCACGCTGATGGTGAGCAAGTCGCACGACCTGCCCTGGCCGCGGGCCCTCGGCGCCAGCGCCATCCAGCTGCTCGCGATCCTCTCGATCATCAAGCTCGGTACGTTCTGACGCGGCCGCGCACGGCACGACAGCAGGGCCCCGGCGGGACGACCGCCGGGGCCCTTGCTCTTGCCCATGCCCTTGCCCATGCCCTTGCCCATGCCCTTGCCCATGCGCGCCCCCGTCACGTACCTTGCAATGCAATGTTCCAGGCAAAGCAAGGAACTGAAGAGGAACTGAAGAGGAACGGAGGGGGGCGGAGGGAATGGCGGACCCGCTGACGAAGGCCGCGAGCCAGCTCCGCAAGGGCGTACTGGAGTACTGCGTACTGGCCCTGATGCGCGAAGGCCCGCGCTACGGCGTGGAGCTGGTCGAGGAGCTGTCGGCCGTGGCGGTGATGACGACGAGCCAGGGCACCATCTACCCGCTCCTGTCCCGGCTGCGCCGCGACCGCCTCGTAGACACCGAACTGCGCGAATCCCCCAGCGGCCCGCCCCGCCGCTACTACACGCTCACCCCCGAGGGCCACACCGCGCTCGCCGACTTCACCGCGAGCTGGCCCCTCTTCCGGGACGCGGTCGACCACTTCCTGACCGCGCCCGGCACACCGCACGACACGGAGACCCCGCATGAAAGCACCTGAGCACGCCCTCGCCCTCGCCTATCTGGCCGACGTGGAGCGGGCGAGCGCCGCCCTGGAACCGGCCCGCCGCGCGGAACTCCTCGCCGACCTGCGCGAGCACATCGAGGTCAGCCTCGCCGAGGCGGGCACGCGGGACGAGGCGACGGTCCGCGAGGTCCTGCGCCAGCTGGGCGACCCGACGGCGATAGCGGCATCGGCCCTGGCGGAGGCGCCGGCACCGGCCGCGCCCTCCTCCCCTTCCCCCGAGCCGGACCGTCTCCGCACCCGTCTCACGATCCTCGTCCTGGCGGCCTCCGGCCCGCTGATGCTCTTGGCCGGCCCGCTGGCGATGGTGCTCGCCGCCATGGCGGGCGCTTATCTCCTCGCCACCTCCACCCGGTGGACCGCACGGCAGAAGCTCACAGGCGGCGCGCTGACGCTGTCGCTCCCGGCCCTGCTCCTCCTCGGCACCGTCGCGGGCGCGGACCGCATCGGCCCGACGGAACTGCTCCTTCTCCTGCTCCTGAACGTGCTCCTGCCCGGCCTCGGCGCCCGCCTCCTGTGGCGCACCCGCCGCCACACCGTCCCCGCCCCGGCCCACGCATGACGAAGACGCGGTGGCCCCGCCCGCTCGGGCGGGGCCACCGCGCCCCGATCACTGCACCGTTCAACCCGGCCGCCCGTCAGGCGTCGAGCACCTGCCCGTGCCGCTTCACGACGGGCGGCTCGACGCTCCACGGGAAGTTGATCCACTCGTCGGTGCGCTTCCACACGTACTCGCACTTCACGAGCGAGTGGGACTTCTCATAGATGACGGCGGAGCGCACCTCGGCGACGTGGTCGAGGCAGAAGTCGTGCACGAGCTTCAGCGTCTTGCCGGTGTCGGCGACGTCGTCCGCGATGAGCACCTTCTTGTTCGAGAAGTCGATCGCATTCGGGACAGGTGCCAACATCACAGGCATTTCGAGAGTCTCACCCACGCCGGTGTAAAACTCGACGTTCACAAGGTGAATGTTCTTGCAGTCCAGCGCATATGCCAGACCTCCAGCGACGAACACCCCGCCGCGGGCGATGCTGAGGATGACGTCAGGTTCGTACCCATCGTCGGCGATGGTCTGCGCGAGCTCGCGTACCGCAGCGCCGAACTTCTCGTAGGTCAGGTTTTCGCGCACGTCGCTCATGGGGGATGTCACACCTGGGTCCGATGGAAGTTGAGGAAGGAACGGGAGGCCGTGGGACCGCGCTGTCCCTGGTAGCGCGACCCGTAGCGCTCGGACCCGTACGGGGACTCGGAGGGCGAGGTCAGCCGGAACATGCACAGCTGGCCGATCTTCATGCCCGGCCAGAGCTTGATCGGCAGCGTGGCGAGGTTCGACAGCTCCAGCGTCACGTGCCCGGAGAAACCGGGGTCGATGAACCCGGCGGTGGAGTGCGTCACGAGCCCGAGCCGCCCCAGGCTGGACTTCCCCTCGAGCCTGCTGGCGAGGTCGTCGGGCAGCGTGATGACCTCGTACGTCGAGGCGAGCACGAACTCCCCCGGGTGGAGGATGAACGGCTCGTCGCCCTCGGGCTCGACGAGCCTGGTCAGATCCGCCTGCTCGACGGACGGGTCGATGTGCGGGTACCGGTGATTCTCGAACACCCGGAAATAGCGGTCGAGGCGCACGTCGATGCTCGACGGCTGCACCATTGATTCGTCGTACGGATCGATCCGCACCCGTCCGGCGTCGATCTCGGCCCGGATGTCCTTGTCAGAGAGAAGCACGCACCGAGGATACGCAGAGCGCGCGGGAACGCCGCAATTCGCGCAATGCGACGCCCCGCGCGCCTCTGTGCTCCGCTATCGCTTCTCGAGCGCCACCGGCACCGCGTGGCGAAGCCGCGCGCACCGGGGACAACGGAGGAGGCGTCCCGGCCCGAGCCGGTCGGCCTGCTGCATCGGGAACGAAGCGGTGCTGAACACGTGCCCCTCGGCACAGCGGACGACGGTGCGCTCCATCAAATCCTTGAGTCCCTTCCCCAAAACCGTAACTGGCGGACGACGAAAGCCACATTACGGGATGAAAGGGACGCCACTCCAGGCGGCACTCCGGACCTCCGGGCACCCTCCCCGAACCCCAGGCACCTCCCCGCGAAGCCCCCCACGGTACGCCTCAACTCCCCTCGCCCGCAGTCACGTCCACCCCACACAACGCAGCCGGGCCCCGGGGCGACGATGTCCGGGGCCCGGCATGAGGTAGAGTGTGCGAGCATGAGAAACCGGTTCAACCGGTGCTCTACGCGGGTGTAGTTTAATGGTAGAACATCAGCTTCCCAAGCTGAGAGCGCGAGTTCGATTCTCGTCACCCGCTCCATATGAAACCCCCAGGTCGCGGACCCGGGGGTTCTTTGTTGCCCGCACACTCCGGGCCAGCGGGCGGGCCGCGCACCACTACCGCGCCGCAAGGGTCCGGCTAGCTCCCGGCGGGCTCCTCGTCTCTCCCGAGGCCCACCCCCGGCGGCGCAGCCCAGCCAGCGCGATGGCGATGACCGCTTGCACGAGCACCCCCTCCACACGGGCCGGTTGGCACGCACGCGGTGACTCATTCCGGATTCCGGAGGCCTGAGGGGGGAGTGCAGATGCGGCGATGAATAGAACGTTCGTCCTAGCCGGGAGGAGTAGATGGGACCAGCCGCCCCCGGGACACGGCCGGACAACTGCTGACGCCAATGACTCAACAGACCGCACGGCCGCCACGGACCGGAACGGCTTGAGCATGGGCAGACCAGGCACCAGCCGCGCCGACTCCCGACAGACCTCGACAGCCTCACCAAGGGACGAGTACGGCGCACGAACGCGGGACCAACCTCCGAACGGGCCAACGGCGACGCCCAGGCCAAGCAGCTCGGGCGCGATGGCACACGCGGCGGGCACGGCGTGAACTCCCCAGGCGTGACGCGGCCGTTCGGCAGAGACGGCGGCATCGGCAGGTTCCTGGCCGGGGACGACCGGAGGTCGATCGTCGTGGGACGTATGAGCCACCGGCGAGGGGGCACCGGATCCAAGGCCAAGCCGTAGGACAAACCCGACCCCTCGGGAACGCGACCCACCTTGGCACACACCTCGCCCACTCGTCTATACGAGTACGCCTGTCGGGATGTACGAGTCCGGAAGATGGCCTCGCGCCCCATCACCCGTCAGGTGGCGGGCAGTTGGTAGGACAGGACGTACGCGTCCGCGGCCATCACGGTGTCGCAGACCTCCACGGCTCGCCCCTCCGTGTCGTACGCGGTCCGGATCAGATGGATCACGGGCACGCCGGACGCGAGCCGCAGCGTCTTGACCTCGGTGGGCGAGGGCATGCGGGCGCGGATGTCCTCCTCGAAGTGGTCGAGGCGGTGGCCGAGTTCTTCGAGGCGGGCGTAGATGCCGCCGGGGCCGGGGTTGGGTTCGGCGATCTGCGTACCGCGGGCGATGTCGAGCGGGAGGTAGGAGGTCGCGAACTCGACGGGGCGGCCGTCGAGGAGGTAGCGGCGCCTGCGGGCGAGCACCTTGCGGGCCGAGCCGAGCCGGGTGGAGATGTCCTGCGTGGCCTTCTCCTCCTTCACCTCCAGGCTGTCCACCTGGGGGTGGCTACCGGCCGCGTCGGCCTCGACGATGAACGCGGACTTCCCCTGATCGCGGTGGCGACGGGCGAACCTGTCCGAGGCGAGACGCCGCACCGGAGGCCGCGGGCGGACGAAGACACCCTTGCCGTGCTCGGCGTGTACGAGTCCCTCCCCCTGGAGGATGGAGAAGGAGTTGCGGACCGTCATCCGGGACACCCCGTAGTGGTCGACAAGCTCAGCTTCGGAGGGCAGCTTCTCGCCCTCCCGGAACCGCCCACGGTCGATGGCCTCGCGCAGCTGATCGGCGATCTGCCGGAAGACCGCACGATCGCTCGTGGGGTCGACCTCGCCGAGCAAGCCGGTAGGGAGTGAGGTCACGTGTGTACTCCTTTAGATATCTAGACGAGTGGGCGAGTGCTGTTGCTACGGTGGAGAGCCTAGCCAGCCGAGAGGGCCGAGGAACGTGAGCACTGACCGCCCCCATTCCGTGAGCGTCGCCGGAGTCATAGTCGACGACCAGGGGCGGGCCCTGCTGATCCAGCGCCGCGACAACGGCCAGTGGGAGCCACCGGGCGGTGTCCTCGAACGTGAGGAAACCATCCCCGAGGCCCTCCAGCGCGAGGTTCTCGAAGAGACCGGCGTAAAGATCGCGCTTCCCGCGACCTTGACCGGCGTCTACAAGAACATGACGGGCCTGATCGTCTCCCTGGTCTTCCGTTGCGAGGCCGCCGACGGCACGCCCACCACCGGCGAGGAGACCCGCGCCCTGCGCTGGGCCACCCGCGAAGAGGTCACCCAACTCGCCGACGAGGCCTACGCGATCCGCGTCCTGGACGCGCTCGACGCGACGACCCCACCGGCCATCCGCGCCCACGACGGCGTGAAACTCGTCTAGCCGAACCCGCTGCACATGGCGGCCTAGCAGCACAAAGGAACTTGTATGCACGAGTATACGAGCACCGCCCGGGTCTGGGGACTCACTTGCCCAGGTCTGCCGGAAGAGGTCAGCCGAGCCCGCCGCTGGACCCGCGACATCCTGGGCTCCTCACCCCTCGCGGAGGACGCCGAACTGATCGCCAGCGAGCTGAGCGCGAACGCGATCCTGCACACGGCCAGCGGCCGGCCCACGGGCAGCTTTCACCTGGCTCTGGCGGTGTCGTCCCAGGTCATCGCCTTGTCAGTCACGGATGGCGGGGCCGCGGGCGGGACCGCACCGAAGGTCGAGCACCCCGACGAAAAGGCGGTGCACGGTAGAGGCCTGGGGATGGTCAGCGCGCTGGCCCACCGGGTGGTGGTGCTCAACAGCGACGGCGCGCACACGGTGACGGCGGAGCTGTTCACCTCACCGCGGCCGGGGCCGGGGCCGGGGCTGGGTGAGCATCCATGTTGAGCGACGACGGCCTAACCCGCGGGTTCTGGTGCGAGTGCTGGGCGGAAGACCTCGCGGGGTCGGGCCGACCGACGGTGACGACATCCTTCGGCGCGTACTCCGCGACCCAGGCAGACGGCTGGCTCCCCACAGCCCTACGAGCCATCACAGCGGAGCTGAACCCCGCAGCGCCCAAGGAGACTTGGGACTGGCTCTACGAGAGCCGCATCGACACCCGCCGTGCCCTCCTGCGCTCGGAACCCTGCACGGTGTCGGTCACCTACGCCAGCACACGCATCACGTGGACGGTGCACCCGGTGCTCTTCCTGCCACTCGCGGACGACCACGAGGCACCTGAAATCCGGCCGCACACAAACGACTTCAACCCAGACGCGAAGCCCCGCGCACCCGACTGAGTTACAACTTTCTCTACTGGTTCAAGGCGGCTCGCTCCGCTCCCCGCGCGCGGCACGGCCCCCGGCCGGGCCTGCGCTCCTGTCTCCGCCCCGCTCCAGCCCGGCCGGCGCCCGTGCCGCGCGCTAGGCGATCAGCCGCTTGGGGTTCGAGAAGGGGTACGTCGTGGCTGGGGCGGTCGGCTCCACGGCTTTAGGCAGCCACTTTGGCGCGAGCCTCGAAGATCATGGCCCCAACGTCGTGCTTTACCGGGCAGGTCAACAGACTGCCCGACGCGCCGGAAGCTTACGGGGCCATGATCACTCGCGCCAAAGCAACTCCAGCCCAAAGCCGCTCCACCGACCTGATTCTCTGTCACTCAACGTCTGGATCTAGTCTTCGCCCGAAACCACAATCTCCAATTGCCCATCGGTGTTTCGCTCTGGATTGCTACCTTCCGGCTCAATCGGACTCCGACGCCTCCTGCGACGCGCAGTCATGACTTCCACGCCAGCAGCTTTCGCCCAGCTTCTGAAGTCGCCACCGACACTGTCAGTTGTCGACTCCTCCCAGCTGGCACCGACCTTAGAGCGTATGGCCTCACCAATGTGAATATTTTCGATGCGCGGATCATTTGCAATTTTGGCGAGCGCTTCGTCCGCCCCGGGCACAGTACGCAGTCTCTGTAGGAGGAATTCTTGTGAAGGCTCCCCGCCCGAGAGGGCACCCTCAGAACATGTGAGGACACCATCATCCCCCTTCTGGATAAGCCCCAAGAACATCAGAGCTACAGCGAAACGCTTATCACCCTTACTCATATCCGCCATAGATCTCGGGTTAACGAAGAGGGACTTAAGGAGCGACAGGCAGGGGCCCGGAGTGCAATGAAGCGAAAACCCTGACCGGCTTTTATATTTATTCCCCTGATCAAGCAGGCTACCTTTACCGGGATAATCCTCTTGAGGCACACACATGTAGTTACCATCCATGAGGGAGAGCCCGGCGTATTCAAACCATAGCGAGAAAGCGCGTGCGTACACATTCCAAGTATTGGGCTGAGCCTCTACCGCAGGGAAGGCCTCCGGGAGCTCTCGGGCGTAAACGGGAATGGCGACACGGTCACCATATCGCTCCGCCAACTTTGTGAATAGAGAGTATGCGCGATGCCGGCGAAGTGCCTGACCAACTCGTCGCCTAATTTCCTGCTCTCGATCCCCGGCCGCCATCACATCGTCGAGAAGCCGCACTCGGTTAGGTTCGTAGGCAGTCAGCCCAAAGAGTCGAAGTTCGCGCGACAGGTTGTACACAATTCCAGCACTGGCATTCAGCCTAGTGCACAGGTCGGAGACACTGATATCTCCGCCCGCGTTAATAACAGCCACGAGAAGGCGAGCAACTGCACCAGGGTTCTGGCGCACCGTGTAGGAATCTTCAATCGGAACCCGTCCTGTATTCAGATAATCCCGAAAGATATCCCAATACGTGTCGAGCTTGTCTCCCACCGCGACAACTAGTCGCGAGTCGAGAAGTGACTGAACTACTGCACCATCATATTTCTCAGTTACCTCGGTAGCGGTGACTGGGGCGAAACGCGCAACATGTCGAACCGCTTCATTTTCCAGAGGTGAAAGACCTGAAAGGTCGGAGGCGAAAAGACTCTGCACATTCAAACCTTCGCTTACCAACACCTCCTGACTCTTTCCGTGCTGTTCCAACTCCTTGATCACGTGGCCTGCAAGCTTCTTAAAGAGCCACGGAAGACCCTGCGAGTACTCCCTCAGTCGTTGCCTGAGGTCCGCTGCAAGTTTGTCGCCAATCCGTTTTTCCAGCCGTCGCAACAGGGTCTCGATTTCACGGGCCCCCATGGGGCCGACATTTACACACCTACTTGATGCGCGAATTTCATCACGCAGCCGATAGGGATGAGATTCGGTCCAACCGACCAGGTCAGTTTTCCAAGCGAAGCCTACGACAATGCGGGCGGTAGTGTCGCCTACCCTAAGCGCAAGATTTCTAAATTCTCGCGTCGTTGACTCATCCTGAAAAACGTTCTCAAATTGATCGAAGAAGATTAGGATAGGGGCGTCTTTGTTCCACTTGGAGCGCTCAAAGGTTGCAATTGCACTGCCGAGGCTAGCCCAAGAGCTGTCCCCAGGAAGGTCGATCAATGTAGCGGCCGCCGCTTGCACCCCGGCTTCACGCAGCACTTCAGATACGAATCGTGGATTGGAAGCGGTTCGGCTGTCTACTACAATCGAATATCCGCCTGATGATTCAACCATTTGCTTGGTCTGCAAAGCAAGTGAGCTTTTCCCCCAGCCTGACTGTGCGTTGAGGACAATCGCACCCTTTTGCGTGTTGAGTAGGTCACCAAGCTCAGCGAGGACTTCCTTTCTTCCAACGAAGAATTTCGGCGAAGCGGGGAATTGATACTCGAAGTCTGACGAACTCCCTCGAACTGACACAATAACTGGGGGGCTAGTGTCTTCCGCTTCTTTCGGGGAAGGGGTGATCGAGGGGGCTTTGCCGGCAATCGCAACGGGCAGCCCGGCTGCATAGGAATCGGCCGACAGTTGCTCTAGTAGTGGATTCGGGATCTCATGGTTGACGTCCTTACCCCAGACGTACACTTTCTCGGAGCGGTGTGTCTGCGCGTCTAGCGACTTAATGCAAGAGAATACTCCATACTCTGAAACGAGCACGGCAGGGTCGCTGAGGAGTTGTGCATTTATTTCACCCGGGACTTCCCTAATGATCTTCCTCTCCCGAAGTAGCTCCACGATGTTCATTGTGCTGAGGTAGTGAAAATTGGAGTCATTCTCGGTTGCCTTCTTGGCCACCTCCTCCCCTTCCGCGACTAGGCGAGGAAGAACGAATAGGTACCCCTTAGTCTTGGGATCATCGTACTTGGCGAGTTGCAGCTTGCCCAGGAATGATGTGCATGCCTGAGCTTTTACGTTCGACGTGTAGGCCTTGCACTCAACGATGACCGGATCGTTCGTCAATTTGCTACGAGTGACAATGTCCAATTCAATGCCATCGGCCGTGACATTCCGCTTGGCCTGTTCTGGTTCGGCGTAACCATATTGATGCAACAGTTTTACAATGAACACCTCGAACAGGTGCCCCTTCTTGTTGCTCACGGCCGCTTGCGTTTCGCCGTCAGCCAAGACGATTACCTGATGCGTCTCTACGGTTACCCTGTCCATGTGTCCAAGTTAGGGCAGGTGTGTGCCTTGTGTGTCCGAAACGACAGGATCGGCTCCCGGAGCAGCGAGATCGTAGTCCTGGCCACGCCTCCTGGATGCTCTTGAGAGCGACGTCCCGGCCATGACCACCGACGTGGACGTGCCAGACGCGTGCCAGATCCTGCGGGGAACCACGGGGAACAACGGAGATCCACTCGATCACTTTTCGGGCGCCAACGCCCCTCCGATGCAGGTCAGCCCTGAGGAAAGCCTCAGATGCCCTTGGCTTCCCAAGCTGAGAGCGCGAGTTCGATTCTCGTCACCCGCTCCACACAAAACCCCCAGGCCGCGAGCCCGGGGGTTCTTTGCTATCTGGACCAGCGGGCGAGACGCGCACCACAAAGGCGCCCAGCGGCCACGTCGCGCCTGGCACACGAGCGCGACCTACTCCGAGGACCGGCCCGCCCGGATCATCGCGTCCTGGCGGTTGGCGCCCGAGCAGGCCGACAGGGCGTGCCCGGCACGCCGGAGGTCGTAGAGCGCGGGCCCCGACACCACTCCCAACCGAAGCAGGTCCACCGGAACGGCGCCCCCTCCTCCCTCACGCAGACCAGCCCGCCAGGCCACTTCTTCTCCTCCGCCGCACACCAGGCGAGGTGCCGCTTCACCTCCTTGTGCGGGAAGGCCGGGACCGCGTCCACACGGGCCAGTTGGGCGCGCATACAGCTTCCCCTTCTGGATTCCGGAGGCATGAGGAAGTACAGACTCGGCAATGAATAGAACGTTCGTTCCAGCCGAGAGGAACATGTGGGATCAGTCGGCCACGAGCGAGCTGAGCGCGAACGCGATCCCGCACACGGCCCCGGCCGGCCCGCGGGCAGCTTCCACCTGGGCGTGGTCAGCGCCCTGGCTCACCGGGTGGTGGTACGGAACTCGGAGCCCTGTACGGTGTCGGTGACCTACTCCAGCACACGCATCACGCGGACGGTGCACCCGATGCTCTTCCTCCCACTCGCAGACAGCCACAAGGTCCTTGAACTCCCAGCGGGTGTACACAACTTCAAGGCGGCTCGCTCCGCTCCGACGCACTACTCTCCCGGGGAAACCGCTCGGAGCAGGGAAAGGCAATCTCTTCCGAAGTCCGTAAGGATCCACATTTCGGTTGGATCGTCATCGCTGAAGGCGACTCTGACTATGCCGTCATCTTTGATGATTCCCTCCCCGGCGAGACGAGCGATCGAGGCGTCCAGCACCTGGGCGAACCCGGGAAGTTCAGCGAGAAGCTCCGGCCGCCTCCACCCAGGAAAACGCTCTTGGTACCAGCCTTCTGGGGTCGGATGCGTCTCCTTGGTAAGTACTTCGAGAAGCTTGACCTCGGGTGCCTCAATTCCTGCGAGACCACGCACTCGGAGGCGCTCCGCGTCGACTGAAGCCTCGTCACGCACTCCTCGGCCTAGACACCTGCCGAGCGCAACGACCTTCTCTGCAAGGGGGGTATCCATGGCGGCCTGGACGGTCTCCGACATCAAGGCCAGGAGATCTGGGCTAGTCTCGATTGTCTGAACAAGGCGGTCTAGAGACCGCTGGGCCTCCTCGGAGCCTGCTTGGAGGGATCGTTCCGCTCGCTCTTCGCGACGAGCGCGCTCCCTCTCGATGAGTTGCAGGATGGGGGTATCGACGTACTCTTTCAGGGCCCCCAGTGCTATACCACCTACTGGGTTGAACACCCCGACTGTCGCCACGATCACACCAGTTGTCGCCTTTACGCCAGCCTCGGCCGACAGCCCTGCCTTCATGTCACTTGCTTCGTGGCCCACGCGGGTAATGCTAGTGAGCGGAAGCTCCTACGTATGCATCTCCGCACCTAAACCCAGCAACCGGCTTCATGGGAATTAGGGTCCCCGGCAGCCAGCTCGGGACTCAACCGGTAACCGTGCCCCACCCCTCTGCGCTTCTTCCCTGTTGAGGGCCATCAGGCCACTCCCGCCCAGGTCAGCCGCCCGCTTCCCTCTAGAGCACCCGAGCTGCCCAAGCTGAGAGCGCGAGTTCGGTTCTCGTCACCCGCTCTATGTGAAACCCCCAGGTCGTAGGCCCGGGGGTTCTTTGTTGCTCGGGCGCTCCGGGTCGGTGGTCGGGGTGCGCGGCAGCCCGGAGGCATACGGAGTGCGGGTGCGACAATAAATAGAACGTTCGTTCCAGGCGAGAGAGACAGGTGGGGCCAGTCGGCCATGGGAGCGCGCCTGGCCGCGCGGCCGACCGAGGGGGCGCCTAGGGTCGGGGCATGGTGGATATAGAGGGTGTAGAGGTCGTGCGTGAGTTGGCTCCCGGTGGGGTGTTGCGGGCCTCCATTAATCTTGGGAATCCCGTGCTGGCGCAGGGGAGTCCGGGTGAGCCGGGGGGAGTTGCCGTCGCGCTGGCCCGGGAGGTGGGTGCGCGGTTGGGGGTGCCGGTGCGGTTCGTTTGTTTTGATGCGGCCCGCAAGTCGTATGGCGCGATGGTCGAGGGGCGCGCCGATCTGTGTTTCCTGGCTGTGGATCCGGATCGGGAGGAAGAGGTTGCCTTTAGTCGGCCGTATGTGCATATCGAGGGGGTGTATGCGGTGCCCGTGGGGGCGGCGTTCGGGTCCGCCGATGACGTGGATCGGGTCGGGGTGCGTGTTGGGGTCAAGAAGGGGTCCGCGTATGACCTGCATCTGAGTCGGAGCTTGCGGCACGCCACCGTGGTGCGCGGTGACGAGGGGGTCGATGTGTTTCACGCCGAGGGGCTGGAGGTGGCGGCCGGTATTCGGCAGCCGATGAGCTCGCACGTCGCGCAGCGGGACGAACTGCGGTTGCTGGAGCCCGCGTTCATGACCATCAGGCAGGCCATGGGGGTTCCGAAGGAGCGGTCTCCGGAGGCCGTGCGGTTTCTGAGTGGGCTCGTGGGCGAGCTGCTGGCTTCCGGGTTCGTCGGCGAGGCGCTGCGCCGCTCCGGGCAGGATCCGGCGCTGGCCGCCCCCGCCACTGGCTGACGCGGGGCGGCTTCTCGGTAGTCGTTCGGTGGCCGCGTGCGTTTCTGCGGGTCAGCGCGCTTCTCGGGGCTCACGCCCCGGCTCGCTGCTACGGCTCCTCTCGTTCAGGTGATCTCCGGACAGGGGGCGAATTCACGGGACCTAATATCCCGTCTCGTGATGGATGGGAAGAATCAGAACGCCGCCGACGTGGTCATCCTCGGTGCCGGGCCCGCCGGGCTCGTGCTCGGGAATCTCCTCCAGGGCAGCGGGGTCGACTGTGTCGTCTTGGAGCGGGCCGAGCGGGCTCATGTTCAGGCTCGGGCGCGCGCCGGGTTCCTCGCGGCCCACACCGTGCGGATCCTGGAGCGGCACGGGCTTGACGAAGGACTGCGGCTGCGGGGGCGCGTGCACAGCACGTGTGAGTTCCGCACGGAGGACGGCAGGTTCCGGCTGGACTACAGCGGGTTGGGGGACGGGGAGAGCCATACCGTCTATCCGCAGCAGGAGTTGGTCGCTGATCTGTTGGCGCAGTTTTTGGGTAGGGGTGGGCGGGTTGAGTTCGGTGTCGAGGCCCTGGCCGTGGTCGATGTCGACACCGGTCGGCCCTCGGTGACCGTGCGCGACGCGGACGGGCGGCCCGGCCGGTGGCGGGCGCGGTACGTGGCCGGGTGTGACGGGCGGCACGGGGCGGCACGGCGGTCGCTGCCGCCCGGCTCGGTGCGGCGCCACCACTGCGACCACGGCATCACCTGGCTCGGCCTGCTCGCCGAGGCGCCGCCCAGCCTGGACGCCGTCGGGTACGCGGTGCACGAGCGGGGCTTCGCGGGGCACATGGCGCGTACCAGCGACGTCACCCGGTACTACGTGCAGTGCGAGCCCGGCACCCGGGCCGACGCCTGGTCCGAGGACCGCATCTGGGACGAACTGGATCTGCGGATGCGGGCGACGGAGTACGGGCCGCTGCGCCGCGGCCCCGTCGTCCAGCGCGCCCTCATCGACCTGGAGTCCGACGTCATCGAACCGCTGCGGCACGGTTCGCTGTTCCTCGTGGGCGACGCCGCCAGCCTCCTCAGCCCGTCCGCGGCGAAGGGCGCCAACCTCGCCGTACTGGAGGCGGAGATCCTCGCCGCCGCGCTGGTCGATGACCTCGTGGAGGGAGACAGTGCGGGGCTCGACAGTTACTCCGCGCGCTGTCTCGCGTACATCTGGCGCGCGCAGGAGTTCTCGCACTGGATGATCCGGCTGCTGCACGGCCCGTCCGGGGCGGATGGGCCGTCCGGGGCGGATGGGCCGTCCTCGTTCCACAACTCCCTGCGGCGCTCCCGCCTCTCGTCGCTGCGTACGTCCCGTAGCCATCAGGACTGGTTCGCCGAGCACTACGTGGGTGTGTGAGGCGGCCCGTTCCCCGCTGGCCCTCCGGCTGAGCGTCTCGCCGTTCCGCCGTTCCGCCGTTCCCCCGTTCCGCGTCATCCCAGAACGAATGAGGACTCCCGCAATGATCACGACGTTGTCGGGCGACACGTCGCGCCTGCTCGCGACGGTCGACTTCGTCAAGGAGCAGGACACCGCCACCCTGCTTCCGCTTCTCTTCCCCGGGCTCGACGGTCCTGAGCTGGGGACTCTCGTGGAGCACTGCCGCTTCTCCCATGCCGCGCTGCTCGTCTTCCCCGCCGACGAGGCGCAGTTGCGCGCCTTGCTCAGCGACTGCGGGCTCGCCGCGGTCGCGCCGCCGCGGCCGAGTGTCGTCGTACGGGAGCGACTGGCCGTACGGCATCGGCGCCGGGCGGCCGAGCTGGACGTCGGCATCCTGCGCCCGGCGGTGGTCGGCGCGGACGGCGCGGGCCGCGCGGTCGAGGTGTTCGCGCTGACCGTGCCGCCGGGGTCGGGCCTGGACGCGATCGCCGCCAGCGAGCGGGAGCGGCAGCACGAGACGCACGTCGCGTTCGACGTCCCCGCGCCGACGCCGCTGGTGCTGCGCGGCCTGTGCGCGACCTTCGCGCGCTACGGGGCCACCCCGGACGGCGGCGGCTACAACCCGCACGAGAACGGCACGGTCTTCTACTTCGGGGCGGCCGAAGGGGCGAAGGCCGGGTACCGGCGCGTGGAGCTGTACGTGCCCGGCGACCACCGTGACGTCCTCGCCGACCACCTCCACGCGTACCGCGCCCGGCAGCCCGCCGAAACGCTCCTGCGGCTGCTGACCGGAGCGTGGATGACCCAGGCCCTCGCCGCGTTCGCTCAGCTGGGGGTGCCCGACGCCATGGACGGCGAGCGCGAGGCCGACGTCGAGGTCCTCGCGCGGGACGTCGGCGCGCGGCCGCGGCAGCTGGCGACGCTGCTGCGCTATCTGGCGACGCTGGGCGCGGTGGCGGAGGGCCGCGACGGCTTCCGGCTCACCGAGCTCGGCGCGCTGCTCCGCGCGGGCGCCCCGGGGTCGATGCGGGCCCTCGCGCTGATGTACGGCGGCCCGTTCTACCAGTCCTTCGCCGGGCTCGGGCACACCGTGCGCACGGGGCAGGTCGCCTTCGAGCACCTCTTCGGCGAGAACCACTTCGACCACTTCGCCCGCGACCCGCACCTCGCGGAGCTCTTCGACCAGTCCATGGCCGCCGGGTCCGCCATGTTCGACCCGGTGCCCGCGCATCCGGCGCTCACCGCCGCGGCCGAGGCGCCCGGCGGGGCCACGGTGGTGGATGTCGCCGGTGGCAACGGGGAACTGCTCGGCCGCGTCCTCGACGCGCACCCCCGCGTGCGGGGGGTGCTTCTGGAGCGGCCGCACGCCGTCGACTCCGCCCGCCGCCGACTCGGCGAAGCGGGTCATGGCGCGCGCTGCTCCTTCGTGGCCGGGGACTTCGCGGACGTACCCGCGGGCGGTGACGTGTACGTCCTTTCCCGGGTCCTGCACGACTGGGACGACGAGCGCTGCCGCGAGATCCTGCGCCACTGCGCCCGCGCGATGCCCGAGCACGCCGATCTGCTCGTCATCGAGCGCGTACTGCCCAGCGACGGCTCGGTGTCGCTGGCATCCGCCTGGGATGTCCACATGATGTGCAATGTTGGTGGGCGCGAACGGCGCGCCGACCACTACGGCAGGCTGTTCGCCGACGTCGGCCTCGCTCTGGTGGACCTGACGCCGCTGCCCCTGGACGGCCATGTGCTGCATGTGAGGAAGGCCGGGGCGGACTCGGTGTGACGGTGGGGCTGGAGTGTCACCCTCCCGTCACGGCCGGAACGATCACTGCCGCGATCGCGGAGAGCAGGCCGCCCACCGCGAGGGCGGCGTTGAACTTCTCCTTCGCCGTGGGGAAGACGGCCCGGCCGAAGTCCCCGGCCTTGCTGCGCAGGACGATCAGCTTCAGCTTCTGCCAGCGGTGCTGGCGGTTCCGGCACCCCATCAGGACGCCGTAGGCGTTGTTGCGGCAGTAGGTCTTCCCGTCCCGGTTGACCGCCCCGCACCAGACCGGCACTTGGAAGGAGGCGTAGGCCGTGACCGCGACCGAGAGCGCGACGACGGTCGGCAGCGACCACTGCTGGCTCCACGCGACGATGAGACCCGCGACCGCTAGGTATCCCCAGTACAGACGCACCGCTTTTCCCATGGTCACGAACAGTAGGCGCATATGCGCGGGAGCGGCAGAGGTGATCCGGACACGGCCGTCCCAGCCCCGGCACCCGCGTGCCAGGGCTGGGACCGCTGTCGCTGAACCGCCGTGGGCGGCCCGGATCAGAGGGTCGTGGTGTCCCCCGGCCAGGTCTGCGGGAGGGGTTCGGCCGGTGCGGTCAGCGCCTGGCGCAGGGCTTCGGCGTGGGCGGGGGCGGCGGTGGCGGCCGTCTGGCGCACCAACTCCTCGCGCTGCCACAGCGCCAGGGCCCGCACGGCCGCGTCCCGGATCTGGGGGCGCTGGTCGCCCAGCGCCATGACCAGGCCGGTCTCGGCGGGGTGGCCGTCAAGGGCCGAGGGCGGCGCGGCGTGGTGCAGCCTCCGTACCGACTGGATCGCGTGGAGGCGTACGTCGGTCGACGGGTCGTCCAGAATCTCGGCCAGGGGGGCGAGGGCGGCCGGGTCGGCCGTGTCGCCCAGGGCCATGGCCGCGGAGACGCGGACGGTGGCGCTGTCCGCCGCGAGGCGCTGGGTGTACCGCTCGACGGGCGGCGGGCTGAGGCGCCTGAGCCGGGTGTAGCCCCACGCCGACCGCGGGAAGGTGTCGGGGTACGCCAGGGCGCCCCAGCTCATCACCTTCCGGACCAGGCGGTTCTTCGGGGGGCGGGGTTCGAGCAGGTCGCGGAAGGGCTCCACGTCCCGGTCCGGGTCGAGTTCCGCGGCGACCCGGATCGCGAGTCCGTGCAGGTCGGGCTCGTACAGGTCGTCCAGGTGGTCGAGCGCGGACAGGCGCGTGACGAAGCCCATGACGGCGGCGTCCGCCCGGGGGCCGCCGACCCTGTGGAGGTCCAGGAGCGCGCCGGCGAACTCTGTCTTCCGGTCGCTGAGCAGAGTGGCCTCGGCCTCTTCAAGGCTGCTAGTCATGTCAGCCTGCCTGCCTTTCTCGCAACGCGTGTTCCCGCGTGCTGTGGGGGGTGAGGGAGGGAACGAGCGGGAGCGGCTCCCTGGTCGGGAGCCGCTCCTTGACCGGGAGCCGACGCTTGACGGTCAGCTGGCCCTTGACGGTCAGCTGGCCTTTGACGTGAGCGGCCCCCCGATCGGACGCTACTTCTTGATGGCGAAGAAGGCGCAGCCCAGGGCGGCGAACGCGGCCTTCTGCTGCGGCGTCATCGCGCCCGGGTTCTTGGCGCCGTGCCAGGCACCCTTGGCGCACCGGACGCCGTACTTCTTGCCGTACTTCCAGGCCGTCTTACCGGCCTTCTTGGCCCAGCTCTTGGTCTTGTCCCACCACTTGGGGTCGGCCACGACCGGGTAGGCGGTGGACGCGTCGGTCTGGATCTTCTGGACGAGTTCGGTGCCGTCGACCTCGTACGTCGTGGGGATCGCCTTGCCGTTGGCGTCCTTGGCCCAGGGCGCCTCGAAGGCCCCGATGATGTCGCCCTCGCCCTCGGCGTTGGCCTCGGTCGTGCCGTCGATGATGACCAGGCTGCCGTCCTCGTTGATGACGGGGACGGAGTCCTTGGGCAGCTCGAGCGGGAAGCGGTACTCGGTGGGGGCGGACGCGTTCCGCAGCGTGATCAGGGCGCTCGCGCTGCCGTCCGTGGTGACCTGCGCGGCGACGTCCGCGGCCCCGCCCTTGAGCTGCGGGTAGACCACGGTGCCTTCGGAGGACGCGTGCGCCTTCGCGGTGTCCGAGCCGGGCAGGCCGATCTTGATCCGCGCGCCGGTGGGGTCCGTGACCGTCATCTTCCCGGCGCTGGTGGCGGGCAGCTCCACGCGGGTGCCCGCCGCCTCCGCCGTCAGGCCTCCGTTGGCGCCGGCCCGGGGAGCCGCGAGCCGCGCGGCCTTCGCCGCGTCCATGGCCTTGTGGACGGCCGAGGCCGTGCGCGCGGCGGCCTGCGCACGGGCGGCGGCCTCCATGGCCTTCTCGGCGGCGTCCTTGGCGGAGCCGCCCGCGGCGTGGGCGGGCGCCATGGTCGCGAAGATCGCGCTGGCGGTGAGGGCGGCGATGGTCGAGATCGCCGACGTACGGACGGAGCGGCGCGCTGATATGTGCACAGGTAATTCCTTGCGATGGGCAGTGGGGTGGGATCGACGGAACTCAAGCCCCGCTATTCGCCGATGAGTTGTGTTATTCGGCGCAGAGCGGCGAAAGCCGTCGATCTTGGATTGGATCCTGCCATATGTGTTCTTCGAGCCACAAGGGGTCTGAGAGGCGAGAGGGGCTCGGGACCTGCTGGTCTTAGGTCAATTGGCCTTTGCGCCTTGGGATCTGAGGGATCCGAGGGGGGTAAAGGAATCTGAGGGGCTGAATGACGGAGACGATGGAGGGAGTAATTCCGCATTCAATTCGCCGCGTGATGACCAGTCAGGCACCGGAGTTCCTTACTCCGGTTTCCGTCTGCCACGCGATGTCCGCCGAAGGACCGGAGGAATACATTCCGAATTCTGCCCGCCGCGCGTGGCCCGCCGAGGGCCCGGCGGGAGGCGATCCGCGCTCCGTCCGCCCCGCGTTGTCCGCGTACGCACCCGGAATTGTCCGTGATCGGTAACAGAGGCAGCCCTTGTCCACCGTCTCTCGTCCTGCCGTGTGGTCGGGGAGCGACCGGCATCGGTGGGGACGGCGTGAGAGGGGTGGACATGGCGCGGCACGGCGGCGGGCGTGGCTGGTACGGCAAGGTCGTGGGGGCGGCACTCGGGGTGATGCTGCTCGCCACCGGTGCCTCGGTGTGGACCGCGCAGGCCGGTGACGTGGACGACGCGCCACCGAAGGCGACCGCGCCCACCGGTCCCGGCGGCGCCGTCAAGCCGGTCTCGGCGGCCATCGCGCACGCCTCGGACGCGGGCGAGCGCGGCGTCAACATCACCATCGACGACGGCCCCGACCCCAAGTGGACGCCTCAAGTCCTCGACCTGCTGCGGGAGTACGAGGTGAAGGCCACGTTCTGCATGGTGGGGACGCAGGCGCGGGCGCACCCGGACCTGGTGAAGAAGGTCGTCGCGGCCGGGCACCGGCTGTGCGACCACTCCGTGTCGCACAACACCGCCATGGACAAGGACTCCCAGGCCTACCAGTCGCGGCAGATACTCGACGCCGAACGCATGATCACCAAGGCATCGGGGGGCGTGCGGCCGATGTACTACCGCGCGCCCGGCGGCGCCTTCACCCCGTACAGCCGCAAGCTCGCCGCCTCCCGGGGCATGCGCCCCCTCGGCTGGAACGTGGACACCAAGGACTTTGAGCGGCCGGGCACGGACGCCGTCGTCAGGACCGTCCAGCGGGAGCTCGCCAACGGGCCGACGCTCCTCTTCCACGACGCGGGCGGCGACCGCACCCAGACCGTCGAGGCCCTCCGCCGGATCCTGCCCTGGCTCAAGGAGCAGGGCTACGCCTTCGGTTACCCGGTGCGCTGAGGCCCGCCCTCGCGCGGCGGCGGCCCGTAGCGGTCGGCGAGCGCGGTGGCGCGCGCGTGCAGGGCGTCGCGCAGCCACGGCGGGGACAGCGCCTCCGCGCCCGTGGCGAGCTGCCACAGCGCCCACTCGGCGTGCCTGCGGTCCTGGAAGGTCACCTCAAGGCGCAGCCAGCCGTCCGGTCCGGGCTCTTCGGCGCGGACGGCCAGGGCGGTGCCCACCAGTTCCTCCCTGCGCGCCGGGTCCACGCTCACCTGGACGGTGACCTGGTCGCCGCCGCCGGTCCGGAACCGCGTGCCGCGCTCCTGCCAGGCCCGGTCCAGATCGACCCGGTCGGGCCGCTGTGCGGGTTCGGGGAGTTCCTCGGCGGCCACGATGCGGGACATGCGGTACGTGCGGTCCGCGCCGGACCTGGTGGGCAGCAGGTAGCTCCGGTCCCGCACGGTGACCAGGCCGATGGGGTCCACCGTGCGCCACTTCGGGGCCTGGTCGGCGGCCGCGTAGTGGAGGCGCAGCCTGTGCCCGGTGAACACCGCGCGCAGCACCTCGGCCGCGATGGCGTCGGGGGTCTCCTCCTCGGTGAGGCGGCGCGACAGGAGGTCGGTCTCCGGGTCGACGAGCAGCCGCTGGGCCGCGCCAGCCGCGGTGTCCCGGTAGCTCTCGGGCAGCGCGTCCACCACCTTGAGCATTGCCGAGGCGAGCGCGGAGCCGAGGCCGAACGCCTGGGCGCCGCGCCGCACTCCGGCGACCAGCAGGGCGAGGGCCTCGTCGTGGCTCAGGCCGGTGAGCTCGGTGCGGAAGCCGGGCAGCAGCGCGAAGCCGCCGTTGCGCCCGCGCTCGGCGTAGACCGGGACGCCGGCCGCGGACAGCGCCTCGACGTCGCGCAGCACGGTCCGGGTGGACACCTCTAGCTCGCGGGCCAGCGCGGTCGCCGAAAGCCGACCGTGCCGCCGCAGCAGCAACACCAGCGAAACCAACCGGTCGGCGCGCATCCGCGGAGTCTACGGAAGCGGGGTCCACGGAAGCGGGGTCTACGGAAATACGTGACACAGGGTGTCGTGTATGCGCTGCGAGGCTGCTCAGCAGGGGAAAGGGCGTTGGTCACCGAGCCGGTGGCCCTGCGTGCGCCACGCCCCCGTACACCATCTCCAGCCAACGAAGGGAACTGATGTGGCAGCGCAGCGAACGGCCGTCAATCCGTGGGCGTGGTCGGTGCCGATGGGCTATCACCAGGGGGAGCTCGTCTCCGGCCAGACCCGGACCCTGTACTGCGCCGGGCAGACCGCGATGAGCGGCGACGGCGAGCCCCGGCACGCCGGTGACATGGCGGCGCAGTTGGCGCTCAGCCTCGACAACCTGCAGGCCGTGCTCGCCGAGGCCGACATGTCCTTGGCGCACCTCGTCCGGCTCACCGTCTACACCACCGACGTCGACCGGCTCTTCGAGCACTACGGCGTCCTCGCGGCCCGCCTCGGCGCCGCCGGGGTGGCACCGCCCACCACGATGCTCGGCGTGACCCGCCTCGCGCTCCCCGGCCTGATGGTCGAGCTGGAGGGCACCGCCGTGGCGTGACGCGGTTCGCCGCCCGGCGCGGGGAACTGTACGGCGACGAAAGCGTTGAAGGTGATGGGGGGCGGAGGCGCTGACGGTGGCGCCGCCGTGCCCTCGACGCCCGGACGATAGAGACGATCGAGACGATAGAGACGTTTGAGAGGACTCCGGCCCATGCCACCAGGGTCAGTTGGCGCTCCCGTCGAGTCGGTGTCGCCGCCACGCGCTCTGGCCAGCGCAGCTGTGGGCGGCGGCAGACACCGGCAGCGACGTACGACTATCGTCACAGGTCAGTGCCGTACTGCTGCTGTCACTGCGATGAGAGTGGGATGACGTCTCCATGACCCAAGACATGTCGTCACGGATTTCCGACAAAGATCGCGACACAGCAATCGAGCGTCTTCAGGAGGCATTCGCCGAGGGAATCGTCACCCGGGCGGAAATGGACGAGCGCCTCCAACTCGCGCTCACCGCCGAGACGCAGGGCGACTTGGTGCCGGTCACCGCCTCATTGCCGGAGAAGAAGGAAGAAGAGGACACCGGGACGACCGTCGCCGTCAAGGCCATGGGCGGGCGGGTCAAGCGCAAAGCCAGCTGGCGGGTGCCCCGCTTCTTCACCGTCGACTCCGAATTCGCCAAGGTCGAACTCGACTTGTCCGAGGCGATCATCGACTACCCGGTCATCGACATCGAGTTGCAGCTGCGGCACGGCTGGGCCCACATCATCCTGCCGCGCAACGCGACGGTCGAGTACGAGGAACTCAGCGCGGGATGGAAGCAGCCGGTCTACAAACCCGCCCGGTCCGACACCCCGGGCGGCCCCCACATCCGGATCTCGGGATCGATGAACTACGGCCGCCTGAAGATCAGACACCGGCGCCGCTGGCGGTGATCGCGGCGCCCGCGCGGCCGTCGTCCTCAGGGGGACGTCGCGGGGGCGGTCTTCCTGCGGGCCCGGTACGCCGCTGCCTTGATCTTGTTGCCGCAGGACTCCATGCCGCACCACTGGCGGCGCGCGCCCCGTGAGCGGTCGATGTAGGTGCGGGTGCACTCCGGGTTGCCGCACTCCTTGAGCAGGGGCACGTCCGGGCCGCTGAGGAGTTCCACCGCGTGGCGCGCCACCAGGGAGAGGGCTTCGTCCGGTGTCGCCTGGGTCCAGCGGCCCGCGGGGGTGAGCTGGGGGACCGCGGGGGGCGTGCGGGCCGCGTTGTTCAGCACGGTCAGCGCCGTGCCGTCGTACTCCTCGCCGAGGCGCCGGGCGGTGAGGAGCCGGTAGACGGCCTCCCGGACGGACTTCGCCCGCTCCACGTCGGCGTCCTGGCCGGGGGAGACCGCGTCGACCAGGCCCGACTCCACGTACCAGGCGTTCAGGCGGTCCGGTGTCGTGAACATCTCGAAGCGCGCCGTACGGCGCGCTCGGAGCGTGGCCGCGAAGTCGAGCGCCGGGTTGCCGCAGACGAAGACGTGGTCGGGGTTGCCGGGGTTGCCGAGGTTCACGTCACCAGTTTGGCAGGTGACCGGAGAACGCGGCAAGAATCGCCGCCCGCCGGCCCCACCCGCCGGTCACAGGCCCAGGTCGGCGGCCAGGCAGGAGTAGAACCGCCACGAGCCCTCGGGGTTGTAGTTGCGCCGCGCCGGGTCGTCCGGGGTGGCGGGCTCCTCCTGGACCATGTCCTCGGGACGGATGCGCCCGGGGAGTTCCCCGAACCGCGCCCGCCGCACCACGGCGGCGTTCTCCGGCGTAGGAGTGGAAGGGGTGTCCTGGGTGGGCGTGCGCCTGTCGATCATGACCATCTCCCCGTGTGTGCACGTGTGACCGGCCTGTGCGATATCTGACTGTCCCACGGTCTCCCGTCACCTATCAAGGGGGTGATACTCGCGGCTGTGCTCGCCAGGGCCCGTCCCGCGGCCGCGGCAACGACATCGTTTTGGCTGAAGGCCGCCCTCCGCTCCCCCGCGCGCCCCCCGGCGCCGCCGCCCGGAGGCGTGCCGGGCCAGCTCAGGGCCGTGGGGCCAGGTGCCGGGCCAGGAGGGGCGCCGCGTTGCTCCGTCGGTTTCCGGTCGTTGGTCCCCACGTTGATCCCGGAGGGCGGTGGGTGGGGCCCTGGAGGCGCGGGGCGTGAAGCGACACACTGGCGACCGGTGGTGCCCTCCCCCGGACACGCGATCGGAGATTCCCGTGCGAGTGACCGACATCCAGCGGTGCGAGATCCGGCCCGGGCGGCTGGTGGAGTGGACCGTGCACCCCGAGACGGTGGCCGCCGCGGCGGGACTGCCCGAGGACGCGCGGCCCCCCGCGTACGTACAGGAGTCGCACGTGCGCACCGCGCGGACCGTGCGGCAGGGCGGGCTCTACGTGCCGACCTGGCTCGGGACGGCCTTCGACGTCCCCGGGACGGTCGACCTCGACGCCCTGGAGGGCGCGCTGCGGGACTGGACGCTGCGGCACGAGACGCTGCGCAGCGGCTTCCGCTGGGTCGGCGACGACATGCGGCGGTTCACGCTGGCCGCGGACGCCGTCGCCCTGCGCCGCGAGGACAGGGGCGCGTTCGGGGACGCGGACGCGCTCACGCGCTACCTCCAGGACCGGTTCGACGTCGCCGCGGACGCGTTGTCCTGGCCCAACTTCATCTTCGCCGCCGTCGTCAGGCCCGAATCGACCAGCGTCTACATGGCGTTCGACCACAGCAACGTCGACTCGTACTCGATCCAGCGGATTCCCGACGAGATCCACGCGCTGTACGCGGCCCGGCGCCAGGGGAAGGCCGTGGCGGCGCCGCCCGTCGCCAGTTACGTCGACTTCTGCGCGAGCGAGCGCGACGACGCCGACCGGATCGACGAGGACCACGCGATCGTCGCCCGGTGGCGGGAGTTCATCGGGCGGTGCGACGGGAAGCTGCCGAACTTCCCCGTGGACCTCGGGCTCGACCCCCAAGGACCGCTGCCCACGCAGAAGTTGCTGTGCGAGACGCTGGTCGGCGCGGAGGACGCGGCCGGGTTCGAGACGTACTGCAGGCCCTACGGCGGCAGCCTCGTCGGGCTGCTCGCCGCCACCGCCCTCATCGTCCGCGACCTCAGCGGCCTGGAGGTCTACCGCACCGTCGTGCCGTTCCACACGCGGGTCACCTCGCGGTGGACGGAGTCGGTGGGCTGGTACGTGGGCGGCGCGCCCATCGAGGTGCCGGTGGCCGGGGCGGCGGACTTCGACGCGGCCCTGACGCTGGTCAGGGCCGCGCTGCGGGAGGGGCGGCCGCTGTCGCGGATGCCCCTCTCCCGGGTGCTTGGGCTGCTCGGCTCCGACTTCCGGCCCACGTCCCCGGACCTGTACTCGATCGTCTCGTTCGTCGACGCCCGCTCCCTCCCGGGCTCGGAGCGGTGGCGGGAACAGAAGGCGTACGGCCTGGTCCGGGTCTCGTACGGCGACCAGGTGTGCGCCTGGGTCACCCGGCTCCACGAGGGCCTCCAGTTCGCCTGCCGCCTGCCCGACACGGGGGCCGCGCACAAGAACATGGGGCTGTACGTGGAGCGGCTGCGGGACCTCGTCCTGTCGGTGTCGCGCACCGCGCGGACGGGCGCGGCCTCGTGCCCGCCGCCGCGCCGCCGGCCGCAGCCCGCGGCGAGCGGCACCCCCGAGCACCGCTGACCGGCTCGGCCCGAAGGCCCCGGCCCCCTTTCAGTCCGCCCGCAGGGACCGCCAGATCCGGTCGGGCAGGACGCGCGCCGCCTCGTCCAGGTCCACCGCGTACGTCGACGACAGCCAGCGGTGGGCCGTCTCCGCGACCGGGCCGAGGACCAGGATCTCGATCAAGTGGGCGGGCAGCGGGGCCACTTCACCGGCGCTCACCCGGGGCCGCAGCCAGTCGCCGATGGGCGCGAACTTGGCGTCCTTGGCGGCCATCACCTCCGTGGCGTGGGCCGTCAGATAGCCGGAGTAGGCCGAGCCGTGCAGGAACAGGGCCACGTCGCGGTGGGCGCGGGTGAAGTCCAGATACGCGTGCACGAAGGCCCGCACCCCCGTGCGCGCCGTGCGGCAGCGGGTGACGGCGGCGACCACCGGGTCGCAGAGCTGGTCGACGCAGCGCAGATAGAGCGCGGCCGCCAGGCCGTCGAAGCTGCCGAAGTGGTGGTAGAGGCTGCCGAAGCTGACGCCGCTCGCCGCCGTGACCGCGTTCACCGTGAAGCCCTGCTGGCCCGCGTCCGCGTACACCCGCAGGGCCGTGTCCAGGAGCAGGTCCACGGTGGCCTCGCCGCGCTGCTGCTTAGGGGACACGCGGCCGCCCCGGCCCGCTCGGGGCATCGGCGCGGGTGCCCGCCCGCCGTGTGACCTTCTCCGCCGCCATGGCGTCAAGCGTAGAGCAGATTCCGCCCTCGCGAACCTCCGCGAACGGCCCGGAACATGGCCAGAATCTAGAGGGATTTTCTAGAAACTATCTCCATCTCCGGGCTCCTCTGGTCCACACTCTTCGCATGGCGAGTCCCCCGCCCCAGCGGCGACATGAGCCCGTACCGGGCAATCCGTACGCCCAGCCGGAGCCCGCTCCCCGACGGCGGCGGTCCGCCGTCGCGGTGTGGGTCACGGCGGCCGTGCTGGTGCTCGCCGGGGCGGGCGGGGGCCTGTACGCCGTCACCCGTGGGGACGACGACAGCGGTGGTGACGGTTTCCGGGAGCCCGCGGCGCGCGAGACGCGGGAACCGGCCCGTCCGTCCGGCTCGGGGGAGCGGGCGGACGGGCCGGACGCCGCACCCGTGCGCCGGGTCGACGTCAACGCCGGGCGCAGGCCGGGCGAGGCCAGGGGCTGGCTCGCCCTGAACGACGTGCGGCTGCCCGGCAAGGGGGCCCTCCTGAACGACCTGTGGACGGTCGACGACCTCGTCGTGCAGGCCGAGTACGACCAGGTCACCGCGTACCGCGTGCGCGGCGGCGAGAAGGCGTGGACGGTGCGGCTTCCCGCGCCGGTGTGCGACTCGCCCGTGCACGCCTCTCCGGGCGGCAAGGTCGTCCTCGCCCTCACCAACGGCAACAAGACCCAGGGCCGCGCGTGCGACCGGCTCCAGCAGCTCGACCTGCGCACCGGCGGCCTGGGCTGGCGCCGCACGCTCACCGCGCACGGCCTCGAGGACTCCACGAGCATCGTGCGCCTCGCCATCAGCGGCTCCACCCTCGCCGTCGGGCAGGGCGACGTCGCGCACGGGTACCGCGTGCGCGACGGCAAGCGCCTCTTCACCGTCAAGCCGAAGCCGTCCGGGCCCTGTTCGCTCCAGGACGTCGCCGGGGGCGAGCGGCTGCTGCTCGTCGACACCTGCGCCCCGGGCGCGCCCCGGGCGCACGGCCAGGTCAAGCGGATCGACCCGGACACCGGCGAGGTGCTCTGGCGGTACCGGACGGAGACCGGCTGGAAGGTCGACAAGATCTATTCCGCCGATCCCCTCGTGCTCGCCGTGCGCGCCACCAAGACGTACGAGGACTGGGCCCTCGTGTCGGTCGACGGCTCCGGGCGGCAGCGCGCCCGGATCGATCCCGGCCGGGGCCGGGAGGAGTTCGAGATGTGCGACGGCGCGGGGGACTCCGGTGAAGGGGTGCAGAACTGTCCTGGCGGCGCCGTCGGCGACGACCGGATCTACCTCCCCACCGCGCCCGCCGACGGACTCCTCGGCCCCAACCGCGTCGTCGCCTTCGACCTCGCGACGGGCCGCAGGGCGTGGTCGGCCTCCGTGAAGGGGCGGCAGCTCAGGCCCGTGCGGCAGACGGGAGCCGGGCGCTCGGGTGTCGTCGTGTACGTGCGCCCCGACACCCGCGTGCCGGGGCGGACCGTGCGCTTCGCCGCCACGGGCGGGGCGCCCAGGACACTGCTGCGGCATCCGACGCCCGCGCGGCAGTGGGAGGCCGACATGCTCGCCGGGGAGACGCTCTACAGCGGCGGCCGCCTCTTCGTGGCGCCCTCCCGCCTCAACCCCAAGAGCCTCCTCGGCAAGAAGGAGCAGGGGCGGCTCGTGTCGTACGGGCACTGACGGCCCCACCGGCGGGCCAGCGCGGACGGGTGGGTTCGCCGCGCGCGCAGGAACCTCAAGGCAGCACCACACCAGGGAGATTCGCCATGACGCAGCCGCCCCCGGTGCCCGGGCCCGGGCCCTCGCCCGAGCACCCGGCGCCCGGCGTCTTCGGACCGCCGCCCGCCGTGCCGCCGCCCGGCTTCGGCCCGCCCGTGCCCCCGCCGCCGGGCGGCTTCGGACCCCCACCGGCGCCGCCCGCGCCGCCGAGCCCGCCGAGGCGCCGCCGCGCCCTCGTCGTGATCGCCTCCGGCGCCGCCCTGGCCCTCGTCGCCGGGGGCGCCGCCTGGTACGCGTCGAGCACCGGCGACGACTCCGACGCCGGGCGCGGCGGACGCGGCGGGCGCGAGGACGGCGCGCGCAAGCCCGCGTACGCCAAGCCCCAGGAGACCGTGCCCAGCGACCCGAAGACCACCTTCCAGGGCGCGGCGCCGGTGCCGCGGCTCCCCAAGGGGGAGACGTACTGGCCGGTCAAGGGGTCCTGGCTCACGGACGACGTCTATGTGAAGGCGTCCGTGAAGAAGATCAGCGGGATAGACGCCGCCAACGGCCGGGTCCTGTGGACCCTGGCCAAGCCGGGCCAGGCCTGCGGGGGTTCGCCGGAGGTCGGCGCGGGCGGCATCGCCGTGGTCCTCACGGCCGGGGCCGCGCACGACGAGAACGGCTACCGCGCGCCCTGCACCCAGGTCACCGCGTTCAAGGTCGCCACCGGCGACAAGCTGTGGACGAAGACCCTCACCGTCGGCTACCAGAAGCAGAAGACGGCGTTCAACCAGGTCGCCATCAGCGGGAACACGGTCGGCGTCGGCGGGCTCTACGGCGGCGCCGCCTTCGACCTGCGCACCGGCGCGACGCGCTGGAAGCCCAAGGCGGGCGAGCGGTGCAGGGACGTCGGCTACGCCGGGGGCGAGCGGCTCGTCGCGGTGCGCGGCTGCGGCGAGATCGGCGCGGAGAGGTTCTCCGTGCAGGACCTGGACCCCGCCTCGGGCAAGCCCCGCTGGAGTCACAAGCTGCCCCAGGGCGTCCGCAACGTCAACGTCATCTCCACCGACCCGGTCGTCGTCGGCGTCGACTCCGGCGAGATCAGCGCGTCCGGCGCGACCGACGTGTTCGCCCTCGACGGGCGCGGCAAGCTGCGCTCCAGGATCGCGCTGGCCGAGCGCCGGTTCATGCACGACTGCGGGGAGACCTCCGTGGTCAACGACTGCGCGGGCATCGTCGTCGGCAACGACCGGCTGTACGTGCCGACCGCGCGCCGCGACGGCTCCAAGGGCTACAACTCGACGAACGACCTCGTCGCCTTCGCGCTGGGCACCGGGAAGATGACCGGGCCGCGCGGCAACGCGGGCGAGGGCGTGCCGATGTTCCCGATCCGCATGGACGGCGGCGCCGTCCTCGCCTACCGCGACCTCGGGGGCGTGGAGGTGGTGTCCCTCGACGGCCGGACGATGAAGGAGACGAAGCTGCTCACCTCCCGGGACCGGCCCGCCGGCATGGTCCCCATCGACGCCGAGCTGCACTTCCGCAACGGCCGCCTGTTCCTCAGCACCGAGCTCCTCGCGAAGCCCAAGACGAAGGGCCTGAAGCAGTACATGATGTACTCCTTCGTCCGCAACAGGACGTGACAGCCTGGGACTTCAGCCGTTGAGGAACTGCGAGCAGCGGTACGGGCCGAGGCGGCGCTCGGAGTTGACGAGGGTGACCTGGACGTCGTCGGGGCGGATGCGGCGGTCCTCGTCCTTGGCCGACAGGAAGGCCTGGGCGCGGGCGAGGGTGCAGACCAGCTGGCCGTTGGCGAGGCGGTCGGTGTCGGGGTCGAAGGGGGCGTCCGGGGAGTGGAAGGTGACACGGGTGCCCTTGGCGGTCGCCCAGTACGCGTTCAGCTCCACGAGGTTGCTCAGGCCCCGCTCCTGCTCGGCGCGGGTCGGGCCCTGGGACAGCAGCTTGACGGCCGCCTCGACCACCCGGATCCTGCCGTCGTCGGCGCGCGAGACGCCCTGGAGTCCGCCGCCTTGCGCGAAGTACAGGCGCATGCCCCGGGTGAGGCCGGTCGCCGGGTCCCCGCCGGACATCACGTCCGTGGGGCGGACGCCGCAGCCGGTGAGGGCGAAGGCGGCGGCCAGGGCGAGGGCCGCCGCGCGCGGGCGCGCGAGGGTCATGGGGTGTCGTCCTCCGGGGTGCGGGGTGCGGAGGTCCGCAGCGGCAGGCGCAGGGTGAAGTGCGCGCCGGGTCCCTCGGGGCGGTTCGCGGCCACGATGGAACCGCCGTGCAGGCGGGCGTTCTCCCAGGCGATGGCGGTGCCGAGGCCGCTGCCCTCGGAGCGGGCGCGGGCCGCGTCGGCCTTGTAGAAGCGGTCGAAGACACGGGTCAGGGCGTCCGGCGGCAGGCCGGGGCCCCGGTCGGCGACGGTGAGCTCGGCGACGCCGCTTGCGGTGGTGAGGGTCACGGTCACGGGCGGGGCGCCGTGGCGCAGCGCGTTGCCGACGAGGTTGGCGACGATCACGTCGACGCGGCGCACGTCGATGAGGGCGGGGGCGGCGGCGGGCAGCCGCAGCTCGACGCGGTCGGTCAGGCCGCGCAGGTCGAGGCTGGAGCGGACGGTGGCGGCGAGGTCGGCCTCGGTCAGGTGCAGCCGGGCGACGCCCGCGTCGAAGCGGGACATCTCCATCAGGTCGTCGACCAGGCGGGTCAGGCGGGCCGTCTCGGCGCTGACGGTGCGGGCCGCGCGGGCGGCGTCGGGCGGAAAACGGTCGGCGTCCTCGTCCAGGACGGTCGCCACCATCGTCATCGCCGCGAGCGGGGTGCGCAGCTCGTGCGACACGTCGGCGACGAAGCGGCGCGCCTTCTCCTCCTGGCCGCGCAGCTCGGCCACCGTCTCTTGGAGTGCGTCGGCGGTGGTGTTGAAGTCCCTGGCCAGGTCGGCGAGTTCGTCGCGGCCCCGGGGTTCGACGCGGGTCGTGAGGTCGCCATCGGCGAGGCGGCGGGTGGCGCGGCCGAGGTCGCGCACCGGGCGAAGGACCGTGCGGGCCGCGAGGAGCGCGAGCAGCGCGGTCAGGACGAGCACGGGCAGCAGGCCGTCCCGTACGGACGTCAACAGGGCCTCGGTGTCGCGCTGTTCGGCCCGCAGCGAGGTGACGGTGAACACCTCAAGGCGGGACGCGCGCCCGCCCTCGTACGTGACGGGCGTGCCCACGACCAGGTACGGGTCGCCGTCGTGGGTGACCCGCTGGAGGCGCATGCGGCCGGAGGCGCCGACGGCGACGCGCAGCTCGCGGGTGATCCGGGGGTCGTCGGGCGGCCCTTCGGAGGCCGCCACCAGCTTCTCGTACCGGACCACCACCAGGGGCGCCCCGGTCAGGCCCTTGGACACCGAGCCCGCGAACGCGGACAGGCCGCGCTGGTCGGGCGGGACGTCGAAGTCGGGGGCGAGGGTGTCCAGGCGGGTGCGGAGGTCCTGCTGGACGGCTTCCTGGGTGCGGGTCAGCACTGCCGTGCGGGCTTCGCGGTAGGCGAGGGCGGTGGCTGTGGCTGTGGCGGTGAGGGCGACCAGGGCGAAGGTGGTGATCAGGCGGGTGCGCAGGCCTCGCGGGGCGCCCCAGGCCCGCCCCTTCCCGAACCGGGGGCTGCCGCCCCCGTCCCCCCGCTTAACCGCATTGGCGCTTCGCGCCTCGTCCTCAAACGCCGGACGGGCTGAATCACCGCGCCTCCGCATCACAGCGGGCCGAATCTGTAGCCGAAGCCCCGGACCGTCTGGATGTAGCGCGGGCGGGACGCCACGTCCTCGATCTTCGCTCGGAGTCTTCCTACGGCCGCGTCCACGATGCGGGAGTCGCCCAGGAAGTCGTGGTCCCAGACCGTGCGCAGGAGCTGTTCGCGGCTGAAGACCTGGCCGGGGGACGCGGACAGCTCCAGGAGCAGGCGGAGTTCGGTGGGCGGCAGGGCGACGGGGGTGCCGTTCTTGGTGACGGTCAGGCCCGCGCGGTCGATGTCGAGGCCCGCGTGGCTGTCGCGGGCCGCCACGGGGGTCGCCCGGCGCAGGGCGGCGCGGATGCGGGCCTCCAGGACGGGGGCGGTGACGGGTTTGACCACGTAGTCGTCGGCGCCCGCCTCAAGCCCGGTGACGACGTCCTGGTCGTCGCCGCGCGCGGTCAGCATGATGACGGGCAGGGTGGAGTGGGCGGCGCGGGCGCGGATGCGGCGGCACACCTCGAAGCCGTCGAGGCCCGGCAGCATCAGGTCGAGCACGGCGAGCTCGACGGCCTGGCCCTCGGGGGCGTCGAGCAGGGCGAGGGCGCTCTCGCCGGTTCCGGCGACGGACACCTCGTAGCCGTGACGGCGCAGCACCAGCTCCATCCCGTCGCGCACGGAGGCGTCGTCCTCAATGAGGAGCACATGCGGCATGCGCTCGATTATGTGCCAGGGATCGCGCCGTACGGGCTGGTCAGAGGGGTTTGGTGGGGTCCTGGCCGCGATTGTTACGCGCTCATCATGTGGCCATGGACTGACCATCACGCGGCCGCCCGACGGTGAGCCGCATGAGCATCGCATCGCTGACTCCCGCCGCCGCCCGCCTCCGCCTCACCGCGCTCGTCGCCGCGCCCCTGCTCGCCCTGGCCGTCGGCTGCGGCTCGGGCGACGACGGCGGGGGCGAGGACGAGCAGGTCGCCTCCGTGCCCGGGGAGAAGGACGCGGGCACGGAGAAGAAGAAGGAAGAGAAAGAGGGAGGGGGCGACAAGAGCGGCAAGAGCGCCTTCTACGACGCGCAGATGGAGTACGTGCGCTGCATGCGCACCAAGGCCGGGCTCAAGGACTTCCCCGATCCCAAGCTCAGCGGCCACCTGGACCAGAGCGAGATCGAGAAGGTGAAGGAGCCCGGCGACACCGGGTTCAAGTACAAGGGCGGCAAGGACGGCGTGTGCTTCCCCGAGATGGAGGCCGCGATGAACAAGGCGCCCAAGCGGGACGTGCAGAAGGACTACGAGTCGATGCTCGCGCACGCCAAGTGCATGCGCGACAACGGCCTGTCCGAGTTCCGCAACCCGACCCTGTCCGACGGCAATGTGCAGCCCGGCGGCGACCCGAACCCCGTGAGCCCGAAGTACGACCCCGAGTCCCCCGCCTACCGCGGCGCCCGGGACGCCTGCGCGGACAAGCTCCTGGACGGCCTGGACGGCATGCAGTGAGGCGTCGTACGGGATGGGCGGTGGCCGCGGCGGTGGCCGCCGCCGGGGCCGTGGGCGCGGGCACCCTCGCGTTCGGCGGCGGCGAGCGGTCCGGGGCCAGGGACGAGGGGGCGGCTCCGCCCGCGACCGCCGAGATCGTCCGCACCGACCTGGTGCGCAGCAAGACCACCGACGGGACGGTGGACTTCGCCGGGCGCAGGTCCGTGAAGGCGGCCGTCGAGGGCACGGTCACCGTCGCCGCCCGCGAGGGCGCGACGGTCCGGCAGGGGCAGGCGCTGTACGAGCTGGACGACAAGCCCGTGACGCTGCTCTACGGGCCGGTGCCGATGTTCCGCGAGATGCGCGTCGGCGACCGGGGTACCGACGTGCTCCAACTAGAACGCTCGCTCCAGGCCTTGGGGTTCGGTGCCGGGCTCTACGTGGACGTGCGGTACGACGCCGCGACCGCAGCGGCCGTCAAGCGCTGGCAGAAGTCCCTCAACCGGACGCCGACGGGCCGCGTCGGCAAGGGGCACGTCGTGTTCCAGCGCGGCCCCGTCAAGGTGACCGCGGCCGACGCCGCCCTCGCCGACCAGGTAGGACCCGACACCGTGGTCCTCACCGCCGCGTCGCCCCAGCCGGTGGTGCGCGCCGACCTGGACCAGCGGGACGGCCCGCTGGCGGCGACGGGCACCCGGGTCGAGGTGACGCTCGGCGACGGGAAGAAGGTGCGGGGGCGGGTGACGGGGACGGTACGGCCGGAGTCAGACGGCGAAGGTGCCGCCTCCGGGGGTGACGGCATCACCGTGGAGATCGCACTGCGGGGCGGCGCGTCCGCGCTGTCGGGGAAGGCGGCGCGGGCGACGGCCAGCGTGACCTTCGTCAGCGAGCGCCGCCGGGGCGTCCTCGCGGTGCCCGTCGAGGCGGTCGTCGCGCTGCGCGGCGAGCGCGGCGGATACGGGCTGCAGCTGGTGGAGGGCGGACGCACCCGCCTGGTGCGCGTCGAGACCGGCCTGACCGCCGACGGGAACATCGAGGTCAGCGGGGCGGGGCTGCGCGCGGGCCAGCGGGTGGGGGTGGCGGCCCAGTGACCGAGCCGACCAGCACCACAGCCACAGCCGCGGCCGCCGTCGTCGAGCTGCGCGGGGTGGGCAAGAGCTACCCCGGCGGCGTCACCGCCCTGCGGGACGTCGACCTCACCGTGCGCGCCGGGGAACTGCTCGCGATCGTGGGGCCCTCGGGCTCGGGGAAGTCCACCGCCCTGCACCTCATCGGCACCCTGGACCGGCCCAGCGCGGGCACCGTGCGGGTGGCGGGGCACGACGTCGGGGCGCTGTCCGACGCGCGGGTCGCCGCGCTCAGGGCCCGGCACATCGGGTTCGTGTTCCAGCACTTCCACCTCGCCGCGGGGCGCGGCGCCGTCGACAACGTCGCCGACGGGCTGCTGTACGCGGGCGTCCCCGCCCGGCGGCGCCGCGAGGCCGCCCGCGCGGCCCTGGAGCGGGTGGGGCTCGGGCACCGGCTCGACCACCGGCCCGGCGAGCTGTCCGGCGGCGAGAAGCAGCGCGTCGCCCTCGCCCGCGCCGTCGTCGGCGCGCCCTCGCTGCTGCTCGCCGACGAGCCGACCGGCGCCCTGGACTCCGCGTCCGGCGAAGTCGTGATGAACCTCCTCCGGGAGCTCAACGCGTCCGGCACGACCGTCTGCGTCATCACCCACGACCACGACATCGCCGCCGCGCTGCCGCGCCGCGTCCGCTTCCGCGACGGACGGATCATCGCCGACACCGGCGGGCGCCCTGGGGGTACGGCGTGAGCGCCCGGCGGCTGCGGCCCGCGCGGCTTTCCCCGGCGGACGTCCTGCGCGTGGGCGCCGTCGGCCTGCGCGCCCGGCGGGCCCGCGTCGTCCTGTCCTCGCTCGGCATCGCGATCGGCATCGCCACGATGGTGGCCGTCGTCGGCCTGTCCACGTCCAGCCGCGCCGACCTGATGCAGCGCCTGGACCGGCTCGGCACGAACCTGCTGACCGCGGAGGCGGGCGAGGACGCGGACCGGAACCGGGTGCCGCTGCCGGAGAACGCCGTCGCGATGGTGGAGCGCGTGGGCCCGGTCCTCGGCGCCACGGCCACGGGCGACGTCGACGCGCGCGTGCGGCGCAGTGCCGCCGTCCCCGAGGAGCGCGCCCCCGGCGTGACCGCGCAGGCGGCGCGGACCGACCTGCTGGCCACGCTCGGCACCCGGGTGGAGCGGGGGGTGTGGCTTGACCGGGCGCGCGAGCGGCTGCCGGTGACGGTGCTCGGGCGGGTGGCGGCGGCGCGGCTCGGGGTCACCGCGCCCGGCGAGAAGATCATGATGGGGGACCGGTACGTCGTGGTCGTCGGCATCCTCGCGCCGGTGGAGCTGGTGCCGACCCTGGACCGGGTCGCCCTGGTCGGGTTCCCGGCCGCCGAGCGGTACTTCGGCTTCGACGGCCGCCCCACGACCGTCTTCGAGCGGTCCAGGGACGCGGCGGTGGCGGACGTGCGCGCGGTGCTCGCGCGGGCCGTGAACCCGGGCAACGAGGGCACGGTGCGGGTCTCGCGCCCGTCCGACGCGCTCGCCGCGAAGGCCGCGACCGACGAGGGGCTCACCGCCCTGATGCTGGGGCTCGGCGCGGTGGCGCTGCTCGTCGGCGGCGTCGGCGTCGCCAACACCATGGTGATCTCGGTCCTTGAGCGCCGCCAGGAGATCGGCCTTCGCCGCGCCATCGGCGCCACCCGGGGCGCGATCCGGGCGCAGTTCCTCACCGAGTCGCTGCTGCTCTCCGCGCTCGGCGGCGTCGCGGGCGCGGTTCTCGGCGCCCTCGCCACGTACGGCTTCGCGCGCGCCCAGGGGTGGACGCCGGTCGTGCCGCCGTGGGCGCTCGCGGGCGGCATCGCCGCGACGCTCGTGGTCGGCGTCCTCGCCGGTCTCTACCCGGCGGCGCGCGCCGCCCGGCTCTCCCCCACGGTGGCGCTGAGCACGGTCTGATCCCCGGGGGCCCGGTCTGATCCCCCGGGCCCTCCGCGCCCGCGCCCGTTAGCCTTGGCCACAGGACAGTACATACAGTCACTAGTGGTGCGAAGTGCCGGCGGCGCGACGCGGTGGGAAGAGGACGGACGGCCGATGCCGCGGCGAGCCGATGAGCACGACCCCGGGCGAAGACGCCCGCTGGCCCGGGTCCGGGGCGCGCTGCGCGGGGAGTGGCGGCGCGTGCCCGTCGCCGCCTGGCGCGAGCTGCGGGCCCGGGGCGCGGGGGGCGTCTTCCTCGCCCTTTCCGGCACCGCCGCGATGCTGGTGCTGCACGGCCTGGAGCAGATCCCCGCGAGCGACGCGGTCGTGCGCTTCCTCGGCGAGGTCCGCGCCGACCAGCCGCTGTGGCAGTCGCTGCTGCGCACCCCGCTCTCGGTGTTCATCCCGACCCGGGAGCAGCCGCCGTGGGGCGGCGTCCCCCGCCTCGTGCTGGCCTTCGGCCTCGCGCAGCTCCTGATCGGGTGGCGGCGGACCCTCCTCGTCGCGTACGGCGCCACCCTCGCGGGCACGCTCGCCGCGCGGGTGATGGTGGCGATCGGCCCCGGCCACTGGGCGGGGGTGCCCGCCTCGTACGCGAGCGCCGTCGACACGGGGGCCTCCGCGGCGGTCGTGGGCCTGTTCACCTACCTCGCGGTGCGGCTGCGGGCGCCGGTCCTGTGCCTGGCCATGGTCGTACCGACGGTCGTCGGCTCCTTCCTCAAGCCGAACCTGGCGGGCCGCGAACACCTGGTGGCGGTGACTGTGGTCGCCCTGGCGACCCTGCTCCTGGCCCGGCGCACCCCCGCGCGACGCCCTGCGGGGCGCACCCCCTAAATCGGCGCTCCGCGCCTCGTCCTCAAACGCCGGACGGGCTGAATCTGTCGCGCTGCGCGCTTGTCCTCAATCGCCGGACGGGCTGAAACCCCCGCACCCGAGCGAACAAGGCCGCGGGTGCCCACAGGTCGGCGTCGCCGCCGTAGGTGACGCTTTGGTCAGTGCTGAAGGGGACGCGGGCCCATGCGCCGTCGCCGCGCTGGAGTTGGATGCTCGTGGTGCCGGTGGCGTCGTCGATGTCGTAGACGAGTTCGGTCTCGGGCAGGTGCAGCGCGAGGAGCAGGCGAAGTGTGTAGTGGGTCTGAATGTCGGTGGCCGTGAGTGCGGTGGGGCGGGTGTCGGCCTGGGGTGCGCGTTGCGGTGCGCGGGGCGTTGCGGGCGGGCGTGCCGAACCGTCTTTCGTGGGGAGAGTGCCCGGATCTGCCGACACCACTGGGAACCGAACCTGTCTCGACGTGCGAAGACACACCCGCAGTTCTTCGCGCCCAGGGGCGCCTAGGCCCTGTCGTCAAAGTGATCTTGGGTTGTGGATCATGGGGTGGTGATACGCCGCCATGAACTGTCCGATGCCGAGTGGGAACTCGTGCAGC